>JAEUUP010000083.1 GCA_016787525.1 Saprospiraceae bacterium | reverse complement strand
TACTCCGTCTTTTCCTGTTAACGGCTGACCATTCAGCAGTCCTGATACTGCTTCGCTCTTGTAGTGCTCAAAATTAAATGTCTTTTCCATTTACAAAGGTAATTAGATTTTGTATTGACACAGTTTTGTGAACACTCTCTTGTTTTGCCCATTTTGTCATTGATTTGGGGCAATCATAAAATCTTTTGGGGCAATCATAAAATCTTTCGGGGCAATCATAAAATCTTTCGGGGCAATCATAAAATCTTTCGGGGCAATCATAAAATCTTTTGGGGCAATCATAAAATCTTTCGGGGCAATCATAAAATCTTTTGGGGCAATCATAAAATCTTTTGGGGCAATCATAAAATCTTTCGGGGCAATCATAAAATCTTTCGGGGCAATCATAAAATCTTTCGGGGGGCGATTTTCATTCTTATTTTGATATTTTATTGTCCGAAAGGACTCCTTTACTGAGGGGGGGAATATCAAATATTTAAGTAGCTTGAGTTTAATTCTTGCATCTGTTCCATGACCCAATAGTCCATATTGTCTCTGAATTTCGCGATTTCTTCACATTGGTTGGCGAACTGACTTTCCAAATGTTCTTTGACGATGATTTTTAAAGCTTTTTCATAAGCATTCAGTGCGGCGTTGTAATCATTGTCGGGTAAGCCACCGAATTGATTGGCTTGGTCAATGGCTAAATCCACTCTGTAAAGTAACAACTCAATGACTTCGGTCGGCATAACCGATATTTTCTCAAACTCTGTAATGATTTTTCTAACCTCTGCATTGCTGGTATTGCGCGGATTGCCGCCCCTTGTCCAGAACTGGTTATAAATTTTCTTTTTGTAACTGTCCAAGACGACCCTTCTGTCTTGTGGACTCATTAACTCTTGAGCGTAATAGTCCTGAACTTGGCTTATTTTGCCCGCCAATTTTATCAATTCTTCTTTGGCTTCGTCACCCGACATCTGAGAAACGAATTTCTTAAAATCTGATAATTTGAGTTTTGCCATGATGTTTTTTTTGTTTTAGAAAAAAATACTGAGGGGGTAAAATTATAAAAAAGTGCCAGCTATTGCATTATTTTCGCCGTCAATTTGATTCTTACTATCAAACCGAAATACTGCAATGGACAAATTACGCACCTTGTTAACGGGTTTTATCACGTGGTTTCGAGACATATCTTTGGATAAATTCGCGAAAAAGTCGAACACGCTATTGCTTTTTGCTTGGCGATTGAGTGTGGCATTGCTCATTGTTTGGGCTGTGTGGAAGTTTCGGAGTCTGTCAGAAAATGATGTGTACGTCATCAAAGCCTTTACAGTGCCACCCGATATGGAGCGACAAGGTTATCGTGGCGAGACCGTGGTGGCGAAAGTGATTTCGGAGATGTTGCAAATCATTTACCCCAAAGACAGCAGCACGAGCCGCACGAGTGCCTGTCGGCAGAACGACAAGGCGCGTCTGAAAACACAATTGCGCATAGCTGATGGGAGCGAGCGCAAAGATTTTGACATAAAAGGGCTGTTTGATGCAGGTAAAACCCTGTTTGGCATCGAAGACAAGCTGATAACGGGCTATATCGTGAATGCGAATGCACAAATGACTATGTTTATTCAGATGCCCGATGAGCCATTGCGGACGGTTTCTATTTCCGAAAATGCGCCGCTGGATTCTTTGTTTTATCAAGCCGCATTGTACTTGACACGCCAGACGACCCCTCAGTATTTGGTCAATTATTTGATTCAAAAAAGACAATTTGACGAGGCGGAAGCCCTGTTGGCAGAATTGGACTTCAAGCAAACCAACCTACCCGAAGCCACCGACCAAGACCACATCCAAACTTTGTCGAACTGGGCTAATTTATACCTCAGCAAAGCCATTGCGACCAATAGTGTTGAACTGTTCGACTATGCGCTGGAAAAAGCGCAGGAGTTGCGGCAACGTTATCCGAAAGATATTGCAGGCTATGCGATGGAGGTAAGCATCTTGATGACCAAGGCAGGATTCACACATTTGGGCTATGGCTACGACAATATTCCAGCCATCGAGTCGCTCGCAAAACAGGCTTTTCAGACGGCAAAAGAAGCCGAACGCAAAGAAAATCAGTTGAGAAGTGCTTATTTTGACAAAAAACAGGTGATGGGATTGATGCTTTGCAACGCCGCTTATCTGGCCAATCAATGCAAGTTGGAGAATCCCAAAGTGCTTGAAAAACACTTCCAAAAATCGCGTGCCATCATGCCACAAAGCGTGTACATCTACAATACCTTGGCCTACTTCTACCTCAAGCAGGAGAACGCAGAGGCAGCGAAACGCTACATCACAGATGCGCTGAATGCCAATCAATTGGATGGGAATATTTGCGATTCGTATGCCGAAGTCATGCTGCATTTTGGCGATACGACACAGTTTTTCAGAGGTTTAGAATTGGCTTTGAAAAACCAAAAACCTTTGACAAAAGCCAATGTTGAGAATTATAGAAATAATAGGCGTTGGAAAGGCATTCAAGAAACGGTGTATAAAGACCAATTCAAGGCTTTGTTTGACAAATATGCTGCGATGAGGCAGTGAGGCTATTGCTTTTTTTCGATAGTCATGGAGATTTCGGACAGCATATAGGTGAAGTATTGTTTCATATCAAAACCGTCGTGTTCCAGTGATTCAAAGGCGAGGAGTTCGCTTTGTGGTTGGTCACTGTATCCTTCAATGACTTTTTTGATGTATTTTACCATGCCACTGTTGTTTTTTTCCACATTGTCGAGAGCCGTTTGAAGCGGCAGACCGATGCCCAATTTGTGTGGGAAAATATCCTTTGGTACAGTAATCGTGACAGAAGTGACAAACAGTGGCGGTGTCATTTCGTTGTAAAAGAATTTATAATCTTCAATGTCGTATTCTAAGCTCTTAAAAGCGAGCGTTACTTTGTCTTTCATGTATTGACCAGTGTTTTAGCTGAGTATCACAGATTGCATGGATTGAATAAGTTTTGCAGAATAGTCTTATGTATAGGTGTTCCAATCAGATTGTAAATCATTGATAGCCAAACACGTCAAAAATAAAAAATCTTTGTTCGTCATTCATAATCCTCTACAAAACGATATTATACTGAGGGGTGAGAACAACTGCACCCACAACACACACACCTTGTTTGAACGCCTATCAGCAACAAATGTTCGGCTAAAATGCTTATTTTGCAAGTAAGACCTTTGTTTTTTAGTTGGAAGTGAAGAATAGGTTTATTTTTTCAAAGCCCAACCTATCAGCATCAATGTGCCGAATCCGAGTGCATTCAGTGTCCCGTGAACGGCTTGCATGAAAGACAGTGTGAGTACATCGAGCGGAAAAATAGAGCGACCTGCATACAAACCCGCTAAAACCATAGCTAAAATCAAACAAATGCTGCCTACGAGCCACAAAGTGCGAACGGGATTGTTTTCGTGCCAACTGTTTTGGATATAGAACAAACCTACTCCAATCACTACTGTTGCCATCCAGATGCCAGAGAATGTTTCTAAACCCAAACCATAGCCCATCTGTGTCGCTGTGATACCTAAAGCCGTGAATATGACCCCCAATGTGACTCCAGAAATGAGGTAAGTCGTGATTTTTTGCTGACTTTTGTAGAAGTGATACAGCAGCAAAACAGTCATAAGAGTAAAGCCTGCATAATGGAAATGAACGCCTGTCAAAATCACAATCCACTTTGAGAACCCCAAAGGTTGTAGGTCAAAACGGTCGAGAACCAACCAAAATGCACCCACTGATAGGAATATAAAAGTGAAAAAAACGCCCCAAAAAGAGAATTTTGAACTCAATTTTAGCCCCATCAAGACAGCCTCGATGCACCAAGCAATGTAGGGTAGCGTGAAAATACCAGCTACTGTACCTCGTTCCAAAACGAAACTAAAAGCCAAGAGAAGTGTGCAAGGCAGATGCCAAGCCAAGCCGTCGGCATTTAAATAAAATTGTGATTGTTTTGTTCGGAGCAAATCATAGCCGATAGGCACTAAGATAAATGCTGCAAATAAAACCATAACGATGGCCCAAGTGGATTGTGTGGGTTTGGAGTTAATGCAGAGAGCAATTGTTAAAGTTATACTCAGTTTGAACGCAATACTGAGGGGGTGTATTGGCGAAGTGAGTTTAAGGTAAATAGGGCTCGTTGATTCGTTCACTTGTAGATAGTTTTACATTATTTAAAGAGTCTCTCACAAATCGCTTCTGGAAACGACGTGAAAGCGGATATGTCCAACGAACAGGCCAAAAATTGGGTTTTGAAAAAGCTGTGAGGTTATAAAAAACCTCACCTTGCTCATTGCGATAAACTTGGAAAAGTTCTTCCCCTTTTTCTACATGATGTGGCAATGTGCCATAAGCAAAACCAAAATGTTGGTCGTCGTCAATAACCGTAATAATGCGCGATGCGTTGAGCCACCAAATACCAAAGACTCTTGCACACAACACGACAATGTCCCCCTCAGTGAATATTGGATTTTGATAGTAAATACGAGTCCAACCATTTGGAAACATTGCCCAACTTGTCATAGCTTTTTTGGCAGCTTGCCACACATTGTCGCCAGTCCCTAAATAAATTTGGTTTTTATCGAAGTCAAAGCCTGATAGATTGTCTTTTGAGTAGTTGAGTTTAGCGTTTTTCTGTTGCTCGATGATTGTATCGAGTGTTTTGGAATTGGGTAGAGCTAATTGAAACAGATTTGCCATTTTCTTTTTATTGTTAGAACAAAAAGAAGTAACAAAAGTTTCAGTAGTAAAGTTAATACAAATATAATTGATTTGTAAATAAACAGACTAAAATATTAATTTTTTGAACAAGAAAATAATTTTTTATGGATTCATCTACTCACTTGAACTACTAAGAAGCTGTTTTAAACGTCACTATCTCTTTATACCTACGGTCTCTCGCTTTGTTCTCCGAGCGAGTCTTTTAGACGAAAGGCGGGCTTTAGAGAAAAAGGATTGAAGTCATTTTTCCTATACGCTTTTGTGCGCAGCACAAAACAGTCTAAACCTTTCTGATTAAGATTTTAAAAGGGTTTCTAAGATATTTCCTAAAAAATTGATTATCAGCTTATTGACCTCAAAAAAATACGCAATTGTAATAACAAAAAATCCTTTTATTTCGTTATTGCTTGTATGTGAAAGAATATTGGTAAAGAAGAAAAATTCGATGACATCGCTAAAGTCCATAAATCATTGTCGCTTAGTTATTTCCAAAATAAAAAATCATCAACCTGTATTCATCATTCACCAACCATTCAGTAATAGATCTTTTGTCAAAAATATTATCAAAATAGATAAAAGATTTTGAAATATTCCGTTTTTGGGTTTACTTTTACGAGTCGAAAAGGATAAAGTCAGAATAGATTTGAGAATCATAAATTTAGCATAACAGAAAGTTTTGTCCGATGATAGAGATGAACAACAACCACAAAACAATCCTCATTGCTGTCAGTGCTTCATTGGTAACAGCCGTCATTACAGTATTAACACTGCATTATTTTGAGCCACCTCGCGAGGTCATGTTGCGCGATGCGTCGAATGCACGTTATGCGAACTTCACGGACTATAATTTGTCGGGTGCTGTACAACGCAAGTTTTTGTCGAGTGCACCGACCAACTTTATTTCGGCGGCAGAGTCTATCACCCCCTCAGTAGTCAATATCAAAGCGTTGACGAGCGGTGGTGCTGACAACTTTTGGAACGATGGCATCGTCGGTGCGTCCACAGGCTCAGGTGTTATCATTTCGGCTGATGGATACATCGTGACAAACAATCATGTCGTTGCTGATGCCACAGATATTCAAGTAACCTTGGACGACAAACGTGAGTATAATGCTAAAATTGTCGGCTCTGACCCTTCCACCGATTTGGCTTTGATAAAAGTAGATGCTCAACGTTTGCAACCTGTTCGCTTTGGCAATTCGGACAGCATTCGTGTCGGCGAGTGGGTGCTGGCTGTTGGCAATCCGTTCAATTTAGAATCTACGGTCACGGCGGGCATTGTATCGGCTAAAGGTCGCAGCATCAATATTTTGGAAGACAGTTACTCGATAGAGTCTTTCATACAGAGCGATGCCGCTGTCAACCCTGGCAACTCAGGTGGTGCGTTGGTCAACACAAATGGCGAGTTGGTGGGTATCAACACGGCCATCATCACAAAATCAGGACGTTACGAAGGTTATTCGTTTGCCATACCTGTCAATTTAGCGATGAAGGTTATTCGTGATTTGAAAAACTACGGTGTTGTACAACGCGGCTTTTTAGGGGTCGAAATCAATGATTTGTCGCCGTCAATGGCTCGGTCAGCGGATTACAATTCGATGAATGGCGTTTTTGTATTCAAAGTCAATCTCAAAAGTGCTGCCGAAGAAGCAGGTATGCGACAAGGCGACATTATCATTGGCATTGATGGTCAAAAAATCAAAAACAAAGCCGAGTTGTTGGAGCAAGTCGGGCGACACACACCAGGTGAAGTAGTACAAATCGAGTATATCCGCAAAGGGCAAAGAGGGATTGCCAACATCAAACTGCGCAACAAAAGCAACGGCACAGCCTTGATTGCACCCGAAAAGTTTGATGGCAATATTGATGCATTCAAAAAAATTGGCATTAGCAATATCAGACCTTTGACGCAACAAGAAACACGAAAAATTGGTGCAAAAGGTGTGAAAGTGGTCAGTATTGACAAAGGCAGTTTGATTGAAAATAAAAATATGGAAATCGGATTTGTCATCACCCACATCAACGATAAACCAATTATGAATCTCGATGAAGCCGTCAAACTCATTGCCACCACTAAGGGCAAAGTGGTATTGGCAGGGGTTTATGAGGATTTTCCAGAAGAGTATTATTACACTTTTGTGAAATAAAAAACCTAAAGCGTTGTAAAATAAAAATTACTGAGGGGTATCCACTGGCAAATGGATACCCCTCAGTAATTAAACGCTTTTAAAATTTCTATCAGTAAATTATGGTTTTAAAAGCACTCTTGTCTCACAAAGTAGATAACTCTTTTTAGAATCACCTCAAATCCAACCCCCTCAGTTTAGGTGCTTTTACCCAAGCCGTTGCGACCACAATCATCGTCATCACACCGCCAAAAACCACTGAAGGCACTAAACCCATCAATCGCGCTGCCAAGCCAGACTCGAATGCACCTAACTCATTCGACGAGCCAATGAATAGACTGTTGACTGCCGACACACGCCCACGCATTTCGTCGGGTGTGAACAGCGAGACAATCGTTCCTCTAATGACCATACTCACGTTGTCAAAAAAGCCCGTGCCTGCCAACATGAACAGCGAAAAGATGAAATTATCGGATAAAGCGAATAAAATCGTGCAGATACCAAAGCCCGCCACCGATACCAAAAGTTTGACACCCGCGTTTTTGACAGGCGGATTATAAGCCAAATAAACCGACATCACCAACGCCCCAACAGCAGGAGCTGTCCGAAGCATACCAAACCCTTCAGGACCGACAGCCAAAATATCTTTCGCAAAAGCAGGCAACATCGCCACCGCGCCACCAAACAACACCGCAAACATATCCAAAGCCAAAGCCCCTAAAAGGAATTGATTGTTTTTGACAAAACTCAGACCCACTCGAACGCTGTCGAAAAAGCCTTCGCGTTGTTTTTGCCCCCCCTCAGTATCGAGTGTATTTTTAGCAGCATGGCGGCTTTTGACGGTCGTAATCAACACCAAACCAATCGTGGCTAAAGCAACGACAACTGCATAAGATGACCACGCACTATGGTGCCAACCACACAACAAGCCCGCCACAGCAGGTCCACCCACAGCCGATATATGCCAACTCATCGTTGTCCACGTCGCTGAATTGGCGTACAACTCTGATGGAACGAGTTGCGCCGCAAAAGCAGATTGAGCTGGCCCTAAGAAACCACGTACCAAACCTGTTGCGCCAATGAGGACGAAAATAGGCGTAACACCTACACTATCAATAATATACGCAAAAGAATCGCTCAGTAAATAAAGTCCTAAAGCGCATAAGGAGTAGAGCGAAACACAGGTCAAAATGATTTTACGGCGGTCAAAAATATCGGCAATGTAGCCACCAATCAACGTGACAATGATGAACGGAACGAACTCCACCAAGCCAATCAGACCCAATGAAAGAGCGTCTTTGGTGTGTTCATAAATTTGCCAACCTACGGCAGTACCAAGGATATTGATGCCAAAAGTGATGCCCATGCGTCCCAAGACGTAGTAGCGAAAATCACGAATTTTGAGAACTTCGTAAGGAGAAGAATGCTTTGTTAAACTCATTGTTGTCGGGTTTTTGTTTGCAAAGGTAATTTTTAGTCTGTATTTGTCGTGAAACTAAATTTTGTCAGGCTACATTTAAGCCTTTTTTTAACTTTGCCAAAAAATAAAGAGAGTCTATACCCACTTGAGCGTTCGATTGGGGCTGTTTTCAGAAAAAAATTAAATGTGTTATGAGCAAAAAAAATATCGCTCTTGTCACGGGCGGATTTACGGGCGAATATGTCATTTCAGTCGCTTCGGCAAAAACGGGTGAGAAGTATATTGATAGGTCAAAATACAATGTTTATAAAATCGTTATTGACCGTCAAAAATGGGTTTGTGAAACCGAAGATGGACAAGAAATTCCTGTGGATCGTTCAGATTTTACACTGACAATTGGCGAAAATCTCATCAAATTTGATGCTGTATTGATGATTTTGCACGGTTCTCCGGGCGAAGACGGCAAGTTGCAAAGCTATTTCGATATGCTCGGTATCCCTTACACAAGTTGTGATGCAGCTACTTCTGCTCTGACCATGAACAAACGTTTTACAGTGGCAGTGGCTAATTTTGGCGGTATCAAAACAGCTAAGTCTTTGCATATTTTCAAATCGCACCCCCTCAGTATCGAAGCGATTTTGAACGAATTGACCTTGCCTGTTTTCGTCAAACCCAATAGTGGCGGCTCATCTATCGGTATGAGTCGCGTCGAAAAGCCTGAAGATTTAGCTGCTGCTTTGGAGCGCGGTTTTAAGGAAGATGACCAACTTTTAGTCGAACAATTCATCAAAGGACGTGAGTTTACGGTCGGTGTGATGCGCACAAGAAGTGAAATTGTCGTTTTACCCATCATCGAAATTCGTCCAAAAAAAGCTTTTTTCGATTTTGAAGCCAAATATGAAGGGGCGAGTGAGGAGTTGATTCCTGCGCCCATTGACGAAACGCAAGCCAATATACTGAGGGGGGCTGCCAGCAAAGTGTATCAAATTTTGAACTGTCGTGGTATTGTCCGTATAGATTTTATTTGGAATGAAGCCGACGATCAACCTTATATGTTGGAAGTCAATACTGTCCCAGGTCAAACAGATGCCAGTCTTGTACCACAAATGGTGCGCGAACACGGCTGGACGATGACAGAGTTTTATTCAAGACAATTGGAAGAAATTATATAAAACAACCAACAACAAAATGGCAAACAGCTTTTTTGATAATATCGTAGAGAAAACAAAAACATTTGGTCGCGAGGCTTGGTATTTTGTATCGAGCAAGATTTTTTTGTTCAATTTTGCTAAGATGATGGGCATCGTCGCGGGCTTATTGTTTCTCGTTTTTTGGGGTGTAAAATGTTTTTCAAGACACGGCGAATCCACAAAAGTTGGTAGTTATGTCAATCGAAACGTCAAAGAAGTCATTCGTGAAGCAGAGCAAAATGATTTTGAGATTGTCATCACAGACTCACTCTATCGCGAAGGTTTCCCAGCAGATTTGGTGTTGGACCAAAACCCTGCGCCTAATTCATTGGTCAAAGAAGGGCGTACCATCTACCTCAAAATCACAAAAGCCGCAGGCGACCTCGTACAATTACCCGATATTGCAGGGCGTGATGAAATCAGCTTTTATACACACAATTTGAATATTTTAGGTGTAAAAGTAGGTCGAGTGGATACAGTTTTAGATGCTAACTTAGCAGACGGCACTATAAAACAAGTTCTTGTAAAAGGTCAAGACGTGACAACAAGTTTGGGTGGCATTCCAGGTATTAAAGTGCCTCAAGGCTCAACGGTTGATTTTGTTATCTCAAAACGGGAATCTGACGAGGCTGAAGTACCTAATTTGATTGGCAAAACAGCCGACGAGTGTTCGCTATTCTTGGAAAGTTTGGGTTTATTGTTGGGGACAGTTACACCTGATGCAACTGTTACCAATCAGAACACCGCCAGAGTCACCAAAACTGTACCTGTGGCGGGTACAATGCTGAAAAAAGGCTCAACAGTAGATATTTTTACGACCGAAGGCAATTAAGTAGGCGTATGGGTACAAAAAATCGTAGGAAGAGGTCAAATCTTCCTACGATTGTACATAGACTTTTGCTTATTTCAAAGCATATTTTCTCCACGTAAAAAGCGCATTTTTGATTGAAAACCATAGCCAATGATGCTGGCTTGGTCTTTTGCTTTTTCAGCTGTATTGCCAATAAACAAGTCATCAACCGTTTTGTGGAAAGTTGAAATCCAACGTTCAAAATGCCTTTCATCAATCGCCAATCGGCGATGTGTATCGAATACGTTGCCACCGAACCCCTCAGTATTGAGCAGAATAAAAGACCAAAAACCTATCATTCTTGGAAAATGATGCTCAAAATCCACACCTTCAAAAAACGGTGACATAAACGCATCGTCGAGCAAACGGCTATAAAACGTGCGCACCAACAACTCTACATCTTCTTGATTTTCAATATCTCTCATTGTCTTTTGACTTTTTAATATTGCGCTTGAGTTACTTACTGATGTTACGCACGAGATACTGTTGCTGACTGTTTTTTGCAAAGCAAAAAAGGCGTACTAAGGAATTATTTTTTAGACCGAAGTTAATTTTTCAATCGCAAGCGATTGAAAAATTAACTTCGGTCTTGATAGGTTCTTTTTTTGTACGCTTTTTTTGCGCAGCAAAAAACAGTGCATAAACTGTCGCTTGCGTATAACATCAGTTACTTAATACAACTCATCAACGCGCATTTTCAAATATTTGTTAACAACATAAAATGTACTGATCCAACTGATAAGTACACCCAACAAAATCAATCCAGCGACATAAGCCCAAAACAGATAGTTGTTGAGCAAAAGATTGAGTTCAGGTGCTTCTCTTTGCGCAAAAAACCAAATCGTTGCTATGATACCAATGGCAATGAGCGCACTCAAAAAACCATTCCACATACCCCGACGAATGTAGGGACGACTGATAAATTGCCACGACGCACCCACGAGTTCCATATTTTTGATGATAAAACGGTCGCTGTAAAGATTGAGTCGGATGGTATTGTGAATCAAAGTGATGACGACAATGATGAACAAAGCCGTGATGATGAAAGCAATAAGCGCGATTTTTTGAACAGTTTTTGAGACTTCGCCCAACAAACCTTCATCCATATACACATCCGAAACAGCTTTATTTTCTTTCAAACGCAGCGAAATGGCGGCAATACTGTCACTGTTCATACAGTTAGGTTTCAAGTTGACCGAATAAGCATCGTAAAATGGCAAAGGCATATCGGGGCTAATGTATTCGTCGCCCAAACTGCGTCGCATGATTTCTCCTGCTTCTTCTTTGGTGACAAATCGAACTTCGTGAGCAAAATCAGCTGCTGGCAGTCCTATTTTAAGGTCAGCCAAACTCAGTGAGTCCGCTTCTTCTTTGAGTTCGACCATCATACTGATTTTTTCTTGTTGACTGTCTGCTTGTTGCTTCACAAAAAGCAGAGCCACGCCAAAAAAGCCCAAAAGAAATAAAACCAGTGCGACACTGATGATACTATAAAAATAATTTGTCTTACGTCTTTTTGCCATTTATGAAGAAAAATTGAGAATTTTAAAGACATTTGCGCCACAAAAATAGCATTTTTCACAGAGATTTTAGGATTCTTAGGCATTAAGTACCATACTGTGTTTTTTCTGAAAACTTTAAAATATGCCACTTTACCGTCTCAAAAACTTCTTTGGTAAGATATTTGATAATTCAATAAGTTGTTAAGGAAAGCTTAATTCATAAAAATTTGAATTTCATAACGTTTTAAACAAAGTAACTTTGAGAAACTATACATTGGATTTTAGGCATATCTTTGCCGAATCAACGCATGAACCCATTTTTGATACTTTAAATATTGAATCTATATTGACAGTGCCACGAAATCTTGTCATCATACCGACTTACAACGAGAAAGAAAATATCATCAAAATCATTGACGCTGTTTTTGCCCTCGAAATGCCGTTCCATATCTTAGTGGTGGACGACGGCTCGCCTGATGGTACAGCTCAATTGGTTAAAAATCAACAAGCGTACTACCCTGACTCGCTTCATATTTTGGAAAGAAAAGGTAAGTTGGGACTCGGAACAGCTTATATCACAGGTTTTCGTTGGGGTATTGAACAAGGCTATGACTATATTTTAGAAATGGATGCAGATTTTAGCCACAATCCTCAAGATTTACCTCGTCTTGTACGCGCTTGTACTGAGGGGGGGGGCGATATGAGTGTAGGCAGTCGCTACGTGAAAGGAGGCGATGTGAAAAACTGGACTTGGGATCGCATTCTACTAAGCTATGGCGCATCGTGGTATGTTCGTTCTGTCACTTGGATGCCTGTGGCTGACCCTACGGCAGGTTTTGTGTGTTACTCGCGCAAGGTTTTGGAGGCGATTGATTTATCAAAAATCCGTTTTATTGGCTATGCTTTCCAAATCGAAATGAAATTTGCAGCGCACACTTTGGGTTTCAAAATCCGAGAAGTGCCGATTAAGTTTGTGGACAGAGTGGAAGGCGTGTCTAAAATGAACATGAGCATTTTCAGTGAAGCCATCAAAGGGGTTTTGCAAATGCGTTGGGCGAGTTTTTTCAATTCTTATCGCAATAAAAATGCCGCAACAACGGCTTCTGTGCGTGTTTAGTTTTTTATAAACTGGCAATACCTTAACTTTCGGCAAATTTTCAATAAAACTTCTTTTTGAGAAATGACGAATAAAGAAATTGCCCGCGCCTTTGCCGATTTAGCAGCCATTATGGAACTGCACGATGAAAACCCATTTAAAATTAAATCTTACCAAAATGCCTATATCACCTTGCGAAAGCTCGATACGCCGCTCGAAACTATGTCGAAAGCGGATATGGATGCTGTGAAAGGTATTGGCAAAAGCACGAGCGAAAAAATCATTGAATTATTACAAAAAGGCGACATGCAAGCCTTTCGACAATACGCCGACAAAACGCCTGCGGGTGTTGTGGACATGTTGCACATTAAAGGTTTCGGGCCTAAAAAAATTCAAGCCGTTTGGAAAGAATTGGGTATCGAAACCGTAGGCGAACTATTGTACGCTTGCAATGAAAACCGCTTGATAGAACTTCATGGGTTTGGCAAAAAAACGCAAGATGAGATTCGCAAAAACACCGAATACTACCTCAAGTCGCGCAACAAAGTGCATTGGGCTGTTGCAGAAGAAATGACTGAGGGGGTGCTTAAACACATCCAATCGAAACTCCCGAATGCAAAAATTGAAAAAGTCGGTGAATTGAGACGTTTGATGCCTGTGGTAGAAAAAATAGAATTGCTCGTTGTAGGTGTTGATAGCTTGCTGCAAATATTTGATAATCAAACGCTTACCTTAATAAAAGAAAACGAAAATTCCTATTTCGCTAAAACGGAAGATAACTTTCCTGTCATCATCTACACCTGTGCGATTGAAGATTTTGGTTCAAAAGTGTTCAAATATTCTGCCAGCCGCCCGTTTTTGGACAGTTTTGTGAAACATACTGTCCGAAAGGACTCCGATGGAGAGGGGGTAGATTTTAAGCATCTAACGACAGAGCAAGCCGTATTTGACAAAGCTCACCTGCCTTTTATTCCTGCCGAATTACGTGAAAATGAAACGATTATAGATTTAGCGAAAGCGAATAAATTACCGAATTTGATTCATTTGGGCGACATCAAAGGAGTGATTCATACACATACGACG
The DNA here is from genome assembly GCA_016787525.1 of Saprospiraceae bacterium. Classification (GTDB taxonomy): domain Bacteria; phylum Bacteroidota; class Bacteroidia; order Chitinophagales; family Saprospiraceae; genus JAAFJT01. The sequence goes on along the minus strand of JAEUUP010000083.1, from coordinate 45,986 downwards.
TGGTCGGATGGATTACATTCGACGCGTGAAATGGCAGAAACCGCCCAGCGATTGGGCTATCAATACATCGGCATCAGCGACCACTCGAAGGCTGCTTTTTATGCCAATGGCTTGAAAGAAGACCGAATTGAGGCGCAATGGCAGGAGATTGACCAACTCAACAGCGAGTTTTTCAATTTTAAAATACTCAAAAGCATCGAGTGCGATATTCTGAACGACGGTTCGTTGGACTATGGCGACGATATACTGAGGGGGTTCGATTTTGTGATTGCCAGTGTGCATACGAATCTAAAAATGAATGAAGAAAAAGCGACAGCACGCCTCATAAAAGCCATCGAAAACCCATTTACGCATATTTTAGGGCATCCAACAGGGCGTTTACTGCTGAGTCGAGAAGGTTATCCGATTGACCATCGCAAAGTAATTGATGCCTGTGCGGCTAATCACGTGGCGATTGAGTTGAATGCCAACCCTTATCGCTTAGATTTGGATTGGACTTGGATTCCGTATGCAAGAGAACGAGGCGTTCTGATTTCTATCAATCCTGATGCTCACTCTACGACAGGTATCAGTGACATTCGCTATGGTGTTCTGACGGCTCGAAAAGGAGGCTTGGATACTGAGGGGTGTTTGAATGCTCGAACGCTAACCCATTTTTATGAATTTTTGGATGGTAAAAAATGAAATATTTCTCTGGTTGCGTTTTTTAGATAAAAACACAGTCAGAATGTACCACCGACTTTTTGTTTTAAATTGTTTGAAAAATACCGAAATTAATTAAAGTAATTTATTGATTTTTAATTTTTTACAAATTGTTATTATTAATTTATAGGTTTTTAAATCTGTCACTATAACCTTATTTTGGGTTGGTTCAAGATGTTGTGACACCTGTAAATTAGTGTTCGTAAGTAATCAAAAAATAATTTTTCTTCAATTTTTAACGAATCGTCACAATGATAAAAGTCACTACAGAAACAAAACCTACACTCAAAAGCATCGAAAAATCACTTGATAAAAATCAAGTTTTAACAACTGACAACCAATGTGATGTTAAAGGAGGTTGTAGTAGTTGCGAAGATAACCGCCGTCCACCACGTGTCAATGGTGGTATCTTTGGATGGTTAAACAATTGATGCAATAAAAATATATTGCTCAGTGTGCCTGAGGTTGCTCTAAAATAATCCGCAGTTGGTTTTTAGAGCAACCTTTTGTTTTTTATTTGTTTCCAGAGAAATTAAGGAATAGTTTTTGAAGAGTCACTTTACCATTTAAAAATTCAACTTAATCAACATGCTGTGGAGAAAACCGACGTACTTCCTATTCACAATCATCTATTGTTTTGTTAGCCTACCTTTGGTTAATGCCTTTGTATTGCCTCCTGATACAGCCAATGATTCGATTAAGTCTCTTCTTAAACTTGCAGAAAAAGAAATATACAACAATACCGAGATTGCCCTTTCCGCAACCTTCCAAGCTGAAAAAATTGCACATCAAGTCAATTTGGACAAACCTTTGTTCAATGTTTATCGCATGCGCGGCTATGTTTTGGAGCAAAATAGCCGTTTGCAAGAGGCTTCAAATGCCTACTTGAGTGCGTTAAACTTACAAAATAGTGTCAATGACTCGTTGAAAATGGATATTTTTATTGATTGGGCGATTATAAACAAAAAACTTAAAAACTATAAAACTTCTCAAGAGTATTATACTTACGCTTTAAAAATTGCTGAAAAGCAACAAGATGACCAAATGATTAGTTATTCTTACAATGGTTTGGCGACACTTCATGGTGCTTTGGGGGATTTTGAAAAAGCGATTGACTACTACCATCTTGCCATCAATGCAGTTGAAAAAAAGGGTAAAAAAAAGGATTTAATAGCACCTTACCGCAATATTGCATTGGTTTACTTGAAAGCGAATAACTTGACTCTGGCTTTATCGAATGCTGAAAAATCTTATAATTTGGCTTTAGAAGTTAGAGATTCACAAAATATTGCGGGTAGTTTGGAAACATTAGGGAGCATTTACTCTGCGAATGGGCAATATCAGTTGGCTTTAGACAAAAATTTTGAAGCCTTAAAAATTATGGAAAAAGGTGGTGATAAGCGGATTTTACTTGATATTTTACTTCAAGTTGCGGATGTTCATGTTCAATTGAATCAACTTGATAAAGCGGAAGTTTTTTATCGTCAATGCTTTAAATATAAAGATTTATTCGAGTATCAAAATCACCCTACTTTCTACTACAAATTGGGTAATCTGTTTATCAAACAGAACAAACAAGAAGATGCAAGAAGTGCTTTTATACACAGTTTATCACTTGCTACTGAGGGGGGCTTCAAGGATTTAATTCAGAAAAATAATTTAGCTTTAGCTCAAATTTATCAGAAGAAAGGAGACTTTCCTAATGCCTATCGTTGCCTTGAAACAGCTCGGGTTTATGCCGATAGTCTTTTCAATGAAGAAAAAGCACGCAATATTACACATGCTCAGTTCAGGTTTGATGTCGGGCGTAGTGAGCAGAAATATAAAGATTTACAATTGCAGCAAAGTCGGTTTTGGTTGATTGCTGCGGTTGTATTTTTTTCTGTCATAACTATATTGTTGACTTACTTTTTGCGTAAACATCGAGACAGTAATAAAGCTTTACAGAATAAAAATAACGAAATTAAGCTACAAAATAGGCGTTTAGAAGAGTCGAATGAGATTTTGCGCCAGTTTGCGTATGCTTCTGCACACGATTTGAAAGAGCCGTTGCGCAGTATCAGTAGTTTTACGAGTATTATAAAAAGGCGATATGTCGCACTATTGCCGCCCGAAGCTGACGAATACATGAACTTTGTTACAACAGGTGTGAAACGTATGGAGAGTCTTTTGTCTGCTTTGTTGGAATACTCGACTATTATTGCAGACAGTCATGAGGTATCTCAATTTACACCAGTTCATGCTGTTTTGGAGGATGTAACAAAAAATTTGCACCTCACTGTTACTGAAAAAAACGCATCAATCAATTTCCCTCAAGCTATGTGCGCTGTGCGAATGAGTCGCTTGCACATGACACAATTGTTCCAAAATTTGATAGCCAATGCTTTGAAATTCACCAATAGACCGCCCGAAATAAATATCAGCTGCCAACTCAGCAAAGACAATTATACTATAAAAATCCAAGACAATGGTATTGGTATGAATCCAGATTACAGCGACAAAATCTTTCGTTTATTTCAACGGCTCAATAAATCGGTAGAAGGTACGGGCATCGGTTTGACAATTTGTAAAAATATAGTAGAAAAATACAACGGTAAAATTTGGTTTGAATCAGCAGAAGGTGTTGGTACAACATTTTTTATCAGCTTGCCAATCGAGTTAGTGCATTCACCATTGCAAAATACTGAGGGGGGGCAAGCATCTTCAGGGGCATTGAAAAAATTGGTTGTGCCCCAATCATAAATGTGAGATGAGTATGTTCGAGAGATAGTTCTTCCGAACATACTCATCTAAACAATAAATATTCGATTTTAAGTAGCTCTACGCTTTTCATCTTCTACACCACTATTTCGACGACGTGCCTGTTGTACGGTTTGTTTGCCAAAACGATGAGAAATAGATAAGGTGGCAACTCGGCTATCCCAAGTGCGGTCTGTGAAAAAATCCATATTTTGATATTGCACAATGACTGCCACGTGATTGGTAAGGACGATGTCAGAAATATTGAACCTAAAAGTCGTCTTTTTATCCTTCGATAATTTTTGCACTCCTGCGGTCAGTTGCCCTAAATCTCGAATGGTGAAAAGTCCCCACACCAATCGCGATTGATAAAAACCTGTGAGTTCTGCTGACCATCCTTTTTTGCCCAATCCAATAGAATTTTGCAATCGAACATCCCACGATTTATTCTCGTTGACCAAGTTGCCACCTTGCAGCGGACTGACATATTTGCCCCAATTCAAACCACCTGTCAGATTCGAGTTAAGCCATTTTTGAATAGAGAACGGAATAGTCAAACTCAGCGAAACGGCATCTAAATCTTGCAAATTTGCAGGAATTTGGTTAGAAACACGCGTTGCGTCGTCTTGAACAAAAACATCCGTAATTACATCTTTTGTTTTTGAATAAGACAGCTCGGTGATATATCTGCCTTTGAAAGTGTGTGATAACTCAAAAGCATGGGTGAAAACAGGTTTCAACTCAGGGTCGCCAACCACATAAGTGTAAGGATCAACAAAAATTCTAAAAGGATTCAATTGACGATAACTCGGGCGGTCAATACGCCGACTGTATGACAAAGACAGTTGATGATTGGCTGAAATTTTTCGATTGATGACGGCACTCGGAAACCAACTTACATAATTCCTTGAAAATTTCTGTCCAGTCGTGATTTGCTGCCCATTTGTCACCGTATGCTCCATACGCAAGCCCATTTGTATGTCAAATTTTGTAAATTCTTGGGCATAATTGACATATGCTGCATTCACATTTTCGTCATAAATAAAGTGGTTTGAACGTTTGTCATCCAAAATATTTTTGTTGTCAATCACATCGTAAAACTTGATGTCATTGTCCGTTTTTACAAAACTGGATTTTGCACCTGCTTCAAATTTTGCTTTGTTTTTTAACGGATGAACATAATCTACTTTTGCAGATTTGACGGTGATAAGTCCATTTTGATCTGTTTCTAAAGTATTGGAAGACAAAAGATTATGATTTGTATTAAAATTATTGGTTTCAACATTCTGAAAAGTTTTGGCATCGTATTGACCATAATCAACATCCAGAGTCAGCTCTCTACCCGTGCTGTCGAAGCTGTGTTTGAGATTGCCATTGACAAAACCGTTGCGGTTGCGAGAGTTCAAAATATTGTTCATTTCTGTTGTGTATTGAACCTGTCTCAAAGGATTTGTTATCGTAGAATTGGTAAAACCATTGCGGTCAGAGTTGTTCAAATTGGTGTTGACCATAAAACCAATGACTGTTTTTTTAGAGGCAAAATAGTCAGCCCCTAATCGGACATTGTGGCTCTCGATGGGTTGTTTGGTAAATGAGTTTTGGTCAAATATGGCTTCGACTTCTTTGTTGGTTTTGAAAAATTTGCGATTAATCGAAAACCGTGTAAAAGAATTGGGTTGTCCGTAAGCATAAGAACCGTAAAGATTCCACATTTTGGTGCGATAATTCAAATTGGTGCTTGCATTGAATTTGTTGTAAAAACCTTGTCCATCGCTCACTGCTAAGCTGCCATTGAAGCCCAAACGTTTGTCTTTTTTAAATTTTATATCAATGATACCTGCATTGCCCGCAGCATCGTAACGAGCCGAAGGATTGGTAATGAGTTCTATTTTCTCGATATTGGCACTGGGTATGGATTTCAAATATTGAATCAAATCTGCGCCCGACAAAGGTGTAGGTTTGCCATCAAACATAACAATAACGCCTGATTTTCCTTTCAAATTGATGGAACTTTCTTGATTGATAAAAACATTTGGCGAACGTTCCAGCACTTCATAAGCAGAGCTGCCCGCACTGACAATACTGTTTTCGACATTCACCACGAGTCGGTCAAGTTTGCGTTCGACAAATGGCTTACGTGCTTCGACAGTCACTGCACCTAATGTCGTTGTGCTGTTTTTTAGGTTTATTTTTTCCAAAAATACTGAGGGGGTGCTTTCTGTTATGGAAACTTCGCTGCTGCTGAATTTTGAGAAACCCATATGGGTTATTCGGATAAAATAGCGTCCCCATTTTAAGTTATTCATCTCAAAAAAGCCTTTTTCGTCGGTAATTGCCCCTTTGACAAAAACAGAATCATGCAAACGATGCAAGGTTACGGTCACAAATTCTAAAGGTTTGGCTTGGTCATCCAAAACACTGCCTGACACTTTGCCTCCAGTCAGGTTGTTTTGGGCAAAAAGATGGAGTGTGCTGCTCAGTAGCAGAGCAGCAAGTAGCCTTTTTTTCATGAATTGAGATTTTGAAAATAAAAGAATTAAGCTGGTTTATTTCGGCAAAGCAATATTGTGTACTTGCTTTTTGATGAATGACCGTTTAGTTTTGATTCAGTTGCGTCAAGACGAAATTTTTAATATTTTGTGCTTCCATTAAAACCGTTTTGCCGATAACAGGTGTTTTAGAGTTTAGTCCATTGTGCTTTTGGTATTTTAGTTCGCCCTTTTCAAAATAAAAACGACTCTCCCAACCATGAAAACCTTTAAAGTTTTTCCAATTTTTGTACAGAGAAGCCTCCGCAAAACATTCTAATGTTTGATATGTAAAAATAAGTTGATTGTTTTCAAAATAAAACTCCTTTGCCAGCATCCCTTCCCGTGTTGTGGTAGAAACGATGATACGGTGTAGCGTATCTTTTTGTGTATAGGCAACAATGTTTGAACCACTTGTCCTTTTGCCTAAGAATGTTTTTTTAGTCAGGAAAAAATGTGTGTTGTTATTGTTTTCATATAAGTAAGAAGCTTTTGAATCAATTCGAGGTACTACTGAGGGGTCGCCAAATTGTGATTGAGCCATTGCGACATGATTAAAAATAATACAGTGCAACACGATATTTATATACTTTTTCATAGCTTCTAATTTTGATTCAAAGAAGGTTTGGAGTAAAAAAGGTTGCAAAAGAATAAGAATAAAAATAGAAAAGCCCGCTCAAGTCGTCTTGAACGGGCTTTTTATGCCAAAGCTGCGTTTTTATCTTAGAAGTTGTTTTAAAACCTAATCGAACAATCACGCACTGTTTTTTCGCAAGCGAAAAAAAGCGTACAAGAATAGCCTTTTATGGAGCGAAGCTATTTTTGATGTTTTTCGCAAGCGAAAAACATCAAAAATAGCTTCACTCCGAAAGAAGTATAACAAAGCACGCTTTTTTCTGCTCGCAGAAAAACAGTCAAAAATAGTGTTTATAGGTTTTAAAACAGCTTCTTACAGTTTATAAGCTGCACGAGAACCACCAACGGCAAAAGTAGCTTGCATACGTGATTTTTGACCTGCCGTAAACATATACATACAAGCATCGTCTGTATAGTCCATGTAATTCATCCATTGTTCAAGCGGTGTACCTGAGCAAGTGCTTTTGTGACCCGTAGCAGGGCAGCCATAGTTAGCCGTGTTGTGAGTAGGTGTGTCAGCGACTTGGTCAGTTCCACAATTAGCATCACCCCAAATGTGGCGTAAGTTGAGCCAGTGACCGACTTCGTGTGTCGCTGTTCTGCCTTTGTTGAAAGGAGCTGCTGCTGTACCTGTATTACCAAAAGCAGTATTCAAGCAAACAACACCATCCGTTGCAGCAGGGCCGCCAGGGAATTGAGCATAACCCAACAAGCTATTACCCAAAGTGCAAACCCAGATATTCAATTTTGTACTTGGGCTGACAGGGTCAGAACCACCTGTTGCACTTTTTTTCACGCCATCGTTTGTTGTGAAAGAGTTTTTATTTGTTGCTTTACGAATGGTTTGTTGCAGCACAAATTGTACTTCGCAATCAGCAGGTGTACCCACAAAAGGTTTTGTTGAACCAATTTCACTGTTCAATTTGCGGTAGTCAGCATTCAAAATATCAATTTGAGACTGTACTTGTGCTTGAGAGATGTTTTCACCAGTTGTTTTATAAACAACATGTACGACAACTGGAATCGTTATCACAGCACGTCCTTGAATACCATTAGGGTACTCTGCTACAAAACGATTTGTGAACTCTTCAATAGCTTCTTGATTGGCTTTCAGTTGTGGGTTTTCAGCCATCAATGCTTCATTGTGTTCGTGCGAAGCACAGATGCGAGTAGAAGGCATTTCGACTTCAACTTCTTCTCCGATTTTTGATTGGTTTAACGCATTGTCTTTTTGACAAGCCGTGAACGTGAGCAGCGATAAACCTGCTACAAGTGTGAATGATTTGATGTAATTCATTTTTAGAAAAATTGGATTTTTAAAAAAATTAAATAAAATGAAGCTGTCGTTTAGAATAGGAGAGAAATTTTAGTTCGAGAGTTTAATTAAAGGCAAAATTAATAACTTTATTTTAATATACAATACATCATATTGATAAATTTAAAAATTTTCATATCCCCTCAGTATGCCCCATAACAAAAGCCTTTGTGCCACACAGCACAAAGGCTTTTGTTTTTCCAGCCAGGCTTTGTTGAGTTTCAAATGCGCGGTGGTTTTTTACTGCTATTGCTCTATGGTTCGATTTCTTTGGGGCCCATTTTGGGGCTTTTAGGCTTAGGTTTGTGCATTGCTGCATTGGTTAGAAAGGATACGACCACCACAGGTCGCCGAAAAGCCAGAACAGGACTCTTTACTGTGCTGTTTGGTCTTATTATTTCCATCGTTGTATTAACTTTGTTGTTGAACAACAATTAAGAACAAATCAAAAGGAAACGATTAAACGCTTAATTCACAGACCTTAATTCATTCAGATTAAAACGGTTTTTCATGAAAAAAATAAGCCTTATTCTCACCTTATTTTTTATTATTTGCACCTCTTACAAGAGTTTGGCAATTGTACATAGCCCAGCTGACAGTTTGCTGAAAGACACTGTCAGTCTTTCGACTTTGTCAAAAGGTGACAAATTAGCGCAATCAGGAAAAAACTGCTCTATGGTGGCAGCTTCTGCCAATATTGTTTATGCCATTATCCTTTTAATCTTTGGTGGTGGTAAGATTTCGTTTTCGCTCTTCTTAATTTTCGGTCCTCTGAATCTGATTTTTGGTATTTTAGGACTTATTTTTTGCTTGGCTGCAACAGGCAAAAAAGATTTAACCCAATCAGGTCGGAAGAACATAAAAAAAGGACTGTTAGCACTACTCTTAGGGTGGGCGATACGAGTCATTTGGATTCTATTGTTTAATTATTAACCAATAGGTGAGATAAATGATTGAACGATGTATTGTCTCAGTATTCTCCATAAAAAAGCCTCGGACACTATGCGTTTCAGTACCCGAAGCTTCACTATATTCATGATCTCTAAATTACTTGATTTTATTGCCTGACGCAACGGACGATGTCTCCCGACTATTGAGTTTCCTCAGTAGTGCTTTCTGTCGTTTTCTTTGCTGTTGACTTTTCCGTGGCGGCTTTTTCTGAACTCGATTTTGCAGAGTTGGAAGTCGGTTTGCGGTATTCGGGCGCATCTTTCACAGCCTGTTTGCAAACAGCGTTTTTTGAATCTTTAAAGGATTTTTTAGCGTCCAAACTGTAGCGCAAAATATCTTTAGACAGTACATCATAAGGTGCGTCGAGCATAGAACCTATACGATTGTGACCATTATAGACCTCTACAAACCTTTGAAACAAAGGTGCTTTGACATTAAAATCCCCTGTATTAAACTCCCCTGTCACAGCATTAGGCGATTGGCTCACGGCGAAAGCCCAATACGACCCAAACGCTTGATTTTTTTCACCTAAAAAGGCTTCTCCTTCTGTCGCTTTGTAAACATTGATACCCGCTTCTTCATACAAAGCGCTCAATTTTGCTTGCTCTGCTTTGATTTCATCCCAAATCGTCTCTCTGGGTGCAATCGTAATTGGCTTACTCATCGGTTTAGATTTTTTTAAATTATTTAATTATTTTTTCTAACTGTAAACAATTGCTTTTCAATTATTTTACAATCAAATCAAAGCGAATACCATGCCAATTATTTTATTTTCAGTATTTGTTAATATATATTTTATTTTTTCTTTACTTTTTATAAATGATGCCTCAATGATTCTTAAAAACAAGCCAAATGAACGCACCCCTCAGTAAATGCACGAATCGCTACAACGGTTCGCAAATCGCTACAACGATTCACGAATCGCTACAACGGTTCACGAATCGCTACAACGGTTCGCAAATCGCTACAACGGTTCGCGAATCGCTACAACGGTTCACGAATCGCTACAACGGTTCACAAATCGCTACAACGGTTTACGAATCGCTACAACGGTTCGCAAATCAGCGCCGTCATTGCGAGCGAAGCGAAGCAACCTGTTAAAAGCCAAGCGCAAACTCCCTTCAGTATCCGCAACCTGTTAAAAGCCAAGCGCAGAATACTGCGGGGAGTTTGCGCTTGGCTTTTAACAGGTTGCTTCGCTTCGCTCGCAATGACGGCGCATAGAATCAAACAAAAACTTATTCCCTTCCAATTATGTTTTACTTTCATTGGGCAAGTCTGTAACTTTGCGCCGCAAAACTTCAAAAATCACGATTTATTAATCACGCGAATCATTATTCACTGTATATACTGAGGGGTCTTCCCGTAAGATGATTGCCTAATTTAAAAAGAATTTATGACAAAACCTGACATTCGGCTACTCGCCCAAGAACGCATTCTCATCATTGACGGAGCAATGGGTTCTATGATTCAAGAGTACAAGCTCACCGAAAAAGACTTCAGAGGCGAGCGTTTCAAAGATTTTCACCGCGACATCCAAGGCAATAACGACATTCTCAGCATCACCAGACCCGATGTGATTGAGGCGATTCACCGCGCCTACCTCGAAGCAGGGGCGGACATCATCGAAACCAATACTTTTTCTGGTACACGCATCGCACAAGCTGATTACGAAATGGAAGAGGCCGTTTACGACATCAATTTTGAGTCGGCTAAGGTGGCTCGTAAAATTGCGGACACCTATACGGCTGCCAATCCGAACAAACCGCGCTACGTTGCGGGCGCAATGGGACCGACCAACCGCACCGCCTCGATTTCGCCCGATGTGAACAACCCGGGCTATCGCGCTGTCACTTTCGACGAATTGGTGGAGGCCTACTACGAAGAAGTCTGTGGTTTGGTGGACGGTGGCGTGGATATTCTGTTGGTCGAAACCATTTTCGACACTTTGAACGCCAAAGCCGCCATTTTTGCCATTGAAAAATACTACGAAAACCACCCCTCAGTATCGCCACTGCCTGTGATGATTTCTGGCACAATCACCGATGCGTCGGGCAGAACCTTGTCGGGTCAGACCGTTGAGGCGTTCTATATTTCGGTCAATCATGTGTCGAACCTCTTGACCGTCGGTCTGAACTGTGCTTTGGGTGCAGAGGAAATGCGCCCACATTTGGAGTCGTTGTCGAATATCGCCTCGTGCTTAGTTCATGCCTATCCGAACGCAGGTTTGCCCAACGAGTTTGGCGAATACGACCAAACACCCGAACAAATGCAGGCGTTTATTCGGGATTTCGCAGAAAGTGGTTTTATCAATATCATCGGTGGTTGTTGTGGCACAACGCCCGACCACATCAGAGCGATGGCGGAAGCCGTCAAAGGACTGACACCACGCACCCCCTCAGTAGATAACGGCTATTCGACTTATGCAGGACTTGAGCCGCTGATTGTGCGCGAAAACACCAATTTCGTGAATGTCGGCGAACGCACCAATGTCACTGGCTCAAAAGCTTTTGCCCGCTTAATCAAATCGGGTGACTATGCTGCGGCACTCGATGTGGCACGTTCGCAAGTCGAAGGCGGCGCACAGGTGATTGACGTGAACATGGACGAAGGCTTATTGGATTCCGAGAAAGCGATGGTCGAATTTTTGAACCTCGTGATGTCTGAGCCAGATATTGCCAAATTGCCCATCATGTTGGACTCTTCAAAATTCAATGTCATCGAAGCGGGTCTGAAATGCGTGCAAGGCAAGTGCATCGTCAATTCCATCTCGATGAAAGAAGGCGAAGAAAAGTTTATCGAACAAGCCAAAATTGTCAGAAAATACGGTGCCGCCGCCGTTGTCATGGCTTTTGACGAAGTCGGACAAGCGGACACCATCCAACGCAAAGTCGAAATATGCGAACGAGCTTATAAAATTTTGGTCGAAAAAGTCGGTTTCAAGCCCTACGACATCATTTTTGACCCAAATATTTTTGCTGTTGCCACAGGCATCGAGGAACACAACGAATACGCGATAAACTTCATCGAAGCCACTCGTGAGATCAAAAAACGCTGTCCACAGGCTAAGATTTCGGGTGGCGTGTCCAATATCTCATTCAGTTTCAGAGGCAACGACAAGGTGCGTGAGGCGATGCACTCAGCGTTTTTGTACCATGCCACACGAGCAGGTATGGACATGGGCATCGTGAATGCGGGCATGATAGAGGTCTATGACGATATTCCGAAAAACCTTCTGACACTCGTTGAAAATGTCCTTTTCAATAAAAATCCCAACGCCACAGACGAACTCACCAGCTTTGCCGAAACGCTGAAAGGCGCAGGCGGTAAAGCCGTCGTGAAAGACTTGGCGTGGCGCGAACTCACATTGGAGCAGCGCATCACCCATTCGTTGGTGCGCGGCATTGATGAATTTGTAGAAGTAGATACCGAGGCAGCCCGTCAGAAATATCCGACCCCCCTCAGTATCATCGAAGGCCCATTGATGGACGGCATGAATGTGGTCGGTGATTTGTTTGGTTCAGGCAAAATGTTCTTGCCACAAGTCGTCAAATCAGCCCGTGTGATGAAAAAAGCTGTGGCCTACCTCACCCCTTTCATTGAAGCCGAAAAATTGAGAACAGGCAACACCGAAAGCTCATCAAAAGGCAAAATTTTGATGGCAACCGTCAAAGGCGACGTGCATGATATTGGGAAAAATATCGTAGGCGTGGTGCTGGGTTGCAACAATTTCGACATCATTGATATGGGTGTCATGGTGCCAGCCGAAAAAATATTGCAAACAGCCCGTGCCGAAAAAGTGGACATCATCGGCTTGTCGGGTCTGATTACGCCGAGTCTCGACGAAATGGTACACGTTGCCAAAGAGATGGAGCGACAAGGCTTCACAATCCCACTCATGATTGGCGGTGCGACCACCTCAAAGACCCACGCCGCTGTGAAAATAGAACCGAATTATCAAAAAGGCATTGCCGTACACGTCCTCGACGCGAGCCGTGCGGTGGCAGTCGCCAGCTCCCTGCTGTCAGAAGACCCCTCAGTAAAAGCGGCTTATATTGACGGCGTTCGCTCTGATTATCAACAAGTGAGAACCTTGCGTGGCAACCGCAAATCGTCGAAAAAATATCTGACTTTGCGTCAATCCAGAGCCAACAAAACCGCCATAGATTGGGCAAACTATACGCCACCGAAACCCTCGTTTTTGGGAACAAAAGTATTTGACAACTACGATTTAGCAGAACTCCGCCAATATATTGATTGGACACCTTTCTTCCAAGCATGGGAATTGCACGGCAAATATCCTGCTATTCTGACCGACGAAGTAGTCGGCACAGAAGCCACCAAGCTCTACAAAGACGCTCAAACCATGCTCGACCGCATCGTTACTGAGGGGTGGCTACAAGCCAAAGCCGTCATCGGTTTTTGGGAAGCCAATAGCGTCAATGATGATGACATTGAATTGTATGACTTATTTAGTTGGGGGAAGATGACCCTCCACCACCTACGTCAGCAAAATCAAAAAGCCCCTGGGCAACCGAATTTATGCCTCAGCGATTGGATAGCCCCCAAAACCTCTGGCAAAACCGACTACCTCGGCGGCTTCGCAGTGACCGCTGGCATTGGCATCGAAAAATGGGTCGAACAATTTGAAAAAGACCACGACGACTACAACGCCATCTTACTCAAAGCCTTAGCCGACCGTCTGGCAGAAGCCTTTGCAGAGCGTATGCACGAGCGCGTGAGAAAGGAGTTCTGGGGCTACGCCCAAAACGAGAACTTTGAGAATCAACAACTTATCGAAGAAGATTATCAAGGTATTCGTCCTGCCCCCGGCTACCCCGCTTGTCCTGACCACACCGAAAAAGCCACCCTGTGGCAACTGTTGAAACCCACCGAGACCATCGGCATCCAATTGACCGAAAGTTTCGCGATGTATCCAACGGCAGCCGTCTCGGGCTGGTATTTTAGCCATCCCGACAGCAAATACTTCGGCTTGGGTCAGATTTCAAAAGACCAAATCGAGGATTACGCCGAGCGCAAAAATATGGGTGTTGAGGAGACAGAACGGTGGTTGGCACCTGTTTTGAATTATGATGTGTAAATTACTCAGGGGGGCTTTTCTGAGCCAATAGAAATAATTTTTTTAAAATCTTGGTTAAAGATTATGCTGAGTTTAAGGGTATTGGTCAGAAACTATTTTAATACCTAAAATAGGTTTATTTAACCACATGAAAAAGGCTTTGGTGAATCGTAGCGGGTAAATGTTTTTAAAAATAAACAACAACAAAATAGCAAAAAGCATAAGACAAGCGGTTTATTATCAACGCTTTATCATATTTGTTTACTACTCTCTGCTTCGGCAATTTACCTATTGCGATTCACAAAGAACCTATTTTTTAGGTACAAAAATTTAAAATAACGGAATGGATATTGGACAAAATCATTTTAAAAGAGGCGAAGTTTTATTCGAACTACATAGATATACGGAAGCATTAGAGGAATTTCATAAAGCATTAATTTACTATCCCAATGATACTGAACTCCATTTTCGCATTGCTAAAACCCACTATGCACTAAATGACTTTGATAATGCTCTTTTATATTCAGATAAGCTAATTACTTTAGCACCAGATAATCGGGCAGGTTATGCTTTAAAAGCCATAACGCTCATGTTGACTAATAAGCATACTTCAAAGTCACTAAAGTCAATTGAAGATTTATTTAAAACGTCCATTGAATTAGACCCAAATGATGAAGTTACATGGTCTCATTTTTCTAAATTCTATTACCATTTGGGACGCTTTGAGGATGCGTTAGAAGCCTCTGAAAAAGCAATTGCAATTAGCCCCAGTAATATTTTTTCTTTAAATAGAAAAATATTAGCTTTAGGTAGGTTAGGTAGATATGAGGAGGCAGAAGAGTGTTCCCAATTAGCTTTATCATTAGATCCCAACTCTCCTCTTACTTATGTTAGTAAAGGACAAAATGAACTACTTAAAAAAGATGCAAATTCAGCAGAAGGCGCTTTTATGGAAGCCTTACGGTTAAGTCCACAATTTGCAGAGGCGACACAGGGTCTAAAAGAAGTAGAAAAATTAAGAAAAGAGCCAAAAGAGAATATGATTATAGGTTGTATTGCTTGGATAATTATTCTTTTCATTCTTTTTAAGCTTATCAAATGGCTATTTTTTTAAACTAAGATAAGATTTATCCTTTAAAATCAATAAATTATGAACAATTCGTACATCGAAAATTTACGTACTGCCCTTACGGTATCTCCTGAAAATATGCCTTTACGAAAGATGTTTGCCACTGCGCTGTTGACCGAGGGTGTGACTAATGAAGCCGAAATTGAATTTAAAAAAATCCTGCAAGCTACGCCCACTGATTTAGATAGCAAATTAGGCTTAACAAAAGCTTTTTTCGCCAATGGAAAATTGAGCGAAGCGGAAATCATCGCAGAAGAACTTATTGCAGCCGAGCAATCTTCAGCAGATATGTATCTTTTAATAGCTCAAATTGCACTAAAAAAAGATAATCCACATCGTGCATTTGAATTTTATAATACAGCTATAAGTATAGATAAATCATTGATAGATAACAGTTTAGCAGACGCTATCAACGACCAACTTGTTAAACAAGGTTTAGCAAAACCAATTAGCACGATTTCCGAAACCGACGAGTTGGACAGTATTTTTACAGACATCGAAAAACCAAAAATCAAGTTCGCCGATGTAGGCGGCATGAGCATTGTAAAAGAAGAAATTGCCTTGAAAGTGATTCACCCGATAAAAAATCCGCAAATTTATGCAGCGTTTGGTAAAAAAATTGGTGGAGGTGTCCTATTGTATGGACCACCAGGTTGTGGTAAGACCATGTTAGCACGGGCAACTGCTGGTGAAATTAGTGCCAATTTCATCAATGTAGGTATCAACGATGTTCTGGACATGTGGATTGGGGGTTCAGAAAAAAACTTGCACGATATTTTCCAAACAGCCCGTGCATCAACCCCCTCAGTATTGTTCTTTGATGAAGTAGATGCGCTCGGGGCAAATCGTTCTGATTTACGTAATACAAACGGGCGTTTTGTTATCAATCAGTTTCTGGATGAATTGGACGGCGTACGTTATTCTAATGATGGTATTTTGATACTTGCCGCTACAAATACACCTTGGTATCTTGATCCAGCTTTTCGCCGACCAGGAAGATTCGATCGCATTATTTTTGTTGCCCCTCCAGATTTCAATGCACGTGTAGAAGTCTTCAAAATCCATCTAAAATCTGTCCCAACTGAAGGGATTGAAATTGAGGATTTGGCAAAACTAACTGACACTTTCTCTGGTGCAGACATCAAAGCGATTGTGGATATAGCCGTAGAATCAAAGTTACCACAATCGCTCAAATTGGGTCGCGTGGTCCCTGTCACACAGTTCGATTTGAAGCAAGCCATTAAAAATCATCGTTCAACTACTAAAGAATGGTTTGCTACCGCTAAAAATTATGCTTTATATGCCAATCATGGTGGATTGTATGATGATATTTTGAAGTACCTTAAAATTAAAAATTAGATTGTCATGGATATTGGACAACGACATTTTGAAAAAGGGAAAGCTTTATATCGGATGAAAAGATATAAAGAAGCCATAGATGAACTATTGAATAGTTTAACTTATTATCCTAATCACGAATCTACTTTAGATGGAATAATTGAAATTTATGTCAAATTAGGAGATTACGAAAATGCACTTTTGTTTGCTGACAAATTGTTCGAGCTTAATCCAACGAATTCAAGAGTTTTTTATATTAAAAGTTTTATTGCACATAGGCACAACAAGTATGATGAAGCCGAAACTTTCATCAAAGAAGCAATAAAATTAGCCCCCAATAGAACAGAGAACTGGGGTACTTATGCCTCAATTTGCATCTCATTAAATCGTATTGAAGAGGCACTCAACTATGCAGAACAAGGACTTAGTATCAATCCAGAGGATAGAGAATGTCTTGTTCGCAAAATGCTTGCATTGGGACATTTAAAAAGTCTAAAAGAGGCTCAGGAAGTTGAGACAATATTACTTTCACTTTATCCCAACGATGCTTATATACATTATTCAATCGGTTGGATGAACTTGATTTCTAAACAAGCAGAAAATGCAGAAGCGAGTTTTCGTCAATCACTTAGCATTAACCCAAGTTATATAAATTCAGAAAAGGGCTTAGCAAAAGTAACGGATTTAAAAACAGAATTAAAAGAGCAAAAAAATAAAGATATCGTGGTGGGTTGTTTAATTTTATCAGTCCTGTTTTTGAGCGTTTTATGGTTGATTAAGTGGATGTTTTTCTAATGCTGACTATTATTTCGTACTTATCACCCCCTCAGTAAAGGTAATTATGGAAATTCTCGATAAACGACTTTATCCTGAATTAACAACTCTAAAAACATTTATCCTACACACATACATCTTGTTTTGTGTTTCAAAAATTATATCGAGAAAACATAGGTGTTGAGGAAATGGAGCGGTGGTTGGCACCTGTTTTGAATTATGATGTGTAAGAGATTAATGAAAAAAAGTACCCCTCAGTATTATCAATAGTTTAAAGCCTAAAAAATGAAGAAGAAACTTATTATAAAGGTCGAAAAACACAAAGTTGAACAGAATATGGCACGTTGTACATTCAGTTTCGAAGAACATCAAGAACTGGTTCGGGGCTATATTTTGGATTATTCGGAGCAGCTAATCGTGTTTCAAGAATGTGATAATTTTATGATTCAACCTTATGGTTATAAAATTTTGCCCATCAAAAATTTAGAAGCTTTACGATTCAATAAATTTGACCGATTCTGCGATTTTATTTACAAATCAGAAGAACAAACTCAATATCTCCATAAGCCTCAGCACCTCAAATTGGATAATTGGCGAATGCTATTTGAAGAACTTCAAGCGAACTCAAAAACAGTTATCGTTGAACATTTAGTAAAGGGTGATTTTGTTCGATTTACAATCGGTAAAATAATCTCTATTCAAAACAAAAGTGTCAAAATCTTAAACTTTGATGCGGCAGGTGTTTGGGACGAAAAGACCACAAACATCAAGTTTAAAAATATTTGGTGTGCCAATTTTGATGACAGTTATTCTGTTATATTCAGCAAGTATGTGAAATAAAACCTTGACACTGTTTGAAACTTTCATTTGGAATTCGTGGGTGCTAGCCTCGCTCGAAGAGAACGTGTCTTTTCAAAAAGCGTTACAGGGGTTCATTGATAATCGCCTTGCATAATTCAATTTCCTCCCCTCAGTATTTCACACAAAATCCACATCAATATCATACGGATACTCCATCAAATACTCAATCGCACGGTCAATATCAAAATTTTCAAAGACGACACGGTAGAGCATCTCTGAGATAGGCACATGTAGCCGATAAGTCCGCGCAATCAGGTGTGCCAAACGCAAGGTGCGAACCCCTTCTGCGACTTCCGACATGGAGTTGAGGATGCTCTCACGCGATTCGCCTTGTGCCAAACGCATACCGAAAGTGTAGTTGCGGCTATTGGTTGAGGTGGCCGTTGCCACTAAGTCGCCGATGCCCGCTGTGCCTAAAAAGGCTTCGTGCGTCGAACCCAACCGTTTACCAAAAGCAATCATTTCAGTCAAACCGCGTGTCAAAAGCATAGCTTGGATATTGCGTCCCAAGCCTTTGCCACCTAAAATACCCGAACCGATAGCGATGATATTTTTGAACGCCCCCGCGAATTCTGCGCCCAAAATCTCATAACTGCCAAAAACATGGAAACGTTTGGAATTCAGAACCGCCTGTCCTGCGTCAATGACTTCATCAAAACGGCTCGCAATCAAGGTTGCAGTCGGTTGACCCGCAATCAGTTCGCTCGCCAAATTGGGACCCGACAAGCAGCCAATGCGAATCACCGAAGTTTCTTCGGCAATCACTTCGCTCATCGTGCGAATGTGCGCACGTGTTACGGGTGTATTGCGTTTGAGTTGTGTTTCGTCCAAACCCACGAGGTCGAGTCCTTTTGTGCCGTGTATGAGTAAATGATAGGGTTTCAAATAAGGAGAGAACAGTTGCATGGTTGCCCGAAAACCCGATGAAGGCACGATTGGGAAAATTAAATGGCATTTTTCGGCGATTTCTTGAGGGTCTGAAGTGGCTTTCACCGCATGACTGAGGGGTGTCCCGTAGTGAAAGTGAGCTGTATTGATGGCGGCTACTGTTTCGGGTTTGCGCGAGTAAATCAAAACCTCGGTATTGTGTTCCAATAGTTTAGCGATGGCTATACCAAAACTGCCTGCGCCTATGATGCCAACTGGACGTTTTTTTGTCATGTTAAAACTTGAAATAACGATTAGAAAATCTTGGCAAAAGTATCACTTTCACGCCAATTCCTTTTGCAAATAATCCATCACTATTTTCTGCACATTTTCATGCCGCAAGGTGTGGCCATACCCCTCAGTAGCGACGAAGGCTGAGCCTTGCCAGTGAGCGTGTATTTGCTCGCCGTCTTCAAATTTGCAAATATCATCGGTTTTGTCGTGTATCACTAAACCGTTGATAGTCAGTTTTTGAACCAATGTTTTTATTGAAAAATACTCAATCGGATGTCCAAACATCAATTCCAATTTCCGATAAAACCCACGTCTGACTTTTGGAGAAACGCGGATAAAATCGAGGAATTTATCGAAAATTTGATTCAATTCAGACGGTGCAGCCATCAAAACGAGGCGTTTTACTGAGGGGTGCAAAAAATGTGTCGCATAGAAAGCCGTGGCAAATGCGCCTACCGAGTGTCCAATAATTGTGGTTGGCGCAAACCGTTCGACAGCCGTTTTTATCATTTCGGCATATAAAAAAGCATTGAATTGCGCACTGCCCGACTCGCCATGCGCTGGTGCGTCGAGGGCAACGACTGTGTAACCCTGTTTGCGCAGCTTTTTGCCCAACTGTTGCCAACGCGCCGCATTGCTTTCCCAACCATGCGCCAGGAGAATGGTTTCGCCCTTGCCTTCCCACCGATAGGTTTGGATTTTTACATCGCGCAGTTGCAAAGTTTCCCAAGTGGCAGAACGCAAAGTCTGACGATTTTCGTCGGTCAAACGCCCTTTTCGAGGCGTAAAAAACAGTTTCATCGCCCACTCACCTGCTTTTAGTTCTGAAAATAAAGCCAATGTATTAGCATATTGGCGCAAAGCGATGAGTTGTATTTTCTGGCTTATTTTTTTCATTTTCATAGTTTAACACCTTCCAAAGCACTCACTAAATCCGATAATTCCCAAGCGTTTTCTAAGCTGAAATCGCCAATTCGAGTTCGACACAGTTTGGTCAAATAGCCACCACTGTCGCAAGCTTTGCCGAAATCATAAGCCAACGAACGGATATAAGTGCCTTTAGAACAATGCACATAGAAGTCAATATCTTTTTCTGTAACACGTTGAATATCAAATTGATGGATTGTCACACGGCGTGATTTTATTTCTACTTCTTCGCCTTTTCGAGCCGATTCGTAGAGGGGTTTTCCATCTTTTTTAATCGCTGAAAAAATGGGCGGCAATTGGTCAATATCGCCCAAAAAAGATTGTCTTGTCGCTTCCAATACTGAGGGGGTGATATGGTCAGTTGCAAAATGGGCATTCACGTCGGTTTCGGCATCGTAGCTGGGTGTGGTCTCACCCAAACGAATTGTACCCGTATAGGCTTTTGAAAGTCCCATAAAACTGTCAATTTGTTTGGTCATTTTACCAAAACAAACGATAAGCAACCCTGTCGCCAAAGGGTCGAGCGTACCTGCATGACCGACTTTGAGTTTTTTATTGTTGAAAACACGGACGAGGCGGTGACGCAGCTTGTTGACCACAGCAAACGATGTCCACGTCAAAGGTTTATTCACTAAAAAAACGCCGCCTTCGCCACTATTTTGTGCTAAAATCGCTTGCAAATCAGCCAATTCTGTGACTTTTACAATTTTTTCGGTCATATTCTCCAATTATTACACTCTGTTCTTTGCGTAAGAAAGTGTTAATGCTTCAAAAAAAATATCTATTACAAAATAAAAAAACAAACTTTGCTCATACAAAAATCGAATTTGATTTATCGCATAAAAATACTAAAAACCGAACAAGAATGACTAAATCCTTAACAACGCTCTGCTTGCTCCTCTCACTCACTTTTTCCTCTTTGGCTCAGATGTCTGCTGGTTTTACACTCGGTTGTGTCAGTTATCAAGGCGACTTGGTTTATGGTCTGCTCGACCCACGCGAAATCAATATTGGCATGGGTGTTTTTGTTTCCAAGCGATATGCCAATCCAAAGTTCGCATTGAAAGGCTATTTTCAAACAGGCACAATCTCGGGCAACGATGCCAATTATGTCAACCGCCAAAAGCGGGGTTTTTCGTTCTCATCGCCTGTTTCTTTTGTCGGCACAACAGTGGAATATGCGCCATTAGCCAAAAAAAGTTACGATGAAAACGGGGAGTTTGTGTCTCAAAAAAACTTTTTTATGTCCACTGGCATTGGTTTCACTTTCTTCAACCCCTCAGTAAAAGGCTTGGATGTCAAAGCCCCCGACATGGTCGCCGAAATTTCTAAGACAATGGCTACTATACCTTTAAACATGGGTTTTCGATTCGATATGAATCCCGATTGGTCATTGGCATTGGAGGCTTCATTGTTGATGCCTTTCACCGATTATCTCGATGGTATCAGCATCGCAGCTACACCTACGAATAGTGATAAGTATTTTTTCTACAGTGTATCCTTAGCACGCAAATGGGGCGATTTGAAGAGCGATAAATTGAGAAAAAAATGAGTTGATGAGATTTAGAATAAAGTTTTTCAGTACAAAGATTTAAATTTCCAGTCTTTGTACTGAAAACAGGATTAACCCACAAACAATTCAAAACCAATGGCTTGCAAAATTAAAATCAATAAACCCACCACAATGCGATAATAACCAAAAACTTTGAACCCGTGCTGGGTTAAAAAACCAATAAAGGTACGAATGGCAATCATCGCAACCATAAAAGCCACAATATTGCCCACTGCCAATATGCCCCATTGACTTGTACTGAGGGGGGCAATCTCGCCGAGTTTCACGCCTTTCCAGAACTCATAGCCATCTTTTAAAGTGGCTGCTGCCATGGTTGGTACTGCCAAAAAGAATGAAAACTCAGCCGCTTTTTGACGTGTCAGTTTTTGAGTCAAACCGCCGATAATAGTGGCCGCAGAACGGCTCAAACCAGGCAAAATCATCGCCAATACTTGGAAACAGCCGACAATTAAGGCTTTTTTATACGTTATTTCTTGGTCTTGTACTTGTGGATTTGCCTCGTTTTTACTGAACCATTCATCAACAAAAAGCAATACAACACCACCCGCTAACAAGATAATAGCAATCGTTGTTGGGCTTTCCAAAAGAGCCTTGACGTGTTTGTAGAACAATACGCCAAACACTGCCGCAGGCAAAAAACCTACTGCTAATTTGACATAGAAATCAAAATTTTGAAGGAAACGTCGCCAATAGAGGACTAATACGGAAAGAATTGCCCCAAATTGGATGACGACCTCAAACATTTTTGTAAAATCGTCGCTTGAGATGCCCATGAGGGACGATGTGATAACCATGTGACCTGTCGAGCTGACGGGCAAAAACTCCGTCAATCCTTCTACGATGGCGATGATGATGGCTTGTAAGTATGTCATTTAGTTGAGTTTGTTTTGATTAAAAATTGAAATAAAACAGACCAATAAGGCTTAATCACAGCCTTATTGGTCTATAAAATGAGTAGAAATAGTGAGCAAATTATTCAGCTGTCGAATTTTTCTTAAAAATCGCAAAAATCTGAACACCTAAGCCTGAAAGAATCAAAAATGGTGCAACCACTGTGCGAGTTGAGCTATAAATGATGCTTTCGTCCCATGTATTGGGGTCAGGCATTGAGCCACCAGACATCAGAATGAAACCTACCGCCATAATCGCTATACCAATCAGCATCCATTTGTACGTCTCTTTGCCAAATACTAATTTGTCGTTTCTTTGACCAAATACTGAGGGGGTATCTGCCTTCGCTTTGGGTGCAGCCGCTTGTGGGCGCGCAGGCGCGGGAGCGGCAGTTTTGGGTTGAATTTGTTGCGGCTTATTAGGTTTTGCCATCGTTCTGATATTTTATTTTTTTATGTTAAAAATTTATTCATCAAGGTTATTTGCTCGAAAGCAAATATTTTGCAAAGAAAATCATTTCATACTGAGGGGGTGTTAATTTGGGTTAAAAAGTTGAAAAAATGATTGTTAATTAAAGTGAATACGGATTTCAGAGGCTTTTTGATTCATTTTTTAGGAATAAAAAAGCCTTTAACCTACCAAAACTTGATAAGTATCGGGTATCATTTTCTCAAAAAATACGCGTTTGCCTTCTTTCAACAATGCTTGAGCTTCGGGCGTTGGGTGGCGAATGGTGAATAAATCACAATTCAGATGTTCTTCAATATCAAATTTCTCACGCAAATCGCGCATCAATTCTTTTTGACGGTCAGGCACATGAGTCATACTGATGAAAAAATAAGCACCTGAGTTTTGGAGCAAATTGATGAAAATATGATAGCTTGTAAATATTTCAAACAAATCGCGAATATGCGGTTCGACTAAAAATGTGAAGTCTTTATTCGATATTTTCAAGAAAATTTGATTGCGCTCTGCCATGAAAATCGGCGGATACTGAGGGGGGGCTTCTGATGAAATCACTGTCCCAGCAGCATCGTGGTCGAGAAATGAGCGTACATTCAGAGGTATGTTTTTAGCCATCAAAGGCTGGATGGTGCGCGGATGAACGACAGTTGCGCCATAATAAGTCATTTCAACAGCCTCATCGTAGCGAATTTTATCCAATTTCACCACATCTTTAAACACACGGGGGTCACCTGACAGAACGCCTGGTACGTCTTTCCAAATATACATACCCTCCGCATCGAGGCAATGACTGAAAATCGAGGCCGAATAGTCAGAGCCTTCACGTCCTAAAGTGGTCGTATTATTGTCCTTGGTTGAACCAATAAAACCTTGAGTTACCACAAATTTGGCCGCCTCAGTAAAAAGTGGTTTGACAACCGTTTGGGCGTTTTCCTTTGTTGCATCCCAATTAACAACGGCTTCGCGCCATGTTTCGTCAGTTTTCAAAACATCACGTGCATCGAGCCAAGTTGTGCCTAAACCTACTTTATTTAAATAAGCCGCAACAATTTTTGAAGATAACAATTCGCCCACAGACACAATTTGGTCATATACATAATCGTAAGTATCGTGTGGTTCGTCTTCCAAAATCCATTCAATTTCGACAAAAGTATCGTTCACTTGCGCATAAACATCATCCGAAGGGTCGAACAAATCTGCCATGATGGCTTCATGTTTTTGACGAATATCATTCAAAACACCTTGAGCCTTGCCATCGCGTTCAAAATACGAGCTGACGATAAGTTCCAAAGCATTGGTTGTTTTTCCCATCGCCGACACTACGATGAACAGATTGTCAGAACTAAATTTTTTGAGAATAGCGGCAACATTTTTTATATTTTCTACATCACGCAACGATGCACCGCCAAATTTGAAGACTTTCATTTTCTGTAATAATGAATTTTGAAATATTGTTTGATAAAAAATTGGGCGCAAAGATAAAACTCAACCATGAGAATATGAGTTATGGAGCGTGAATATTAAGCTGTATAAATTGTGTATTTATGAAAAAAGCAACCCCTCAGTAAAGAGACGTTGCTTTTTTCAATAAGGTCTTTTCATACACAATTTATGGTTTGCCACGCATAGACAAGAATTCACGTTTCAATTTCTTTGAATCTTCTTCTGATAAGAATGGCACTTTTTCAAGTCTTGCAGTCAAATCGTTGCTGATAATTTTGAATTTTTCACGGTCAGACGATGAAAATGTTGACACTTGTGGCAAGCGTTCGTTTAGGTGATTGACTTGAGAGCCATTTTTCCAGAAACGGAAACAGACATGCGGGCCAGTGGCCAAACCTGTTGAACCCACATAACCAATGACTTCTCCTTGTCTGACTCGTGTGCCAGGTGAAATACCTTTTGCAAAACGACTCATGTGCAAATATTGCGACTCATAAGGCTTCATATGGCGAATTTTGACGTAGTTACCATTGCCACCGCCGTGCCGTGCTTCCGTCACAACGCCATCAGCAACAGACAAAATCGGTGTGCCGTGCGGCGCAGCGTAATCTGTACCGTAGTGCGGACGATTGTAGCCCAGAATCGGATGGAAGCGATTTTTACTATAGTGAGATGTGATGCGGCTATATTTTAGAGGCGACTTCAAGAAACCATCGCGCATCGGCAAACCATCTTTTCCATACCAACCTTTTTCTTTACCATTGTTGAAATGGAAAGCATAAACAGGTTTTTCAGCACTTTTATCTTTGATGGATACGGCTTTCAGCGTTTTGACACCAATGGATTGCCCTTCGACGAATTCTTCTTCCCAGATTAATTTGTATTCGTCGCCAT
Organism: Saprospiraceae bacterium; assembly: GCA_016787525.1. Classification (GTDB taxonomy): domain Bacteria; phylum Bacteroidota; class Bacteroidia; order Chitinophagales; family Saprospiraceae; genus JAAFJT01. The sequence goes on along the minus strand of JAEUUP010000083.1, from coordinate 20,579 downwards.
CTTCAAATTTACGTAAATCAAATTTGTATTTCAAAGCATCTTCCACTTCATCTGCCAAAGCATAGCTTAAACCCTGCTCGACCATCGTTTCCCACAACGAATTTTTGACTTTACCTGCAATTTCAAATTCACGTGTCACAACTTCGCGCTTGACTTCCTTGATTGTAACATTTTTGAAATCAACAACTATAAAACGCTTAGAATCAGGTTCATAAATCAAATAGTCATACCCTGTACGTGGGTCACGACTTAGAACCGTGTAAGGTGTACCATCTTGAATTTTCTCAAAATCGTAATATGCCTTTGCTTGTCGTGCCAAGCTATCTGCTTGTTTTGCAGTCAATCCTCTTTTTGCCAACATGATGGTAAAAATGTCATCATGTTTAACTTTATCTTCTATAACGTTGAATGTATCCAATGCAAATCCATATTTTACATTAGGTGAAACCACAGGCAAGGCACTCAAACGCGGTGCGTTGAGACCCCGCTTTGTCACAAAAGAAGTCAAATTGGTTGCTTCTGTAAAAAAAAGAGTTGATGCACTGATAGCCGTAATGGCTGTAAGGCGAACGATATTTTGTGGCTTAAGAAAATTGCTTACAAGACTCTTCGAAATCACTTCCACTTGCTGTTTCGTAACTTTATTCTTCATATCCAAACTGCATTAACAAAAATGTGTCCTAGTTAATTTTTAGCTTATAATTTTATCCTTCAAACAATTCAAAAATTGAGTTTCGACGCAATGATAGAAAAAAACTTTTAGCTTAATAAATCTAAAATGTTAAAATTTATTTTGCTACAAATAAAAAGACAAAATTTTGACAAAAAGGCATGTTTTTCCAAAAAAAATTTGGAAAAACATGCCTTTTTATGATTTTCGTTTGGTAAAAAAGCTCAATCCATGTAACACCCTAAAAAATAAAAAACAGCTTAATATTAGCTTGTTCTCTAACACAAAACATACATTAACTGGATTCATTTTTTTCTTAAATTAATCCAAAGTTCTGACCCTTCTCTTGGTTTGATAGAGTTATGGCAAATATCCATTTTTTCTATCTCAAAATAAGGATTAAAATATGCCCGATACTCCCCTTCTGTACCGCCAAATGGAGGACCTTGAAAATCAAATTCTTTACCAAACAAAACGCCACACACCTTTCCCTCCTTATTCAAAAGTTCAGAACACTTTTGTGCGTACTGAGTCCGTAAAGTAGGGTCAATCGCACAGAAAAAAGTCTGTTCTACAATTAAATCGAATACGCCAACTAAATCAAAAAAATCACTAACAACAAGCTGATTATCAGGTAGTTGAGGCAATTTTTCTTTAATTGTTTTGAATGCTTCTTCAGCCCAATCACACACCGTAATATTGTGGAAACCTTGCTCATAAAAATAAATTGCTTCGTGACCACTACCCGCACCTGGAATCAAAATTCTGCAATTTTTATCCGTTTTTTTTTCAACTAAATGGTTCACAAACTCACGAATAGGTGTCGTAACAGCACCTACCTCCCATCCTGTTGTGCTTGTCTGCCAACGATTTTTCCAGTAATCTTTATCAAGCATTCTGTCAATATTTTACAATTATTCAAATTTTCAAAAATACTGAGGGGGTGCAAAGATAAAAGAAGTCTGCTCCCAAATTTTTTTTAAATCTTCACGCCAAAATGAATATTTCTGCATCTATACTAAAAAACATTTTTTTACAACAAAATCACGGTTCATGAAAAATTTTCTGCGATTAGTCACCCCCTCAGTATTAGCCCTTACTTTAATTAGCATTTTGATGATTTCATGCCATCAGAATAAGGAATCAGGCATTAAAACGGCTGAATTGCAAACGCCTGCTATGGATAAAACTGTACCACCGCCACCGCCGCCGAGTAACGGAAACGAAAAAGCAGCCTTAGACCAAACAGAATTGCATAGTCCATTGCTTAAAGATGAACGAAGAAAAGAAGGTTCAACTGAACCTCAAGCTCCTGTCATTGATCGAAAAGTCATCAAAACAGGTGATATACGTTTCAAAACGTCCGATTTAGCCCAAACACGACAGACCATAGTCAATGCAGCGAATACACTCAATGGCTATGTCAGCGAAGAAAGTCAATCGGGCTATGACAAGACCTCAGAAGTGCATTTGTCGGTGCGTGTGCCTGCACAAAACTTTGACACACTACTGAGTGTCATTTCATCTAATGCAGAATATTTTGATTCAAAAAACATTCACACACAAGATGTTACGGAGGAATACATCGACGTTGCTGCTCGTTTAAAAACTAAAAAAGAACTTGAAAATCAATATACAACGCTCTTGAAAAAAGCACAAAGTATCAAAGAAATCATGGAAGTCGAACGTGAGTTGAACAATGTACGCTCTGAAATTGAGTCAGCCGAAGGTCGTTTGAGATACTTATCAAGCCAAGTTGCGTTCAGCACTTTGAATTTGACTTTCTACAAAAGCTCATCCAATTTATCTGGTTCGCCACAGGGCTTTTGGTCTCGATTGGGCGATGGTTTTTTGAGTGGTTGGCAACTTTTACTCAATTTGATTGTAGGTTTAGCTTCTACTTGGTCACTGTTTTTGATGGGAGGTGTAGGATTTATTTTATTCCGCCGATTCAGGAAGAGAAACAATTCAAATGACTAATAATCAAACAATTATATTTTATCATTTTTAAAAATCAAACATCATGGCTGAATTTCAAACCAACGCCAAATCGCCACACATTGACATGACTCCGATGGTGGATTTAGGCTTTTTACTCATCACTTTTTTCATGTTGGCTTCTTCTTTTGCGAAGCCAAAGGTTATCAAGATGACAGCACCTGCGGACGGAGGACACATCACTGATTATCCGAAAATCAATTGCAATCGAGCCTTGACTTTGTTGCTCGACGAAACGGATAAGGTCAAATATTACACTTGTCCACTCGAAAAAGGGGCAAAACCAGACAGTGCAGATTACTCACGAGAAGGTTTGCGAACATTGATTTTACAGAAACAAGAAGCAGCAAAAGCCTATTTCAACAGTGAAGAAAAGGAGCTGTTTGTCCTTCTGAAAGCAACTGAAAAGGCACACTACAAACACCTTATTGATGCAATTGACGAATTGAATATCACGCATTCGATTTTCACAATGGCACCTATGGAAGCGATGGATTCTACTTATTTAGGTTTAAAATAATGGCTTTATTCGAGGTGAAAATGAACAGTTGTACCAATACAAAACGCTAATAATCAATATTTTGAAAAAATAATTTTAAAAAATCTTTAACCTCACACACCAAAATACCCCCTCAGTATCATCTTACTATTTATACGACGCGTCGCTTTTTCAAACCATAAATTCTCTCACAATTTCAAAATTCTCGTTTCATGGAAAACTATTTGAAACGCGACTTGGACGATATTTTGTTCGAGCATCGCAACAAAGCCTATGGCGCGTATGCACTGCGCAAATCTTATGGCAAACACATTCAAAAAGCGGCAATAGGCGGCTTTGCCATTTTTGCACTACTCATCAGCAGCCCTTTGATTGCTGATAAGATGAAATTTAAAAGCCTATTTCCAGCAGATAAAGTTGTAGAAATGGTCGCACCACCCATTGAAGACGTGAAAAAACCAGATATTCCTAAAAAACTACCGCCCCCACCGCCACCTGTTAAGAAAATAGCGATGGTGAAATTTACACCGCCACAAGTCACCATCGAAGCAGAAAAAGAGCCGCCACTCATCGTACCACCGACGGATTCAACGGCTTTGATTGGCAATAAAACTGTGGAAGGCGAAAAACCGACGGCTTATGTCCCCCCCTCAGTACCAGTCACCGCAGATGTGCCACCGCCGCCTGAACCCAAAGACACGAAACCTGTTGACGAGGATAAACCATTTATCACAGTCGAACAAAATCCTGAATTCCCGAACGGTGTGAAAGCCATGTATCAGTTTTTAGGAGCTAACATCAAATACCCCGCACCTGCTCGTGAAAATAATATCGAAGGCACGGTCTATGTCGGGTTTGTGGTCGGTCGAGACGGTACGATTCGGGATGTCGTCGTCAAACGAGGTATCGGTGGTGGATGCAACGAAGAAGCCGTTCGAGTCGTGCAATTGATGCCCAAATGGCATCCTGGACGACAAAATGGTAAGGCTGTTTCGGTTGCATACACCATACCTATCAAGTTTGCTTTACAGTGATTTTCAGTCCTTTGTTTATTGGTCATTGGTCATTTAAATTAATGGCACAATGACCAATGACTAATAAACAATTTGCCTATTTTTGCCAAAAATCAAAAATCATGCGCGAACAAAGAAAAAGTATGTTGCCTTTTTATTTTAGAATGTTGATAGCCTTGGGTTATTTGGTCATCGGCATCATCATGCTCACAACCGATGCTGGTTTGCTGATGACTGGCACAAAAACATTCGGCTGGGTATTCGGCTTTGGCTGTATTGCCTATGGGCTTTTTAGAATGTATCGAGCCAGACAAGGTTGGGATAAATCGGCTACGGAATAATTTAATATTGTTGTCTTTTGACATTAAAATTGTAAGAATACATGAAAAAAGGACTTTTTTTTTCAATCGCAATAGCTTGTCTTGCAACAAGTTGCGCGAATCAATCACCTTCTGCAAGCGAAGAATTGGATACACCTGTTTCGGGTAAAATCAGCATGGCTGTTGACGAAACGTTGACACCGATTGCCTATGCTCAAGCCGATATTTTTCATCATCACTACGAAAAAGCACACATAACCGTCAAAGAACGTTCTGAAAGTGACTGCATTCAAGACCTCTACAAAGACAGTGTCAAAACCATTATGATTGGGCGCAAATTGGATGCAAAGGAACGTGCTGCGTTCAAAGCCATCACATTCGACCCTTTGGAAACGCCGATTTGTGTGGATGCCATTGCCTTTTTGGTGCATCCAAGCAACCGCGATACGAATATTACTTACGACCAAATCATGTCCATACTGAGGGGTCAAACTACAAACTGGTCGCAAGTGAATGGCAAACGTTCGGGCGATATCAATTTAGTGTTCGACAATGCCAACTCAGGCACAACCAGTTATCTGCTCAATATGACAGGCGAAAAGGCGATGCCTAAAAATGCTTATGCCATGAAAACCCATGCCGAAGCGGTCAATTATGTGGCAAGCCATGAAAACGCCATCGGTATCATCGGTTGGAGTTGGGTTTCAGACTCTGATGACCCGCGTACACGGGAGTTTTTGAAAAAAACGCGTCTCGTCAGTGTGTCACCCAAAGGCAGCACGACTTTTTATAAGCCTTATCAAGGCAATTTGATACCCAACAAGTACCCCCTCAGTAGAGAAGTGTATATGATAACGCGCGAGCGTCGTGCAGGGTTGGCTTCTGGATTTACAGCCTTTGTGCATGGTGAAATTGGTCAATTGATACTTCTGAAAGCTGGTTTGTTGCCAGCTAATCAACAAGAAAGGAATATCGAAATAAAAGTAAAACCTGTGGGTGAAGTAGGCAATACACCATAAAATGAGGTGACGATTCAGAATCCTATTGATGTATTTTTTCTTAATCAAATCAAGCGACACATGCAAAAGTTAGTCATTTTGTTCAGCTTATGCCTATTTACTTTTTCTATAAAAGGGCAAGAAAGGATAGAAAAAGCGAAAAATTATATTCAGGTGAAACACTACAAATCAGCATGTCGGGTACTGACTAAGTACATCAAAACTGAAAAAGACACCCAGATGATAGCCAACGCCTATTATTGGCTCGGCGAAACCTATTATTGGCAGTATATTGACAAAAAGCCAGCAGTGGCTTCACAAAAAGCATTTGAGCAATACTCAAAAGGATTGAATACCTCAAAAAACAATCCTTTATGCTTAGTAGGTATGGGGAAATTACTACTCAATCAAAAGAATGAGAAAGAAGCTTTAAAAACCTTCGATACAGCCATTCGCTCCTCGAAATCTAAAAACTATAAAGAAGGAGACCCCTATACTTATATGTACATTGGCGATACTTATTTAAATTGTCTCCATCCCAACCTTGAGCAAGCGATGGCTTATTTCAGTCGAGCAAGAGATATTGAACCTAAATCAAAACTATTCTGGGAAAAGATGAATAACCCCAAATTCAAAAAGTTAGCACCTCACGAATGAGCCAAATTGAGCTTGAGATTACATTGTTATCAATGTTTTTGAAGCCGTTTTCAGATTTTTTTTGATAGTTCAAAACATGAATACTTGATTTGCAATATTTTACATAAGCAAAACAAAATTTTTTGAAATTTAGACTTGGCTACGCACAACCATTTTGTAATTTTGCGCATCTTTTAAAAATAATTTTGAAAACAACCACTTGTAAAGTTTAAAATTTCATTAACTAAAAAAGAAGAATCCTTTTTGTCTGTTTTCGTCTTAATGTTAGAAATGAATAAAAAAATCGTTTTTTGCACCATTTGACAAATTTTTTTCCGATTTTTTGAAAGAAATACTGAGGGGGTAAGAAAAAGATATTTTACAATTCAGAGTTTAGCGTTTAGTAAAAAACATTTCTTCACAACATCTACAACATGAGATTGACAATGAAAAGAATCCAAATTTTCGCTGCGTTGCTCCTTTTCGCATGGACATTGAATGCACAAACGGCTTTGGACGAAGCTAAGAAAAAAATCGTCAACGAGAACTATAATGAAGCCAAAGGTTTGCTCGACAAATACATCGCTTCTGAAAAAGACCCCAACAAACAAGCGGAGGCTTATTTCTGGTTGGGTGAGTGCGATTATCTGAACTTGATTGATGACAATCCTCAACAAGCTATGGAAAAAGCACGCGAGCAGTATAACAAAGGTTTAACATTGTCAAAAGGTAATGCTCAATGCCAAGTGGGTATGGGTAAGTTGTTGCTCGACAAAAAAAATGAGAAAGAAGCTCTCAAAACTTTTGACAGTGCTGTTCGCGCATCAAAAGCTAAACCATATAAAGAGGGGCATCCTGAGATTTTTATGCTCATTGGAGATGCTTATATGAATGGTGTAAACAAAAACCTTGACCAAGCTGATGCAAATTACACGCGCGCTCGTGACATAGAGCCTAAATCTGCAACAGCTTTGATCAAAATGGGTGATGCTAAATTGGCAAAAGGCGATGCAGGTGGTGCGATGAGTGCTTACGAAACAGCTTCTCAAAAAGACCCTAAAAACCCAGAGGTTTACTTGAAACGTGCCTTGATTTGGCAACGTGCCAGCAAATATGACAAAGCCATCGAAGAGTGCGAAGCGGGTCGTAAAGTAGATGAAAGCTACGCTGGTTTCTGCAAATTATTGGCAGAGTTGCACTATGCCACTGGCGAGTTCAACAAAGTAACTGGTGACTTGGATTGCTACTTGTCAAAAACCAAAATAGATGACCCAGATGCCCGTTTGCGTTTCATCAAGTTCTTGACTTATTCTGCAAAAGACTATACTCGTGCCATCACAGAGGCAAACAAATTTGCTGCAACAAGTGCAGACAAGTACCCCTCAGTATATCGCTGGTTGGCTTGGGCTAATTTCGAGAAAGCAACTTTACTCGAAAAAGGCAAAAAACCAGCAGAGTTTGGCGACGAGTGGAAAATGTTGATGGAAGAATCTAACAAAGCATCGAAAATGTTGTTGGCAAAATTGCCTGCTGACCGCGTTGTGGACTATGACTATAACTATGCAATGCGTTCTTCTTTGAAATTGAACGATATAGCTTCTGCAATTAAATATGGTAATGAGGTAATTAAATTAGACTCAACACGTACTTGTGAAATTTATTCAAGCTTTATTCAAGGCTATTACGACCAAAAACTCATCAAAGAAGGTTTGAGCATGTTGGATGAGAAAGTTAACAAAGGCTGTAAAGCGACTTATTCTGACTATTTCTTTGGTATGTACTATGCAAATGCCGTGACACGGGAATACGAGCGTTCTATAAAATATTGTGATAAATACATCGAGGCAGTGCCGAGCGGTCCAGATGGCTTCTATTACAAAGGTATGTCACAAACTCAAATAGATGACGTAGAAAATCCTAAATGGTTGGCAAAAGATACCTATGAAAAACTCATTGCTCTTTACGAAGCCAAACCAGAAGACGCTCGTACAAAAAGTTTTGTAACCACTGCATATAACTACATGGCTATCTACTATGGTGCGCAGCAAGATTTAGTGAAGGCTAAAGAATTCTGCCAAAAAGTATTGGCAATCGAGCCTGCTAATAAAACAGCACTCAATACAATGACACAACTGGGTAACTGAAAACCTTAGTTTTTGATTGTTAATACAGTGAGAGGCAACTTTGGTAAGAAGTTGCCTCTCTTTTTTCTTTTAAGTAGTCAAAAATAAGTTTTCGTGCATTTCAAACGCCGCTTTTGGCGGCGAAAAGGACTTTGAGGAGCGAGCGATTTTTTGATTAAAATTTTGACAAAGCCAAAATTTTAATCAAAAAATCGCTCGCTCCAATAGAAAAACTTTCAAAGTACGTCTTTTGCGCGTAGCGCAAAACAGTGAGTATCAAACACGCAAAAACTTATTTCTGATTACTTAAAAATGTAACGCCAAACCAACCCCATTTTTATTGACACTTAAACGAGTTACGGCTTTTTGAGAAGAATTGTAAGTAGCAATGGCTTTCTGCATTTTTGAGTTACCCAAAAATCCTATTCCAAGACCTACGGCAATGCTACTCCAACTCACAATATTCGCAGTCTTCTTTTCTTGAGGCGTTATTTCTTCATTTAACATTGGAATAACTGAATAAATCAACCCAATACTACTGATGAGGCTGCTTGAAATGTTTAAATATCTCGCAGTTTGATAGTCGCCATAGGCAAGAGGATTGGTTCTCATTTTAGCTTCAAATTCTTTACCGCTGATTTTTGTATTGCCCTCATAAATTCTAAAACCACTTATCCGCAAAAATTTATCCTCATTCAATTTTGAAGTAGAATTGGTTTGATGGGTTGGTGTATCGAGTTTATGGGTGACAAGGTCGGACTTTGTATTTATAGCGCCATAAACCTCCTTTTCGCCATTTTCATATTTTATCATAAAAATGTCGCTTTTGTTGGCACTATACGTTGGACCTTCCAAATTACTGTGTTTTTTGTACTTCACTTCGGAGCTATTGACTTCTGTTACTTTTGATTTCACCTCTTCGCCATTTTTGAGCATGATGATGTCTTGTGAAAACAAATTTCCTGAGAAAAATAGGATAGATAAACTGATTGTTGTTTTTAAACACTTCATACTTATTTTGTTTTTATTTAAAAAATTAGGTTCTTTTCTAAATAATCGGTGAATAAGTCATTTGTTACCTGCTATTTGTGAAAAATACTGAGGGGGGTACACAAAAGATGCCCTCGAACTTTTAGCAAAGTCGAGGGCATTGATCTATTTTTTTAATCGTAAGTCAAAGGCACGGTTAATACTTAGTAATCTTTTGTTGCCAAGTATCATTTCCATTTTTCATGCGAATGAGATAAGTGCCTGGTACTAAATCATCTGTTGGCAAGGTGCAGTTCACTTTTCGACCTTCTGCAACAATCAATTTGGTTTGTATCACTTTACCTAAAACATCGAGCAATTCAATAGTAACATTTCCTTTGATGTTTTTCTCGATGTCTATCTCTATACTCAAGTCATGCGAGAAGGGATTAGGAAAAGTTTTCGCTTTGATTTGAGAGCCAAAATCAACACTAACGATTTTTGATTGACTCACTGCACCGTCTAAATCTTGCGTTTTCAAACGATAGTAGTTGATGCCCAATTCTGGTTTTTCATCTACGACATTGTAATACGCTGTTTCGTTTTCAGATTTAGCTTTTGGCTTTTCGTAGTTGATGGTTTTAAAGTTTTTTCCATCAATACTGCGCTCCACTGCATAGAAAGCGAGATTTTTTTCTTTCGTGGTTTCCCATTGAATCAAAGCTTTGTCTTCTTTTTTATCCGCTTTGAAAGACAGTAACTCGATAGGTAAGACAGTGGATGTACAAAACTCTGAAATTTGAGATGAAGTAGGAGACGTATTATTGAAGATAGTACTGTTCACCAACGTTGGTGTACCTGAACCCGTGACAGGAATACTCACCAAAAGTTCTGCTGTTGAACCGATCTGTTTTGAGCCTCCATTATTCAATATACTCAAAGCTAAATTACCTGATTGGGTTCTAAGCACATCAATTGTATAAGGCGACAGCAAAGACGATTGCCCCCCATTGATAGCTACACAAGGTAAAGAATTGGCACAACTGTAAGTTGTATAATTTAGCCCTCCAGGGTTGATAATAATATCGCTTACACCGATGAAAAAGGGCGTGCCATTTGTTTCTTTTATAGAGATTTCGATATTAGAACCAACCAAGTCAACAGATGCACAGTATTTTGATTGTGCCTGAGTTTGAAAGACGGACAGGCAAATGGATAATAGAATGAATATTTTTTTCATTTTTCCTAATTTAAAATGGGTGAATAATAGTAAATCGTTCCATTAAGCAATATGAAAGAGTGCCATTTACGCCAAGTTTTGAGGCTTGGCGTAAATGGTTTACTTCCGCTTGTTTACTAATATTGCGCTGATTGGAAACGATTTGGATTCCATAAGCTATAATCTCTTGAATCAACTGTACCATCTAAGTTAAAGTCTGCAGGTTCGTAGCCATCAACAAAGCGTTTAGGTTTCCATTGATTGTAGTCAGTCGCCGTGATATTTTCATCGGTACTACAATCGCCTGCAAAAGCACAGTAAACACCATTGATAAATTTCAAACTACCTGTTCCATAGGCTAAAACATTACCAACCGCAAAATTTAAATTAATCGGAGAAGCTGATGCAGTCAAATTTTCTTGCGTATTTGAACGGAAACCGATGTGGTTTCTGTGATTGACGACAATGAAATAGTTGCCATCTGGCACGTCAAATTTGAGCGGCGATATACCATCGGCTGCTTCCACAATATGACCATCTGTTCTGATTAGACCTTGACGTACATAGTTACCTGTTGCAGGAACATTACCCACTGTTCTCAATTCGACTGTTATCCAATCCACTATGGCATAGAGACCCGTTACTGAACGAACAGCAAGACTTGGGTTGCCCGAGCCATCGGTAGGGAAATTTGATAAAAGTCTGATATTGGCATTCATGCGACCAGTAGCATTGTCAAGAGGGCCTTCCAATGCAGCAACAATATCCAATGTGATTGAAATACGCGTCAAAACCACATCATCACTTGTAGAGCAACCACCTGTGTTTGAAACCGTCCAACGAAGCGTTGTTGCTCCGAAAGGTAGATTTGAAACCGTTGCATTTGCCGCATTAACATTTGAGAATGTAATACTTGCATTTGCGGGTACAACTGACCATGCCCCTGTTGTGCCACTTGGTGCGGCAGTGGCTGCTAAAGTCGTAGAAGCACCCACAGCTGGTTGGTCTGGTCCAGCTGATACTATTCCTGTTATAGGTGCACCGATGTTGATGGTTGCAGAACCTGTTTGCGTTTTTGTACAAACACCACTTGTAACACTCACTAAAGTATAAATAAATGTACCTGCCGAAGCTGTTGACTGTGCAACAGTGACGCTATTGCCAGAAGTTGTTGTAACTGTCTGATTAGAACCATTGTTGATTTGATATGTGAATGTATAAGGTGCTGTGCCACCTGCGCCAGTGAAAGTTACTGAGGGGGCCGTTCCACCTTGACAAACGGCGGTTGAGCCTGAAATAGTTGCAGAGATTGCTGCAGGTTCAGTGATTGTCAAACCTGTCAATGTTGATGTACAACCATTGTTATCAGTTGTTGTTACGGCATAAGTACCTGCTACTAAACCTGCATTACAATTAGATGAACCAGAAACGCCATTGCTCCAAGAATAAGTAAAAGGAGAAGCTCCCGTTGTTGACAAACAGATAATACCATCATTAGCACCATTGCAACTAATATTGTTGATTGTTGATGTAGAAACAGATGATGCATTGACTGTAACCGTTTGGGTTTTGGAAACAGAGCAGCCATTGGCATCAGTCACTGTTAGTGTAATATCGGCTGTACCCGCGGCTATACCTGTCACTACGCCCATTGAGTTGACTGTGGCAATAGCTGTGTTAGATGAAATCCAAGTCACTGTTCTACCTGTTGCATTACCACCTGTGATAGAAGCTGACAAAGCCAATGTTGCTGATATACATACACCTGAACCACCTGTAATAGTTGCTTGCAGCTCTGGATAAATCGTCAATGAAATAGGCGATACCTCTGAAAGGCAACCGTTAGCATCTATTGTTTCAAAATTAATAGTCACACTTGCTGGTATTGTTATAGGGCTTGATGTAGAAGAAGATACCGAAGTGGACATACCTGTTAAACTGCTAAATTGTAACAACGACGATGTTGAAGACCATGTATTAGGTGAATAAGGTGACTGACCACCTGTAATAGCGGCATTAAGCTGCAATGAACAGGCTCCTTGACTGATGAAAGTCGCCCCATTGGCAGTTGTTAAAGTTGCTTTGGGTCTTGGATTGACCGTTATTGTCACCGTGTTTGTACATCCTGCAACGTCTGTAAATGTAATATTGGTGGTACCTGCTGCCACACCTGTTACTTCGCCAGTTGCATTTACGGTTGCAATTGATGGTGCGGAAGAAACCCAAGCTCCACTCGAAGCAGGTGTAGAACCTGATGTCAAAGTGATTTTCGAGCCCACGCAAACGGCTGTCGGCCCAGAAATGCTCGGTGTTGGGTAAATGGTTAATACAATATTAAATGCACTGCCCACACAACCACCTACTGTCGGTGTGATTTGGTAAGTTGATGTTATGGGCGAACTTGTCAAATTCGAGACAACAAACTCTACACTTGTATTAGCGCCCGTGTTGCCAGGCCAGCTATAAGTTGTACCAGTCGGAACGCGTCCGTCAACGCCATCTTGTGGTGTGAATTTGAAAGTGCTGCCATGACAAACAGTCGCCGTTGTACCTGTTATTTGTGGCGTAGGATTTACCGTCACTATTACTGTAAATGGTGTGCTTGTACAAGAACCCGTTGTAGCCGTTACATTATAAGTAGCCGTTTGAGCTGCTGTCGTATTATTCACCAATGTGCCAGAAATAGCACTTGCACCACTGCCTGATGCGCCGCCTGTCATACCACCCGTTACTGAGGGTGCTGCCCAACTGTATGTTGTACCCATTGGAACAGTGCCATTGATACCATCTGTTGGTGTGGCAGTAAACGTTCCACCGCTACAAATGGCAGCTGTCATATTCGTAATATTGGCTTTTGGACTAACCGTTACAGTAACTGTAAACGGTGTACCTGCACAACCATTCGCTGATGGCGTCACAGTGTAAGTTGCTGTTTGTGCCGTTGACGTTGTATTGGTCAATGTGCCGTTGACAATAGGTGCGTTGCTACCACCAGCACCACCTGTCATGCCGCCTGTTACTGAGGGGGCTGCCCAGCTATAAGTTGTACCTGTCGGAATATTGCCATTGACCCCGTTTTGTGGCAAAACTGCAAATGTCCCGCCACTACAAGTCGCCACTGTTGCATTGTTTACCGAAGGTGTTGGCTTCACTACGACTGTAACGCTTTCAGAATTTGAACAACCATTAGCGGTTATGACAAATGTATAAGTAACAGAAATGGATGCATTTGTCGTATTAGTCAACATCTCACTAATGCTAGCACTCACCACTGGTGTTGTAATAGCAGCTTGAGAGATGCCTGCAACAGCCGCCCGTGTCCATGAAAACACAGCACCCGATACAGGGCTTGTTGCCGAATAAGCGAATGTCGAACCACTGCAAATTGCCGTAGGTGTCAAAGTGCTGCTCAAAGTCAATTTTGGATTGACCACTACCGTTACGTTTTCAGCCGTACCACTACAACTATTTGCTGTTGTTGTGATTGAATAAGTGACTGTGATAGGTGCATTGGTCGTATTGGTCAAAATTTCACTGATATTGCCTGAGCCTGAACCAGCTGCGTTTGAAATACCAGATACTACTGCTCGTGTCCATGCGAATGTTGCACCTGATGTGGCACTTGTGGGTGTATAATTCACGGTTGTACCACTACAAATCGCGGCAATGGACAATGCGCTGCTCAATTTTGGTTTAGGATTGACAACAACCGTCACACTTTGAGGGTTGCTACAACCATTTGCTGTGATAGTGTAGGCATAAGTGACTGTGATAGGTGCAGTCGTCGTATTGGTTAAAGTTTCGCTTACGTTACCTGTGCCAGAAGTTCCAACCTCTGTGATACCAGAAACTGTTGCACGAGACCAAGCAAATGTTGCGCCTGATGTGGCACTTGTTGCCGTATAACTGGCTGTAGCACCACTACAAATCGCCGCTATTGACAAAGCACTACTCAATTTTGGCGTTGGATTGACTGTTACCACAACATTTTGCGTATTTGTACAGCCATTTGCTGACAAGGTATAGACATAAGTGACATTTATAGGTGCTGTTGTGGTATTTGTCAATGTTTCAAGAATATTCCCGCTACCTGATGATGCCCCCTCAGTAATGCCTGTGACGGCAGCACGAGTCCAAGCGAATGTTGTACCAACCGTTGCGCTCATTGCTGTATAGCTAAAAGAAGTCCCACTGCAAATTGCTCCTGTCAATGCGCTACTCAATGTCGGTTTTGGATTGACGACAACTGTTACAGATTGAGGAGTTGAGGCATTGCTACAACCATTTGCCGTTGTGACATATACATAAGTGACTGTTATTGGGTTAGCTGTTGTATTTGTCAATGTTTCGTTAATACCACCTGTACCTGTCGTAGTAGGTTGAGTAATACCTGAAACGGCGGCTCTTGACCAACTAAATGTTGCGCCTGACAAGGCACTTGTTGGCGTATAAGTCGCCAAAGAACCACTACAAATAGCTGCAATTGATAGTGAGCTACTCAAACTTGGTGTAGGTTTAACAGTGACCGTTACCGTAAATGTTGCGCCTGCACAACCGTCAGCTGTTGGTGTGACGGTGTAAGTCGCAGTTTGATTAGAGGTAGTACTGTTTGTCAATGAACCGCCTATGTTTGAGCCACTACCCGAAACACCGCCTGTCATACCACCTGTTACTGAGGGGGTCGTCCATGTGTAAGTTGTACCTGTTGGTACAAAGCCGTTTGTACCATTAGTAGGAGTAACTGTAAAACTTGTATTACTGCAAGTGGAAGTCGTCATTGCAGTGATGGCAGGAAGTGGTTTTACACTGACTGTCACTGTAAATGAACTGCCCGCACAACCATTAGCCGTTGGTGTAACGGTGTAAGTTGCTGTTTGCAATGCACTTGTAGCGTTTGATAAAATGCCCGTTATTGTACTTGAACCACTACCTGCTACGCCGCCTGTCATGCCACCTGTTACTGAGGGGGCTGACCATGCGTAAGTTGTACCCATTGGGACTGAGCCATTTACACCATCCGTAGGTGTCAATGCGAAACCTGCGTTGCTACAAATAGTCGCTGTCATATTCGTGACGGCAGGTTTTGGATTGACTGTGACAACCACAAATTCTGGTATAGCATTGCTACAACCATTTGCAGAAGTTGTAAATAAATAAACTACATCAATAGGTGTATTTGTTGTGTTAATTAACGTTTCAGAAACATTACCAACACCATTCGTTACAGCCGCGTTACTGATGCCTGCCACAGCTGGACGAGTCCAACTGAATGATGCTCCTGCTGTTGCACTTGTCGGAATGTAAACAAATGGAGAACCACTACAAGCTGAAGCCATCAAAGGACTGCTCAATCTGATGAATTGATTGGTCAACGTCACTGTGGCTGAAGTAGATGAACAAGAACCATTTGACACTGTCCACGTCAAAGTAGTAGAAGTACCCGCTACCAAACCTGAAGCTGTTGCATTGGGGTCATTGACGTTTGAAAACATCACACCACTACCACTCCAAGTGCCTAATGCACCAGAAGGTTGCCCAGCCATGCTTGCTGCTAATTGGAACACACCGTTTTCGCACTGTGTTTGATTAGTTCCTGCGCTTGTTGGCACAGGAGGTGCGTCAATTGTTACGTTTGTTGACACGGTTTGGGACATACAACCGTTGCCGTCTGTCACTTTGTAGTTGACAACAACCGAACCTTGTGCATTGCCAGTAAAAGTAGCACTAGATGTTGTTAAAGCCGATGTACCGCCTGTTGTAACGTTTGAAACATTGCCCGATACTGACCAAACATGGATATAGTTGGGCTGTGTTGCAGGCGAAACTAATGAGTTTATCGTTACAGGGGAACCAATACAACCTGTTATACTGAGGGGGGATAATGAAACGGATGGTGTTGTATTAACTGTAACTGTCGTCGTAGCTGTCAGTGTACTCCCACAAGAACTCAGATAAGTGTATGTTATGGTATAAACACCTGCACTACTTGCAGCTAAATCAATATCACCTGTACCCGAATTGATAGATAATCCCATAGGTGCAGAGTATGTTCCACCACTTTCGCCCGAAAAAGTCACTGACGCAGTGCCACCTGCTGTACAATAAGGTGTGCTGGCATAACTAATCGTCGTTTTAGGTCCAACTGTAATAGTT
Organism: Saprospiraceae bacterium; assembly: GCA_016787525.1. Taxonomy (GTDB): domain Bacteria; phylum Bacteroidota; class Bacteroidia; order Chitinophagales; family Saprospiraceae; genus JAAFJT01. The sequence continues at coordinate 3,981 of JAEUUP010000083.1, read as the reverse complement.
CCTGTGGCTGTCACTACAGGGTTAGAGCAGCCGCCTGTCAGTGTCACTGTATAATTAAATGTACCCGCTACTGTGGGTGTACCACTGATGGTAACAGCATTACTTGCCCAAGAACCTGTAACACCCGCAGGTAAGCCTGAAAATGTTGCACCTGAAGCATTGGTAGTACTGTATGTAATATTTGTAACTGGTGAACCAAAGCAAATAGATTGTGCTGTCGTCGTCGGTGCAGATGTTAATGTAATGATATTAGGATTATTAACGACATTGATTGTGCCTGTTTTAGTCACAGTACCACAACCACCAAGCGTTGAAATGGTGTAGGTGTAAAGACCTGGTGCTGCCATATTGAATGTCGTTCCACTGATTGTGAATACACCATTATTATACACACCATTAATATTCTGGGGTTGACCCGTCAAAGTTGCACCCGTTGCGCCTGTAATATTGTACGTAATATCTGTAATGGCATCTGCTAAACAGACCGATTGAGCATCTGTACCTGTCGCTGAAGTCAGTGTAATCGTTGCTGTTGGGTCTGCATCAATAGTTGCTGCGCTTGAAGGCACAGATGTACAACCAGTTGTATTATCTGTCACTTTGAAAGTGTAAGATGCTCCTGCCGTCAAACCAGTGAATGTGGTTGTACTACCAGAACCAGATATGGTACCACCACCATTACTCGCTACAATTGTCCAACTACCACTTGGTAACCCTGTCAATTGGACACTGCCTGTTGTGACTGCACAAGTAGGTTGAGTGATTGTACCAATTGTTGGTGCATTAGGCGGAGCTGTTCCTGTTCCTGTCAAAGAGATAGTTGGTGTGTTACCCAGTGTTGTATTTAAACTCGATACTGTTACTATTGCACTTTTTGAACCACTACTTGTAGGTGTGAATGTCACATCAAAAGTCACACTACTGAGGGGGGCTATAGTTGTAGATGACAAATTGCTGATGACAAATTGAGGATCATTTGATGTCAAAACAAGACCATTCGTCGCTGATATGGCACTTGTATTTGTAATCGTATAAGTTATAGAACTTGCTGCACTAGCTACACAAGAACCACCGTGTGCCGTTGTACCACCAGTAATAGTCAAGATAGGTGCTTCCCATGTAACAATGACTTGACCTCTGAAACCATTGCCACCTGCTCTTTGTGCTTGAATCAGAGTGGTTGCATTGCGACCACCACTACCACCACCTGCTAGTTGAGTAGCTGCAGCGCCATTACCACCGCCTAAAGTATTGACTCCCGCAGCACCATTGCCACCAGCTGTGCCAGCTCCAGCGATACCACCTACACCAGCTTCGATACCTATGGGCGTAGGGGCGTTACCGTTACCACCAGCACCAGCACCACCGCCGCCACCACCACTATAAAGTTGTGCCGTACCTGTTGTTACTGCATTACCTGTACCACCTGCGCCACCATTGTATGTAATGCCTATCGCTGCTGCAGCACCGGCACCATTGAGTGTACCAGCAGTTGTACCTGTATTAAGCAACCCTCCGTTGCCTCCAATGGCAGAAACGGGTGAAGATGAACCAAAAATTGAAGTACCTCCCGCACCACCATTTGCTCCAGTGACAGCAATACCTCCTGCACCCACCGTTACGTTTATCACTTGTCCGGGTGTCACGCTTACATTTGTCGCTTTAGTATAAGTGCCACCGCCGCCGCCGCCGCCAGTTGTTCTTAAGGCATTCGTAGCGCCGCCACCTGCGCCACCACCTCCCCAAAGCTCGACAGTAACGCCAGTCACACCCGCAGGAACAGTGAAAGTTCCACTACTTGTAAATGTCTGAGGTGATTGCCCCAAAAGAGCTGTACTACCAAATAGCAGAAAAAAAACGCCTGCTAAAAATAGGGAAAGGTACGGGTGCATCCTATTCCGCTTTTCATATGTTTGCGAAACAGGTGAAAAACCCGTAAAATGTTTGTTCAAAATATTCATGATTTAGATTTTAAAATATTACGTATGGAAGTTTAAGCCGTTTGTCCATTAGATTATTCTGTATCGGTGTACTAAAGGGGAGAATTTCCGATTGAGAAAACGCCATTGTGGTCAATTGCAATGGTTTTGATACTGAGGGGGTGTCTCGGTTCGATAAATGTTGGTTCGGTGAGTTACCTCTTGGCTCAATATCAACCTGTACATAGCAGCGCAGGGAGACGACCAGATGGTGCGCTTGTAGAAAGTTTTTCATTGATTAAAAATTTTTTGATTAGTAAATTGCGATTCTCAGTTCAAACCGATACACAAGTTTATAGGACTTATTTCGATAAGCAACAATAGACAGGTGGACATTTGACTGGGAATATTTTGTCCCCTCATGGACAGACTAAGACCACTTATGGACACACCATTTTATGCTTTGTCCACAGTGGACAAACTCTGTCCAAGCTGTCAAAACCAATGCAATTCGCTCAAAAGTGTCGTTTTTAGCCTATTTTAAGACCTAAGAAGAACATTTGGAAGTCCAACATTTATCGTTGAGATACAATAATTAAAATGAGGTATAAAATAGTTTACATTCTATCTTAAATATTTGGATAACTTTTTTAAGTTAATCCAAATTGTGTCCATTTATAAGAAAAAATATGTCTATAAAGACAGATGATATGACCTAAAAAGATGAGAACTTAATTTAAGACTAAAAAAATACATTGATTTTTAAATTATATTTTTAAAAAGTGTTGCAAATGTAAAATACAACTTATAAATTTGTATTCGTAAAACAAGCGGCTTATTAATGGACAAATTTTACTACCATGTTCAATAAATAAATAATATCCAATATATTAAGTTACTTTCAGTAGATTTCTCCTCACCCAAAATTATAAAACGTAAAAATACCAAACCGCCTCACATCATTAAACAAATAAACGGTTATCGAATCATTTTAATAAGTAACAGACTTATAAAATACTTGGTTTTATGACAAAAACATCTAAAAACAACTTTATTGGAACAAACGAACTTACATTCTTTAATTATTTTAAAAAACCTATGAGCAATTATTCGGATATTCACTCTCCGTATGAGTTATTCTAATTTTGAATAACTATCCTAAAAACCGAGCTTCACATTTTATTTTGGTATAATTAAAATGCATACTATCCATCTATTTTCAAATGCTGTTACAGTATTTGAAAACTTCTTTTATGCTTATTAACAAACAAAGCCTATATATTCATTACTCACCGATCGCTAAATTTTACTGTATGAATCAATGAATGAGCTTAATTTTTAATTACTTAAAAAAGTTAGAATGAATCCAATATACAGAAAACTATCTACGGCTTTCTTAGAAAAGGCAAACATCGAACGAGACCCTTTGCAAATTTCACATAAGTTGAAAGAAGCCTACCCTAACTGTCATTTACCTTGCAACAAAACGATTAAACGATTCTTGAATGGTGAAACAGCGAACCCAAGGGAGTCACTCTTAGGTTTTTTAGCGGCTTATACTTTAAATAAGCCCGAAACTGAAGTATTAGAAGCCGACCAAAAAAATAAATTGGGTAATTTCTATGAATTGTTTTTAGTGCAATTGGATAATAATACTGCTACATCTCAAGCCCACTATTCATTTATCCGTATCCCTCCCCTCAGTAAAGACAGACTAAAGAATATCACGATAGGGGTATTGACAGCTACAGTTGTGATTTTGATGAGCTATATTTTAGTCGGGCATTATATACGCTGATTTCAGTTGTCAACTGGACAACCAGATACTCATCCATCTGACTTTATAAGTAGTCAAAAATAAGTTTTCGTGCATTTCACACGCCGCCTTTGGCGGCGAAAAGGACTTTGAGGAGCGAGCGATTTTTTGATTACAATTTTGGCAAAGCCAAAATTGTAATCAAAAAATCGCTCGCTCCAATAGAAAAACTTTCAACGTACGTCTTTTGCGCGTAGCGCAAAACAGTGAGTATCAAACACGCGAAAACTTATTTCTGATTACTTA
>JAEUUP010000080.1 GCA_016787525.1 Saprospiraceae bacterium | reverse complement strand
TTTTTTCAAAAACTCCTTCAAGGCTTCATAAATCGCTTCCCAATTATTTTGATTGTCTTCCAGTATCTTTTCAAGGATTTCAGCAAAAGATTTGTACAATTCGGGGTCGTGAGACACATTTTCACCAATATAACTACGAATGGCGTGTTCTATTTCCGCAGCTTTAGTTTTTGACCTTTTTTTCTTAGAAACTTCATCCAAAAATTCGTTATCCAATATTGAAAGAGGTGGTACTTTCTGGTCAATACCTTTTGAAACCAAATATTCATCGGTGATAGCTCTCAATTTCGCGGATACGCCTTTCATACTCATACGCCCGTCTCTAAAATGCCTTCCTGCTTGAACGTTGATTTCTGAAAGCCAGAAATAGTCTTTCATGTAGTCCAAAGCCTTTGGATTGGGCAATAACACATCCATCGCTTTAGATAGTTTCCTATACAATTGAATAAACTGAAAACGCATTTCATCATCATAAAACAGGTCGTAGAACACATCAAAATCGTTCAAATCTTCGATATTGTACTTTTTTATGAAGTCCATCGCCTCTTGATGTGCCAAAACTAAGTCGTTCACCTCTTCGGTTTCGCTACTCAAACAATCAATAATATCATCTACTTCTTCGGAATCTACACCCGATACTTCTTTATCGCTGTAATGCAAAATTGCCTCTTTCAAATGATGCCCAACGCCCACATAATCAATAATAAAACCCTTTGTCTTGTTGGCATTTCCGACACGGTTAACCCTTGCAATTGCTTGTAAAAGGTTGTGTGCAACAATAACGCGGTCAAGATACATGACTTGCTCAATCGGTGCATCAAAGCCCGTCAAAAGCATATTATTGACGATAACGATACCAATAAACCCATTATTTCCATCTTTTTCGCTTTCATAACCCAATTTGAAGCGTTCAATTATGGTCTTGTGTTTTCCTCCATCGGTGTATTTTTTCAAATGTGGTTCATCGTTATTACTGCCTGACATCACCACATCTGTTTCTACTTTTGCCAATAAATCCACATTGATTTTGTAGGGATTAGCCCCCCTCAGTATTTCTATCTTTTTTTGGAGAGCTTCATCAATCGCTTCTTTGTAACGATAACACGCCTCTCTTGAAGTCGCTACAATTTGGGCTTTAAAACCATTTGCAAAAATATGTTCAACGTAGTGATTGACCATATCTTCTGCTTTGGCTTTTATGGTTTCTCGTGCTTCTAAATACGCTGTTTTTGTCGCATAACCTAAAATTTCTTGTTGTTGCTTGGAGTTATAGTCTTTGAAAACGTCTATGAATTTGGCGTTCATTCGTTCTTTATTCGTTATTCCTGCCTTATGTGTTCTGCCTTCATAGACTATTTCAAGCGTTACACCGTCATCAATCGCTTGGCGCATAGTGTATTTATCAATGTAATCACCATAACGTTTTTCAGTTTTTGCAATCGGTGTACCTGTGAAACCGATATGTGTGGCGTTTGGCATTGCTTTTTGTAAGTTGGCAGCCAATACAGAATATTGGGTTCTGTGCGCTTCGTCGGTCATTACCAAAATGCGGTCACTGGCGTTCATTTCATCCAAAATACCATAATTGATTTCTTTTCTATCTTGGAATTTGTGGATCATCGCCATTATCAAATCCGCCGTATCGCCAGGGATATAATCTTTCAATTTACTGATACGGTTTGCCACTTTTACGCTGAATCCAATTGTGCCACTTGTACCTGTTAATTGTTCTTCTAAATCTGTACGGTCTGTTACAAAAACGATTTTCCATTTTTTTAATTCATCGTCTTGTTTCATTTCACGTACCAAAAACATCATGGTCAAAGACTTGCCACTACCCTGTGTATGCCAAATAATACCGCCTCTCTCCTTTCCATTGCGTCCATTTTTTAGGCGTTCCAAAGTCTTTTTCACTGCTTTAAACTGTTGGTATCTTCCGACCACCTTGTACATTTTGTTTTCGTCGGTCTTGAAAATGGTGTAAGACTGGATAATATCCAACAAGTTTTTTCTACTAAACATCCCTGCAACCAAACGCTGTTGGTCATTGGGTGCAGATGCACCTGTGGCGATGTCGTTAACACTCAATGGATACGGGTCTGTCCAACGGTAAAAATGCTTTTCTACATGGGTGGTTATTGTACCAAATTTGGCGGTATCTCTACACGTTGCCACGAGGATTTGATTGAAATAAAAAAGTTCTCTGTTCCCTTCTCTGACGCTATCGCTCCTTTGTTCGCTGTATCTCAATAATTGCTCAATCGCTTCACCCATTGGGTCTTTGACTTTGGGTGATTTGCACTCGATGACAGCAACGGGCAAACCATTGATAAACAAAGTAACATCGGGATAAATATGGTTTTCAGTGCCAATTATGCGTACTTTGAACTGTGAAATAGCGACAAAATTGTTGTTATCTCGATGCTCAAAGTCTATAAATTTTACAGTTGGGTCACGCTGTTTTGTTTGGCGGTTTTCGCTCACACTCGTATTTTCTAAGAGTAAGTGCAAAACATTCTTATTGTTTTCGAGCAAATTCCCTGCTGTGTAGGTGGTGAGTTTTTTGATAGCCTCCTCTATTTGGTCAGGTTCTAACCAATTATTGATGATTTTTAAAGCCTCTGCCAACTTGGGTTTGATGATAGCTTGCGAAAAATTATCCCTCCAAGAGTCTTCAGGATACTGCACACCTTCGGAGGGCGATTTGAGACGTAACACCGTCCAGCCCAAACCTTCCAATTGTTTCAAAAGAGGTTCTTCTACGAACGTTCTTTCGTCTATCCAATGTTTATTTTGGCTCATAATTATATCCTATCTATGTAAAAGGGTTACTAAATTGTAGAATTCTTTTAATAAAATGCCGAAAATGATTCCATTTTATCTCTCCGCTTTCATTGTTTATATTGTTTGTTGAAAAAGAATCAATCTGCAAAAAATTATGTTTTCCTTCCTCTGTTTCTCTTATTTTAAAAGTATCTTTAGTGACATGAACTAATTTTATTCCGCCTGTCTCAACTACTGATCTCTTTATAGCTGAATTAAAACCATTCCCCCCATAAGGAACACTTGGGTAAAGTATTCCATCTATATTTGGATTCATCATTATCAAGTTTGTAAATGCACTCGTAATAAAATAAGTTTTTTTATCGTTTTTCGCAGGACGAGAAAACTGTTCGTACATAAAACTAAAAATCAAATCACTTAAATCTTTCATATTTTTATCATAGCCGCCTTCCGCCATCTTTTTGTCATATATTTCGCCATATAACTTCTCTGAATCAGTTATTCTATTTTGAGGCTTTGGGATGATACATAAATTCAAATCTCTTTGAAATTCCCACATACCAATTGTCACAGCTATTTTATCACCTATATTCTTCTCTTTTGCCCAATATTCAACTAACTCCATATAAGAAGTAGGTCTATTTTCTGCACAGTAAAATACAGATTGATTCGGTCTATTACACCGTGCATAGGATTTAATTGTCAAACTTGGCGGATATGAAATATCATTCAGTTTCTGAAAAAATTTTGTATCCGTGTGAGTTCTTGTCCTAAAAGTGGCTCTTAGTCTTCCAGAGTCTTCATTTTTAGAAAAAGTATTTGTAAACACAGGAATGAAGCGGATATTTATGAAGGTTTTCAATATTTTTTCATACGCCTGCTCATCATTTTCATCAATTGCTGCTATGTAATCCAATGCGCTTTGAATTTCATCTAAGTTTATCATTTCATCTATTTTTTAATTTCAATCAAGGAATCTACCCTTACTTTCCCTGTTAGTAAGTCTTGCATGAGAGCTTTTTTTTGTGCCCTAAGTTTGTTTACATACTCGTTCTCTGTTTCTACTAATTTTTCAAATGCGGATAACCTCTCATTTATTCTCAATAATTCTTTTTCTTTCGGAAAAGGAATATTTATTGATTCTATTTTGTCTTTCGTTAAATGCAGTTGTCCTGCACCACCTTCTATTTCTCTTCTAATTTCTGGCAATATCCAATTAACATATCTGTGTGTAAATTCTTTCTCTTCTTCTTTTTCAATTTTCAGATTGTATATATGTTGGTTTAAAAGA
>JAEUUP010000050.1 GCA_016787525.1 Saprospiraceae bacterium | reverse complement strand
GCAAAGCCTGTTCCTCTTTGTTCTAATTTGCGTTTATGCTCTTGCTGACTTGTTTCAAAGTCTATACGAGCTAACCGCTTTGACTCTCGATTTTCTCCCTGTAAGTCCTGTATTTCTTTGTTTTCGTCGTTTTCTAACTTGGTTACATTTTCCAAAAGTTGCTTGTATTGGTTTGCATGAACATCACTTAACCGTCCTTGCCAAAGTTTGCTGTGACGATATACCTCTGCATTGCGTTTTGCGTTGGCTATTTTGGGCTTGTATCGTTCTCGTATGGCTTCTATATTTTTTTCTTTTGGTTCGTTGTAAGTGGGTGGATTCATCACTAATTCGACAAATTCATGCCCACCTTTGAAAGAAAAAAAAGTTGAAACAGAAATCAAGGCAATGATGGCAATTATTCGGGTGAAATATGAACCCGCAAAACCAAACTGAAAAACATCCTTGAATAAATCAGGAACAGTAGCCCTTTTTAGTCCTTCGATAAAAAACAAGACACATAAAACAATCAAAGCAGAAAAAGCAGAAGGGTAGGGCAGTAGGTCAATTTTTGCTAAAAGGGAATAGCAAAAGCCAAAAACATAACTGGTGCTGGCAATAACAGCCAAGCCATGACACAACCAACTTCCAATATGGGAAAATTGATAAAGCACTTTTCGCCGTTCTTCGTAGGGCTGTGCTTTGTACTTGTCTTGTAAACGTTGGGCAAATTTAGAGTTTAGAAACTCTTTTGACCGTTCTTCAAAAACATTTGTCTTTGATACTTCAATTTTTTGCATTTTTGAGCGACTTTTTAAGTTAAAAATGGGGGTAGCCGTCTCGTACACGGTTGCCCCTTGTTCTTTCAAGTGCAAAAATACAGTTTAATTACACTTTTAATACACTATTTTTAGTGTAATTTCACACTAAAAATAGTGTGAAATTACCGCGATTTTGAAATATGGTGAAAACCAATAAAGATGATGTGTTAAAAATTATGGGAGAGCTGTCGCCCTCCCATAAAAGGTCTAATATTCGCTCGGTAGCATCAAAGTATCATTAACAAACCAAAGAGTAAACTCAGCCAGTGGAAAATCTGTAAAATCAAGTTTGAAAGATTTTAGTTTTTTATGGTTTCCATCTTCTACTGTGATGGTCGCTTTATGATTGTCAATCACTTGGATTTGCCAAGTTTGAAATTCATTTGCTTTCAAAACAGCTTCATGTTGATTGCTGAAAACATAATCGAGTAACCAGTAACAATGGGCATTTTGAGCTAAAAATTTTACCCCCTCAGTATATCTGAATTTGCGAAATAGTGGGTTGAAATAAAATTCCTCTGAACCTGTAAACTGTTTAAGGTCTGCGAGTAATTGGTTTTTATTGATGGTTTCTTGTGTCATAAGTCCTCATTTTTTAGTTGTTATTAAGGGTTAAAAACTTTCTCATAAAAAGTTCTTAACCCTTCTGCCCTCTGGCGAAGAGAACCCTCTTGAAGCGTAGCGAGGTTCGAAATAGGGGGTGTGGATGTCACCAAAGCGACTTAAACGAAATAAAGTGAAGTGAAACAAAGCGGCGGGAAAGCAGGGGTATCACCCTGTTTGCACAAACGAAGTGCGGAAAATTGGGGAGACTGCTTGACATTCACGGGGGCGAAGCCCCAAGATTTGACATTTCACCAAAATAATGAAATATGCCCCTCAGTAAATGAGAGGTTATTTTGGTTACCATTGAAAAAATAATTGTTGATGCAGATATTAGACCCAATACCAATTTGGACAAAGAGCCTTTGGCTAAAGATTTTCCAATTCAGCTTAATCTGTACTATTGCCATAACAATTTATTTACAAATAAACTCAAAACGACTGCTGCTGAATTGTCAAAAGCAAACGTGCGTTTTCGTAAAAATTCGTCAAAAGCTCGTTATAATTAATATGTGTGATGTTTATTTGAAAGATGTGGACACACTGACTGCTTTTTTGAAAAAAGCGATGAGCGATGTGGAAATGGTTCAACGAAAAGCATTAGAAGCTGATGAGACGGTCTATCCGTTTATGCTTTTGGATAAAGGGCGAGAAATTACACAAAGGGGTAGGGGCGTAATGAGGTCATAAAATCTAAAACACCTTAAACATCAAAAAGAGTAGGGCGATTAACCCTACTCTCTTGATTTTCAACCTATTCACTATCATCATCAAATTGGCTACCTACAATAAAATCAACTGCCTTTTGAGCTTCTGCTGCGGCTTTGAAAACGAACTGCTTATCATTACTTAGTTTTGATAACCAACCTTTTATATAAGCTGCGGCGTTCTCAATAATTGGGTCTCTGTCAATGCCTGTGATACCACACAAAAACGATGCACCCAATTCTGCTACTAATTCTTCCTCTGAATAAGGGACTGAACCAAACTTGTTCGGGTTTATCACTTCCTCTCTGCCAAGTCGTTTACTATGCCCTGTGGCGTGTATCAATTCATGGAAAAAAGTCGCATAATAAGCCTCTGAATCATTGTGGTATTCAATCGGTGGCATATTGATAAAATCAAGAAATGGATTGTAATATGCACTTTTCAAATCCTCAAAAACATATTTTGGTGGGCGAGGGTAGTTGTTAATCACTTGCTCACACCGTTCAATTTTTTCATTCGGTTGCAATTTGACCTCCTCAAATGTAAAATCTATCCCCTCAGTATCAGACACATTAAACACATTGTAATATTTCAAGAACTTCATCACCTTTACTTTTTGCCCTGCTGCGTGCAAAGAATTGGCAACATCTTTTGAAATGGTTTGGTCATTGGCATCTTTAAAGACGACATTGAAATAAATCACCTGTTCAGACTTTGCACCTTTCTTCACATGACCGCCTAACTCTGTGGCTTGTTTATAGGTCAAATAATAGGGTATAGAATGAGGTGAAAAGAAGTTCATCATCAACATATTAATCCCCCTGTATGGCTTGCCTGTTACATAGTTTTTGGCTAAACCGTAACTGTTCCATGTTTTCCGCCAAGGAATGACACCTTTTTCCAATTGTTCCATGATGCGGTTTGTAATGACTTCATACATATCAGGTGAAGTCGCCTTTTTTGCTATGGCTGCTTTTTTAACTGCTGCTTGCATGACAAATGAATTTAAATCGTGAAAGAATTTTTGATTTCATTCATAAGCAACCTCCCGACATCGGTGTAGCGGCTTATGGAATCGGGTGTGTCAGACTGTCTATTATTTCTTCATGAAGTATCCACCCGTTTCACTTACCTTCATCACGGAGGCACAGAAAG
>JAEUUP010000154.1 GCA_016787525.1 Saprospiraceae bacterium | reverse complement strand
CACAATCACACAAACCGTGACCGATAGGCAACGCGCCTTCTTTTGGGCAAAACACTATGAAGCCAAAGCCGCATCGCAAGCCGTACTTGCCGAACGCTGGAAACGGATGGCTCTGAGCAAAACATTGACCATCGTTATGCCACAACGCCAATTCATGCCCAAACCCAACGAAAACGCCCCTGATGAATTGGTGCAAATATGGGTGAAGGATATTGAAAAAAAGGTGGATGCTATTTTCAAATGACTTTTTGTGGTAATTATTATTATTTTCTCACGCTTTAAATATTTCTTAAAATGTCAATCGAATTTATTATTTTAGCTTTTTGCTTATTGATTGTGATTCTATTATTGTTGATTATTGAGAAAAAATTGACAAAATTGCAAAAGCAAATCAAGACGCTCAATCAAATCGAATCAGACACTTATTTAATTAGAAAAAAGATGAATGAACTTCATTTCGAGTATTTTGTGTATGATAGGAAGTTCATTGATGAGGCAAAGTATCTTGATTTGTACCCTGAAGACTGTCCGATACCCGCTTCAAAAGTGAATCCAAACGCGCCAATTCGCGTTGACTCTCGGCTTTGCCCTGACCAACGCCAATTTGATACGTTAGAGTCGCTATAACTCCCATCAATCCAAACAGTGTAAACCAATCTGTGCGACTTAATAAGCCTATGTTTGTCCATGACTTTGGTTGAACGGTATCTAAGTTGGCGAGGCATCGCCTAATAGTATCTTTTGCTTGCATCAGGTCTTCGGGTGTGGCACGGTTGACGTACATTCTTGTAAACGAAAACTTTGCCACACCTTTGTATAAGTCACTCTCTTTGCCATAATATTCGGCAATGATGTGCCGCATGTCGTCGCACCAGTTGTTATTGTTGTGATTTGCTCTATCCTCCAGTTCTTTTAGCAATCGCTCAAATTGCGCTTTTGCTACCTTTTTTTTCATGTGTTATGCTGTTTGATTCTTTATTTTAAAACATTTTTTGTATCTTAAAAACAAAATGTTTATACTTGCAACTTAAACTTTCAAATATGAAAAACTTAAATGAACTTTCCGAAAAGGAACTACGCACCATCATCCGTCAGGAACTCCTGAGCCTACTCTACGAATTTGAACTGATTCCTAAAAAAAGGACGCATTTTGAATGTACTGACTTGCAAAAAACCGTGGAGCAGGCTCTTTTAAAATCCGTCAACGATTTCAATTATCAATAATCTATCATCATGTATCAATACAACATCAGCGGCAACGGCACTCAGTTGCGCCAACAACTCGAAACCCTCAGACAGGATTTCGACAAAAAAATCAGAGAGGCAGAAAATAATCTGCTCATTCTGGAAGAACTGCTTTTTAAAGTGGAACTCGACCTTCACCTTGAAAAAATGGTTGTTCGGGACGACGATGAAATCAAAAAAGATGAGATTGATGCACGTGTCAGAGCAAATGATGCAGAACGTCGCAAAAATTTGGGACTGCCTCCTCGTTAAGCCGTCTTGATGTGGTTCAATATGTCGGGTATGGCTTTTCGTATCGCTGCAATAGCTTCTGACATTTCGGCGGTCTTTCTGACCGTATCGTGGTCCATTTGCAATTCAAGTTGTGTCAATTCACGCGACAATTTTTCTAAATTGTACGTGAATTGATGCTTCTCGACGGTATAACCGCCACGCTCTATCAGTTTGTGCAGTTCCGCTTGCACATACACGCTCACTCTAACTATATTGCATGAGCCATCGTATATTAAGTTTTGACGTTCGAAATGAGCAAATATCTCATTCAAGGTATCTATTTCGCCGCCTGCAAGGTGCAATAAAGCGGTGTAATGTTCCGATCCTTCGCCATTTTTAGGATACTTCTCCTCACGACCTATCGGAAAATTATCCTTTAAATACCACAATATGGCATCTTTTTGTTCTGCTGTTATCATGTTATGCTGTTTGATTCTTATTCCTTGTTTTATTCTTCTTCCACTTCCGTTTTCATAGACAGGAAATCTTTATGCTTCTGCTGTGCCGATGAGCGTATCTCTTCGTACACTTCCAGATAGCTCCGTCCTGTCTCCTGTGCCACCCGACTGCAATAATGCTCCACCAACGCATCTACCCAAAACCGCGACTTCACCATCCCATCTACCAGCTTCTCTACATTCAACAGCATTTCCCCCTCACCTGTTAGCAACCAGTGCAGGTTCACCGTCGGATAGGCACTCTGTATCTTCTCTGCCACGCCTCTACTGAGGGGGCGTTCTCCTGTCTCGTACTTTGATAAATTCTCTTGAGTAAGAGCTATTTTTTTTGCAAGCGTGCCTTGTGTATCTTTAAAATGCTTTCTGATGGCTTTTAGTCGCTCACCTGCTGTTTTCATAATATATTGATTTGCTGTTTTTTTTGAATAATGAATAAAAAAATACGTCAAAATTGACATAAATTTTTATTTTTTATTTGGAAATATGTCATTAATGACATTATATTTGTTCTATCAAATTAAAATACAGTATTAAACGCTTAAAAAAAATGCCTGTCATGGACAACAACAGACATCTGCTCTACAAAAAATTGAAACAATTCAACGGTAGCCTGACCGAGATTGCCCGCCGCTTGGGTGTGCAGCACCAATCGGTGCGCAAATGCCTACGTGACGGCGACTGGGACAATCCAGAATTCACACGCATCGCCGAGGAGGTCTTAGCCGAGCGTCAATCGGCGTTCGAGCGGACAATGCAGCAAGAAGCTGTATCAAACTGAATCCATTTTTTCCACCTTTAAAAACTTTTTCTGATGACAAAGTTAAACCAAACGCCTGAGAATGGCAAATCTACAGACGAAAAAAAATACTGGGCAGAGTTTGCTCAATATGAATTTCCCATCTCTACGCCCGATTTGGCAAAAGCGTTAGACATCACCCCTCATAGTGTGAAGTATTCTGCTTCACATAAATACAAGTATTTTACTGAGGGGGTGCATTACATCATTATCAAAAACTCTGTCAACGGTTTGCCTTACCGTTTTTACACCCGTGAAGGCGTATTAGAGTTTTTGAAGTCTCGTAAAGGCTTTCACAATGGCAAGCACGAACGCGCTCAAGCCTTTTCGGATTATCTCGAAGCCAACCCACATGTAGGCGTTAAACAGACGACCGAAAATGGTCTTAGCCTATTTTCTTTCAATGATCATCAGTTGCAATCCCTTTCTATTGATGGACAACCTTGGCTCATTGCCAACCATATCTGTCAAGTTTTAGACATTCAAAACAGCCGTCAAGCCGTTGCTTCACTCGAAGATTATGAGAAGACGGTGTATGTAGTAGATACACCATCGCGTGGCAAACAGAAAATGTGGCTCGTGAATGAAAGTGGCTGCTACAGTTTGATATTCAAGAGTAGGAAGCCTGAAGCCAAAGATTTTCAAAAATGGGTGACAACTGATTTATTGCCAACCCTCCGCAAGACAGGACGCTACGACATAGCTGAATGGAACAAAAACAATTCGCAAACCGACACCGCACCCGTGATAGATGAAGAGTTACAAGCCAAGATTAAAAAATTAGCTTTCAATGTGGCGTTGCGTTCTAAACCACGCACACCCGAAAGCCAATTAGCGAAGCTATTAGGGTCATTACTCAATCTATAAAACCAATCAGCAATGGTACGAGTATTTCAACTTTGGGCAAAACAGGAAGAATATCACAATGCCATCGCAAGAACCTGCCTTTTGTTGAATTTGGTAGAGCCTTGCGAACAAATGAGGGTGTTGATTGATAAGATGAACGGTTTGATTGATGCTTACAATCAAAATATCATAGACTATGAAAAGGGTTTATTGCTGTATGACGAATATTTTGACAAAGAAGTGGGCATCACGGGCAATATGATTTGGGATGTACTTCATCCAATCACAGACCTCTTGGTCAATAATGTTCGCCAAAATTAAGAAGAGTATATAATACGTGTCGAAAACCATCGGCGAGGTCCTGGACCTTGCCGACGGTGAATCGGAAAGACGGAACACCACTACACCATTTATTAAACTTGAATCGAAGCCCATGCTTATCACAGACCACATACAGAGACTTGCGCCCACAGGCGAATTGTATTTATCCGTTGCCGCTTTGATGGAAG
>JAEUUP010000117.1 GCA_016787525.1 Saprospiraceae bacterium | reverse complement strand
TATTTCTTTCGGATTGAAGCTAAAAATTGAGGCTTTTGCCTCAATTTTTAGCTTCAATCCATAAAAAAATTTATTTTGTACGCCTTTCGTGCGTAGCACGAAACAGTGTGTAATGGTGTAATTTATTTCTGTCGCGTTACTTATTACTGAGGGGGTAAAATAAAAAGATTTAAGCGAACAAAATTAGTAAATTCAAACTGGTTGTCTATTTTTGCAATTATTTGAATTTTATAAAAATGGACAATATAGATATCAAGGAGTTTTATAAAGAAATATGTGGTGACACAGGCTGTCAGCTTGATTATTTTTTAGACAATAAAACGAATACGGACTTTGGGCATTTCAATGTGTTTGAGATTGCTAAGTTTTATTTTAGTGGCAATAAAAAATGCGAAATGAGTTATAACCGTAGGCTTTATTATAAAATTAGCCTTATAAAGGGTAAAAATTTTGTTGAGTATGCAGACAAAACAATTCTTATTGAAAACCAAGGAATATTGTTCGCATCGCCCAAAATTCCGTACAGATATACGCCACAAGATGAAAATCAATCGGGCATGTTTTGTGTTTTTACCAAAGAATTTTTGTCTAAATCAAAAACAGGATTGAACATAGATGACTTGCCAATCTATCAGCCCAATAGTGATTTTATTTATCAGCTAAATGATGAAAAATACCTTGAACTGGAGGCTTTATTTAGGAAAATGAATAGTGAATTATCCTCTACTTACCCTTATAAATATGATTTGATACGCAACTATGTCATGGAGCTGATACACACAGGACAGAAATTGAAGCCAATAGTCAGTACAACCCAAGTGACAAATGCTGCTAGTAGAATTTCTGCCTTGTTTATTGAATTGTTGGAAAGACAATTTCCTATCGAAAGTGATGTGCAGACAATTCAACTTAAAACCCCGATTGATTTTGCTAAAACTTTGGGCATACACACCAATCATCTGAATAAAGTACTGAAAGAAACTACAAGCAGAAGTACCACCGAAATAATAAATGCAAGAATTGCCGAAGAAGCAAAGATGTTACTCAAGCAAACACAGTGGAATGTATCTGAAATAGCTTATGCATTAGGTTTTGATGAAGTTGCCCATTTTTCAAATTTTTTCAAAAAACACACCACGTTGTCGCCATTGAAATATCGCAATTGATTGAAATTTGCAAATTATTGATTGGCTTTTGCAACTTGTTGTTTTAGTTTTTGATTGACCTTTGTGGCTCAAATTTTTAAAAAATAAAAACAATGAGCAGTAACAACAAAGTAGCCCTTGTAACGGGTGGCAGTCGTGGCTTGGGCAAAGACATGGCAATTCAATTAGCTAAAAAAGGATTTGATGTCATCCTTACTTACCAAGGCAATGCAGAATCGGCTGAAAACGTCGTCAACGATATAAAAGCATTGGGCAAAAAAGCCTTATCATTGCAGATAGATGTCGCAAAAAGCAAAAGTTTTGACGCATTTGTGAGCACTGTAAAAGAGAAATTGGCAACTGATTTTGATGCAACGCATATACATGCACTCGTAAACAATGCTGGTATTGGCACTTATGCACCCTATGAAAGTACGACCGAGGAACAGTTCGACCAAATGGTTAA
Organism: Saprospiraceae bacterium; assembly: GCA_016787525.1. Classification (GTDB taxonomy): domain Bacteria; phylum Bacteroidota; class Bacteroidia; order Chitinophagales; family Saprospiraceae; genus JAAFJT01. Next base: position 12,207 of record JAEUUP010000117.1, on the reverse strand, counting down.
TATTCACCTAAAAGCAGCTTTTTTCTTAACCCAAAAACTACTGCCAATACTGAGTGATGGTAGTAGCATTGTGAATATTTCGTCGGGTTTGGCAAGATTTAGTTTCAACAACTATTCTGCTTATGCCATTATGAAGGCAGGTATAGAGAGCTTGAGCAGGTATCAAGCCCTTGAATTGGGTCGTAGAAAAATACGAGTCAATACGGTAGCACCAGGTGCCATAGAAACTGATTTCGGCGGCGGTGCTGTAAGGGATAATAAGAGCATTAATGATATGATTGCGAATGGAACGGCTTTAGGTAGAGTTGGTTTACCCGATGATATTGGCAGTGTTGTTGCGTTTCTGTGTAGCGATGATGCTAAATGGGTCAACGCTCAGAGAATAGAAGTGGCTGGTGGGTTTAGTATTTAATAGCTCTGCGAAATACTGAGGGGGTAACAGAACGGATTTGACCGTGATTAAAGGTCAAATCCGTTTGTTTTTATTGAAAATAGTGAGAAACAGTCAGTAATTGTTCATTTCAAGTTTTAAAACAATTTCTAAACATAATTCTACTTTCATTCAGTAGTTTTTTAGTTAAAAAACGGCTAAAAAGCTACGAAGCATTGTATTTTGTTATAAAATAATATTATTCTTTGGTTGTAAAGCAGGTGGTAAATCAGTTTCACCCAACATTTCGCGCATATCAATTTCGATGGTTCGGCTCATTTGTGAAATAGGCACATCATTGGCACTCCCTTCAAACGGGTTTTCGGTGCTTTCGCCCACTTGTTCCAACGAGGTATAAACCCAAGAAATCAGCACACTAAATGGAATAACCAACCAAACCATATTGCCCTTCATCAAGCCTTCAACACTTTCATTGAGTTTATCAAACTCTTTGAGCATCCCAAAGGGTAAGAGTAGACAAAACAACTTGATGAAAAAAGAATTGATAGTGGCAAATTGTCTTGGATAAGGAAAGTTTTTGATGCGCTCACTTCTGCCTTGTTGGTCGAAGAAATCCTTGATAGCCCGTTGCATTTCTACAAATCTGTAATTGTCTATTTCTTTATTGTCAAACAATTCTTTTACTGTTTTACTCTGTAAACTCAACAGTTGTGCGGCTCTGTTTTTGGTAGAGAGAATATATTTGAGTTCCTCTTTCGAAAGATATTTTTCCAATTCTTCTTCCAAAGGCGTTTCTTTTTCAGGAACGCTGTAAAAGGCTTTGTATTCTTGATTGTATGATTTGTTTGTGGATTCCCAAACGCGGGTATCTCTCATGGCATATCGCAATGCCGTCAACCATGCAAAATGACGATAAATAAGCTGTTTTGATAGAACTTTATCATTGATAAAATCTCGACTCATCGTTCCCCAAGCCCTGCTGCTGTTGAGAATTGCACCCCAAATTTGTCGAGCTTCCCAAGTGCGGTTATAGGTTTGGGTATTTTTAAACCCCACAATAAAAGCGGTCGCTGTACCTAAAAGAGCGACAACTGTCCATGGAATTGCCAACCATTTCAAACCTAGGATTTGATACAAAACCACAGGAACGACTCCGATAACGAGTGTCATGTAAATGTTTCTTCTTGTCCAAACGAGAAACTCCGATAGATTGTAAGATTTTCCTGAATGCATTATTTTTCTGTATTTGATACGAATTTGTTGATAAGAATAATATTAAACAGCGGAATAAAACTGTCCTGTAATACCCAAAAAAGCTGTGATGATTTTTCTATGGTCTAATATTTTTAATATATGGTTAGTCATAAAAAATTAATTTGCCTTAGTAACGCAACATAAATAAACTACACCATTATACACTGTTTCGTGCTGCGCACGAAAGGCGTACAAAATAATTTTTTTATAGATTGAAGCTAAAAATTGAGGCTTTTGCCTCAATTTTTAGCTTCAATCCGAAAGAAATATTCTCAAAGCACGCTTTTTTGCTTGTCCATGAGACTCCTTCGGAGCAAAAAACAGTGCGTAATGGTGTCGTTTATTAAAATCGTCTTACTTATGAATCCATTGATAAAAATTTGAAAACTCATTTTGCCATAGCTGTTCGTTATGTTTACCTCCCTTCACAATATTCAACTTAAGTTCATGCGATTCAAATCCAGAGGAAGACAAAATATTATACAGTTTTTTTACATTTTCAATGGTACTTACCCCTTCATTTGTGCCTACACTAAGATAAAATTTAGTTGAAAAATGTTTGCCTACCTGCTTTATTAACGGATAAATAGACGGAGCCGCCCAAAGAGAAGGCGATAAAATACCAATTTTGGAAAAAATATCTTGATGTTTAAATCCTGTATAAAGTGCATTGACACCGCCAAGCGAACTGCCAATAATAGCTGTATGCGCTCTATCATTTAGTGTTCTCAATTTTCTATCTACAAATACTTTCAATTCATTCGCAATAAAATCAACATAAGCATTGCTTTCATAGGAAAAGTTGCCCGAAAAATCGAATGGTAAATATTCTCCTTTTCTGTATTTTTTACCATGTTCTATACCAATCAAAATGCTTTCGTCAAAACGTTTTAATCCACGCATCGTGTTATGCGCTTCCCAACTTTTACCAAAAGGGGCTTTCCAACCTTCAAAAACATTCTGACCGTCGTTGAAATAGATAACAGGATAGCGTCTTTGAGTGTTTTCAAAATAATCATAGGGCAAAAAAGCCCAAATTTTTCGCCGTCGATTAATTTTAGGGATTTTAATACCTTTCGCCAAAAGAAAAGGATGCGGATTGTATATAATTTTCGTAGATGCCATGCATTTTTAATAATTTGCTTGTTTTTGATAAAGTTTTTGATGCAAAGTACTTATTGATTCTTCTAAGTATTTTCCAATGTTGCTATCAAATTACACTCGGTTTTGACTGGCTAGCACGGCTTTTTGTACGTCGGGATAGTTTATTAGAGCCGATTGCAACGCCAAGAAACTCGATACTACTTAGGTTTTGAGCCTCTGATACTGAGGGGTAGGAGAGCCAAAGGCGATTAAAAAGAGAGTTGTTCTCATTCTGGAAATTAGGAATTTGGCTTGAAAAATTATAAAGTCCGCAAGCGTTTCAACAAATCTTCACGCATTGCAATACTGAGGGGTATCGCTTTTTGTCCAATGATGACATGATTTTCAGCAACCTCATCTATTTGCAGCAAGTTGACGATATAGGAGCGATGCACCCTAATAAAGTGTTGCAGAGGGAGTTTCTCTTCAATGATTTTGAGTGTAATAGTAAGGATGTACTCTTTGTTTTTTGTAAAAATATGCGAATAGTTACGGTCAGCTTCGATGTAAAGAATTTCGGTCAAGAATATTTTGACCATTTTTTCTTTATGTTTAACAAAAATACGATCGCTCAAAATATAGGAATCATTGGCATTTTCGTCCATGTCATCCATAGTTTGTGGCACTATTTCGATTTTAGTTTGTTGATTTTCAATCATACGGCTTATAGTCAATTCAATAGCCCGTTGCAAATCCAATTGTTTGAATGGTTTGGCAATAAAAGCATAAGGTCGCGTAGATTTTGCTCGATTAAAAGTATTTTCATCAGAGTTGGCGGTCAGATAAATAATTGGAATATCAGCGATTTTCTGAATTTGTAGAGCTGTTTCGATGCCATCAATTTTACCTTTGAGATTGATATCCAATAATACAATATCGGGCGCATTTTCTGTAATATGCAATATTGCTTCCTCTCCACGGGGCAATATGCCCGTGACTTCGTAACCTAGATTGGACAATTGGAGCGAGATTTTTGCACCAATAATCATTTCGTCTTCTACAATCAGGAGCTTGATGGGCATTTCCATTGGTACTTCAATTTTCTCTTAGCCACTTAAAGGACAGTGTTGATACGGCTATGAATATAAGCAAAGATAGCTTTTTTGTTAGAATAGTGTAAAAAATATCTGTTTTGTAAAAAGATACTGAGGGGTACTTTCTACGACTCCTTTGGTCATTTAAAAATGTAAAAAACGGATTAAAGTCAACTGAAGTAGTTATTTAGGTGTCAAATAAGAGTCATTATTTTTGACTATATATGACAAAATTGATGGCTGATTAATTAAATCGAAAGAAGCACATATTCCATGGTTTTCATCTGAGAATGATGGATTCATAAAAAAGCAGTTGCAAGTAAGTTGCAACTGCTTGAAAATAAACATTTTATGAAGTGCTCCCGACAGGGCTCGAACCTGTGACCCCCTGATTATGAGAAAGCCTAATTGTTTCTTTATTTATTTATAGTTATTTATCATTGGTTTGATTATCAATTATTTATGAAAATTTTATCCCTAAATAATTTGGTTACTTTAGTAATGTTTTTCATTTTTGTTTAAACTATATTTAAACCAAGTTCTAAACACGTTTAAACAATTCTGAAAATGTCTGTATCTGTTTTACTCTACACTTCTAAAACATTAAAAAATGGCGAACATCCCATAATGATTCGAGTTATTCAAAATCGTAAAACGAAATACATCTCACTCGGTAAAAGTAGTAGGCTGGATTTATGGGATATTGCAAAACAGTTGCCTAAACGGAAGAATCCCCATTATCAAGAGCTTGTTAACTTGATTGAAAAAAAACGCATTGATGCGAGAAAATTGGAAATCGAAATGGAAACCGAAAAACCCAATTTTAGCCTCGAAGAATATGAAGTAAAATTCCGTAATAAAACCAAAGAAATGACCGTCTTCAAGTTTTTTGATGAAGTCATTGAAAACATGGTCAAAGCAGGTAGGATAGGGAATAGCAAGGCATATAAAGATGCCAAAAACTCATTTTCTAATTTTCGGAACGGTAAAGACTTTAATTTCAATGAGATGACTCCTACCATGCTTACTCATTATGAACAATACATGAGGGAACGAAAAGTTACGGGTAATACCGTCGGAGCATACTGTCGCGTTATTCGAGCCGTCTATAATAAGGCAATTATGGAAGGTTATGCACTCAAATCTAAATATCCATTTGTTGATTTCAAAGTCTCAAAATTGAAGTCAGATGTCAGAAAACGAGCTATTTCTTATGAAAACATTCAAAAAATAGCCCAAGTTGACCTTTCAAAGCATACAGGTTTGGAAAATTCTCGAAACTATTTTCTTTTCAGTTATTACTGTATCGGTATGAATTTCAATGATATGGCTAAACTTCAGTGGTCTGATGTCGAAGATGGGCGATTTCAATACACACGCTCGAAAACTGGAAAAAAGTTTAACCTAAAAATGGTTGAGCCTGCTGTTAAAATTGTGGACTACTACCGAGACGAGGCAACCGATACTTATGTGTTTCCTATTCTCCATAGTGAACGGCATACAAATCCTGTATCAATCAATAATCGCATTAAAAAAAGTTTGAAACGCATGAACAAAGATTTGAAAGAAATAGCGGAATTGGTGGGTATAAAAACGAAGTTAACAACTTACGTGGCACGTCATTCGGCAGCAACAGTTCTTAAAAAATTGGGCTATCCGACCAGTGTTATTCAAGAACTGCTGGGGCATGGAACTGAAGCCATGACACAAAAATATCTTGATGAAACGGAAAGTGATACGCTCGATTTGGCTTTGGAAGGGCTTGTTTAGGGAATGAGAAAAGGTATTTCATAACATAAACTTTTCTCAAACTACCTTTATGTTGTCAAATACATATTGGTTTTTAATTCAAACACTTATTTTTGTTAAAAAAATGAACCAATATGGATAAGATAATTGAAGAGTTAGTCAAACTTAGCCCATTGACTCCTTTTTTAGAGACGCTATTCACGCAATATGGCTACACAAAAGAAGCAGCAGATGTTGTGTCGTTTGTTATCAGTGCATCGTTGTTGTATGGTCTCTTTCATTTATACAAATATATCGCCAATCGGTATAAAAACTCAGAAGCGACTAAGCGTTTGCCCAATTTTGATTATCAAAAAGTAACATCTTCAAGAGAGTTGTTTATCCCGACTCGTGGGCAAAGCCATTCGCCTGCGCGCGAAGAAGAGCCAAGCGAAAGCCGCCGATTCATACCCACACAACTTTTAATTCCATTCTTTCTCAAAAATGCTTTTAATGAGAAGAAAGAAAGTAACAAATATTATCTTGTACTTGCCGATTCAGGCATGGGTAAGACGACTTTTATGATAAATTTGTATTTACAATACACTTCTTTTTTCAACTTCAAAGGGCAGCATAAAATAAAACTCCTTTCCTTTGGTGACACCCGTATTCTTGACCAAATAAAAGAAATCAAACAACCCGAAGCTCTCGAAACGATTCTTTTGCTCGATGCCTTCGATGAATATAAAGGCTTGTTGCCTCCTGAAAAACCTGATGGCTTGACAGATGATGAACGGTTTCGGATGCGATTGGACGAAATCGCCGAATTGACACGAGATTTTAAAGAAGTGGTTATAACAAGTCGGACACAATATTTCCCCGGCCAAGAAGAAAAACCTTATGAACTCAAAATCCCTCGTTTCGATGAAAAAGGGTTTCATACACTCGTTAAACTCTACGTTTCGCCATTCAGCGACAAAGAAATAAAACTATATCTCAACAAAAAATACGGTATTTTTCGATTTTGGAATTGGAAAAAAAAGAAAAAAGCAGCGACTATTGTTCAAAAATCGCCCAAACTTATGGTGCGACCTATGCTATTGAGCTATATTGATTTATTGGTTGAGAGTAACCACACATTCAAAAACACTTTTGATATTTATCAGACCCTTGTGGAAAAATGGATTGATAGAGAAGCTCAGAAACGCAAATATGAACACACCTCACGTGAAAAATTTAAAAAAGATTTGCTCGAATATTCACGTCTCATTGCCTTAGATATTTTTAAACATTGGACGAGTACAGGGCTTTTGTATGTGCCAAGAGCGGAAGCTATTGCCATCGCTCAAAAAAATAATTTGGATTTAACGGATTACGAAATCACAGGACAATCATTGCTGACACGCGATGCAGAAGGCAATTGGAAATTTGCCCACAAATCCATTCTTGAGTTTTTTGTCGCTCAAGACCTTATCCAGCACCCTGAATCATGGGACAATATAGAGTTTGTGGGTATGGATATGGTGCAACAGTTTTATGAAGAACACTTCCCTTTGGGTATCATTATGGTCAAAGTGGCAGGTGGAAACTTCAAAATGGGCAGCAATGAAAACGAGAGAGAGAAACCCATACACGATGTCGCTGTTCGTAGTTTTTATATGAGCAAATACCCAATCACGCAAAAACAATGGCAGACGGTAATGGGCAATAACCCTTCAAAATTTAAAGGAGATAACCTGCCCGTCGAAAATGTCAGTTGGAATGATGCCCAAACTTTTTTGAAAAAATTAAGTGATAAAACGGGGCAAAAGTATCGCTTACCAACTGAAGCTGAATGGGAATTTGCAGCAAGAGGTGGTAATAAATCAAATGGTTTCACATACAGTGGTTCTGACAATATTGATGAAGTGGCTTGGTATAGTACCAATTCTGAATCTAAAACGCACCCTATTGGTAAAAAAATGCCAAACGAATTGGGCTTGTACGATATGAGTGGCAATGTATGGGAGTGGTGTGAAGATGTGTGGCATGAAACTTACAAAAATGCGCCTAAAGACGGAAGTGCGTGGACAATAGGCGGAAAAAAAGACATCCGCGTGGTTCGTGGCGGGTCTTGGGTCAACCTCGATGACATTTGCCGTGTCTCCTATCGCTACTACGTCAGCGCGGTCATCCACTCCTACGACGTAGGTTTCCGATGTGTCCGATACGATTAGGCTTGGTCACTTTTACCCTTCTTACCCTTTTAAAAATGAATACGTCGAAGCCGTCGAAATTTTTTTTAAAACTACCCCTCAGTAAAAAACGACAAAGGACGATATTCACCTTTCAGTTACTAACCGCCCTTTACCTCGAAGTATTTGTTCCCTTTTTTGGAACAGGAGAAATGACTTTATGAAATACGCTATCTTTTAGGCGACCGCATTCAAGCCATGCTCGCAGACTTGCTTGAACGTCTGCTTGAAGCCTATTATGCACCGACCAACCAAAAGAAAGCAATTTTAACGCAAGTTAATCTGTTGCTCGAAAAATTGCGCTATTTCTTTCGTTTGGGCTACGATTTAGGCTATTATAACTCTACCAGATACCACGATTTTGCCGAAAAAATAAACGAAATTGGCAAAATGACAGGCGGTTGGATTAAATCTCTTGACCCTAAACGCCCCCCTCAGTAATAACACCCATTTTTCAAAAATTTTCGCTCCGCTTCGCGGAGGGTAAAAGGGTAAAAGTGACCAAGCCTAATCGTATCGGACACATCGGAAACCTATGTAGCTGTCGTGGCTGACCGCGCTGACTAAGTAGCGAACGGAGACACGGCAATAGTCATCGTTGATGACCCAAGACCCGCCACGAACCACGCGGCTTGACCCTTTTCCTGCGCCGCGCGGATTTTCTTTTTGGCTGATGTCATAGGCGGCGTACCAATCATTGCACCATTCCCAAACGTTGCCCGACATATCAAATAAGCCCAATTCATTTATTTTTTTTGTCGCTACTGAATGAGTGCGGCTATTTGAGTTATCATTAAACCAAGCCACGTTCGTCAAAACAGAATCCCCACTAAACTCAAATCCTTTGGATAAATTACCCCCTCTTGCTGCAAATTCCCATTCTGCTTCTGTGGGTAAACGATAGCCTTTGGCATTATAATCAATTAAAACAGCATTTTTAGATGTATCAACAGTGTAGATTTTTCGCATTTGCATCCGCTCACTCAACCAATTATTATATTCAATTGCATCGTCCCAACTGACATAAATCATGGGATTATCACCTGAATATTGCCAAGCTGGTGTATTATAAGGTTTTTGGCGTTTGCTTTTCAAGTAAACAAAATACTGCCAAACCGTCGTTTCCGTTTTTGCTATTTTAAAAGAACTCACTTCAACTTGATAGGTACTATCCATTTTGAATTTGCCCCCTTCAACACTTATCATTTGAGGATAATACCGATGTTCCAAAGAGTCAAAATAAGAAGGAGACATCTTTTGAATAGCTGCTCTTAAAGCCGTCCGATTCGTATCTGCATATATATTCATCAGATTCAAAGTATTCAAAGCGGCTTTGAAAGTATCCGTTTCAGTATAAAAATAAGCAATCTCTTGCAGTCTTTGATTTATCGAGTCATTAGCGACACCTAAACCAAGAGCCGTTTGGCATTTTTCCAAAGCTGCATCATAGTCCAAACTCAAAATACTTTTATCCGCTTCACGGACAAGCATATAAACAACATTCCGATTAGCTTCTCTTGCTGCCAAAAACTGCCAAACCGCAATAGCCAAACCGAATAATGCAGCAATGGAAAGCCCATAAGCAATTTGCTTGCTTCTTCTATCTTTTGCAGCTTGCGCTTTGGCTTCAGCCAATTGTTTTTCTTTCTCAATCTGTTCTTGTGCCAAACGTTCTTTTTCCTCAACCTCTTTGCGCTCCTTTTTCGCTTTCTGAATCGGAGCAACCAAAGTATCATGCGAGATTTCAAAGCTAAAACCGCCCACCGTATTCACTTCGCGCCGAATGAGGTAGGTTTTTTCTAAATCCATCAAAAGGTTTTCTGTCAAACCCATTTGGATTAAATCGTGCCTATCCACACTTTTACGTCTGCCCTCGCCTGTTACAGTATCTTCTGCCAAAAGCGCATCTTCCAAAACCTTTTGCGCTATCAAGCGCACAGGCATATCCAATTCGGAGAGCTTGCGGTGGTAATAGTCTTCGTAGAGTTTAGCCATTTTGGGTAATTGCGCTTCGGTAATATCGGGTAAACCATTACCATCAATATCAGGCACTTTCTCCTCTTTAACAAGCCCTTCGATGTATTCGCATACAATTTGTAGTTGAAAGGCTTCGATGCCCGTTGTGGTCGTTTCTTTGCTCTCCGTCGTTATTGTCGTCAAGGCTTTGATAATGGCATCCAGCCCCCCCTCAGTATATTCAAAGGCAGGTGAAGCGAATGTATCGCCTTGTTCGAGTTTAGCAGGTTCGACAATAGCTTTTCGCGCTTGTTTGGTCGTTAAAGAGTGTAATTCGTATCTTTTGTGCAAAATAGCAGGCATCACGTCTTTCATCGAATCCAACAAACTCATGCGGTCGCTCCGAATAGCAAAAACCGCTTTGACATTCATGGGTTTGGCAACATAACGCCGTTGTTCATCGGACAAAGTATCGAGTTTTGCCCGTACGGATTGTGGAATATCGGTATAAAACAACTCTGCCAACTGTTTTCTGAATGTCTCTTGTTGTTCCACAGGATAAGAGAAAAGCTCTTCAAATTGGTCAAAAATGAGAACAAATTGCCCATTAGCCACCGTTTGGCGTTGCTTGAATTGCAGCCACAAAGTATCTCCCTCCCGATTGTCTCGGGATGTACCATCCGTAAAATCGCTTAAAAAATCAGCATTTTTCTCACGTGGAATGTCGCGTACCAAACGCTTCATCGTTTCTAAGGGCGTAATAGATTGTCCTTCGATATAGGTCGTAAAACGCACTTCAATCGGTCGAAACTGAAAGGCGGCAGGTTGTTTGTCGTCCATCAGTCGCGGCATAATCCCCGCATTGAGTAAAGAAGATTTACCATAGCCTGATTTGCCGAACAAGACAACGAGTTTTTCCAAAAGGATGAAATCGTGTAGGTTTTCGATGTCCTCGTCTCTACCGAAAAAGATGTGGCGGTCAGTCGTTTTAAACGGCTGCACCCCCAAATACCGAGATAGTTTTGCAGCCATTTTATGATAGTTTTTTAGCTAAATCCAAAATATTTTTACGCACCCGCGCCAATGCGCTGTTGAGGTGTTCCGTCAACACAATGCCTTCTGCTTTGTCCTTGAGATATTGACTAAAGGCACTTTCCGCCATTGTCAGCATATCGAGGTCGTCCTTGTCAAATTGTGATGCAAAAATTTTGAGCATCGAAAAAGCCGACGCATACTCACTTTTTGCAACCAATTGGCTAATTGTCGTTGCCGTAGGCGACAATTGTTCCACAACTTTCCGTAATTTGTTCGGATACTTTTTAGCGAAACGTTTGTGCATCTGTTCAAAAAACAACCAATCCGCACCGATGAATTTCACATTGAATTGCTCCATAAAAAATTGCTGCATATCGGTATCTTTGAAAGTGGTTTTTAGGACATAGTTGCGGCTGTTGTTGCTGAATTGGTTGTCATTCATATTCAAATACCGCAAAAACAACTGTGTGTACCAACGCTCAAAATGGAAACCCACGAAGATATAAGTCGTGGTTTTCATCAAAGGCAAGCGTATTTCATTTGGCACTTTGAGGTCAGCCAAAAGCGTTTTGAGCATTTTGAACAAATCGTCATAATCCAAAATCAAAGACTCTTGGTCTTCAACGCTGCCACACAGATTGTAGAGCAAAGGATTTTCTCCCGACGGGCGTTCAATTTTATACTCACACTCTTTGTTATTTGATGAAAAATAATCGAATTGCAAAGGCTGTTTGTATTGGGCAAAAGCATTGACCAAAAACTTATCAGGATTCGCCGAAATCATCAAGCGAAACGGCATTTCGACCACTTTTTTCAGAATATCGTCATCAGGCGCATTGCTTTTGTAGAAACGAGCAGTGACTTGTTGCGCGGTGGTTTTCGCATCACTGTCTTTGAAAAGAAAAAGTCCATCGCGATTGTAGAAGTACAACAACTTTTCTTTCAGTTTTTCGCTCAACTGTGTGTTTAGCTCTCCATGAGCGTTGGGGAAAAAATTATGACCAATGAGTAGAACGGCTCTTTGTTCCTCGATGTCTTCGAGAATATCGTCCCAATTAAGTGTATCCATTTAGTTTGTTTTAAGTATGGGTTTTCATTACTATTGCCAAATATAGGGAGAAGTTTTTATGTAGAGAATGTTTTAGTGAATTTTCAAAAACAGAAGTATAACATTTGAAAGAAATGATAAATAAAACACCGTTTTATATCCGATGACCAATAACTTTCAAGCTATTCACTTTTTTTTAATTTGTTTTACGATGTTTTACTAATTTTAGCCCATAATTTATTTTTAACCTTGATTCTGAAGCAATATGATTCTCGACAACGAAAAACGAACCGTTCACGAGTGGCTCACCAAACATACTAAGGAAGGAACTTTAAATATTGTCACTGGCTATTTTACAGTCGGGGCATTGGCTTTTTTGTCTGA
>JAEUUP010000109.1 GCA_016787525.1 Saprospiraceae bacterium | reverse complement strand
AGACCTTTTGGAGCGAGATGTTTTATTTTTTTGAATTGTGGGCGCAGCCCACAATTCAAAAAAATAAAACATCTCGCTCCATCCTCCCTTTTTTCGGCGGCGAAGCCGCCGTTTTTCAACTAAAAAATTACCGAAGTATTGAAAAAGGGAATTGATATGAAAAAAATAGATCCAGATTTGACCTCACCTCTCGATATGTACCAATTTATGATTGGTGCCATCTCGCCTCGACCCATTGCCTTTGTCAGTACGATTGATACTGAGGGGGTGCCGAATCTTGCCCCTTTTAGTTTTTTTACTGGTTTCAGTTGCAAGCCGCCTTTTGTGGGTTTTACATGCAGTGTCCGTGCCAACGATGGAACGAACAAAGACACCCTCGACAATGTCCGCGAAGTAGGTGAATGTGTTATCAATATGGTCAGCTATAATTTTGTACGTCAAATGACTCTGACGGCTGTGCGCTACCCAAAAGAGGTCAATGAGTTTGAAAAAGCAGGTTTGACACCTATCAAATCGGACTTGGTGCGTCCATTCCGCATCAAAGAATCACCCATTCACATGGAGTGTCGCGTCGAGCAGATTATTCCGTTCAGTGAAGAAAAAGGCGGGGGTATTTTAGTTGTTTGCCGTATTTTGCGGATGCACATTGCAGAGTCTGTTATGGATGTTGCCAAAAACCGTATTGACCCTCGCAAGGTTGACACGGTTGGTCGCATGGGTCGTTTCTGGTACACCCGAGCCAATGGCGATGCGCTATTTGAAATACAACAACCTGAACAACCGATGGTCATAGGTTACGATGCTTTGCCCCAAAGCATTCGTTCGAGCGAAGTGTTGACGGCTAATAATGTGGCTGAAATTGCAGGTTTGTCAGAATTCCCTTCCGAAGAAGCGATTTTAGCGGTCAAAAAGGATATTCGCGTACAGAAAACCCTTTTTTCGCAAAATATACTGAGGGGTCTCCATTTGCTCGCACAAGAGGAAATGAACAAAGGCAACAAGGATTTTGGTATCAAAGTCGCTCTTTTAGGCGATGTTATTCGTAAAAATTAAATCAATCATTTTTAAAATTTCTAATTTAAAACATGAAAAACCAGCTCACTTTTTTCTCTAAAACGCTGTTTTTTACAGCTATTTTATTGTTTTTAAATCAAAATCTAACAGCTCAATCGGATAAAAACGCAGCTCTGAAAGCCAAACTCGACAAAATGGCGGTTGCCATAGAACCCAAAGTCGTGGCTTGGCGACGCGATTTGCACCAAAACCCTGAACTCTCGAATCGAGAATTCAAAACGGCTGAAAAAGTAGCCAAACATCTACGCGATTTGAAATTCGACGAGGTCAAAACGGGCGTGGCGAAGACTGGCGTGGTCGGCATACTGAGGGGGGGCAAACCCGGACCAGTGGTCGCGCTTCGTGCCGATATGGATGCACTCCCTGTTGCTGAACGAGTCAATATTCCATTCAAATCAACCGTAAAAACAACTTTCAACGACATGGAAACGGGTGTCATGCACGCTTGCGGACACGATACGCATGTCGCTATATTGATGGGAACGGCTGAAATCTTGTCGCAGGTGAAAAGTGAATTGCCTGGAACAATCGTTTTCATTTTCCAACCTGCTGAAGAAGGCGCACCCAAAGGCGAAACGGGTGGCGCAGGTGATATGATTAAAGAGGGCGTTTTGGACAATCCAAAAGTAGAAACCATCTTCGGCTTGCACATCAATTCACAAACGCCTGTTGGCTCAATTCGCTATCGTCCAGGCGGTACAATGGCGAGTTCTGACCGTTTGAGCATCAAAATCAAAGGTAAACAAACGCATGGTGCGAATCCGTGGTCAGGCGTTGACCCCATTGTAGTGGGTTCTCAAATTATTATGGGTTTACAAACGGTTGTTAGCCGTATGACACCTTTGAATGAGTCAGCAGCCGTCGTCACAATTGGTAGTTTTCATGCGGGTATTCGCGGCAATATCATTCCTGAAACGGCAACAATGGAGGGTACAATCCGCGCTTTAGACCCAAAAATTCAGAAGCAAGTGCATGAAAACATCAAACGCGTTGTGCAAAATATTGCAGCTTCGGCAGGTGCAGAAGCCGTATGTGAAATAGAAATTGGCAACCCTGTGACGTTCAATAATCCTGAATTGACTAAAAAAATGTATCCAACTTTAGAAGAAGTGGCAGGTGAGGACAATGTGCGCGTTTCTGTGCCTGCGACGGGTGCAGAGGATTTTGCGCTTTACCAAGAGAAAATTCCAGGGTTTTTCTACTTTTTAGGCGGTATGCCAAAAGATAAAAACCCGCTCGAGGCAGCGGCTCACCATACGCCCGATTTTTATATTGATGAAGGTGGCTTCACCATTGGTGTCAAGTCATTTTGCCACTTGATTTTAGATTATGCAGCTAAAAAATAATTTTTAAGACGTTAGAGATTTCCTAAATTTTTGGAATTTAGGAAATCTCTGCTTTTCTATGCTTACTTTTGCGTCCATTTTAAGAAAAAAATAGTCTTTTTATACATGAATAAAAGAAACAACGGTTTTTACTGCTCATTCTGTGGGCGACCTAAAGAACAAGTGGGTATCCTGATTGCGGGTGCAGAGGCGCATATTTGCGAATCGTGTGCAGGGCAGGCGATGGATATTGTAGAGCAAGAATTGGGTGAACAGGCTTTGCCTGAGCGCAAAAAAAACAATAAAAAGAAAAAAGACGATTGGAAACCCATCGAGAAAACACCTCAAGAGTTGAAAAACTACCTCGACCAGTACGTCATTGGCCAAGATGAAGCCAAAAAAACCTTGGCTGTGGCGGTTTACAACCACTACAAACGTCTCAAACAACCGCCTGTTACTGAGGGGGAGGTTGAAATTGAAAAATCAAATATTCTTTTTGTCGGACGCACAGGTACGGGCAAAACTTTGATGGCTCGCACCATTGCTAAATTGCTCAATGTCCCGTTTTCAATCGTGGATGCTACTGTTTTTACAGAAGCTGGCTATGTAGGTGAAGATGTCGAAAGTATGTTGTCGCGCTTGTTACAAGTCTGCGATTTTGATGTCAAAGCGGCCGAAAGAGGCATTGTTTATGTGGACGAAATTGACAAAATTGCTCGGAAAGGCGACAATCCAAGCATCACACGCGATGTGTCGGGCGAAGGTGTGCAACAAGGTTTGCTGAAAATGTTGGAAGGTGCAGACGTGCAAGTGCCACCACAAGGCGGGCGCAAACACCCTGAGCAGAAATTGGTCAATGTCAACACCAATAATATTTTGTTCATTTGTGGTGGCGCATTCGACGGCATCGAAAAAGTCATCGCTCGCCGCCTCAATACGCAAGTGATTGGCTACAATGCCGAACAAAAAGCCTTGATTGACCGCGACAATCTGCTGCAATACATCTCGCCACAAGACATTAAGTCCTTTGGATTGATTCCCGAATTGGTGGGCCGTTTGCCTGTTTTGGCGGCTCTGAATCCATTGGATTTGGACACTTTGAAAAGTATTTTGGTCGAGCCTAAAAACTCACTCATCAAACAATATCAAAAACTGTTTGAATTGGAAGGTGTCAAACTCAAGTTTTCGGACAATGCCATTGATTTCATCGCTCGCACAGCTTTGGACTACAACCTCGGCGCACGTGGTTTGCGTTCGATTTGCGAAGCCATTATGACTGATTTGATGTTCGAAATGCCTTCTAAAAAGCACCAAATACGCGAATTTGAAGTCACACGGTCTTATGCACGCGAAAGGCTAAGCCATTCAAAACTCGTCAGACTCAAAGCAGCTTAGTTTTAGAATGATGAACAAACCTTATGATATAAATCGTGCGATAACTTGGCTTGGACATGCCACATTCGGTGTCTTGGCTATTTTAGCCCTCGTGTTTTGGCGCGAACGGACGATGATGCTCGATGCCTCGTTTCAAAGTTTCGACATCATCAATAATGGTAAATTAGCCATTCAAGTTCAGCGATTTGGTGCTGCGTTTGTACAATCTTTTCCGCTTTTGACCTCCAAATTGGGTTTGCCTTTGTACGTCGTTCTGATGTCCTACTCTTTGGCTTTCGTTCTTTTCCATTGGTTAGCATTTTTCATTTGTGATAAGATATTGAGAGTCAAAGAGATGGCTTTGGGCGTTCTCTTGTGGTATGTATTGATGACAGCCCACACATTTTATTGGGCGCAAAATGAAGTCATACAGGGCATTTCGCTCTGTTTTGTCTATTTTGCTCTGTTGCTCAATCGCAAAGAGTTTCCTAAACTGCGTTGGTACGATTACCCCCTCAGTATTGGGTTGGTTTTCACATTGGTTTATTTCCATCCGCTGATTATTTTTCCATTCTGTTTCATGTGGGGCTATTTTTTTGTGGACAAAATGCCCCCCCTCAGTATATTGTGGAAAAAAAATCAGACTCCAAAACCCTCAAAACTCAGTTGGGGCTTGTTGGGTTGGTCTATTTTAGGTTTTGCCCTTGCCAATTATGTGAAGTTTTATGTGACAGGATTGAGTCCTTATGACAAAGGTTCATCCGAACGTTTTAACAATCATATCGTTCGTCCGCTGAAAGAACTGCTTAGAGGACCAAGCCAAAAACTATTCTGGGGACATTGTTTTGACGATTTTGCACTCGTTCTACCATTTTTTTTACTCATAATAGGTGTTTATGTGTGGAAAAAATCACTTTTAAAAGCATTGTTTTTCCTCTTTGCTGCATTCGGACTGATTTTCATCATAGCAACATCCTATTTTGATAGTAAAGATTGGTTTTACCTCGAAAGTCAGTATTTGCCACTGGCCGTCATGTTGGCAATACCTTTCATTTTCGATGTTTTGCCTCAAATAAAAAATGTAAAATGGGCGTTGGGCATTGTGTCTTTCATTTTGGTTTTCAAAATTTTATACATTTTACAAACACACAAACCTTATACCCAACGTCTCAACTATCTGACAGAGATGCTGAGTAAGACTACTCGTTTTGAAGGCACTAAGTTTTTTATTGACCACAAAGACATTGACGAAAAAAAATTGCTGATGTATTGGGGTTGTGCTTATGAGACTCTGTATATCTCAGCAACACAGTCACCTGATTCAACTCGGTCATTGTACGTTGCCGAAAATGCTGGGCAAACTTTGTGGATAACAGGCGGTAAGAAGAACTTTTTCACTATTTTTGACAATATCGAATACCATAAAACGAACAAACGATACTTCAATTTCCAAGATACAACGCGTGGCTATAAACTCTTGGAACGAAAGGACTTTGACAGCATACCCAATACAAACAGCCAATAACGACCAATCTGTAATGATATGAAAGAAGAAAACACCCTCATATACGGTCGCCACCCTGTGGCAGATGCGATTCGTGCAGGTAAGCCTTTTGAAAAAGTGATGATGCAACAGGGCATGCGTGGCGAAGCCGAAATCGAAATTCGCAAACTGACAAAAGAATTCAACATACCCCTCAGTATCGTGCCGCGTGAAAAGCTCTCAAAAATGGCGAACGGTGGTAATCACCAAGGCATTTTGGGCTTTTTGCCACTCATTGCGTATCAAAAATTGGATGATATACTCCCTTTTGTGTTTGAAAAAGGCGAAACACCACTTTTGCTGCTGCTCGACAACGTGACCGATGTGCGCAATTTTGGCGCAATCGCTCGTTCGGCCGAAGTTATGGGGGTTCATGCCATCGTCGTACCTCAAAACGGCAGCGCACTCATCAATGCCGATGCCATGAAATCGTCGGCAGGCGCATTGAGTCGTATTGCTGTTTGTCGTGAAAAGTCTATGAGTCAGGTGATGGACTATTTGGCACAATCGGGTGTTCGCGTTGTAGCAAGCGATTTAGGTGGCAAAAAGAAAGTATTCGACGTAGATTTCACATTGCCAACGGCTGTCATTATGGGTTCAGAAGGCGAAGGTGTCAACAAAGCCTTGTTGCGTCGAGCCGACGAGACATTCATCATCCCACAAGTCGGAACGACGGATTCGTTGAATGTATCGGTGGCAACAGGCGTGATTCTGTATGAAGTACTGCGACAAAGGTTAGTAGAAAATGGTATTAGTGCGTAAAAAGTATTGATGTCGAACAATTTATTTTGGATCTAAAATCACATCTGTATCAGGCTCTAAAAGGTCATCCGTACTGAGGGGGTGTTGCTTTTTATTTAATTGATTCAGAAAGAAAATAGACAAGACACCAGCTATAATATTATAAAAAAGCTGAATCGTGCAGAACATAATATTAGCAAACGAAAACCCATCCTCTCCTTTCACACCGTACAAAAGGAGCGCAGACGTTGCCAAAAAGTGATATGTCCCCATACCTCCAGGAGAAGGAATGACGATGCCAAACGTGCCGAATACAAAAACCGTCAAAGCTGCCATAGGCGACAACTCGGCAGTGGGCGCAAAAGCATAAAAGCACAGCAAGGTCATAAAGTAGTACATGACCCAAATATTAATACTGTGGAAAATAAATACAGGTAGATTTTTGATAGATTTGATGGATTTGATGCCTTCACCAAATTTTTCGACAATGTGCCAAACTTTGCTGATGAGTGGTAATTGGGCAATTTTTTTCCGAAAAACATAAAAAAGAACCATGGAAAGGATGCCAAAAGCCATTAAGCCTAAGAAAAGTGGATGTTTGAATAAGCGGAAAGAACCGTCACCACTACCCATGTTTTTATCGAGCCATTGCCACAAAATATCGTATTGTACCAAAAAAGAGAAACCAACAATGATAGCCAGTGTCACCATATCCAAAATGCGGTCAACGACAACTGTACCCATCACTCGGCTCAGTGACATACCTTCGGCCTTCGCCAACGCACTCGCTCGCACGACTTCACCCGCACGCGACATCCACAGATTGGTGAAATAACTGATATTGACAGCAAAAAAAGAATTGAGCGTTTTTGGTTGATAACCCAATGGGTGTATGAGCATATTCCAACGAATCGCTCGACTCCAATTGGAAATGGAGAATGCCACTAAGGTCATAAAAATCCAGAAAAGATTGACCGACCTGAAATCGTCTATCAATTTGTTGATAAAAGGGCGCGGTGGTTTACCGTCCAATCGAAGTTGTTCTTGGAAAGCTGCGTTTTGGCTGTTGTAAAGCCAAACCATGATGAGAACGCCAATGCCTAAAAAAAGCGAATATTTTAAAATGCTGACAAGATATTTTTTCACGAGAAAGGGACTGTTGCAATTTTTGATGTTGAAAACGACAGATTGGTACATTTATTCAAAAATGAATCCAATGAATGGTGCAAAATTAGAAATTATTGTTGTTTAGAATCTTAAAACTCAGAAATACTGAGGGGGTGCTTGAAATATTCTCAAACACCCCCTCTGTATTTCTTAAAAAGATGCTCAATGCACTTCTTCTTGCATTCTTTGTTGTTCAAATATTTCGGCATAATAACCACCGTTCAGCATCAAAAAGTCGTGTGTACCTTCCTCGACAATTGCACCATTATCTAAAACAATGATTTTGTCAAATTGGAGCAATCCATGAATACGGTGAGTGATAATAATGGATGTTTTTTCAGCCAAAGCCTCATTTAAATAGCCCAAAATAGTTTGCTCAGTCGTCGTGTCAACAGCAGATAAGCAATCGTCAAGCAGGACAATATTGGGCTGTTTTATCAAAGCACGAGCGATAGAAATACGTTGTTTTTGACCTCCCGACAATGTAACACCTCGCTCGCCTACCATCGTATCGAACCCCTCAGTAAGTCCCATAATATCGTCATAAACGGCGGCATGACGGGCAAATTGCTCTACTTCACTGCGTTCTGCCACACCTTTTTTACCAAATGCAATATTACCCGCTACTGTATCGGAAAATAAAAAAACGTCTTGTGGCACATAACCCATTTGTTGGCGCAGTGTATCGAGTGGCATATCTCTAATGTCTTTTCCATCAATTAAAATGACCCCCTCAGTCACATCGTACAAGCGCACCAATAAATCGGCAATAGTAGATTTTCCACTACCTGTTTTGCCGATAATGGCTAATTTATCTCCTTTTTTGAGTTTAAAATTGACATTTTTCAAAGCAAGAATGCCTGTATCTGGGTAAGTGAAGGACACATTTTTGAATTCAATATTGCCTTGAATCGTTTGTACAGAACCATTTTTTGTTGTTGTATGTGCGATTTCAGGCACCGTGTGTAAAAATTCATTGATGCGTTTTTGAGAAGCCGCAGCTTGTTGGGTCAATGAAGCAATCCATCCGATGGAAGTTACAGGCCAAGTGAGCATACCGACATAGATGACGAACTCGGCGATATTGCCTGGCGTGATATTGCCTGCCACAACTTGAAGTCCACCAACATACACTGTGATGATAGTACTCGCCCCAATGCACAAGAGCATGACGGGAAAAAAAGCATTGTCAATGCGTGCCAAATTAAGGGCTTTCGACTTATACACTTCGCTTTGAGTCGCAAAATGACTGACAATGGGTTCTTCACGTACATATGATTTGACAACGCGAATACCCGAATACGCTTCTTGAGCTGATGAGTTGAGGGCTGCCAATTGTTGCTGAATCTTTTCTGACCGACGCGAAATTTGAATAGAAACATAATAAATGCCACCAACCAAGAAAGGGAGAGGAATAAGAGAATAAAAAGTCAAGGTCGGGCTGACTGAAACCATCGAGTAAATTGTCAACGCAAATAATGTCACAAGATTGACCCCATACAATATAGTTGGTCCCAAATAATTACGAACTTTATTGACATCTTCCGTAACACGACTCATCAAGTCGCCTGTGGAATTGCGTTTGTAAAAGGCTAAATTGAGTGCTTGATAGTGGTCATAAATACTTTTGCGCATGTCATACTCAATCAATCGAGACATGACAATGATGGTTTGGCGCATAAAATACATAAAAATGCCCATCAAAAGTGCCAAAATCAAGACCATTGCACCAAAAAACAAAAGACTCTTACCCAAAATACCGTAGAGGTTGGTTTGAGCATCAAATCCATTGGTCAGACGATACAAGCCAATATTGTCAACCACAAGGTCGAGGGCACGACGCAACATTTGAGGCTGAAGGATACGGAAATAGTTAGAAATGGTGACGAAAGCGATGCCTGCGAGTAAATAACCTTTATATTTCCAAAAATATTTATTAAGTGAAGCGAGATGTTCCATTTATGAAGTTATTGCAAAATATAATGAACGTTTACAGAATGACAAAGATAACCTTTTTTTTAATGAATTGTTTAGACCCCAAATTCTTGAATTTTGAAAATGGTGTAATTATTTTACTACATTTTGAAACTTGTCAACTTAAATCTCGTTGTAAATAACGTTGACTGTCACACTTTTCATGGATTTTAGGATGTAAAGAAAAAAAAGTACACTAAGTTTGTAAATATAATTGTTAGAGATAAAATTATTAATTAGACTGGCGACTAACCCTCTTTAAACAAAGAAACACAAAAAGTCTTAGTCCTCATACTACTCAACGTTTAAATGAACAATTTTGATTTTGTATCAATCTTGTTCATTTTTTTGTGTTTTCTCTCCCTCGATACTCAAAGGTTCTTCAAAATCAGTATTCAGCATATCTTTAGACAATCTTTTAGTTGCTTTTGCACCCAATTCTCGGATGCGTTCGGCCCTTCCAACCAGTGTATCACCATATTTTCGGCTGTCATTCAGTTTATTCATCGCGTCTTCATAAGCTGACTGAGCGGAATCGAGCCGACTACCAATTGTTTTTAAGTCATCAACAAACGCCACAAATTTATCATACAATAGACCACTTTGGCGAGCGATTTCTAAAACGTATTTTTTTTGATTTTCCTGTTTCCAAATAAAACCAACAGTCCGCATGGTTGCCAAAAGTGTTGTGGGTGTGACAATAAGTACGTTTTTATCCAAAGCATCCGTGAATAAGTCATTGTCTTCCTGCAAAGCGAAACTTAGAGCCGACTCAATTGGTACGAACATGATAACATAATCTAAAGAATTGAGTTGATAGAGTCCGTTATAATTTTTATCGCTTAGACCCCGCACATGAGTGCGCAAACTATCAATATGGGCTTTCAAAAAACGTGTTTTTACTGAGGGGTCCTCTTGATTGAAAAACTGCTCAAAAGCAGTCAATGAAACTTTTGCATCCAATACAAGTTGCTTGTTTTCAGGCAGTTGTATCACGAAATCAGGGCGGCGTTGTTGCCGATTTTCATCCATCAAAGCGTATTGAGTATCATAGTGTACTCCTTTTAGTAAACCCGATTTTTCAAGTAATTTTTCAAGCTGCATCTCACCCCAGTCGCCTTGCACTTTTGAGTTACCACGCAGTGCCGATGCCAAATTATTGGCATCAGAACTTAATTGCTGATTGAGTTTGACAAGACCTTCTATTTCCGTTTTCAAACTGATGCGTTGTTGTGTTTCGTCGAGGAAGCGACGACTCATGTTTTCCTCAAAATCTTT
Organism: Saprospiraceae bacterium; assembly: GCA_016787525.1. Classification (GTDB taxonomy): domain Bacteria; phylum Bacteroidota; class Bacteroidia; order Chitinophagales; family Saprospiraceae; genus JAAFJT01. The sequence continues at coordinate 66,633 of JAEUUP010000109.1, read as the reverse complement.
AATTTTTTCTCTCAATGGATTCAATAAATCATTAATCTGGCTCTGATTTTGCTGCGAAAACCGCTGGCTTTTTTCTTCTAAAAGCCGATTAGCGATATTTTCAAATTCTGTTTGAAAGCGTTGTTGCAGCAGAGTCAGTTCTTCCTTCTGTGCATTCAGCTTTTCATCCAAGTTGGCATTTATCTGTTCTAATGAAGCGAGGTCTTTACTCAAATCAATAATTGTCACATTTTTATGGTTCAAATCATTTTGTAATGCTTCAATACGACCATCGCGGTCACTCAATACAACTTTAGGAGCATAGTTGTCACTGATGTTTTTTTGAGAAACATACTGACCGCTTCCCACGAGGCGGTTATAGACAATCAAGCCTGCCAGCACTGCACCAAGAATAAAGCCTGTGATTAGGTCAATCAATTCCATATTCATAGCCAATTTATTGAGTTTATTGGACTGAAAAGATACAAAGGAAAGAATTTTTTAAAACATAAAATTATATAAACTCGAAATTTATTAAAATTTTTTGTGTTGATTTTTAACATAAAAATTAAGTTTTCATTAACCAATGAAACACATATTTGCTCGTTTCAATATTTCCAATGTGCAAAAATTAGTTTTTTGAGAGATATAAAACACAATATTCATTAAAAAAAGAGGGGTGTCGCAACCGTCTCATTAAATAGTTATAAATTTGCCCATGCAAAAGGTATCATTTTTCACCCTTGCTACACTATTTTTTACATTTACTTTCAGTTGGGTGGGGTGCTTAGATTATGTCCCCGAAGAGGATGACGCAACACCGTATATCGTCAACTTTACATTTTCAAAACCTAATGGAACAGTATTACCGAAAAAGCAACCTGTCCCAATAGAGATTCGTTTTGACCGCACTCCGAGCGGCTATGTCCACAATATCAAAATCGAAGTCTTAAATGATAAAAATGAAGTAGTCGAAAAGATATTTGAGCAAAACGTCCATGCCTTTAAATCTTATACGTACAGTGATTCTGTTGCTTTTACCCCCCTCAGTATAGGTGTGTTTAAAATAAAGGCTTCGACAACAGATGACCGAGGAAAACAGGAAAATAAAAGCGAGAAGGTGATAAATATCGAATGAAATAATAGTTTTAATATAAAAACAATACAATTACTTATCAAAACAAGAATTTTAACGGATGATTAAAGGTGCGTTTTTTACAATTACAGGTATGGTTTTGAGCATTGGCTTGTGTATCGCCCCAAGTAAACCGACACAAAAGCAGGACACATCGAATACAGCAACACAGGTAGAAAATAACCCCGAAGTGAAACTGAAACCTTCGGTTGTACTGAGTGGTCAAGCCAATTTAACCCCCGCTGAACAAGCCCGTTTTTTATTGCGTAAAATTTATTTAACAGGTAAAGTAGGCAGTGAATTGCCCACACTTGACCCCGAACTTGAAAAACGAGTCGGTCAAAAATGCTTGATTTCTCGTGACCAATTGCGGGCCTATTTGGACAGAAATCACATCACAGAATGGGAAGTGGGTGGTAATATTGATTTGCCTGTCAGTGCTTTGACTGATGCCAATGGCAATCAAACTTTTGCAAAATATATGGTCATACACGATACGAGTTTTCCACGCTACGAAAAAAGTTTTCCAAGTAATATCAATGATGACTCATGGGAGTGGAATCGTTTGAATCGTTGGGTCGCTAATGTAACCCATCTTTTTATCAATCGTGTCGGTGATTCTAAAACGATGACACCTTTTCAAGAATCTGTGACGGCTACCAAACTGGAGCGTTTTATCTTAGGCGAAGGGGCAACTAAGGGCTTGTATTTGCACATTGAGATGATTCAACCTCGGAAATATATGAAAGGTTACGGTCGTGGCAACGATGTTGATTCGCCAACCCCGGGTTTTACCCTTCCTCAGTACAAACGTTTGGCAGAACTTTACACGGTGGCTTCGGTGCGTAAAGGCGAGTATTTGATTCCAGCTTTCCATGCTTGTGTTGATTCGGGTATCAAATATGCACACGACGACCCTCAAAATTTTGAATTACCTAAGTTTTTTGCCGCCTTAAATGAAGTGTGGGCAGATATGGAAAAGCCAGCTGGTGGTGGCAAAAAAATCGGAAGCGAATAAATCTACGTTGATATAAAAGTAAAGGCGATAAGACCCCTCAGTAATCTTATCGCCTTTTCATTTAGAAAATTGATTATCAATCAGATACGAGTATTAATCCCCTTTTTGAGGCTTTACTTTTCCTAATCCATTGATAGAGCTACGTACATTTTTGGGGTCGCCCCAATAATAAATACTACCCAAGCCTGACACCTCCGCTGTTAATTCGTTACTCGCATAACATTCTAAACGCCCTACACCATTGACCGTACAACGCGCATTTTGGCTAACCAAGTCGTTTGCATAAATATTGCCTGTGCCATTGAGAGTCAACTTGGCTTTTTCTGCTTGACCACTCACTTCTAAACTACCTGTACCATCGAAAGTTGCTACAAATTCATCGAAAGCAATATTGGGCATATAAACGTTGTGTGCGCCATCTAAATTGATTTTCAGACTCGACCCCGTCCATTTACCCTTCAATTCCAATTTACCAACTCCTGAAAAATCTATTTCGGTCAAGGTTGGAACGCCTATATAAATCTTGATTTTTTCAAACTGATTCCAATTTTTCCAGTTCGATTGTGTGGTTATGTGCAAAGTATTACCCTTTACATCGGTTTTGATACGTTCCAAAACAGATTCTGGTCCATTGGCTTCAAAACTGTAAGTGTCGGTTTGGCGAATGATGATGTCTGCCGCAACTTCAATGTCGAGGGCATCAAATTTGCTCAATTCACGTTTGTCTGATTCATAGGAATCGTATTTTTTTTCTTTATTTTGTGCAAAAATTGTCGTTGCACCCAAGAGTAGTAGTGATAAAGAAATTGCAAACTTATTCATAAGACAAGCTGTTTTTGGTGTGATAAATAGTTTAACGTAATGACAGTTTTATAACGATTGTTCCCCTACGAGATTTTTAAAAAAAAGTAAAAAATATATAAATGACAAAGAATTTACTTTTCGCCGTTGCCTTACTTTTTGCTCTGGCCTTGGGCATCTACGGTGCAAAATGGTGGTATGGTAGCGAAGAAAAACGCACCGAACAAGAAGCACAAGTCCTTCTGGAACAAGTTAAAACAGTCACAAAACTCGTCACTACTGAGGGGTATTTTTCGGAGGTTTTTACGGAGTCTGATACCAAATCTTATTTCGGTTTTCCATCTACCAAAAAAGTGCTGATTAAGGTGAAAGCGAAAGTTTCGGCAGGTTTTAATCTATCAAACATGAAAATTGATGCCGACCACGCTACCAAAACCTTGCGCCTTAGCAATATTCCACCTGCCGAGATTATCAGCGTTGAACCTGAAATCAGTTATTATGACATTGCTAACGGTGTTTTCAATACTTTCACAAACGACGATTATACGCGTTTGAACAAACGTGCAGTGGATATTGTACGCGACCAAGCGACTAAAAGCGATTTTATGCGCAATGTGAATGAGCATGGCAAGCGCAATTTCGATGCTCTACGCATTTTGGCGCAAAGTATGGGCTGGAAATTTGAAATCGTTGGCAATAGTGTATTAAACTAAAAATACGAATGACACTCCACACAGTGTCATTCGTATTTCTTAGCTTTGAACTCAATACGGCCTTTTCTATTGCTGTTGAAAAACATAGCGAATGATATTGGCTCCCATCTGCAAGGCTTTTTGGCGCAAATCTTCTGGGTCTTTATGCACATCGTCCCAACCATCACCCAAATCGGATTCATAATTGTAAAAAGCCACTAAACGCCCTTCCCACACCAAACCATAGCCTTTGGGTGGTTTATTGTCGTGTTCATGTATCTTTGGAATACCGTTCGGAAACTCATAGCGCTGGTGATAAATCGGATGTGCATAAGGCAATTCTGTCAGTTCCAATTCTGGAAAAACCTTTTTCAAAGCAGGACGGATGAAAGGATCCATGCCATAATCGTCATTGACGAACAAAAAACCACCCGCCAAAAGGTAATTACGCAGATTCTCAGCTTCTTGATTCGAAAAAACCACGTTGCCATGCCCCGTCATATACAAAAACGAGTGATTGTAAATATCCGCACTGCCTACTTCAACTGTAGCATAGTCTAATTCAAAATTTGTCCCCAAATTTTTATTGCAAAATGCTGCTAAATTTTTCAACGAATTGACATCATTATACCAGTCGCCACCGCCGTTGTATTTCAAAAGAGCCAATTTCAATGTTGGCTTATCTATTGTAAATGAGAAAGTTACAACAGAAACAAGAGCAAAAAAAAGAATCTTTTTTATCATCGTAAAATAGTTTTATGGATTGATGTGCCTTAAAATAACCAAATGATACATCACCAAATGACTTATTCATTCAACAGATTGATTGTGTGACAAGCCACTACGCCCGCCGTTTCAGTCCTCAAACGTGAATTACCCAAACTCACAGCAAAAAAATTTTGCTGCAACGCCGCCGCAACCTCCCCCTCAGTAAAATCACCTTCTGGCCCTATCAGTATAACGCAATTCTGCCCTAATTTGTACATTTTCGACAATAACTGTTTTTCCGTATTTTCTATACAATGGGCTATAAAATTTTGACTCGTTGAAAAATCTCTTTTCATAAATTTTTGAAAATCAATCGCTTCATTTAGTTTTGGCAAATAAGTTTTCAGCGATTGCTTCATGGCTGACAACAGAACACCATTCAGCCGGTCCCATTTTATCACTTCTCGTTCACTGCGTTTACAAATCAAAGGTGTGATTTCGTCAACGCCAATCTCTGTCGCCTTCTCCAAAAACCATTCAAAACGGTCAATATTTTTAGTCGGTGCAATAGCAATATGTACCCGAAAAGGTCGCTCATTGTACGCTTCGATAGTCGAATTGATGCCTACGAGGCAGTTTTTTTTACCAATCTCAATAATCGTACCGTCATAGAGATGACCTTCACCGTCCGTCAGTTGCATGGCATCGCCTACTTTTCGTCGCAATACCTGCACCGCGTGACGAGCCTCCACTTCATCCAATTGAGCAATACCGTTTTTAATATTTTTAGAGAAAAAAAGTTGCATCTCAAAACTCTTATTTTAAAATCACAAATTCTGTTCTGCGATTCGCCGCACGCCCCCCCTCAGTATCATTTGTATCAATCGGCTGTGTTTCGCCTAAACCCTTATATGATAATCTATCCGCCGAAATACCATTGTTGACGAGAAAATCCCGCACTGCTTTGGCGCGTTTTTCTGACAATGTTTGGTTATCTGCGTCAGCACCCACATTGTCGGTATGACCTCTGACTTCGATACGCATCGTTGGGTTTTCTTGCAAAAGTAATTTTAATTTGTTCAACTCAACCAATGATTCGCTTTTCAAATCAGCTTTTCCTGTTTCAAAAAACACGTTTTTCAGTATAATGGGTTTGTCTTCTACTTTAGGTGTCGTCGCATCCCTCCCCTCAGTATTTGTCGAATTTTGAGCCAGAATAGGCACTTGTTGCAAGTAGATATCGAGTGTAAAAGGCTTATCGAATGTTGCTGTTTCTATCAAATTAAAGTTTTCAGAACTAAACACATACCCCGTTTTCGACACATTCAAAGCATAATTCCTCCCAAAAGGCAAACAGACCAAAAACGCCCCATTTTCGTCAGAAAGCGATATATTAACCGACTTTTGGGTCGCCAAATCAACAAAATCAAGCCTTGAGCCTTGTATGGGTTCTTTGGTTGTTGCATCGCGTACGGTCGCTTGTACGTATGTCACAGGCTGAGGTCGAGCCTTTTCGTGCAGTGCAAATTGGTACAAGTCATATTTTTTATCAATACCATTGCCCCGTCCGAAATAGGCTGTTTTGCCATCCAAACTCACTGTAATTGTACCTTCGTTTTCTTTTGTGTTGATTGGATAGCCCAAATTTTGAGGTGTTCCCCAATTGCCCGTAGAATCTAAACGACTCAAAAATAAATCTTTACCGCCCATACCAGGATGCCCTTCCGATGTAAAATATAAAGTTGTTCCATCTGGGTGAATGAAAGGTGTTTGGTCGTCCCAAGCAGTATTGATGGGCGCGCCCAAGTTTTTGGCGGCTTGCCATTTACCAGCTTCAAACCGCACATACCAAATATCAACACCTCCTAAGCCTCCTGGACGAGTCGAAGCAAAATAAATCGTTCGACCATCGGCAGAAATTGACGGTTGCGACTCCCACCACTCTGTGTTGATGGCAGGAAATCCTTTTGCTGGAGTCCATCTGCCCTTCTGATTTTTTGAAAAATAAATATCAAAACTACCAAAACCGTCGGGACGGTCTTTGGCAGCAAACATCAACAATTTGCCATCGGCACTGATAGCTTGCGCGCCTTCATTGTTTTCGGTATTGAGTTCTTCGACAGGAACTGCTTGCTGCCATTCGCCGTCAGTCTTTTGAGAACTAAAAAAATCCTCATTCCGTCCGACCAAACGCGTAAAAATCATGGTATTGCCATCGGCTGTCAGAGTCGGTAAATATTCCGAATACTGAGGGGAGTTTACTTTATCGCCCAACGATTTAGGTTCAAATGGCACGGGATTTTTGACGGCTTCGACAGCAAATCGAGCGTCACGTGCCGCTTTTGCAGCGATTAATTTGTTGCGATTGTCCGCTTTTGCCGATTGGCAATAGGCTTCGTAATGTTCCGCTGCCTCCAAAAATTTATCTTGCCGCACTTCAATATTGGCTAAAGAGAACAATATTTCAGGTTCAAAATTAGGGTCAATAGTCAATACTTTTTCAAAAGCAGCTTCTGCTTCGGGCAATTTACTCAATTTGTAATACATCGCAGCTTGTTGAATCTGAGCCTCAATAAAGGTTGCATCCACTTTCAAAGCATTCGTAAATGCCTTCAAGGCCCCCTCAGTATCGTCTTGGACTTTGAGTTTTACACCCTCCGAAAAAGCTTTTAATGCCTTCTCATTTGCTGTTTTTCGAGTAGTATAATTTTGCGCAAAAACAACTGTTGAAAAACAGAAAGAGAGAATAAAAACTAAATTATTTTTTTTCATAAAAAATTGATTCCTATTCATTTGTGTATCAATTGGATGATAAAGTCAGAAAACTTGTTGGGTATTGACCATAATTTATGACAAAGTAACGAAGAGTCGCTTTGTTTCTTGTTTTTTGCAATAAAAAAAGCAAATCGTTGACACCCTTCGATAAACAAACTTTAATTTTGACGTTGAAATAAAAGTACAATTTATGTCTCAAACGAATATTTTAAAGGTTGGCATACTGCCACATGCTGAAAAAACACCTTTTGCCGATTTTATACACCAAACTTTGAGCGAGGGCAATATTGACGCAGAATTTCAGTATTTTAGTTACGCTAAAGATGCTGTCAAGGCAGTTTTAGAAGGCGATATCGCAGCTTATGCTTGTCCTTTCCATTTTACGCCGATTGAACTGCCCATGGGTTTAGTTATTGCCGCCTTATCGAAGCGAAAATCAGCTCAAACTTGTCTTGTTCATTCGCTGGCAGAACAGCGTGTTGACAAAAAAGTATTCACCCATTCTGATATTGATTGCTCCATAATGCAGTATTTGCAACCCAACTATGATGTTAAAAAGAACGACCAGCCAATATCCAATATGATATGTTTACAGTCTGCACAATGTGATGCAGTGGTTATGAGCTCATCTGACACCGAGATACTTAGCTTGGGTGCAGAGTGGGTCATTCAGCCGTTTAGCGTCCGCGAGTTTACACCAGCAGCAGGTCAAGGAGTGGCGTGTTTCATCACCAACGAAGAAGATTTGACAACACGCCGTTTGTTAAAAACAATCCACCACCCCTCAGTATCAGCTGTTACAAATATCGAAAGAACGGTTCAGAAAATGCTACTCAGCCATTCCGTCAATGCCTATTGCGAGCGCGACACAATGGGCAATTACCACCTTTGGGCAGCAGCCGTAATCAATGGCGAATTGAGAAAAACAAGGGTTTCGCAAAGTACAACGTTTGGTATGGCAGAAAAAGCCGTCGAACAATTACTTTCGGCTTAATTTTTGAACAGATATTGTTTTATTCTAAATCGTAGATTCTAAAACTTGAACATATCTTTAAATCATGGCAAAACAAAAACCCAATAAATCGTCTAACAACCCAATATCGCAAACGCCTAAAAAGCAGGTTGTATCAAAACCTCAAGCCCAACAATCCTCGATTTTCGAGGGTTGGCTGCCTATCATTGGCGTTTTAGCAGTGACTTTTTTCGCTTTTTTACCTACTTTTCAAAGCGATTTTGTGAATTGGGATGACGATGTGAATATTTTACAAAATAGAAATCTGAATGTATTTACATTCCAAAACATCATAAATATATTCACAACGAATATCATGGGGGGCTACAATCCCTTGCCAATTGTCACTTTTGCCATAGAAAAAGCGATTGTAGGTGGTACTGAGGGGTTGTCAAAATTCATTCATACCGACAATTTGATTTTGCACCTTTTGAATGTTTTTTTGGTGTATCGGCTTGTGGGTTTGATGGGGTTTAGTCGTTGGTCGGCTTTGGTGGTAGCCTTGTTGTTTGGTATTCATCCGATGCGGGTCGAGTCAGTAGCTTGGGCCACGGAGCGTAAAGACGTTTTATTTGGTGCATTTTATTTTGCTTCATTGATTCAATACGCAAAGTATTTAAAATCAGAGCATTATGGTTTTTCAAATCGCCACTTCCTTTTGGCTTTTGTCTTGTTTGTTTTTGCTTTATTCTCAAAAGTGCAAGCGGTTTCGCTACCCCTCAGTATGTTGGCAATGGATTACTATTTCAAACGTCCATTGAATTTTAAACTCATTTTTGAAAAAGCACACTTTTTTCTTGGCTCATTGGCAATGGGTTTAGGCACTGTCATTTTGTTGAAAACAGAAAAAACCATTGACGATACAGTTCTGAATTATTCCATTTTTGAAAAAATAGCCGTTGGTTTCTACACCTACCTCATCTATTTGGGCAAGTGTGTTTACCCGTGGGCGATGTCACCTATTTATCCTTTTCCAAAAGAAATCTCAGTTGGTTTTTATGCTTCATCTTTGTTTTTCATAGCCTCATTGGTAGGAATTTGGTATGCTTTCCGAAAAGGTTGGACGACTTTGGTGTTTGGTTGGATTTTCTTTTTTGTGAACTATATTTTCGTATCACAAATTGTGCAAGCAGGTCAAGGTTATTTGGCGGACCGCTTTACCTACATTCCCTATTTTGGCTTTTTCGTTATTATGGCTGTTCTTACTGAGGGGGGGCTTTTCAAAACAAAAGAGGAAAATGAATCCGAAAAAATGGACAAAAATGTGGATTGGAAAGTCAAGGTGGCACTGGCGGGTTATGCTCTTTTGCTGTTTTTCACAACCTACAACCAAGTTAAAGTTTGGGAAAATGGCGAAACACTATGGACTCATGCCATCAATTTCGATGATAAAATACCTACTGCTTGGCAAAATCGCGCTTTGATTTATCGAGACCGCAAAAATTATGACAAAGCCATTGCTGATTTGAACATGTCTTTGGCCGTTAAGCCATCAGCAGCTTCCTACAACAGTCGTGGCAAGACTTATTTCGACATGAATAAACCCGTCGAGGGATTGGCAGACTATAACAGTGCTTTGCGCTTAGACAGCACCTTAGTCGAGGCTTGGGCAAATCGTGGGGCTGCTTATGGACAGTTGGGTAAGTTGGATTCGGCGATGATGGACTTATCGAAAGCTTTGTCATTGGATTCGATGCACATCAATGCTTTGGTCAATCGCGGGGCAGCTTTGGGCGTGATTGGCAAAAAAGAAGAGGCCATACGCGATTTGACACGTGTGATAGAACTGGATTCCAAACACGTCAACGCCCTCGTCAACCGTTCTTTGACATATCGTGAAATAGGACAATTCGACCTTGCATTGGCAGATTGTGACCGATATTTAGCCATAAAAAAAGACAATCCGAATGTATGGATTGACCGTGCTTTGCTCAAACGACAAATGAATCGTTGTGCCGAGGCCATAGCAGACTTCGATGAGGCGATAAAACTCAACAGTTTTAACGGTGCTTATTATATTGAAAGGGCGCAATGCTACCGTATTTTGGGCAATCGGGCGCAAATGCAAGCCGATGTGCAAACAGCAAGAGCAAGAGGTGTTCAGAACATTGACCCTTTGCTTTTGCAGTAATTTGAATAACTTTGCGGCTCGTTGTGGGCAATACATTACCGATAACGAATAAGCAATACACCAATAACTAAACTTATGGCAAAATATACCACGCTCGGGCAAATCCAAAAAGACATAAAAGACGGCAAAACGAACTGCGTGCAGTTGGTAGATTACTACTTGCAGCAAATAGAAAAAAATGAGCATTTGAATGCCTATTGTGAAGTTTTTGAAGACGAAGCCCGCCACAGAGCCGCTGAATTGGATAAAAAATATCGAAAAGACCCTCATTCTGTTGGGCGATTGTTCGGAGCTGTGATTTCTTTGAAAGATGTGATTTGTTATGCCGGGCATGAAGTAACGGCTGCTGCAACCATACTGAGGGGGTTCAAATCGTTGTTTTCGGCAACTGCCGTAGAGCGTATTTTGGCAGAAGACGCGATTATTATTGGTCGCACCAATTGTGACCAGTTTGCTATGGGCAGCGACAATACAAATTCAATCTATGGTGCTGTTTTAAATGCTGACGACCCTTCACTGGTGCCAGGTGGCTCGTCGGGTGGTTCAGCTGTGGCAGTGCAAGCAGATACCTGTTTGGCTTCTTTGGGTTCTGATACGGGCGGTTCGGTGCGTCAGCCTGCTGATTTTTGCAATGTTATTGGATTTAAACCGAGTTATGGTCGCATTTCAAGGCATGGTTTATTGGCTTATGGTTCATCGTTTGATCAGATAGGTACTTTGTCTCACTCTGTGGCAGATGCCGCTTTGCTTTTAGAAGTCATGGCTGGAGAAGATGATTTTGATGCCACTGCAAGTAGCCAACCAGTCGAACCTTATTTTGAGAATTTAGAAAAAAGTAACCCCTCAGTAAAAATTGCTTACTTCGGGAAAGTATTAGATGCTGATGGCATTGACCCAGATATTCGCAACACCAATTGGGCAATTATTGATAAACTGCGTGTAGAAGGGCATACAGTTGAGTCCGTTGATTTCGACCTCTTAGATTATGTTGTGCCAGCTTATTATGTTTTGACAACGGCAGAAGCTTCTTCAAACTTGAGCCGCTTCGACGGTGTACGCTATGGCTACCGTACTGAGGGGGTCAAAACTTTGGAAGAAACGTACAGACGCAGCCGTACTGAGGGATTCAGCGAAGAGGTGAAACGACGTATTATATTAGGGACATTTGTATTGTCAGCAGGATATTATGATGCTTATTATGCCAAAGCGCAAAAAGTTCGCCGCCTCGTTTCAGACCGTTTTAATGCCATTTTTGCAGAATATGACTTTATTTTGATGCCTAATTCACCTATAAAACCTTGGAAAGTGGGTGAAAAAGCAGATGACCCTGTGGCGATGTATTTGGCAGATATTTATAGTGTGATTGCCAATATGGGTGGCATACCAGCCATTGCATTGGGCAAACATAAGTTCCAATTGATGGCAGCTAAAGGAGAGGATGGAAAGCTATTGGCGTTTGCGCATCGGTTTTAAACCAAAATCCGCCTACCTGCTTCGTGAACAGCTTGAGCCATATCCAAGACTAAATTAGGGTCTTTTTCTAAAGCATTGCCAACCACGATGATGTCTGCACCCGCTCGAGCGTTTGTAGCAACACGTTCAGGTGTGCGCATACCGCCACCTACGATGAGCGGGATTTCAAGATTTTGGCTAACCGCTGTTATCATGGCTTCTGGAATGGGGTTTTTAGCACCGCTACCAGCATCCATATAAATGGTTTTCAACCCCAACATTTCACCTGCTAAAGCTGTGCAAACAGCAATTTCTGCTTTGTTAGAAGGAATTGGGAATGTTCCACTGATGTAAGAGGCCGTTGTCGGTGCGCCACCGTCAATGAGCATATAGCCTGTGGAAACGATTTCAAGTCCAGACCGCTTCAACATAGGAGCTGCGACAACGTGTTGACCAATGAGTAAATCGGGATTACGCCCTGAAATGAGTGAAAGAAGTAAAATACCGTCTGCTTTTGGGTTGACTTGTTGCGGGCTACCTGGGAATAAAATAGATGGAATTGTACCAATCTCGCGAATGGCATCAAGACAATAATTCATCATATCATTGACGACGAGGCTGCCACCAACAAAAAAATAGTCCACATTAGAGCGTGCTGCAAGTTCAAGTACACGTGCTACGTTGTTGAGCCGCATCTTATCTGGGTCAATCAATACAGCAAGGCGTTTCAAACCATCTTGCTTCGTATTTTGGAATGATTTATAAATCCGTTGTTGAGTCATTCGGGAAATTTGCCCAAAGATAAGACAGATTCGGATTTATAGAAATATTGATTGGGTTTTAGTTTCTACTACCCCTCAGTATTGCCCTATTTTGATATACTATTCACATAATACATGTCAATTTCGCCTTTATTTTTAGCTGGAAACTTGCCACGATAATGACAATTGAACGAATAACGGATTTCGCTGTAGATTTGTTCAGACACATTGATATGACCTGGTTCACAGGCTTCTTGCATACGTGCTGCAATATTCACAGTATCGCCCCAAATATCGTAAGCAAACTTTTTGACACCTACAACACCTGCAACGACAGGACCAATGTGAATACCCATACGTGCTTCAAAGAAAGGTTTGTTCTCTCTCGATTTTTCGATGCGCATATCAGCTAAAAACTCTTGCATTTCGAGTGCAGCCTTCACTATACTGAGGGGGCTTGTGATGCGGTCGCTCAAGCCAGAGGCGACCATGTAAGCATCGCCGATGGTTTTTATTTTTTCCAATTTGTATTGCCCAATGATAAAGTCAAAGGCTTTGAAATAGGTGTCCAACTCATTCACCAATTCTTCTGGTGTGAGTTGCTCCGAAATTTTTGTAAAACTGTAAAAATCAATGAATAGCACAGCCGCTTGTTCATAACGGCGGGCTTTAGCTTTACCATCCATTTTTAACTCATTGGCAATTGCCGATGGTAAAATATTCAGTAATAACTCATCACTTCTTTGTCTTTCATCCTCGATTTGGTGATTTTTTTCTTGTAAAATCCGTTTTTGTTTTTGATTTTCGAGAAAACGACGATAAATCAACCCCACAATCACGAGTGCAAAGGCTAATACCAATAAAAGGACATTCCTAAAGTTTTTAGCAGATTGGAGTTTGTAGGCTTGTTCTTGTCGTTCTTGCGCAAAAGCGATGGAGTCCAACAAGTTTTCATTTCGCAAAGCCTCAACTAATTTTTGTTTCCGTACAGCAATACGGTCGAGTTCTTCTTTTTCTAAGGCAACTGTTGCTAAAATGCTGTTTTGTTGGGCTATGGTTTGTTGCGCTTGTTGCGACATAGCTGCCAATTGCTGTTCTTTTTTGCGCAGCTCTACCATATTGATGTTGAGTGCATCTTTTTCTTTTTTCAACAAAGCCACATCGCTCTCCAATTTCACACGAAGTTGTCGTTGGTTTTCAAACCATACCCGATATTGCTCTTTGACAGCATTGAGTTCATTTTGATTGACTGGCGCAGGGCGATTGTCGGTAGGTGCGGGGCGATTGTCATTGGATGTCGCAGCCGTTGCACCACTTTCAGAAAGGCGACGGCGTAAGTCTGCGGCTTGGCGTTTGTAAGTATCTGCTTCTGCTGTATTGCCTTCATATCGTGCCATAGCAGCCATTTTATCGAGGCATTTGATAGCGAAATCGGCATCTTTGGCATCTATGGCGGCATCTTTTCCGCGTCCGTAACGAAATTTAGCATCGGTGTACTTGTTCTGACGAGAATACCCTTCACCATTCAGATAGGCTGCCCGAGCGGCCATCACATTGTCTTTTATATCAATAGCAATCAGATACGATTGGTGAGCCACCAAAGAAGCCTTTGCAGGATTGGTGGGTAGATATTTTTCAGCCGATTGATAGTAAAGCGTCATCGCTTCTCGTCGGTCTGATGCTTGTTGGGCGGCTCTTTCAAGCGAAATGGCAGCTTGCTGTGCCAACAAAGGGCAACTCAAAAGAGTAAAAAGTATAAAGACGATTAATCGGTTCATATCAGAGTTAATATGTTCATCGGGACAGAAGAACAGGTCAAAAATTTAAGATTCTCTCATAGCGTAGCCAAATTTATGCCTACCTCTACTACTCTGTGGCAAAGATGCTCTTTTTTCGATTTTTTTAGATAAATGTTTCAAAAACAATCAAATACTGAGGGGTATTTTTATGAAATATGTCATTTAGTCGTACGAGACACCATATTGTGCCAGTACGTCAGCGGGAACACCTTCCCAATTATTGGGTGTATTGCCCATATAGCCTACGTCTTTATAGCCCATTTCGGTCGTATAAAAACCTGTAAGGGTCAAATTCCGCATCAAATTGAAGAATGAAACCCCTTGCGAAAATTCTTTTTTGGCTAATTCTGGGTAAGCAATTCTGTCCACCATCTCAATGCGTTGTGTTGACGAACAGTCCACAAATTTTTTCTCATAAAACTTCATACATTGATTGTCCAACCATCGCAAACCGCCGCGCATGGGTACTTGATTGTTGGGTTGGTCTTTCATCATAAACTCTATAAAAGCAGGTACACCCGCTTGTGAAGCACTACCTGAAATGGCATCCGCAGGTACAATAATATCGCATAAAATTGTTACCGTCTTCAGTTCGTGTGGTGTGAAAAACTTTTCGGCTTGCAATTTAGTATCGCGTTTTTGCTCATCGGGTGTACGACCGTCTTTACAATCTGTTGGTTCACCTTTTTCTTTCAAAAACTCGTTATTTACTGAGGGGTCTGCTTTGAGTGGTGTTGCCACACCCAAAGTAGAAAGCGCAAGGGCTTTGAGTGAATCACGTCTTTTCATTATCGTATATTTAGACTGATTGTTCTGATTTTATTGATTTTTTACGATTTTACTGAGGGGTCTGTTTAAATGCGCCCTGCCTTCCGTTGCTCAACAATGTACTCCGATGTCCGCATAGCCAAAGCCAAAATAGACCAAGTTGTATTTTTATGCGGTTGAGAAACAAACGGCGCACCATCCACAACAAATAAGTTTTTCACATCGTGGGCTTGGCAATTACTGTTGAGTGCTGATGTGTTTTTGTTATTGCCCATACGCACTGTTCCTACCTCGTGAATGATACGTCCAGGTGCTTCCAAACCATAATCTTTTTCCTTGCCTGGATTTTCATTCAAAGGAATGCCGCCCAATTCTGTGATGAGTTGGTCGAAAGTATCCTGCATGTGTTTGGCTTGCTTGATTTCATAATCTGACCATTTGTAGTGGAAACGCAAAACAGGAATACCGTATTTGTCCACGACTGAGGGGTCTATTTCACAATAATTATCGGCGGTTGCGATGGCTTCACCACGTCCAGCCATACCAATCACTGCGCCATAGTGACGACGGACTTCTTCTTTCAAACGTTGTCCATAGCCGCCTGCTGGCAGCATTTGGCCATCTTTTTGAGCAATTTTGCCATTTATGCGTTCCATACCGAATGCAAATCCATAGCCAGGCATACGCAAACCTCCACCATATTCGATGTGGTAGCCACGTGGGAAATCTAATTTTTTGTTGTCCAACCACCAAGGCGAATAAATATGCTGACCGCCTACACCATCTTCATTGTAGCGTTTTCTGTCCAGCAATTTTGGAATAAAAGCAGAGCGTCCGAGTCCTGTTGAATCGTGTAAATATTTGCCTACCACACCACTTGAATTAGCTAATCCCTCAGTAAATCGGGCAGATTTGGAGTTGAGCATCAATCGAGCTGTCTCGCAAGCCGATGCACCTAACACAACGATTTTGCCTCGCACTGTTTTCTCTGACAAGTCTCTCTTGTCCACATAGGACACGCCTGTTGCCAAGCCTGTTGCAGCATCGGTCAATACTTCGCGAGCCATTGCTAAGGTTATCAATGTCACATTGCCTGTTTTGACAGCGGGTTTGACGAGACACGATGATGAAGAAAAATCGGCATACGCCGAGCAGCCACGATTGCACTGACCACAATAAAAACACGAGCCACGCTCATCGTTTATTGGCTTTGTGAGCATGGACATACGCGACGGAATCGTCGTGATACCAATGCGCGTTGCAGCTTTTTTTATCATCAACTCATGCAAACGTGGCTTAGGTGGCGGTAGAAAATGTCCATCAGGCTCATTGTAAATGCCTTCATTCGTGCCAAAAACACCTATCAACTTATCCACTTTATCGTAATAAGGCTTGATGTCGTCGTAGCTGATGGGCCAATCTTCGCCCAAGCCATCAATGCTTTTTGCCTTAAAATCATTTGGTCCAAAACGCAAAGAAATGCGCCCCCAGTGGTTCGTACGCCCGCCCAACATACGAGAGCGAAACCAATCGAACTTTGTACCGCCTTTGTGTGTGTAAGGTTCACCTTCCAATTGCCAACCGCCCCATGCGGCATCAAAATCGCCAAAATCGCGCAAAGGCGTAGAAGCACCACGCCGTGGCGAAGCCCAAGCAGGTTTCAGTTGAGTGATGTATTTTGGGTCAGCAGGGTCGTAGTAACCACCTGCCTCGAGTAAGCAGATTTTTGCACCCGCTTGGGCTAACACATAAGCCGCCATGCCACCACCTGCGCCAGAACCGACAATAATGACATCATAAACAGGAGCTTGTTCTTTTATTTGCATCTATGGTTGGTTTGTAGAATGAGAAATAATTTCGTTTTTTGATTCGGAAAAGTACAATTATTTTGAGAAATAAGGTTTTTAGAGAAACAAATTTTATCTAAATGACAGATTTTTACCCCCCTCAGTATTTTTCTTTCAAGGTCTTTAAAACTTCGTATAAAACTGAGGCTGTTTTGTCCCAACTGAATTTTTCACGTTGTATCTGCCCTTTTGCTATCAAGTTTTGACGTAAATCACTGTCTTTTGCCAATTTTTCAATCGCATCAGCCATTTCATCTACTGAAAAAGGATTGACTAATAAAGCAGCATTGCCCGCCACTTCGGGCATCGAGGTCACATTGGACGTGACAACGGGTACATCGCTGTTCATAGCTTCCAAAATGGGAATACCAAAACCCTCTGCGAGCGATACATAAGTCACAGCCGTTGCCGCACCGACTAAAAGTGGCACTTCTTCATCGGCAACATAGCCTGTGAAAATAATATCTTTTTGGCAGTCAGAATTGTCGAAAGCCGTCCGCACATCGCCTGTTTGCCAAGCAAAACGACCCACAATGACCAATTTATGCGGCAACGAGGTCCGCTTTTTCATCAAACTAAATGCTTCGATGAGGCGATGCACGTTTTTTCGAGGATGCACCGCACCGACAAAAACAAAATAAGGACACCCCTCAGTATATTTCTCTCGGACAGCCCTTTGCACCCCCTCAGTAATGGGGCGAAAATCGGTGCGACAACCATTGTGACACACGACAATTTTTTCTTGATTCAAAAACGGATAATAACGCAGAGCATCCTCTTTCACAAAAGACGAAACTGCCACCAGAGTCTCTGCTTTCTTCAAAAAATGCGGTGCAAAAAAATTATAGTATTGGAAAACCAACCAAGGCAGGGTTTGTCGCGCTTCGGGATGCGCCCAACCTACGTCGTGCAACATAAGGCAGGTCGGCGTGCTGGTGCGAAGCGAACAAAAATTATCAGTGGACAGGAAAACGTCTGGCTTGTATTTTTTCAAAGCTCGGGCAACCGACCACTCATACCACCAAACAAATAAAAACGGATGTCGAGCAGGTGGGAATAGGACGATAGGTGTTACGTTTTTTCCAAAAACATAACTTGGGTCGTAAGGACGGTCAAAAAAGAAGATAAATTCGTCGTCAGGATGTGCTGCGACCATACGTCGCAAGGTTTCGTAAGTGAACCAACCGAAGCCTTCTAATTTGTTTTTGAGCAAAAATCGAGTATTGATAGCAATTTTCATGGGGCGAATTTAGATAAATGAGGCTGTCTCAAAAGAGTGGGTTGGAAAGAATTACGAAATTTTCAAAATTTCGTAATTCTTTTCCTTTCAAGATAGCCCAATCTATACGCTTAAAAATCAACCTGCACCCCAAAACTTGGCACTGTTGTCCCTACTGAATTTTCAATCACTTTAGTCTTGTAGCGCAAAATACCTTTTGAATCGCGGTAAGTCGGTGCATCGCCAATCGGTTTCAAATCGGCATCAAGCGGTCTATCCAAAATCGTTTGAGGTGTCGAAACAGCCGCACCAAGCATATTTTGAATATCGAAATAGAGATTCCAAGTCACTTTTTTGCCAAACCATTTTTTGTCAACCCGGAAATCGAATGTATTGAAGCCATTGGTTCTCAATGTGTTGAGTTGAGTGTAGTCAGGCAAAGCTTTGCCATTGACATTCCACAAAGCAACGATGTTCGATTCAGGTGCATCGGGCGTGTAAGGCAAACCCGTTGATGCGCGATATTTGATGCCGACTTCCCAATTTTTCTTGAATTGATAGCCTAAAGTGGCAATAAGGATGTGTTTTGAATCCCAAGCAGATGGTACAAGGTTGCCATTTCTGTCTTCAAATTCGCTGCGTCCGTAGGTGTACGCCAAAATACCATAAAAACCTTTATACAAACGTTGTTGATACAAAAACTCGATACCATAAGTCTGACCTTTTGAGCGAGAATCAGCTGCATCGTTGCCAATCGCCCCAAAATCTGCCCCTAAATTTGCCAAAGTGATTTGGTCACGAAGCAAGAAAGGATAGTTTTTGTAGCGTTTGAAATAACCTTCAATGCTGAATTTCGCATCAAATTTTGTGTTATACTCAAATCCACCTACTAATTGGCTGTTTTGGATATATTTCAAACGGTCTTGATTGACAAAAATATTGTCTTGCTTAAAGCCTAAAGTCGTGTAAGGTGGCAATTGGTAGTAAATACCTGTGTTGAAATTGAAAGACAACTGAGGGGTCAAGGCATAAGCCAATGAAAAACGCGGACTGAATTGATTGAGTGGATTCTTCATTTCGGCATTGTAACTATTGCCATCAATGCGAAAACCACCCGACAATGTCAACCTGTCATCTGCCAGTTGACGGCTGACTTGTGCAAAGCCACCGTACTTGCTCATCGTGAAATCGGATTTATAATTAATCGTAATGACCGAATCAACGATGTTGCGCTGTTGGAAGGTAAAGTTGTTGTATTTGGCAAATTCGTAATTCACGCCATACAAAAACTTCCATTTGCCCAAGCGTGTCGTGCGCTCTGCACGCAGCTTGTTCTCGATTTCTTGACTTTCATAATCAAAGATTTTAGGCAAGGTTTCGTCGTTGTTTTTGTATTTATAAGCCTTGTTGTCGAGCATACTGCGGCTTGCCACAAATGTCCAATAGCCTGTGTTGTTGAAACGTTTCCACACTACACCGTTCGAGTAGTTCCACTGCGGTGTGACAGGGAGATTATCTAAAATGTAAGCATTCGATTCTGTATTTCGGTTGTCGAGAGCCAGTTTGAATTGGTCGAGTGCGCCAAGAAACAAATAGGTGATTTCGTTTTTGTCATTCACTTTGTGTTTGATTTTCATTTGCGCATCCGTATAAGTTGGTAAGAATGGCAAATCTAAAGCCGAAAACAAAAACTGGAGGTACGAATGACGTGCTGAAAATAAAAAACTCGTCTTTTTACTGAGGGGGCCTTCGGCTGTCAAGCCCACATCGCTCGCACCCATATTGGCAGTAAAACGCCATTTGTCTGTCGCGCCTTCACGTTGGCGGAAGTTAAAAACAGAACTCATCGCATTGCCACGATTGGCAGGAAATGCACCGCTGAAAAAATCTACTTCTTTGATAAAAGTTACATTCAACATACCCACAGGACCACCACTCGCCCCTTGTGTGGCGAAGTGATTGATATTCGGTACTTCCATATCGTCGAGATAAAAACGATTTTCATTAGGCGCGCCACCGCGAATAATCAAGTCGTTGCGAAAAGCAGGCGTTGCTGTTACCCCTGGCAATGACTGAATCACCTTAGAAATATCGCGATTACCCCCTGGGTTACGAGCAATTTCAGTGACTCCAATCGTACGCAAACTAACGGGCGATTCTTCAGTTTTGCGAAATGGTGAGGCTTTTATGACTACCTCTTTCAAGTCGGCCGTGTTTTCCTCCATCTGAAAATCGAGCAAAGTCGGTTTTGAATTAAGCACTTGAATTTCAAATACTTGGATGTCTTTAAAACCCACAAAACCAATTTTCAAACTGTAGAGTTTGGCTTCTAAACCTGTGATTTCGTAGTTGCCTTCTTCATCGGTTTGCGCCCCTTTGGTCGTGCCGATGACTTGAACTGTGGCAAATGGCAAGGGTTCATTGTTGAGTTTGTTTGAAATACGCCCTTTGATGACACCTGTTTGAGCTTCGATAGAGCTGGTTGTCAAAAGGCAAAGCGAAAAGAACAAGAACAGTTTAATGAGTGATTTCATGATTCAAAGTTTATATTTTTCAATTATTATATCCAAATCCAAGGTTTTTTCATTGTCAAAAACAGTGCGGTGAAACAGCTCCAATTTGCCTAAAATGCGCACCAATTCAGCCTTTTCAGCTTCTGTCAAATCGGCCGTGACGATGGTACTGACTTTCGACATCTCAAAAAATGCCCCCCTCAGTATAGCACGACCCGAATCGGTCAAAGACAGAATTTGGCTTCGTTTATCCGCTTCATTTTCTCTTTGAGACACCCAGTTTTGGTCTAAAAGGCGTTTGATAATCGCCATACCCGATGTTTTTTCTTGAATATGGCGATTGATTAACTGTGTTTTTGTCATATCGCCTTCCAACAAGGTGGCGAGATAGGTGAATTCGTCAATGGTTTGCAAAGGCGTTGCTGCCAATGCTTTTTTGGAGTAATTCTTACCGTATCGGTACATCAGACCGACGAGTTCACCAATATTCGTTTTGCCCCCCTCAGTATGAGGTGCTTTTTCAACCGTTTTGTTGGCATCCAACAACCACTCAGCAAAACTCTGAAGCGATGTCCACTCTGAATCGCTGGCTTCCAATTCGTAAAGCGCGACTTTATCAATTATTTTTTTTAGAAAATCGTAATCCATTAATTAGTCTATTTTTGAACTAAAAAATTGATTTTATAGACAATTTTAGTTCAAAATTGTTCTAAAAATTTCTACATATTTTTAAAATAAAAAAAAGAAAGGTCGGCAACGCTAAACATTGCCGACCTAAAAACCTGTATATTTTGCTTAAAAAGCTACAAATTCGTCGCAAAATGCGTCATAGCTTTGCTCAAAAAAGCCGCGTAGTTGGGTTGCGGTTCACCCGATTGTGCCGTGTATCGCTCATCGGTGGTGTAGAGTTGTCCCAAACCAATATAGGCTTCAGCCGTCGGGTTTTTACCCCAAAATTGACAAATACAGTCGTAGTGTTGTGACACTAAAGCCTGTACTTCCTGGGAAGTAGGATCAACTTTTTGTAGAGCAAAAAGCTGTTGACCAACTTGTGAAAAATGGATTTTTAAATCGTTAAAGTCTGCTTTCGACATATTTGTCAATGCTTTTTCGGACTTTTCAACGGTGTCTTGCCCCCACTTTTCGATGGCTTCGGCACGATAAGCGGCTGCTTTTTCCTTCGGCAAACCTTCATATAAATCTTCGTGGCGCATGATTTCATTTTTATTTTTTAAGTGAAAAATAGTTTTATCAATCGTATTCAAAAGCATAGAAAGCCGATTTTGTCGAGACACCAAGGCTGATTTATGACTTTCGAGTGCCGACAATAAATCAAATTGCGGGTCATTGATGATGTCAAAAATTTCTTGAAGCGAAAAATCCAGCTCTTTGTAAAACAGAATTTGCTGCAATTTTAGAAGCTCTGCTTCGCCATAGTACCGATACTTAGACTCAGTGCGGTGTGCGGGCTTGAGTAAGCCTTTTTGATCGTAGATGTGCAGTGTGCGCACACTGACACCTGCGATTTTGGCTAATTGTTGGACGGAATACTGTTTCATTCTACCTTTTTTCGATTGATGGTGCAAAGCTAAGCTATGACCTAAGGTGAGAGTCAAGAGCTGCGGAGAAGTTTTTTTAGAAAATTTTAAAAAAAGTGATTATCTCCCTATGATAAATGCTTTTTGTACAAGGTCTTGATTGGATGACTCAGAACGTAGTATTAAAAAATACGAACCAGATTGCCATTGATGCGTTATTATGTTTAGGATTTGGGTTGTCGTATTGTGTTTTATTTTTTGATAAAACACAAGGTGTCCCAAAGCATTATAGATTTGGACAGTGTATGCGCTTTCGGCTAAGCCTTCCAAAAGAATCGAGACAGCCTCTTTGGCGGGTGTTGGAAATACAGTTACTTGGGCTTGAGAAGTGATTTCTACTGAGGGGGTGTTGATGGAGAACCATTTGTACTCCGCAGAGTTCGGCGTTGAATCGTTGTCGGCTCGGATGGTCAAAAGTGGCTCTTTGTAAAGATTGGACCAAAAATGGAAAATCAGCGATGTGTCGCGAGGGCGAAAGTTGGAGGCAGGAATGAAATTGGTGATGTCCACCCAAATAGGGATGCCACCTATTTTAGCATCAATGCGGGTGTCGGTGATTTCATAGCGGCGTTCTCGAAGACAATCTAAATCGCCAGAACCCGGGATACGGATTTTGCCCCAAGCATCTACTTTGTCCTGTCGAGTGGTCGTGAATCGAATACGTAATGAATCGGGTCGAATCGGTAGTTGTGCCAAAAATGTGTCGGGAATAATCTCTGCCGAAAACGGCAAACTAAAGCCCGTTTGATTGTTATTGGTAGAATTAAAAACCAAGGGCGCACGTCTTTCGAGCGAGGGTGGATTGAATTTGGGGCGCAAACCCACGGGCAAAACACCTAAATTGGCATTGAAAAAGCCCAGCAAATCGAATCGTGTCGTTGACGTTTTGTAAACAGCAATCTGTCCTGCTGAATCAGTAATAGCGGTTGTTGCCGTCGGAAATTCTTTTAAAATAGCAGAATCAGCAATGGGATTGAGTCCGCGATAGTGTCTCACCGTGCGAGTGGTAGTTGTGCGTGCTCTCAAAAAGCTGTAATCCCAGTTTTGAGCGGTTGCTGATGCCTTTGTTAGATAAACACTCCTTAGGGTTTGAGCCGTCGCATTGGCAGTGATGAGCGAATCTCCTGCGCTGGGAAAATATGTATTGGTGATGGTTATTTGCCCAAAAACCAAGGTTAAACTCAAGCAAAACATTGCTGATGTGATTATATTTTTCATTTTTAAATTATTTTGCTGCTAAATTAGAAAAATTTATTGAGATTTACTGAGGGGTGTTTATCTGACGTTTTGTCATTCATTTGGATGTGGTACAATAGTTGACCTAAAGAAACTTACTTCAAATAATGACGTTTACTGTCATTTTGACATAGTTGGTCAAAGACCGATAATACATAAATTTTGACATCAATTCACAATTAAATATGTTTGAAAATATTGCCAGATTGTCGCCAATCGAAGATGATGATGCTGATTTTATGCCAATAATGGCGATGGATGATGCAGAAGAGCCTCAAAAAGGGGAGTTTTTCCCAGAACTCTTACCCATTCTTCCTCTAAAGAACACCGTTTTGTTTCCCGGAGTTGTCATTCCTATCACAATTGGTCGTGAGAAATCCATTCGTGCTGTTCAAAAAGCGTACGAAACACATAAAATGATTGCTGTTCTCTCTCAACGAGATGCAGAATCGGATAGTATTTCCATTGACAATTTATATAAAATCGGTACAATTGCCCGCATCTTGCGCCTTTTGAAAATGCCTGATGGTTCTACAACGGCTATTCTACAAGGGCGCAAACGTATCGAACTCATTGAATTATTGACAGAAGACCCGTTCTTACAGGGTGATACGCGCACTATTGAATACATCGAGCCAAATGATGAGCGTGAATTTGAGGCTTTGATAGAAACAATTAGAGATAAATCAGGTCAGATTATTGACTTATCTCCCAATATCCCGAATGAAGCCCAAGTAATGTTGCGTAACATCACGAACAATGTGTTTTTACTCAATTTCATCGCTTCAAATATGAATTTGAAGCCCATGGTTAAACAAAGCATTCTCGAAATCCATGACCTATCGCTTAAAGCTGAAACCATTTTATTGCACATGGACAGCGAGTTGCAGTTGTTGGAGCTGAAAGGTGAAATCGAATCGAAAGTACGGGTTGAGTTGGACAAACAGCAACGCGACTATTTTTTGAGTCAACAACTCAAAACCATTCAAGACGAGTTGGGCGGTAATCCACAAGAAGAGGATTTGCAAAAATTAGCAGAGCGTGCCAAAGAAAAAGATTGGTCGGAAGACGTCAAAAAGCATTTTGAGAAAGAGTGGGCAAAGGCTAAACGGATGCCACATCAGTCCCCCGACTACGGGATGTTGCTCAACTACCTCGAAACCATGCTCGATTTGCCTTGGAATGAGTTTACAAAAGACAATTTTGACCTAAAAAAAGTCAAAAAGAAACTTGATGCTGACCACTACGGTTTAGACGATGTCAAAGAGCGCATTTTGGAGCATTTGGCTGTTTTAAAACTCAAAGGCGATATGAAAGCACCGATTTTGTTGCTCACAGGCCCTCCAGGTGTGGGCAAAACCTCGTTGGGCAAATCGGTAGCCGATGCTTTGGGACGTAAATACATTCGTATGTCTTTGGGTGGCGTTCACGATGAATCCGAAATTCGGGGGCATCGCAAGACGTATATTGGTGCTATGCCAGGTCGCATCATTCAAAGCATGAAAAAGGCTGGTGCGGGCAATCCTGTTTTCATTCTCGACGAGATTGATAAAGTGGGCGCAAGTTTCAGAGGCGACCCGTCGAGTGCGCTTTTGGAGGTTTTAGACCCTGAGCAAAACACCACTTTCTACGACAACTACCTCGAAGTAGAGTATGATTTGTCGAAAGTGATGTTCATTGCTACTTCAAATTCCTTGGAAAGCATACAACCTGCTCTGCTCGATCGTATGGAAATCATCCGTTTAAGTGGTTATTCGATTGAGGAAAAAGTGGAAATTGCCAAACAGCACTTGATTCCACACCAACGTCAAGAGCATGGTTTGAAAACCAAAGATATCAAACTCTCAACCGATGTGATAGAACATATCATTCAAGACTACACTCGTGAGTCAGGTGTACGTTCGTTGGATAGAAAAATGGCTTCTCTGATGCGTGCTGTTGCCAAAAAGGTGGCAATGGGTGAAAAATACAACCCTTCAGTATCTGTCGAAGATTTGAAAGAGATGTTGGGGCCAGCTCGTTTTTCTAATGATTTTTATGAAAAAGACCAAATTGCAGGTGTTGCCATCGGTCTAGCGTGGACATCAGTGGGCGGCGATATTCTTTTTATCGAAGTGTCATTGTCGAAAGGCAAAGGCGGTCTAACTTTGACGGGTAACTTAGGTGCAGTGATGAAAGAGTCGGTTTCGACCGCTTTGAGTTTCTTGAAAAGCCACGCTACAGAGTTCAGCATAGACCCCTCAGTATTCGACGGATTTGACATCCACGTTCACGTACCAGAAGGGGCGATTCCGAAAGATGGCCCATCGGCCGGCATCACGATGTTGACGGCTTTGGCCTCTGCTTTCAAAAAGCAACCCGTGAAACCCCACTTGGCAATGACAGGCGAAATCACGCTTCGCGGCAAAGTATTGCCTGTAGGCGGCATCAAAGAAAAAGTGTTGGCTGCCAAACGCGCAGGTTGCAAGGAAATTATCCTGTGCAAAGAGAACAGAAAAGATATCGAAGAAATCAATCAAACCTATCTCGAAGGACTACATTTTCACTATGTTGACCGTATGAATCAGGTTTTAGACATTGCTTTCGGATAAAAAAAAGCCGTCTCGCTACGAGATGGCTTTTTTTTTATTAGTTTTACAAAAAATATTTTTCCTATCAAAACAAAATTCTGATATGAATATTAAAACAGTTATTAGCGGATCATTTGGACTCTTTTTTTGGTTTCACCTTTTCATAACATTACTCTCTTGGGTTGCCCCTTTTCTATTCACTTGGTATTATCTTTTGCCTGTTTATTGGGCAGTGATGCTTCAGTTTGCCCTTTTTAATCGCTGTCTGATGAACAAAGAACATGCTTTGGGTGAAGACAACAATATGACTTTCTATGCACACATCTTGGAGTTGGTGGGCTTTCAGTTCAAACGAGAAAATGTTAAATTTTTCTGTCGCAAACTGTTGTACCCATTTTTGACTGCCATAACCTTGATTTGGCAAGTATTTTTGGGCAATGAGCCGCTTTGCTTTTAGATTTCATAGACCAAAAGCCCGTTTTTCATACGTGGTTCAAAAAAAGTTGATTTGGGTGGCAATACCCCCTGACTATCTACAACCATTTTCATGTCACCTAAATCAATAGGGAAAAGGCAAAAACCGACCCCCTCAGTACCCACAGCGTCTTTGAGTTTTCCGATGTCTTGTTGGCTGTCTATGTATTTCAGGCGGTTGTCAGTACGAATATTTGTGATGCCCAAAAGCGGTTTCAACACTTTTTCGTTCAAAAAATGAACATCCAATAGCACAAGTCCTTCTGCAAAATGTTTCAATACATCTTTCCGTACAATGAGTTGAAACCATTTGCCTTCTAAAAACATCGTCATTTCATTTTTAGCGTAAGGCTGTTGAAAATCTCTGTTGATTTTAATCTTAAAAATCTTCATCAATTCCTCCAAAAACTGGTCAGTTGTCAAACCATTTAAGTCTGTTATGACACGATTGAAAGCATGAACACTCAGTTGATTTTCAGAGAAATAGGCTGTCAGCATTCTATTGGTTTTGCTGGTTGGCTGCGATTTGTGCAAAGCCGCAAAACTTGCTGAGCGGTGATGTCCATCTGCAATATAAGCATAAGGCACTTTGGTCTCAAAAATCTGGCGAATCTTCTTCTGAATCAGCCCCTCAGTAATTTGCCAAAAACGATGTTTTTCTTTTCCTAACTCAATGACATAGAACTTTTTATGCTTTTCTATATAGTTGTCAATCAATTCTGTCAACTCTTCTATTGGTGAGTGCATCAATAAGATAGGCTTTATCGCCGCACCGCGTGTGTGTAACAACTGCGCTTGCAAATCCTCATTGTTCACAATTGTCTTCTCGTGCGGACGCATCGAGCCGTTGAAATATTCTTCGATGTCAGTTGCCAATACCAAGCCAGTCCGTTTCACACCATTAACATCTTTGATTTGATAAATATACATGGCTTCAGGTTCTGTTGGCTGAAATAAGCCTTCGGCAGCATACTCATGATAACGGAATTTGACCGTATCGAAAAAATCGTTGGAGTGAGGTACTTTATCTAAATTAGGCGCAACAGCGCGGAAAGACATTACTTTCATAAACTTCTTTTGAGTTGGTGTGATGAGTTTTTTTTATTTAGGGGTAAAAATACAAATTAGCACCTATCTAAAAAGAAAGAAGTGTCAAATAAATGGTTTTAATAAGAATATAAATTTAATCAACTGACTATCAATGAGTTGTTTTACTGAGGGGGTATCTGGGAAATCGCAAGATTTCCCAGATACTGCTTACTTTTTTCTATTTGTCCAAAAAATCAATCGTAGATAAAGCGAATAACGGTTTTCCTTCGTTGTTCGGGTTTTTGAACACGAAATATAGAGTGGTTGGCATAGGTGCTGTCGGCGGCTTAGTCAAAGCGATTTTGAGTGGTGCAAAATTGTCACTCGGTACATCGCCACTGCCCAATAAATGACCTGTCGGACTACCCATCCGCACTTCTAATTTACCACCCACCGTATTAGCTTTTTGTGAAAAAGCACCAACTGACAAAGACTGAATGCCCGTCAAATCAATGTCTTTAAAAGCCAAATAAGCATTATCTTCTGAGCCAACAGCGACTTCTCCACCCAATTGCTCCACAGAAAATTTGCTCACGCCTTTGCCATCATCGAATGTGCTGGCTTTGACTTTAGGGCTGCGCAAAACGTACATATCGGTAGCCGACAATGCGCCTGCTGTTTTGTAACCTTTGTCACTGTAAGTGGCTTGAATGATGTAAGCCCCTTCTTTTTTACCTTTGTGCGCCGTGGCATCGTAGGCATTTTGCGCTGGCAAAGAGGCTTTTTTAGCATCTTTCAACGACAAAATGTATTCAGCAATCGTGCGCGCATCGGGGTCTGTAATCTGTGGGTGCGCTGCCATGGCTTGTTCGCCCCAAACGCCGCCGCCGCCTTTCACGATTTTTTCAGCAAGCATACGGATGTTGGCGCTGTTGGTCGGATATTTTTTAGAAATATCCATATAAGAAGGGCCGATATTCTTTTTGTCTGGGAAATGGCACGATTTACAGTCCGACAAGTCAATCAAGCGTTTGCCCAAAGCGAAACTGACGTTTGATTTATGCCCTTGCTCCATCATGGTTTTGTCGTAGCCTTCGAGGTAATTGATATTGACCACGACATCTTCTGGCGCGATGCCTTTGCCAACTGTACCGTCCTCTTTGTCCTTCACAGACACAGCGTAATTGATTTTGTCGCCCAAAAAGAAGGATTTATTGCCATTGACAGCGATTTTTACCTCTGGTTCAGCATTGCCCACTTTGATGAGTGTACTCGATGTACTTTTGTTACCCGCTGCATCGGTCACAGTTAAAACCACATTGTATTCGCCTGCTTTTTTAAATTTTATCTTAGGATTGGGCTGATTACTGAGGGGTATACCTTCGCCAAAATTCCATGAATAAGTCAGTGCATCTTTGTCATAATCCATCGTTCCAGCCGATGAAAATTGCACAGTCAAGGGTTTTGCACCTGCCTTTTTGTCGGCTTTCAGCTTAACAACAGGCTTGCGATTGCCTGGGTTGAATGTGATTTGCGACAAAGTAGCCTCTTCATTCTGAGCAAACCATTGCATACCATAATCTAAAACCCACAATGTGCCGTCACCTGCCATCGCCATATCCATCGGATGATAGAATTTGGTACTGGGCATAAACGGCTCTGCACCCATATAATTGCCTTGTTTGTCCATCGAAACGAGGTAAATCCAGTCGCGCATCCACTCATAAGCGAGGAATTTGCCGTCCAAGTATTTAGGCAATTTGTTAGGCGTATTTGGATAGTCTTCGGAATAGTAAACAGGACCCGCCATCGGATTTGCACCACCTTTGTCCACCCACGGAAATTCTTTCGATGCACCGTAGCCATACCAAATCCACGCAGGAATCGCTGCGGGCAATTCTTTCAGACCTGTGTTGTTGGGCGAGTCATTAATCGGTTTTTTCGCATCGTATTTGTCACCCGATTTTTTTTCCGCAAAATTGAAGTGGTTGTATGCTTTGTTATTGCCCGTAAAAATAGGCCAACCATAAAACCCGGGTTTGCGTGCTTGGTTGAATTCTACAATGCCATCGGGGCCTCTGTTCGGGTCAGGTTTGCCTGCGTCGGGTCCCACATCGCCCCAATAGAGATAGCTCGTGCGTTTATCTACTGAAATACGATACGGATTGCGGCAACCCATCACATAAATCTCAGGACGCGCATTGGGCGTGCCTTCGGGGAACAAATTGCCTTTCGGAATCGAATAAGTGCCGTCGTCCAAAGGTTTAATTTTTAATATCTTACCACGCAAATCGTTCGTATTGCCTGATGAACGCAAAGCATCCCAACCTTCGCGATTCGCTTGAAAATCAATCGGTGCATAGCCATCGGAATTGAACGGATTGGTGTCGTCGCCACTTGATAGATACAAATTACCTTCTTTGTCCCAATCAATCGAGCCACCCGTATGGCAACAATCGTTGCGTTTGACAGGGAAACGCAGCACCACTTTTTCGGTATTCATCAGAATCGTATCGCGCTCATTGTCGTAAGTAAAACGGGATAGAAACTGGTCTTTTGTGTCTTCTCTCGTCTCATTGGGTGTATAAAACAAGTAAATCCAATTGTTTTTAGCAAAATTCGGATCCACACCAACGCCCATCAAACCATATTCAAACTTGGTGTAAACAGGCATTTCGCCCACCTGTTTGACCGTGCCAGTGGCAGGGTTGTACAATTTGACCTTGCCCTTTCTTTCCACAAAAATCACTTTGCCGTTGGGCATAGTCGCCAATTCAGTCGGCTCATTGAGATTATTGGCGACGACGGTTCTTTCAAAACGATTCTCTTCGGGCGGTGCCACAGAATGTGCTTTTGAGTAATCCAATTTGTCAGCCATGACCGATTTCAAACCGCCGATGATGTGTTGCACCATCAAAGGTTCTGAAAAAGTTTCGGGTGTATGTCCGTAGTTGGTGTAGAAAGATTTGCCCCCATCGTAGTTGTGGTACCAAGCCATCGGGTGGAAATCGCCCATTTTCCCATCTTTATAACTCTTTTCGTCCACTTTTACGAGGAATTTCAAAATATCCGTTCTCAAAGATTTGAAATCGTAGAACTCATCCTTGCGCTCAAAAGTCTCAGGCAAATGCGCTGTTGAAGCGTGATTTTTATCCAAAACCGTCATTTTACCATTCTGTACATTCGGATTTCCAGGGTGACTTGCAAAATAACCGCCCATCAAACCATTGTACCAAGGCCAGTCATATTCTGTATCCGAAGCCGCATGAATGCCCACATAGCCACCCCCAGCTTGAATGTATCGCTCAAAATTCACTTGTTGCGCTTGATTCAATACGTCGCCCGTTGTACTCAAAAACACCACGGCGTTGTAACGTTTGAGGTTGTCTTCTGTGAAGTTGTCTGCATTTTCGGTGGTATCAACCGCCACATTTTCTTTTTTGCCCCAAGCCAAGAAAAACTCCCGCCCTTCTTTTATTGAAGCATGTCGAAAACCTGCCGTTTTAGAGAAGACCAAAATGCGTTGGGTTTGTGCATAGTTAAGTGTCGTGAAAACAATTAAAAAAAAGAATAAAAAAATTTTCTTTTTCATCATACAGGTGCTTTTTATTTGTAAAAATAGATTCATTCCAAAATTTTCGGAAAGTTAATACCCCCCTCAGTATTTTTAATGTAAAATGTGATGAAAAAGCGATTCTGGGCATCAAATGCCTACCCCACGATGTAAATCCACACTTCTTTCGCTCAGTTTTAATAAAAAGTTTATTTTTGCTCAAAATATAAAAATAAAAGTTTTGGCAACTATCAAAAAAATATTCGCTTGCACCAATTGCGGTGCGACATCGCCCAAGTGGATTGGCAAATGCCCATCGTGCGCCGAGTGGAACACCTACGTCGAAGAGGTGATTCAGAAAGAAACACCCCGCGAAGAACGCCAAAAAATATGGAAAGGGGCAAAGAACGCCGACCCCATTCCGACCCCCCTCAGTATGATTCGCACAGGCACAACCGAACGACTCTTAACACCCGACGAAGAGCTGAATCGGGTGCTGGGCGGCGGCATTGTCAGTGGTTCGTTGGTGCTGATTGGCGGACAACCCGGCATCGGTAAATCCACACTCATGCTGCAAATCGCTTTGGGTGTACAAGCTAAAGTGCTGTATGTCAGTGGCGAAGAAAGTGAAGAACAGATAAAAATGCGTGCCGACCGTGTCGCAACCAAGCAATCCGACTGCTATATTTTGACCGAAATCAGCACGTCCAAAATCTTCCAACATGCTCAACAATTAGAGCCAGACCTCATCGTCATTGACTCGATTCAGACACTCGCTGCGCCACATATTGATTCCACACCCGGCAGCATTTCGCAAGTGCGCGAAACAGCAGGCGAGTTGCAACGCTTTGCCAAAGAAACCAATATTCCCGTTTTCATCATCGGTCATATCACCAAAGATGGTGCGATTGCAGGACCCAAATTGTTGGAACACATCGTTGATGTCGTCCTACAATTTGAAGGCGACCAAAACTATATGTACCGCATTCTGCGAACCTTGAAAAACCGCTTCGGTTCAACCGACGAAATCGGTATTTATGCCATGCAATCCACAGGACTGCGCGAGGTCTCGAATCCATCGGAGTTGCTCATTTCCCAGAAAGATGAAGATTTGAGTGGCTCTGCCATCTGCTCGACCATCGAAGGTGTGCGCCCCATTCTCATTGAAACACAAGCACTTGTGAGCCGCGCCGTCTATGGCACACCTCAACGTTCTGCCACGGGCTTCGACCTGCGCCGTTTGAGTATGCTGCTGGCTGTTTTGGAAAAACGAGGCGGTTTCCCATTCGCCATGAACGATGTTTTTTTGAATATTGCAGGCGGCATCCGAGTGGACGATCCAGCTATTGACTTAGCCATCGTCGCGGCATTGATTTCGTCGTTGGAAGACATTTCTGTGCCGCACGACACTTGTTTTGCTGGCGAAGTAGGCTTGTCGGGCGAAATTCGAGCCGTCGCGCGCGCCGAACAGCGCATCCAAGAAGCCGACAGGTTGGGTTTCAAAGAGATTTTCATTTCCAAATACAATCTCAAAGGCTTGAATCTGGATAAGTTCAAAATCAAAGTGCGTACAGTTGGCAAAGTCGAAGAGTTGTACGAGGCATTGTTCAAATAAGAAAAAAGCCGTGTTTTACTGAGGGGGTCTAAAATCAGTAAATTGCTTTTATCTTTGCGTCTAAAATGAGTTTTATGTCAAAACCAAGCATTCCAGAAGGTGTTCGCGATTTCTCGCCCGAAGTAGTGGCGAAACGCAATTATATATTCGATGCCATCAAAAAAGTGTTTGTCAAATACGGTTTTCAGCCGATTGAAACGCCCACACTTGAAAAACTCTCAACACTGACAGGCAAGTATGGCGATGAAGGGGACAAATTGCTGTTCAAGGTGCTGAACAATGGGGATTTTTTAGCCAAAACAGACCCCTCAGTATTAGAGGCTAAAAACTCGTCGAAATTGGTTTCTCAGATTTGTGACCGTGGTTTGCGCTACGATTTGACTGTGCCGTTTGCCCGTTATGTCGTGATGCATCAAAACGAGATTGCTTTCCCGTTCAAACGTTATCAGATTCAACCTGTTTGGCGGGCTGACCGTCCGCAACGGGGGCGTTATCGGGAGTTTTATCAATGCGATGTGGACGTAGTGGGGTCAAATTCATTGGTGTATGAGGCAGAATTGGTGCAGATTTACGATGAAGTTTTTACCAATTTGGGATTGGATGTTGTTATCAAAGTCAACAACCGCAAAATTTTGTTTGGGATGGCAGAAGCGGCGGGTATTCCTGACAAATTCATGGACATGACGGTTGCTATTGATAAGTTGGATAAAATCGGTTGGGACGGTGTCGCAAAAGAATTAGCAGGACGTGGCATTGGTGAAGAAGCCATTGAAACCATTCGCGAATTATTGACAATCAATAATTTAACTGATTTAGAAAAATTTGGCGACAAATCAGATTCATTACTGAGGGGTATCCAAGAACTTAGGACTTTTCACGAATATTTCGATTTTAAAGGTTCAAAAAATGAAGTGCGCTTCGATATTACATTGGCACGCGGCTTGAATTATTACACAGGCTGCATTTTTGAAGTGGCGGCAAAAGGTGTCAAAATGGGTAGCATCGGCGGCGGCGGACGCTATGACGATTTGACGGGCGTATTTGGTTTGAAAGGTGTGTCGGGCGTGGGTGTGTCCTTTGGTGCAGATAGAATTTATGATTGTTTGGCGGAACTCGACCTTTTTCCTAAGGAAAATCAACAAAGTTTGAAGCTGCTTTTTGTGGCTTTTGATGCTGAAACGCACCGTTTTGCCTTCAAATGTTTGAATGAAACGCGGGCAGCGGGCATCAATTCTGAAATTTATCCAGATGCGACTAAGTTGAAAAAACAAATGGATTATGCCAACAAACGCGGCGTGCCTTATGTCTGTTTGATTGGCTCGGACGAAATGGACAGCGGGCTTTTGACCTTAAAAAATATGGCAACAGGCGAGCAGGAGAAAATATCAATAGCGAATATCATCGAAAAATTAGCTTAACGATTGGCAGGCTTCCTGTTTTTATGGCATGGAACATCTGAGCAACTTGAATGACCTTCTGTCCGTGATAGAAGGTCATTTTTTAATTGAAAAATTCTCAAAAAAGGAGTAAATAATTCAAGCTTGATTAAATATTTTTCATTTAAAACGATTTTATTTTACGATATTTATAAAAATAAAGACATTGTGTTACAAAATTGATAAAAAATTTGACATTTCGTTGATAAGACATTTATCTTTGCATCATCAAAACTGAAAAAGCTCAGTGAGAGAATCAAAATTAAAATTGTGAGGTGACGAAATAGGCAGACGTGCCCCCTTGTCTCGGGGGTGGGGAAAGACGGGATAAAATTTGAGCCATCAAAACTAACCGCCTCTTGTAGGTTCGAATCCTACCCTTACAGCAAACGGGTAGATGATAAAGTTTCCATCTATCGGCAGGTGATTGAAATTGTGAGGTGATGAAATTGGCAGCCATGCCCTCTTGTCTCGGGGGTGGGGAGTACGGGATAAACGAAGAGTAATTGGGGTTGACCACCAGCGCGCGCACTCTGTTCTTCGGCTAACCGCCTCGTGGAGGTTCGAGTCCTTCCCTTACAGCAAAAAATGCATTAGCATTAAAAAGGAAATAAATTTAGAAAATTTTTTCATGTGATTGGTTTGATGAAGTTTTAACCTGCGAAGTGAGTTTGCCTTACTTCGCGGTTTTTTTTGTTGTTAACACACCTTTCTCACCATTATTTTGGTATCAAACACTTTCGCGGGGTTCTTTTAGCACCCCCTCAGTATTTATAAGGCATTTCATTTTTGATTTCGTATATTTTCCTACTTTTGCAATCTTAAAATTTGCAACTAAATCCAATTTATCTAACATTTAACAATATGGCTACGACAACAGAATTACAAGGCATTGCCTCTCAAGTGCGCCGCGACATCGTGCGTATGGTCTATAATTGCCAATCGGGACATCCCGGTGGCTCACTGGGCTGCGCCGATTATTTGACGGCTCTTTACTTTGCTGTGATGAAACGCAAAAAGCGTTTTTATATGGAGGGCAAAGACGAGGACATGTTTTTCCTTTCTAATGGACATATTTCGCCTCTTTTTTATAGTGTTTTGGCACGTGCGGGTTATTTCCCAATTGAAGAAATGAGTACTTTTCGCCAATTAAACAGCCGCTTGCAAGGGCATCCGACGACGCACGAAGGTCTGCCAGGTGTGCGTATCGCTTCAGGTTCGTTGGGGCAAGGTGTGTCGGTCGCATGTGGTGTAGCTTTAGCCAAAAAAATGAGTGGCGACAGTCATTTTGTATGGGCTTTGACAGGGGATGGCGAACTACAAGAAGGTCAAAACTGGGAAGCCTTTATGTTCGCACCACATCACAAATTGGACAATCTCATCGTCACAATTGACTGGAATGGTCAGCAAATTGACGGCTCAACAGACAAGGTGATGTCGCTCGGTGATTTGCCTGCTAAATTAAAGGCTTTTGGTTGGGATGTTTTGATTCTTCAAGATGGCAACAATATTGAGTCTGTGGTTGCCACATTGCGCAAAGCCAAACGCCGTGGCGGTAAAGGAAAACCTGTTGCCATATTGATGAAAACACAGATGGGTGCAGGCGTGGACTTCATGATGGGCAGCCACAAATGGCATGGCATCGCCCCAAACAAGGAACAATTGGACGCAGCACTCGCACAACTGCCCGAAGCTCTTGGTGATTTCTAAAAATATTGTTTTAAAATATAGATACAAAGTTTTTTGACTTAAAGTTTTGATAATCAATTTTTTATTATAGTATATTAAATGCACCCTTCAGTATTTTTTATACTTTTGAAATTTTTTTTTGAAAAAATCAATAAAAAATTTGTTTATAAAAAACAAAAAGTTTAGCTTTGTGTCATTAAATGTTTAAAACAATAAAATAATGTCAGCAACAGCAAAAGTAAAATCAGAAAAAACAGAAATAATGGCAAACGAGAAAGAAAAAGATGCTAAACTCAAAGCCCTACAAATGACTCTCGACCGCCTCGATAAAACTTATGGCAAAGGTACTGTCATGCGTTTGGGCGAAAGACAAGTTGAAGCTGTCGAAATCATTTCAAGTGGCTCAATCGGATTAGATGTCGCCCTCGGTACAGGCGGCTTTCCGAAAGGTCGTATTATAGAAATTTACGGTCCTGAATCATCTGGTAAAACAACTTTGGCAATACATGCTGTCGCTGAGTGTCAAAAACAAGGTGGTATCGCTGCCATAGTGGACGCAGAACATGCTTTCGACCGTTTTTATGCAGAGCATTTGGGCGTAGATGTGGATTCTTTATTGATTTCGCAACCAGACAATGGTGAACAAGCTCTCGAAATCACTGAAAATCTTATCCGTTCTGGTGCAGTTGATATTATTGTGATTGACTCTGTTGCAGCTTTGACACCACGCGCCGAAATCGAAGGTGAAATGGGGGACTCCAAAATGGGTCTTCAAGCACGTTTGATGTCTCAGGCTTTGCGTAAATTGACAGCGACTATTGGTCGAACAAATTGTTGTTGCATTTTCATTAACCAATTACGTGAAAAAATCGGTGTGATGTTCGGTAATCCCGAAACAACAACGGGTGGTAATGCTTTGAAATTCTATGCTTCAGTACGTTTAGATATTCGTAAATCGGGTTCAGCCATCAAAGACAAAGATGGCAATTTGACAGGTAACCATGTCAAAGTGAAAGTAGTGAAAAACAAATTAGCACCTCCTTTCCGCACTGCTGAATTTGATATTGTATTCGGTTCAGGAATCTCAAAATCAGGCGAAATCATTGATATGGGTGTTGAACTTGATGTGATTCAAAAATCAGGTGCGTGGTATGCTTATAAAGGCACGAAAATCGCTCAAGGTCGCGAAGCAGCTAAAATGTTTGTCGAAGACAACCCAGAAGTAGCAGCCGAAATGGAAGGACAGATCCGCGAAAAATTAGTAACAGCACCAATCAAATTCGAGCCTGTTGCAGATGATGAAGATTAAAAACAAAAATTTCATAGTGTGTTGAAAATAATCGGCGGTTGGACTTTGTGTACAACTGCCGATTTGTTTTTTATTATAAACTTTGCTTGCTATTTTCGCCATTATTTGACATTCCATACGATAGAAATGCCACTTACTCTTTCCAAAACAGATTATCAATACTATCGGGCTTGCCCCGAGGAACTATGGTTGATGAAGCACCAACGTCATCTGTTTCCACCGATGGATGCAGAACGGCTTTTTTCTATCAGTCAAGGCAATTTAGTAGATGCTTTTGTTCAACAATTGTTTGAGGATAAGTCTTTTTTGCGCCTTTTCAAGATACACAAACGGCGGATTGCCTTCCAATATGAGGTTCGTACTGAGGGGTATGTGGCGATTGCAGACGTTGTTGTCTTTGATGAAACTGACCCCAATTGTCTCGATTTGTTTGAGGTCAAAGGCTCGAAAGAGGTCAAAGATGAATATATCCACGATTTAGCTTTTCAAAAAATGGTTTTTGAAAAAAGTGGTTTACGAGTACGTAAGACTTATTTGGTACATATCAATCCCACCTATGTTTTTGAAGGAGAGTTAGATGCTGTACGCTTTTTTCGTTTGCCTAATGTGAGCGACAAAGTTGAAAAAATACTCGCTGCAACCACCGAAACAGCTGTCCAAGCTTGGGCTTATATCAACCTTCCGAATGAACCCCAAGCCCATTTTAAATTGTGTAACAATAAGTTAGACTGTGTTTTTTTGAAAAAACACTTTCCAAATTTACCATCATACACTGTTTTCGACATTCGAGGTATCAGAGAAAAAAA
This sequence comes from Saprospiraceae bacterium, assembly GCA_016787525.1. Lineage (GTDB taxonomy): Bacteria > Bacteroidota > Bacteroidia > Chitinophagales > Saprospiraceae > JAAFJT01. Next base: position 28,708 of record JAEUUP010000109.1, on the reverse strand, counting down.
ATTGAATGAGTTTTTAGCCCAAGACATTCTTGACATCAAAGATGTGCCAACCGATTTTCCACTTTCAGACAATCAGAGGCGACAAGTTACCATCGCTCATGCGCAAGAAATCGTGATAGAGAAAGAGAAAATCAAGCGAATTACTGAGGGGTGGCAACCACCATTTTATTTTTTAGATTATGAAACGATAAACTTGGTTTTTCCACTTCACACAGGTTTTTCGCCCTACCAGCAGATGGTTTTTCAATACTCTTTGCACATCTTAGACTCACAAGGGCATACACACCACTCTGAATTTTTGATTGAAGATAAAAATGAGTCGCCATTAGCACTTTTGGCGCAGTTGCAAAAAGACATAAAAGCCGATGGTGGTACTGTGTTTGTGTGGAATAAGAGTTTTGAAGAAACCCGAAATAAAGAAATGGCGCGACTTTATCCTGATTTTGCCCATTTTTTGTACGATGTCAATACACGGATGTATGACCTTGAATTACCTTTCAAAAACGGTTTGTACATTCACCCTGATTTTAAGGGTAAATCTTCTATCAAAAAGGTTTTGCCCGTGCTTGTACCCCATCTATCATACCAAGGCTTAGAAGTACAGAATGGCGCAATGGCTTTTACACAGTGGTATCGTTTGGTGTTTGATGGATTGACCGACGCAGAACGGGCAAAAATCAAACAAGATTTGCTTGACTATTGTCGAATGGATACTTGGGCAATGGTTAAAATTTGGGATATTCTTAGGTCTATATAAATTATTGATTGATAATATTTTGTGTTAAAATGTGGCAAGATTTATACAAAACCGCCTTACTTGGTACCAATCGAGTGACCCCCTCAGTATCAACACTCGAAAATATGAGGAAAATGAGCATCGAAACTGATGATGCGACAGAAGCCGTTCTTTTGGTTGTCGGCATGTTGACTTTGGCACACAAAGCGGGTTATCCACTTACGCCATTTCGACATATATTACCTACCGTGTGTCCCAAAGAGACAAAATCGTATATGTCTCCCAAAGCAACTAAATACGTGAAAGATGTTTTGGATAAAAAAGTGCCTATTTTCGCTTATTTGCAGATTCCATTTTTCAATTTAGTCGCCGAATGTGCTGTTCTTAATCATAAAATTGTACCTGTTGAACTATTGCCTGAGCTACTTGACAAAGCATGGTTGCCAAGCATCCGACTGATATTGGGAGAACGTGGTATGTGGTTGGCAGAGCAAAATCTAGAATGGCAAAAACTGATAAAAAAGCCTTTTACCCTGCCTAAAATGGCACAAAGCGAAGTTGCAGGTATAAAAATACTCTCTGAACTACCGCTGAAAGCATCATCCCAGCTCTACAACAGAGCCTTTGAGATTCTCAAAAAAACAGGTTTAGCAGACGAGCCGTCAGCTCGTGTCGCTTTGTTTTGGTGTACTGTTGTAGAAGAAATGGCACGTTGATACCCCTCAGTATGTCATCCACATGTAATCTTACCGACTCTTATAGCATGGCGACCACCTTCAAAATCGGTTGACAAAAATGTATTGACAATATTCAAAGCGGTTTCTAATGTGATGAAACGCGCAGGGAGAGCAATCATATTGGCATCATTGTGTTGACGCACGAGGGAAGCAACCTCCTCATTCCATGCCAAACCACAGCGAATAGATTCGTGTTTATTGGCAGAAAGTGCCACGCCATTGCCACTGCCACAGATTAAAATGCCTCGTTGAGCTTGCGCCGATTCGACAGCAGAGGCAGTCGGATGTGCAAAATCGGGATAATCTACTGAGGGGGTGCCATGTGTACCGAAATCAAGCACTTCGTAACCCTGATTTTTTAGATGTGTAATGATCGGATTTTTGAATGGGAAACCTGCGTGGTCACAACCAATAGCAATAGTAGATATTTTCATAAAAGAGGATTTATAGCATAGAAAAATGAAAAAGGCGCAACCAATTGATAAACAATTAATTACGCCCTTTTGATGTAGCCCGTAGGGGAGTCGAACCCCTCTTGCAAGAATGAAAATCTTGAGTCCTAACCGATAGACGAACGGGCCAAAATTCTCTTTCTCCGTCGAAAGCGATGCAAAGGTAAAACCCTTGTTTCAAATGTCAAACTTTTTTTTCAATTTTTTTTAAAATTCTATTTTCAACTTTTCGATTTAAACCGTGTTTAAATGACAAAAAGCACATATTTTTGCTGAAAAAAGGAATAAAACAATATAAAATTTCTTAAAAATGGTTTTTTGATATTAAACGAAAAAAAATTAGCGAAAAGACTAACAGGTTAAAAAAACTTTGTGGTACTTTTACACTAAGTTTTAGTTTAGTATCTAAACTAACTCTTCCAACCAGTAAATATATTGTATAACATAAATAAAAATTGGCTAACTCTATCATGGCAAAAACCAAAATCGCCATCAATGGCTTTGGACGTATCGGACGTGTTACTTTCCGTAACCTCCTTAAAATGGATACTGTCGAAGTAGTCGCAATCAACGACTTGACAGATAACAAAACGCTTGCCCACCTTCTTAAATATGATTCGATTCATGGTAAATTCGATGGGGAAGTAAGTGCTGACGACCAATATTTGTATGTAAACGGTACTAAAATTCAAGCTTTGGCAGAAAGAGATCCTTTAGCCTTGCCTTGGAAAGAATTGGGTGTAGATGTCGTTATCGAGTCAACGGGTCGTTTCACAGATTCAGAAAAAGCTAAAATGCACCTTCAAGCAGGCGCACGCAAAGTCGTAATCTCTGCTCCGGGTACAGGAGATGTGCAAACCATTGTTTTAGGTGTCAATGATGACCAAATTACTGCAGATGCTGACATCTATTCTAATGCCTCGTGTACAACCAACTGCCTTGCGCCAATGGTTAAAGTATTAGACGAGAATTTTGGTATTGAAAGTGGTTTTATGCAAACGATTCACGCTTACACAGCTGACCAAAATATCCAAGATGCACCGCACAAAGATTTGCGTCGTGCACGTGCTGCTGCCTATAGCATCGTGCCAACTTCTACGGGGGCAGCCAAAGCCGTTGGCTTGGTATTGCCTCACTTGAAAGGCAAATTGAATGGTGGTTCAATGCGTGTGCCAATTCCAGATGGTTCAATCACTGACTTTACTGTGGTTCTGAAAAATGCAGCAACAAAAGAGGAAATCAATGCAGCATTCAAAAAAGCATCTGAAAATGAATTGAAAGGTATTTTGCAATACGAAGCTGACCCAATTGTGTCTATTGATATTGTGGGCAACAAACACTCTTGCATTTTCGATTCAGATTTAACTTTGACGATTGGTAATACTTGCAAAGTATTGGGTTGGTACGACAATGAGTCAGGTTATTCTGCTCGTTTAGCAGACTTAGCTGTTCGTTTGGGTCAATTATAAATTGCGAAATAGAAACGAAAAATATCTTCAATATCCGCAACGGTTCATTTATTGAACGTTGCGGATTTTTTAATGTGCCGAGACAAAGAAAAATCCCGAATGCTGTGTCATGTGTATTCGGGATTTTTCTTTATTCTATACAAGTATTGTTTACTGTAAGCTATCAATGGTTTCACAAAGTTTATCAAATATTTCTTCGATACTGCCTACACCTTCGATTTTATGCGCCTTACCTAAAGCAGCATAATGGATACCAACAGGTGTTGTTTTGTTACGATATTCTTCGAAACGATTGCGAATTATGGCTTCGTCATTGTCATCGGCACGACCCGAAGATGCCCCCCTCAGTAAAATGCGTTTGACAATCTCATCTTCATTTACAACCAACTCTATCAAGCCTGCAATAGATTGCCCGCTTTCTGAAAGGAATGTATCGAGAGCTTCTGCTTGTGCAGTCGTGCGTGGAAAACCATCAAAAATGAAACCTTTCACATTAGGATTGTCTTCCACACGTTTCTGTAGCATCGAAATCGTGACACTATCTGGTACAAGTTGACCTTTATCCATATAACTGCGTGCGAGTTGCCCTAACTCTGTGTTGTTAGACAATTCATAGCGAAACATATCACCTGTCGAGATGTGAAATAAGTTATATTTTTCAATCAATTTGGCAGCTTGTGTGCCTTTGCCCGAACCCGGAGGACCAAAAAGTATTAAATTAAGCATTGTTTGTTTCTAATTTTTCATTTAAGTATTATAATGAAGCAAATATAGCGTTATCTATATGTATTAATAGATTGGCAGGATTGAAGGTGTGCAAAACAAATAAAAAATTTTAAAAGGGCGAAAATTTCGGAATAATATTTTTTAAATAATCTTATAAAACGTATTATAGAGCAAGTTTCTATTTTTTGAAAAATAGACCTTGCTCTATAATTCTGTTTAAATCACAGAGAATTAGTTCATCAATTGCACAAAATCGTCGAAAAGGTATTGTGCGTCGTGAGGACCTGGAGATGCTTCAGGGTGATATTGTACCGAAAAAGCAGGTTTCCCTTTCACTTTTATGCCTTCAATTGTATCGTCATTTAAGTTAATATGTGTAATGTCAATAGTAGCTGCTTTAGCACGCACTACTTTAGGGTCAACACCAAATCCGTGATTTTGACTTGTGACTTCGCAACGACCCGTCACAACATTCAGAACAGGGTGGTTGATGCCACGATGACCATTGTGCATTTTGTAGGTGGGTACATCGAGTGCGCGAGCCAATAACTGATGCCCCAAACAGATACCAAAAGTCGGTTTACCCGTTTTCAAGATTTCTTTAACCGTTTCAACTGCGTAGTCCATAGCTCCAGGATCGCCTGGACCATTAGACAGGAAAAAACCATCAGGATTCCAAGCAGCTATTTCTGCAAAAGGAGTTTTGGCAGGAAAAACTTTGACAAAACATCCACGTTTAGCAAAATTATTGAGAATAGCTTTTTTAACGCCGAAGTCGAGCGTGGCGACACGGTACTTGGCAGTGCTTTCGTCCCCAATAAAATAGGGTTCTTGAGTCGTTACCAAAGAAGACAGCTCCAAGCCATCCATACTTGGCACAGCATCAAGGCGTTTTTTTAGCTCTTCCAAATCAGTGATTTCGCTCGAAATGATGGCATTCATCGCCCCTTTGTCCCTAATGTGCCGTACAATCTCACGCGTATCTACATCAGAGATACCAACTACCCCCTCAGTATTGAAATAGGTTTGAATGTCGGTATCAGCTTGGGCGCGTGAATAAGACACGTTGAATGTCTTACAAATCAAACCCGCGATTTTCATATCGTCGGATTCGACTTCTGTTTTTTTAGTACCATAATTGCCAATGTGAACATTGGTAGTGACGAGGATTTGACCGAAATAAGAAGGGTCTGTAAAGATTTCTTGATAGCCCGTCATGCCTGTGTTGAAGCAGATTTCGCCAGTGGTTGTACCTATTTTGCCAGCGGCTTTACCATGCCAGACAGTGCCATCGGCGAGCATCAGAACGGCTGGAGTGCGAGAAGTAGATTCGCTCATTTTTGCTAATTAATTGGTGACATTTAATTAGGGCGCAAAGGTAGCAGCTATGGACTGATTTTTTTAGTTTTCAATTTTAATTTTTAAAAAAAATCCCCCCCCTCAGTATAACGCATATTTTTTTCTACTTTTGTCAAGTGGTAAAACAGAACCAACAAACAACAAGAATGTATAACTAAGAATCAACAACCAATATTTATGAAATCATTTAGCCTTTTTACAGATTTCGATATTTATCTCTTCAAATCGGGCAAATTGTTCCGAGCTTATGAGAAATTGGGGTCCCACATCGTCAAAAATGACGAAGGTACTGAGGGGGTCTTTTTTGCTGTTTGGGCACCCAATGCCCGTCAGGTAAGCGTTATCGGTAGTTTCAATTACTGGAATAAAACAACGCATATAGCCCAATCGCGTTGGGATGGCTCTGGTATCTGGGAGGTATTTATTCCAGAAGCCCAAAAAGGCGATATTTATAAGTACTGTATTTGGACGAATGATGGTCGTTTGCTCGAAAAAACAGACCCTTATGCCTTTATGTGGGAAACACCCCCTCAAACTGCCAGCATCGTTTGGGATTTAGATTTTGAATGGCACGACAGTGAATGGCAAGAAAAACAATTGGCTAAAGCTGGCAAACCACAGCCTATGACGGTTTATGAAGTTCACGCTGGTTCTTGGAAACGCAATAGCTATGAAGGTAATCGCTCACTGACATATCGCGAAATGGCGGAGCATTTGGTTCCTTATGTGGCTGAAATGGGCTTTACGCACATCGAATTTATGCCAATTATGGAACACCCTTATGAACCTTCATGGGGTTATCAAACTTTGGGTTATTTTGCGCCTTCGAGTCGTTTTGGTACACCTCAAGATTTTATGCACTTAGTTGAGGCTTTTCACAAAGCAGGTGTAGGTGTTATTTTAGATTGGGTACCGAGCCATTTTCCAATGGATGCGCATGGTTTGTATGACTTCGATGGCACTCACCTTTATGAACATGCTGACCCGCGCTTAGGGTATCATCCAGATTGGAAATCAGCGATTTACAATTATAATAGAAATGAAGTACGCTGCTTTTTGATTTCGAGCGCACTCTTCTGGATGGATAAATTTCATGCAGATGGTTTGCGGGTGGATGCGGTTGCTTCGATGTTGTATCTCGACTACAGTCGCAAGGAAGGCGAATGGATTCCAAACCATTTCGGGGGTCGCGAAAACTTAGAAGCCATTGCTTTCTTGAAAGAATTCAACGAAACCGTGTTTACCAACTACCCCGCAGCGGTCACTATTGCGGAAGAATCCACAGCATTCCCGATGGTCAGCCGTCCGACTTGGATGGGTGGTTTAGGTTTTAGTCAAAAATGGATGATGGGCTGGATGCACGATACGTTAAACTTCTTCAAACGACCGCCTATTTATCGCAAATGGCATCAAAACGAAATCACTTTCAGTATCGTCTATGGTTTTAGTGAGAATTTTATGCTACCCCTCAGTCACGATGAGGTGGTTTATGGCAAAGGTTCTTTGTTGACACGAATGCCTGGCGATGAGTGGCAACAATTTGCTAATCTGCGCTTGATGTTTGGCTATATGTTCACACACCCTGGCACTCGCTTGGTATTCATGGGTGGCGAATTTGGACAAGGTGGCGAATGGGCTTTTGAACGCCAATTGGATTGGTGGCTTTTGGATTCGCCCAACCACAAAGGCATCCAAACGTTGATGAAAGATTTAAATGGTTTGAATAAATCAGAACCAGCCATTTATGAACGCGCCTTCGATTCTGACGGCTTTGCTTGGGTGTCTTACGACGATACGCAAAACTCAGTCATCGCTTACTTGCGTAAGGCAAATGACGACAGTCAGGATATTTTAGTCGTATGCAACATGACACCACAGGTCGTCAACAGCTATGAATTGGGTGTCCCTAAAGGCGGTAAGTGGGTAGAACTTTTGAATACGGATGCGACCCAATACGGCGGTTCGAATGTGCTGAATGAAGGTACTCTAAAGACGAAAAAAGGCGAAAAACATGGTCATACACAATATCTGAACGTGACGCTTGCACCTTTAGCAACAATGGTTTTCAAATGTCGTGAAGTCGAAAAGCCTAAAAAAATGTCTAAGAAAACTACTGTTTAAACTGTGAAAAAGAGCTTATTTCAAAAGATATTAAGCCAGTTTTGAGCAAAAAAACATTGTGATTTTTAGCAGTATATAATTCAGTGAACATGTAAAACTTACTATATTTTTAAAATTTAGTAAGTTTTACATGTTCAAAACTAAACATTATTCTATTGAAAAAATAACCTCTACCTTTTGAGACTACCTCAATGCCATTTTTTGACTTGGCGTTTGTGGAGGTTTGGGAAAGGTTGTGCCGAATGGTGGCGGTATGACACATACTGAGGAGGCTTCGGCTAAACCCTATCATATTCCTCCCAATCAAGAATCCTTTCGTTATCATTCGCCCATGATAACTTATTTACTGTTCAATAAATTAATCTTTGTCAGTAAATTGGCTTCGGATACTTCGATAGGGCTGAAACTTATACCCATAAATGTCTTCCCAGAGGCGGGTGCAGTGATTGTTACGTCTTTCATATCGGCATAAAATTTACCATCTAATGTAGAAATGGCCAAAAATGTCCCTTCCATTCCAATCGGTATGCTGTTTTCGTAGCTATAAAAGCCTTCTTTACCTGCCGCTGGTGTTACAATAAGGTTGTATAATTTAATAAGTATATTCTGACCCTTAGGTTTGAAAAACAAGCTTGATGGTGCAAACCCTTGATAAGTTGACATTGTTGCATTGTTAAAATGCGTGCTAAAATAGCCTAAAACAGTCGTTTTGGGTCTTACATCATTATAAAGTGCATCGCAATTGCGCCATTGCCCAAGTTTATCAAGCAAAAAATTAACTTTATTGGTTGTTGGATTAGCAATTGCCGAAGTATTCAATTGAGACCAAGTAATGCCTTTCATGGCAGGCAAATTGTTTGTGACAGTCGTTTTCACCCCTTCAGAGTTCAAACCCGATGTCGTCACTGACACAGTTGTATCACCACTCCACAAAGGCATTTCACGAATCTGTGCCACATTTGGTACGAAAGCCATATTCACATTCAAGCCAACTGTATCGCGGATACGTAATATATTCCCATTTTGTCTCGCATCAACTTTGATTTCGCCAAAAGAAATAAGCATCGCGCCACCATCTTTTGTAACAGTCGGTTTGTCAGAAAGGAGCATATCCGCTGCGGTACGCACTTCTTTGACGCTGACTTCAACTATTCCTGTTACAACTTTACCCGTTCCGTCGAGCAAAGAATTGGCAGGAAAGACAATGGTCGAACCTTTTGAAGTTGTTATGGTAAAGCTTTGATTGGCATTAAAAGTGAATGCTTCGGTTTTGGGTGCATTCTCATCGAAAAACCTTTTTAGTAATACAGCATCCTCGGCGGTTGAGTCATCGGTTTTGACGCACATAGCGAAAGTAAAAAACATTGAAATGATGGCAAGTGAAGCAACAGCTGAACGATTAATTGTCATAGTCAATAGTGGTTTAGAACGTTAGAGTAAGATATGGATTAATGATAGAAGCTTGACGGCAACTCCGAACAAGTTTTCGTGGCTACCTTTTTCTGAGAGACTGCTTTTGGCAGAAACGCTGCTTTGGGAAATGTTAAATATGCAAAAGCATTAGATCCTAAACTAAAAATCCCGAATCTTCTCTGTTGAAGATTCGGGATTTTTAGTTTCCATATCATTTTCAATTATCCAACTCTCGATAAGCCAGCCAAGCCAACAAGCCAATAGAGAGTTCTAAACTCGTTTCCTCAATATCGAAAGTATCTGTATGCAAACCAGAGGTGATGCCACGCGTCCGATTACCCGTACCGAGACGATAAAAACAAGCGGGCATCTCTTGTGAATAGTACGCAAAGTCTTCGGAAGTCATACGCATCGGCAAATCAACAACATTATCCGCACCACAGTATTCAATCATAAAGTTTTTGACTTTGACTGTCAGTTTTTCATCGTTGAAAAGAACAGGATAGCCATGTTGGATTGTAAACTCGCAGGTTGCCCCCATTGCTTCTGCAACGCCCTCAGCTATTTTTTTCATGCGTTTTTTAGCTTCGGCACGCCATTTTTCATTCAAAGTACGGAAAGTGCCTTCAATTTTCACCTCATCAGGGATGATATTGGTCGCTCCGCCTGTTGAGTTGATTTTGCCTAAAGTCAACACTGTGGGTACTGAGGGGTCGGCATTGCGGCTGACAATTTGCTGCAAGGCGACGATGATATGAGCCGCTACCAAAATCGTATCAATCCCTTCTTGTGGCATAGCTCCATGACCGCCTTTACCTCTGATTGTCAAATACAATTCATCGCTCGAAGCCATATAAATGCCACCTTTCAAACCCACTTTACCTGCTTCGAGTGGCGGATGCACGTGTTGACCGATGATACTGAGGGGTTTAGGATTGTCTAAAACGCCTTCAGCAATCATAATAGACGCACCGCCAGGCGTTTTTTCTTCGGCTGGCTGGAAAATGAGCTTTATTGTACCTTCAAACTCGGATTTGAGTTCATTCAGAATGCGTGCAGCACCCAAGAGGCTCGATGTGTGCGCATCGTGACCGCAAGCGTGCATTTTACCTTCGTTTTTCGATTTATAAGGCACATCGTTTTTTTCAGAAATGGGTAAAGCATCCATATCTGCCCTCAGCGCAATGACTTTTTTGGTCGGATTTTTCCCTTCAATGATGCCAACAACACCGTTATCAGCGATGCCGTGTTGGTAAGGAATACCGTATTCAGCCAATTTTCGAGCGACATATTTGCCTGTTTCGACCTCTTCGTAGCTTAATTCAGGGTTTTCATGCAAGTAGCGTCGCATTGAGACGACATCTGGGAAGTAGTTTTTAGCGAGTAGGCGGATTTTATCTTTCAACATGATATTCATAAAATATGATTCGCTGCAAAGTTACATTAAAAGCCTTGGATTCTGTATCTTGATTAGGAACGCGATTCATATTTGTTCAATATTTCCTTAAAAAGAACTAACTTGCCGCGTATTTTGTATATTTTTCACTTAATATTATGATAGTTGGATATGAAGTATTTGTTCTATATCGTTGTGATTTTATTTATATACCGTGTCCTTTTTCGCCCAAAAGTCATTGTCGAACACCGCCATATCACAGGTAATAAACCTGAAAAGGATACAAAAAAACAATTCCCCAATGCTGAAACGACAGATTTTGAAGAAATAAAATGAACGTTGAAGATTTTATCATCTACGAAGACGCTGCTTTTATTGCTTTCAACAAATCCGCACCGCTACCTTCGCAACCTGACCCCACAGGAGATAAGTCATTGTGGGAATATGCCGATGAGTATTTAGGACAAAAAAGCTATCTGCTCCATCGCCTCGACCGCCCAACAAGCGGTGTGATTCTATTTGCTAAAACTGAGCAAGCGGCGGCTTTGGTCAGTCAACAATTTCAAAACCGAGAAACACAGAAATCATATCTTGCTGTTGTCGAAAATGCCCCCCTCAGTATGGAAGGCGATTTAGTACATTTTTTGATAGAAAACGCAGAAAAAAATAAGGTTTTTGTAGATAAAAACACAAAATCTGGTGCAAAACGCGCCGAATTGCACTATATACTGAGGGGGTCGAGCGACCGTTATCATTTGTTAGAAATAGAGTTGAAAACAGGACGACATCACCAAATCAGAGCGCAATTAGCTGCTATCGGTTGCCCCATCAAAGGCGATGTGAAATATGGTGCAAGACGTGCCAACCACGACCGCTCCATCCATCTTCATGCTTGGAAATTGACTTTTTGGCAACCTTTTTTGAAGAAAAAAGTTAGTTTGATAGCAGAATTACCCAACGAAACACTTTGGCAGTTTTTTAACACAATAGTGAAAAATGCCGATTCGATTAGGGAATGATAAAACTAAAATAATAGAAACATGACCGATACATTTATTGAAAGATTGATTGAGCGACATGCTCAGGGCTTACCTGGACGACCTTTTCAGCTGAAAAAAGCTGTTTTGGCACGTTATAAAACAATGGATGCGCCTCCAACGGCTCGACAATCGGCTGTTTTGATTTTACTTTTCCGAAAAACGAATGAATGGCATGTCGTATTGACCGAACGTGTTGGCAACCCCAACGACCCACACAGCAACCAAATTAGCTTCCCAGGCGGCTCACTCGAAGCTGCCGATGCGTCTTTAGAAGCCTGTGCTTTGCGCGAAACGCATGAAGAAGTGGGTATATCACCTGAAAAAGTGAAAATCATTGGCAAAATGACGGACTTATACATTCCTGTCAGCAATTTTTTTGTTCAACCTTATCTGGGTTGGACCAGCGAACCGCCACAATACCAACGGCAACCAACCGAGGTGAAAAATATTTTAGAAGTACCTCTCAGTATTTTAGCCAATATAGATAATCACAAGTTTGCGGATATACAAGTGCGCGGTATGACCTTGCCTAATGTACCTTACTTCGATGTGAACGGCAAGATTGTTTGGGGAGCAACGGCCATGATGCTTTCAGAGTTATTAGAAATTTTGCCTTTATAGAGGAAAGGTGTTAAGACACCTCTCAGTATCTTAACACCTTTTAAGTCAAAAAATAATATGGTCAAAAGTAGCTAATAAGCAATTTTGGTAATCCTAAATTCTACCCGTCTGTTGAGTCTTCGACTTTCTTCATCTGTTTCTTTACTGAGGGGTTTGGTTGCACCATAGCCAATGACTGCGATGCGACTTGGATGTATTTTATTGCGAATCAAATACTTACGTACTTCGGCAGCGCGGTCTTCTGAGAGCTTCATCAACGTTTCGGGCGTACCATTGCTATCAGTATGTCCTTCGACGGTGATTGAAATTTCTGTAAACTGCCGCATCACTTCCACCAAATAGTCCAACTCAGAGTAAGATTCTTGCAAAATGATAGGTGTTGACCGTTTGAAATAAATCGGATTCAATGAAATCGTACCACCTATGGCAACTGAGTCGAGATAAAGCGTTACATCTTGTGGTTTACCAAAAAACACCCTTTTGTCATAGTTCAAAATCACCTCGTGATTGATATAGCCAGGCTTGTAAGCAATCATTTTAATCGGCTTGCCTTGTTTGACGCGAATCAAAAAATAGCCTTCGATGGTTTCCACATACTTTTCATAAAAAGCCGCATCTGCATCGCCATACATGACGCGACCATCAAGCGGTTGCCCTGTTGAAGTATTGATGATACGTCCTTTGATGGTCAATTCTTGTTCGACATCGGGTGCAATTTTGACGCGATAAATGTCGTGCGTCCCATCTCTTTTTGAAGAAAAATAGAGATGTCCCGTCGTCATGTTGAAATAAGGCTGACTTTCATCACCAGTTGTATTAATTGGTTCGACAAAGCGACGTGGTTTTGTCCAATTGTCCCAACCATCGTCCAAACGAGAAATAAAGAACAAATCGAGTCCACCTACTGAGGGGGGGCGATTGGATGCAAAATACAATTCTTTACCATCGGGCGACAAGTAAGGAGTGAGTTCTTTGAAGCTCGAATTGACTTGTGCACCCATGTTTTTAGGAGCAGACCAGTGGTTTTCATCTATTTTGAATGAAATAAATAGATCGTTGTCCTGTGAGCCTTGTGTTTTGGGTAATGACATAATCAAAACGTTGGCATCATTACTCATGGTCAAACTGATAGCAGCGGATGAAATATTGTAATCATCTATTTGCATAGGTTCTGGATCGCTCCAGGTGCCATCGGGTAATTGTTTGACCAAGCTAAAGCCTTTATTCATGCCACCATCTTTTGAGAATTGATTAACAACAACATAGGTGTCGCCATCTGGAGTCAAGGAACAAATAGAATTGGGCAACGCATTATTCAACGGAGAAGGTGGATGCACAAGGTGGTCGAATGGTTTTTCACGCGACTCGGCATACCAAATATCTTGATTAAAGTCCGACTTTTCGGGATTCCCAGAAACGGGTTTACCTGATATTTCAGAGTAAATTTCGCGTAGATTGTGCAGGTACTCATTGTATTTCAAGTCATTAGATACGTCTTTGCCATCAATCCAAATGGTTTTGATGAAATCGCTGCTACCAACGCGTGTAAAATAGACCGTACCACCATCATGCGTAATGATGGGCGTGACTTCATCGAATTCTTTGGTATTGATTGTTGAGTCTAATTTTTCAACAATATAAGTTTGCCCCCAAAGTGTGCAGTAAGTGGTGGATAGTAAGGCTGTTAAGCTAAAAATGAATTTACGAATCATCGCTTTAAATTTTGTTTTCAGTCTTGCAAAAATAGTAGAAAAAAATGAGCCTCGGTTTAAGGGACTGCTTAGATTTGGATAAAAGATGATACTGCACTTTTCATGCCTTAATTGTTAAAAGAGGATATAGTATTTGAATTTTAACTAAAAATCTTGATAAATGATTGCATTTGTTGATAAAACTTGTGTTAATAGAGAAAAATTATGGCTTTAGATAAAAATCGTTTTTCAACTAAAGAATTACCGAAGTATTGTTATTATTCCCAATAAATAAAAGCAGTATGCAATAAAAATAGACTTTTGCACTCTTATTTACTTTCTTTACTTTTCTGTCGTTGCTCAACCTTACTTCTCAGCGATAATTGATTTTTGTTTCGAAAAGGTTAATGTAATTAGTATAAGCACAATGCGTATGAATCATCCCAAAAATAAAGCGAGGCTGCTCACGTGAGCAGCCTCGCTTTATTTTTCTAACACAAAATCAATTTCTCTCGTTCAGGACCCGTCGAAATCATTGTTACTTTTGTTTTCAAATAGCCTTCCAAAAACAAAATATAACTTTTCAACGTGTCGGGCAAAATTTCAAAATCCGTCATGCCATCAAGTGAGATATTCCAACCCGCTATTTTTTGATAAATAGGTTCTACACGTACTTCCGCCATATCGTAAGGCAATTCAGCCGACTCTACATCATCGAAACGATAAGCAACCGCCGCATGAAGGTCTTGGAAAATATTCAACACATCAATCTTCGTGATGCACAACTGTGTCACGCCATTGAGCATGATGGTATAGCGTAATTGCGGCAAATCTATCCAACCGCAACGGCGTGGACGACCTGTTGTAGAACCGAATTCGGCCCCCTCAGTACGGAGCAAGTCACCAACAGAATCGTGTAACTCTGTTGGGAAAGGACCGCTACCTACACGCGTGCAATAAGCCTTTGTGACACCAATCACTTCGCCAATGCGTTGTGGCGCAACACCCAAACCGACACAAACGCCAGCTGTAACTGTATTGGAAGATGTGACAAATGGATACGTACCAAAATCAATATCGAGCATAGAGCCTTGCGCGCCTTCAGCCAATATCTTTTTGTTTTCATCCAAAGCCTTGTTGATAAAATATTCTGAATCAATCAACTGTAAGGCTTTCAACGTATTCAAACTATTAAAAAAACGCTCTTCTTCGGCTACTAAATCGAACGATACTGAGGGGTAGATTTGCAACATTTCTAAATGTTTTTTCTTTAAAGCCTCGTAGCGGTCGCGGAAGTTGGGTAACAAAATATCGCCTACACGCAAGCCATTGCGCCCTGTTTTATCCATATAAGTCGGTCCAATGCCTTTGAGTGTCGAACCAATTTTAGCAGCCCCTTTAGCGGCTTCACTTGCTGCATCGAGTAGGCGATGGGTCGGGAGGATAAGATGCGCTTTTTTAGCAACCAACAAGCGATCTTCGAACGCCACTTCGGCGGCGCGCAAGTTTTGGATCTCACGCTCGAACGTAATCGGGTCAAGTACAACACCGTTGCCGATGACATTAATGAGTTTTTCCCTAAAAATACCTGATGGAACAGTGTGGAGAATATATTTTTTGCCGCCAAATTTGAGTGTGTGACCAGCATTTGGTCCACCTTGAAAGCGGGCAACAATGTCATATTGTTCAGCGAGAAAGTCCACGATTTTGCCTTTTCCTTCATCGCCCCATTGTA
Organism: Saprospiraceae bacterium; assembly: GCA_016787525.1. Classification (GTDB taxonomy): domain Bacteria; phylum Bacteroidota; class Bacteroidia; order Chitinophagales; family Saprospiraceae; genus JAAFJT01. The sequence continues at coordinate 13,212 of JAEUUP010000109.1, read as the reverse complement.
AACCGAGAATTACGTCTATTTTCATTATTGAAAAATTGAAAGATGATATGTTGATAATTGAAGTGGTTCTTAAAAACGGCGCAAAATTAGGTAAAACCAACGAACTCACGTAGTTTGACAGACGTTTATCTGAAATCAAATAAATGAAACCTAAAACTTCACTTGAATATTCGTAAAAAGTTGCAACTTACTCTCAAATTTTATGAAATGAAGAAAAATAACCTTATTTTCCTTATGCTTTTTTGGCATATTGGGCTTGGGGCGCAGACTGTCAACTTTACACAATCAACATTGCCTATTGTCATCGTCAATGCGTCACTCCGAACAATACCCGACGAACCGAAAATAATGGCAACTATGAAAATCGTTTTCAATGGGGTAGGGCAAATCAATCGTGTCAGTGACCAAACATTTCATTTTGAAGGTACAATTGGTATCGAAAGGCGAGGCTCGACCTCGCAATCTATTTCCGAAAAAAAACCATACAGTATCGAAGTACGCGATATGGTTGGCGAAGATACAGCCGTGGCTTTGTTGGGTATGCCTAAAGAGTCGGATTGGGCATTGATTGCGCCGTATAGCGACAAAACCTTGATTCGCGATGCTTTGACCTATCGGTTGGCAGGCTCTTTTATGGCATGGTCGCCGCGAACACGGTTTTGTGAATTGGTCATCAATGGCGAATATCAAGGCGTTTATGTGTTGACTGAAAAAATTAAACGCGATAAAAACCGTGTTAATATCGCAAAAACTGACCAAACCAATACCGCTGGCGACGAATTGACGGGCGGTTACATCCTCAAAATAGATAAACCTACGGGCAATATACCGGGCGTTGTCGCTGGCTTTAGCTCTGTTTATTCTAATATTGTGACGCTTCCGAACTCGAAAACATACTTTCAATACGAATACCCATCGGCAGAGGACATTCTATCAGTGCAACGCACTTATATCCAAACAGCCGTTGCTGAAATGGAAAGAGCTATGTCGTTGAGTAATCCTGCATTTTCAGACCCCTCAGTAGGTTACCCCAAATATTGGGATACCAAGTCGTTGGTTGATTTTTTTATCATGAATGAAATCACACGGAATGTGGATGGCTACCGTCTAAGCACCTATTTTTACAAAGACCGCAACAATTTTAATAGCAAATTCAAAATGGGACCCGTTTGGGATTTTAATATCGCTTTAGGCAATGCAGATTATTGTTCTGGCTCAAGTATCACAGGTTGGGCAGCGAATAACAACAATATATGCCCAAGCGATACTTGGAGTATTCCGTTTTGGTGGCGCAATCTGATGGCTGATGATAATTTTAGAAAAGACGTGCGTAGTCGTTGGGTGGCATTGAGAACGAATGAACTATCAAACAGCCGAATCAATAGTCTCATTGATTCCATGACACTTGTGTTGGGTAATGCCCCAAGTCGTAATTTTCAAAAATGGCAGATTTTAGGGCGTTATGTTTGGCCCAATTCATTCATTGGGACGACTTATGCCAGCGAAATCAATTATCTGAAACAGTGGTTGACCGACCGCATTGCTTGGATTGATGGTCAAATTGCGACTTTTCCAGTCGGACAAAAAGAGATTGTGGATAAAGCCACCGTCTCGCCGAACCCCTCAGTATCTGGCTTTACTTTTGATTATGTACTGAAAAGCGAACAAGAAGTTAAATTACACATTTTCAATGAATTAGGACAACTTGTCTTTCAAAAAACAGAAGGACAAACTACAGGCAATCAGCAGATGTATTGGCATAGCACCAATGCACCAAGAGGTTTGTATTTTTATGAGATACAAACCGACGCGCAAAAAAGAATGTTAGGCAAAATCGTTAAAAACTAATTTTTCATCGCCTCATATATCACCGTTTGAATCCGATTGCGGTAGTTGCCATTTATCAACTTGTTGCTGCCATCGGGATACGTGCGATTGGACAAAAAGATATAAATCAAGTTCTTCTCTGGGTCAACATAAGCACAATTGCCTGTGAAACCTGTGTGACCGTAGGTTGCCGAAGAAGCCAATTTGCTCATATTGAGGGTTTTAGCATTGTCTAATTCTTTCATATCCCAACCGTAGCCACGACGGGTCGAACCGCCTTGGCGTGTGGTGAACAATTGGATGGTTTCGGGTTTCAGATAGCGGACACCGTTGTACTCGCCGCCATTCAGGAGCATTTGGAGGAGAATCGCCAAATCGCCTGTGGTCGAAAATAAGCCTGCATGACCACTGACACCGCCCAACATCGCCGCTGCCATGTCGTGAACACTGCCCTGAATGCGCGCTCTGCGGAAGTAATTGTCTTCTTCGGTTGGCGCACAGTTCGATGTTGAAAACTTTGTCCATGGATTGAACAGCGTGCGGTTCATACTGAGGGGGGTATAAAAAACTTCTTGGGCATAGACATCGAGTGTTTTGCCTGTGACATTTTTTATCACATCTGCCATTAGAATCAAACCCAAATCGGAGTATAAATAGTTGCGATTGTCGCGCAAACGGGAGTTGGCGATGAGCATTTTCATCGTGTCCACGTAGTCTTGGCGCATGAACAGATGCGGTGTGACGGGTACTGTGAATGCGCCGTTTTGTGTGCGGGCATACCATTTTTCGGATGGTAAAAAACTTTTTTTGCCATCGAGTATCACCGAATCGAGCGTTTGTTTGTAAAACGGAATCCAAGCCAGCAGACCTGCTTGGTGAATCAATACGTCTTTGAGTTTCAAGTCTGCTTTGTTCGACCCCTTCTCCAAAGGAGTCCTTGCGGACAGTATCGGCAAGTAATCGCCAAAAGTTTTGTCGAGGTCAATCTTGCCTTCTTCGTACAGTTTCATCAAGCAGACGGTTGTGGCAGCGCATTTGGTGATAGAAGCCAAATCGTAGAGGTCTTCAGTGGTGGCAGTTTGTATTTTTTCGTAGGTGTGATGTCCGAATGCTTTGTGATACACCACTTGACCATCTTTTGCCACCAAAATTTGGCAACTCGGTGCTGCTTTATCTGCAATCACCGCTTGGGCGATGGTGTCTATGGCATTCAAAGTTTTAGCATCCAAACCGACGGATTCGGGCGTGTCTGTTTGCCATTTCAAACTGCTGGCGGTTGTTTCGTAACCATTTTTTGTATTTTCTGAGACATTCACGGGCAATTTTCCTTTAAATTCAAAATGTCCCATCAAGCCTTGCGCTGCCAGTTCTTGGGTTTCTTTGTCTCCGTTGTAGCATTCAATCACGTTTTTAACACCGTCAAAACTTTTCAAAGCATAAGGATTGCCAAAAACCACTAAGATAACTTTGGTTTGCTGCGCCAGTTCGTTGACAAATGAAATCATGCTTTGGGTGATGCCAAAATTTTCAGATGCTTTTGGTCGCAATCCATTGAAACTGACGATGACCATTTTCTTTTTTGAAAAGTAATCGAGCATTTGAACCCTTTTTTCTTCCGAAAAATAGCGGGGTACGTTGAAATGGTAGCCCAAACCTTCTTTGTTCAATTGGTATTGAAAAGGTGTCCAACCCTCAGAACCAATGCCCAACGAGGCGATAGAGTCGTCTTGAAAATGAGCCAATGGGATGATGTTATCGTGGTTGCGCACCAAAGTCAGGGCGTTTTTAATCAGTTCCTGTTTGAGTTCTTGGCTTTCGGTCGAGTTGATGTCGTAGCGCACATTGGTCGGCTCGATATACTGAGGGGTGGTCAAACCATAGCGGTATTTGGCACGCAGCACGCGTTTGACGCTGGCTTCTATTTCTTTTTTGTCAATACGACCCTCTGCAATGAATTGTTGAATGGCATCAAAAGCATCGGGTGTGCTTTCGGGCAAACAGAGAATATCGCAACCTGCCTCGATGGCACGAGCGGAGGCTTCGCCACTTTTGAAGTAACGTGTCACGCCTTTCATTTCCAAACCATCGGTGAAAATCAAGCCATTGAAGCCGATTTGTTTACGCAACAGTTCACGCACTGCGTTTTTACTGAGGGAGGTGGGCAAATGCCATGTGTTGTCAATGGACGGAATAGACAAGTGCGCGACCATCATCGCTGCCACACCGTGCTGACTCAGTACCCGAAAAGGCATCATTTCGAATGCCGACAAACGCGCCAAGTCGTGATTGACCACGGGCAAATCGTAGTGGCTATCGGTGTCAGTATCGCCATGCCCCGGGAAGTGTTTGGCGCAAGCAATCACCCCATTGTCTTGCATCCCTTTGGCATAGGCGAAACCTTTGGCAGCGACATTATAGATATTGTCGCCAAAACTGCGCTCGTTGATGACTGGGTTGTTGGGGTTGTTGTTGAGGTCAATGGAAGGCGCAAAATTGATGTGAACGCCCAAACGCCGACACTCTTTGGCAATGGCTTCGCCAAAACGATAGACGAGGTGGTTGTCGGTGATAGCCCCCAACATGATTTGCTTCGGATAAGCGATGGAGGAACTGCGCAAGCGCATATTCACGCCCCACTCAGCATCCATAGCGACAAAAAGTGGTACTTTACTGAGGGATTGGTAGCGATTGGTGAGTTCCAACTGTCGTTCGGGTGTGCCTTGAAAAAAACACAGACTGCCGACGTAGTATTTTTTTATCAAATATTCAACTTGTGCCGTGTGGTCAGAACCTAAATTGGATTGCGCCCGAATCATGATGAGTTGTCCGATGCGCTGTGTGTCGTTGAGTGATTCGTAGGTGTTGTTGACCCACTCATCTTCAGTTAGTGTGTTTTGAGAAAAAAGAACACTGTGAACAATCGTAAAACAGAATGAAACAAAATATTTTATAGAAAAAAAGCTTCTCATTTTAGAAATGACTTTTTGATTTTGAGGTGCAAAGGTAGTTTTTTCTGTGTAGATACTGAGGGGGTGTTTGTAAGTAATGTTATATATAGAACGAGGAGCGTTTGCGAATATTCAGAAATGATCTAAAAGGAAAAACAGGTGCTGTTGATAGGTAAAAAAAATAAACCTAAGGAAGAAATTATATTATAGTCATAATATTACATCTTAAAATACCAATAACACGAAGTTTTCATCTCCGATATATATTTTTTTTAAAAAAAATCAGTACATATTTCTAATTTTGAGACTGAAAATATTGAGAGAAATGGACATTCAAATAGCTTCTGATATCAAAGATATCCTGATGGAAGATGGCTCAATCATCATTCCAAGCTTGGGTGGTTTTACAAGTACATACAAACCTGCCGTGACCGATGGTGTGATGAGTGTGGTGCATCCACCCTCGTATCATCTGACTTTTGATGCCAATCAACAAACCAACGATGGAAAACTGATTGATTTTATCCGTGAAAAATATCATGTAACGAGCAGTGCCGCGCAGGAAGCTATAGATATTTTTGTGAAAGGGGTGTATAGCCATTTCGATAAAAATGAAATCATGATCTTACCAGAAGTCGGACGTTTGTATCGTGATTTCACACAGAAAGTCCAATTTCTGCCTGATTCTACAAATTTTAATGCCGATACCTTTGGTCTATCTTCGCTCAATTTTGCGCCTATCTCTCGTATGAAACCAGAACCTGTTAAGGCCGTGTCTGTCACACCAACGACGGATGACTCGGTTGCTGCTACGACATCCGAGCCACAATTGACTTTTAAAGAAAAAGTAACGCCTGAATTTTTAACGCCTATTGATGATGTACCACCGCCTATTATTATAAATAAACCGAAGAAATACGATTGGTTACCCGATAATTGGCGTGACTATGCTCCAGCGTTAGCTGTATCTTTGATTATTTTGTTAGCTATTTTGGTGTGGTTTAACACCAGAAGTGGCTCAAATACAGAAGGCGTGCGTCGAGTTGAAAATAATAAACCCAATGTCAACATCAGTCCACGACAAGCCGATGCGACAACCAGTTCAGGTACAGTCTCTCAAGGGGCACCTCCTCAACAACCGACTCCGCCTATACAGCAAAAAACAGATACGCAAGCGATTACAAATGAACATTTTTTCGTGGATAAACAAAAAAGAGAAGAAGCCAGTGCAGTAAAACCACAGGTTTATTCGTCCGAACTTACACATAAAGCTATTATCGTTATTGGTAGTTTTACGAATAAAAGTAATATTGTGCGTTTGAAAAAATGGATTACGGAACAGGGCTATGTTGTTTACGAAAAGAAAAAATCGAACGGGCTAACAGAGATCGGTTGTGAAATAGGCTATAGTAGTAAGGAGGAATATAATCGGATTCTCAAGAAAATCAAAGCCCGCTATGGCGATGAATTGGAGGTTTATAAAAAATAGTGACTACCCTTGAGTGACTTTATGCAAGAGGCTTTGTTTCTACGGAAACAAAGCCTCTTGCATTTGTATAACTAAGAGAATAGCCTATTTTACTACAACTGGAAAAGTCACAACTCTATCCTGAGTCCCTGTTTTTGATGGGTCAGTCGCTGATTTGTTAGGTTGGTGCAACAAAATAATTTGCAAACTGCCCGTGCTGGCTGCTCCTACTGCAATCTTTCCTGTTTGCCCAAAATCTTTCCCATTGCCATCTTTTGACAAACTTGAAAATGTCAAATTAGCGCCTGTTGGTGTGAAAACAAGCAAATGGTCGTTGCTCTCAGCGACGATTTCAGTTGTAAGGTCTTTAGCAGGAGAAACGGAACCATCTTCAAAAACAACTGAAAAATCACTGGTAGTGCTGGTAGTCAAGCGGATGGTATCAATTTTAGGTGCCGCGCCCCCATCTCCATCGGTGTCTGACCATGCAAAACTTAACGAACCTACTTTCATTTTCACGACATTGATGTTTTCTTCTTCGGTCACATCTTCTTTTTGGCAAGCAGAAAAAGCAAAAATAGTGGTCAAAAAAAGGATAAATGCAATATTTAAAGATTTCATTTTTTTAAATTTTTTAATTGTGAAAAATTTTGATTTAAAAAATCAGTTTTGCGCTTAGGCTGATATTTCGCCCTTGAGCATCAGCAAAATATCTGAACCTATCCGTATAGTCACGGTATTGAGTGTTTAAAAGGTTGGTGATACGCAGCCCAAAATGAGCATCCAGTTTGCCCAAATGTGTCTCAAAACCTGCATAAGCATCCACACGCACATAACCATCTGGTGGCTCTGCATAATCTTGCGCTGACCATGTACCGTCTGAATTTTGCTTAGTTGGCACATGCTTTTGTTTGGAAACAACGACGATATTGGTAGAAATAAATGGATTTTTCAAGCTTTTGAACGACTCTGCTTCATATTTCAACCCTTGCTCTATGCGATTAGCAGGCATCAAAGGCAACCACGAATCATTCGTTTGGTCATGTGCAAAAAGTATTGAAACAGCATTCGTCCACCACAAACCACCTGTCAACTTCAATTTGGCGGTCCAATCTCCCCCCCTCAGTAATGCGTCTGTTTGACGATAAGTAAAAGCGGGAAAAACGCCTCTGATGGTCACGCGTGGCACAGAATCGGGTGATAGGTAAATAAAGTGTTGAATATGGTTTTGATAGACGTTTGCCTCCGCTTCAAAATGCGCCGTTTTGATGGACAAACTCAATGTACCATTCAATGCTCTCTCGGGTACAAGTGTTGGGTCACCCGTTTCAAAACTGGCATTGCCATGATGCACCCCATCACTGAACAACTCGTTGACATTAGGCGAACGCCATGCTGTACCCAAATTAAAGGAGAGTTTACCCCATTTTTGGATGTGATAAATCGCTCCGACCGAAGCCGATATATTGGCATATACAAACTGCTTATTTTGCTGTCCGTATCGAGTCGAATCCACCCAAAGCTGACGATAATCATAACGCACACCGCCTTCCAATTCAAAAGGCGAAGGGTAACGCCGCCAACGTTCTGTCCAATAAATGCCTGCTGTGGCTTGTTGAAAATCTGGAATCAAGCCACCAGCATACGTATTATTAAGTTGATAGAACCCCTCAGTACCTAAGCCCCCATGCCAATTTTTGAACGGGCGGTGTTCCCAATCCGCACGCAACTGGGCTGAAGGCATCTGAAAAGCAATTTGAACAGTATCAAACGTTAGATATTTACGCCCATTAGGTCTGTGAAAGTCGTACTCCTTGCGGTGGTTGTATTGTCCAGCTGCTTGCAGAGTCAATCTGCCAATGTCGCCTGTCGGTATCGAGGCTTTCCATTTCAAAATATCGTGTTGTACACGTTGAGCAGGTCGAGCAATGGTGTAAGTAAACTCAGCATCTTTAGCAGGTTTGCCCCGCGCAATAGCGTTCAAAAGGTCCTGAGTATTACCGATGTGGCTGTCCTGAAAAATACCAATTTCTGTATAAAAATGGCTAAAAAATACCTCGTTTTTTACATTTTTCACCCTAAAATCAAGCATGACAGAGCCGTTGGCTTCCAAAACACCTGTATTCGACAAAAAATACTGAGGGGTCATCAAATTGCCTCCACGTTTGAAAGTACCTTGCACACGCCATCCCAAAAGGCTATTTCGCCCTTCCAGAAAACTGGATAGAATACCCATACGACCATTCGATGCACCTTGAATGTTGACTTCACCGCCCAAGCCAATTGTGTCGCGTAAGGCTCGTGGCTCAACTAAAATCACTCCTCCAATAGCTCCAACGCCATATTTCACTGCCGATGCCCCTTTCACAACTGAAATACGGTCTGCAATGAATGGGTCAATTTCGGGAGCATGGTCAAGTCCCCACTGTTGACCCTCTTGACGGACACCATTGTTCAGAATCAAAACGCGATCGGAATGCAACCCTTGTACCACGGGTTTCGAGATAGTCGAACCCACATTGAGTGACGAAACACCCGCAATAGACCGCAGCATCTCGCCCAAATTTTGTCCTTGTTTTTGTTCCAAATCTGAACCAGAGATTTGTGTATGAGCTTGTGTCTCAGTCAATTGCACACGCTTACTTTGTATTATGACATTCTGTAACACTTTGACATCGTGTTGCAGTTCAAACACCCCCTCAGTATTGCCATCAATATGCACCTGTTGGGTCTTGTGGTTGCATTCCACATGACTCATATCAAGTGTATAGGTTTGGTGACATAGATTTTTTATCGTAAAAAAGCCACTTTCGTCAGCGACTACTCCTTGCGATAGCTCTTTGACATAAATATTGGCAAAAGCTACGGCGTGTTTTTCCGTATCAATGATCCGTCCTTTCAGAGTGAAAGTGCAGTCAGCTTGTGCCGTCAAAAGACCACCCAAAGCAATAGACATGACGAACGGGCATAGCCGCTTGTTCATGCTTGAAAAATTAAATGTGAAATAAAACCAAACAGAAGATTAAGCACCCAAAGAAGGGGGCGCACGCAGCGGCGCAAAAGCAGCAGGTTTGTGAGAGAAAAAGGGTAAATATATAAACGTTTGGGATGAGATAACTGTATTAGGTATAGAAAAGTCGAGCGGTTTTTCGATGTTAAGCTCAAAACAAGAGAATGTAAAGTCGCAAAGAGGACAACTCTCGTGTATATAATCTTTGTCGTGAAAATGATGCTCACCAGCTCTCGCGTCACAGATTTTTACTTCCTCGTGATGGTGGTGCAAGAATAAATGGACTTCTTTCATGCTGAATGATACAAACATGAGCAAGGCAATTAAGAAGCCCCATAAATTGAACTGTATATCTTTTTCTCTGTTTTTCAACGACAAGGTTGTTTTATGCAAAAGTAGTTGTTTTGACAGAAGTTTAGTATAAAAAAGACAATTTGACAAAAAAAAGACAACTGACTCATTCTGCAAAAGGGTTAAATCTTTGTCTTATTTAAAAAAAAATAAACTATCGTTTATCTAGCTAAACCAAAAACTTTAATTTTGCATTCGGAACAACTGACACATTAAATTTTGAACACACATTATTAATGCCGTAAAAACGGTAAAATCTGAACTATTACAAAATGAACTCAACTGCTGAACAGTCAGCTACGCAATCAAGCCCACACCCTCAAAAAACATTAACACTGGAGTTAACAACACCTGTTGATGACCACCGCCCTGTATATATCGTCGGGAATTTTAATGGTTGGACGGTTGATGATGCTCAATATAAGATGCAGCGTGCCTCAAAAGGAAGGTTTGTTTATACATTTTCCAATCAAATAACTTTGCCACAACCTCTGCTCTACAAATATATTAGAGGTGGTTGGGAAAATAAAGAACTCGACGCTTTTGGCAACACGACTGAAAATCGTCAGTTAAAAATACCCAAAGGTCTTGTCGTGGATAATGTACCGCGTTGGTCTAACTACGGACTGACATTCAATCCTGCTTTTTTGCCCAAAATTGAGGTGGTTGACAAGGCTTTTTTTATTCCGCAGCTGAAAAAAAACAGACGGGTAGTTGCTCTTTTACCTTACAACTACCACACACAACCGCAAAAACGTTACCCTGTTCTATACCTACACGATGCACAAAACCTATTTGATGACAAAGCTCCTTATGGAAATTGGGGTATTGATAAAAAATTGGCTGTTTTAGCTGAAAAGGGCATGGGAGATGTTATCATCATAGCGATTGACCATGGCGGCGCAGGACGTATTGGTGAGTTTTTACCACCTGTCAATAATCGAAAGTTGGGCAAATCGGAAGGGCGTAAATACATTAAGTTTATAGCAGAAACCTTAAAAAAGTACATTGACGAAAAGTTTCGCACCTTGCCCACGCGCCACCATACGGGCGTAGGTGGAAGTTCGATGGGAGGATTGATAACAATTTATGCGGGGCTGATGTACCCCTCAGTATTTGGGCGATTGATGATCTTTTCACCGTCTTTGTGGGCTATGCGTAATGTTGCTTTCAATACGATTAAGTTTTTTCAGCCCAATTTGACTAAAATTTATGCTTACGCAGGCGGTTTGGAAGGCGCGAACATGGTACCAAACATAGAACACTTCCAACAAAATATCAAAAACCAAGGCTTTGATGATACAAAAGTTGTATTCAAAAAAGCCATTGACCCGCATGGTTTGCACAATGAAAGACGTTGGGGCGAAGAGTTTCCGAAAGCTGTCGAATGGTTATTCTTCTCGTAGTTCGATAGTCTTTTCAAAAAAAAGCACACTTAAAAGTAAATTTTCTTGCTAATTAACCGACCTTTGACTCCGCAATTTTTCAAACAAGCATTTTGAGAAAGACATAAAAATCTATTTGATAATAATTATTCATCAACCCAACTAACCTGTTTTGTCGGCGCATGAAAGTATTGATTAGTACCACTTTTAGTACCCAAACTTGCGGTACAGTTATCATTCCGATACTGAAAGCGGAAAGCTTAGGCGCAACTCTCGAATCCATCGGACAGACTTTCAATGTGAGTATTGACCGTTTGAAGACCGACATTAAAGGCGATTTTAAAGAAATTAACCATTTTTACAATGGTGAAACCCGAATTTATCTACTCGGATTGGGCGAAAAAACCAACAGTAACGATATTATTGCCGCCGCTCGCAACCTTTCTTTTACGCAGAAATCCAAATTCAACGGAGGTCGTATTGCTATTGACCTAATTCATAGTAATTTGACAGAAAGCCATGCTGTGCAATCCATGGTGAATGGTATTTTGCTAGGTGCTTATCGTATTGGGCTTTATAAGTCTGACTCTAACGGCATTCATCCTTTGTGTCAAAGTGAAGCCGAGTTAGTCGTTTTTGTCGATGGAGATGCCGAAAGATCGGAAAAAGAAGCACAAAAAGCACTTTTGACCGCACAAACACAAATCCAAATTATGGATTTAGTAAATGCCGCACCTAATATAAAGACCCCTCAGTATTTAGCCAATTGGGCGATCCAATCAGGGGAAAAAAACGGTTTTTCGGTACAAGCTTTTGATAAAAAGCAATGTATTGAGTTAGGATTCAAAGCCTTATTATCGGTCAATGCAGGTAGTCAAGAAGAACCACGCTTTATCGTCATGGAATACAAACATGAAAAAGCACAAAAAACCGTTGGTTTGGTAGGCAAAGGTGTGACATTCGATACAGGAGGCATCAGTATCAAACCCTCCAACAATATGCACTTGATGAAATCGGACATGGGTGGTGCAGCAGCGGTTTTAGGAACGATGGAATTGGTGGCAAAACTACAACTGCCCATTAATCTCATAGGTATTGTACCAGCCACTGAAAATATGGTAGATGGTGCTGGTACCCGTCCAGGTGATGTTATTGACTCTTACGCTGGTAAAACAATTGAAGTCATTGATACAGATGCAGAGGGTCGGCTTGTGCTTGCAGATGGCTTGGCATATATGAAAAAACAGTATAACCCCGACGTAATGATTGATTTGGCAACATTGACAGGCAACGTCATTGCTGCTTTGGGCTATAATGCTGCGGGGCTGTTTTGCAATAACGATACCTTGTCAAATGCACTGCTAAAAGCAGGCGAAGCATCAGGTGAGCGTGTTTGGCGTATGCCGATGTGGGAGGCTTATTTTGAAGACATGAAATCCGATGTGGCAGATATTGCGAACTTGAGTAGTAAACCAGTTGCTGGTTCTATCACAGCAGCTAAGTTTTTAGAGTTTTTCATAGACAATCATACAGGTTGGGCGCACATTGACATTGCAGGTATGGCTTTGGCAACAACAGAATTGGGTAACCATCGGACGGCTACTGCTTATGGCATTCGCCTATTGACCGACTTTTTAGAGTCTTGGGTTTAGACCCGTTCTAACTTATTTCAATAACTTGCCAAAACGTTTTGCCATAAAATATATAGACTGTACTTTTGTGGCATGTTCAGATTTTGACCAACTTTATTATTAAAAATATTAAACTTAAAATTATGGCTGGTAGTAGTAACGATTTAAATTATGGTAGAAAAGGCTGGTGTTTCGGCTATTTTCTGATTTTTTTGATTCTTTTCATCATGCTTGTTGTCTATTTGTACAACGCTAACATGAATTCTGTACCATTGACAAAATAATCATACGGCTTAATTATTGAACGGATTTAGTTCATATAGTGCAACACAACCAAAAGGCAGTTGATACTGAGGGGGTCACTCTGAGCATCAGCTGCCTTTTGGTGTTTATAATCGTGAAAGATTTAAGAATTTGCTTGTCATAAAGTGTCATTAGTCGTTGTTTTTAACAATACTTCGGTAGTTTTTTAAGCGTAAATAACGCCGCCTGTGGCGGCGGAGTGGACTTTTTGGAGGGAAGGTTTAATTTTTTTCAAGTTCGGGCGCAGCCCGAACTTGAAAAAAATTAAACCTTCCCTCCATTCCCCCTT
>JAEUUP010000105.1 GCA_016787525.1 Saprospiraceae bacterium | reverse complement strand
AATCTTTGTTTCCTGCTCTTTTATCCGATGATGAAGATTATCTGAAAGCACTTAGAAAGGTTTTAGCATTGGAAACCAAGATTATAACTTTAGAAGCTGAGTTTAAGGAGAAATATTTTGAATGACCCCTCAGTATTTTTTGAACATTTTAAAAATAGCGTAAATATGAGACTTAAACCAAGAGATAAGATTGCTGAAATACGCAAACGAAATGAAGAAAGTATTAGAAGAATATTGGAAGAAGAAAAAGCGAAGAGCTGGGATAATTATGAGCCAGCACCAATTGAGTTTTTTCATGCTGAGTTAACAAATCTATTCCACGAATTTAGAAAAGAGCGCGGAACAACGAGTTTTCATGTATCTATGAATGGTATAGATTTTAATAATTTGATAGCTAAAGCGAAAACTAAGACCTATGAAAAATATCAAAAATTAAATTTAGAACGAGTTATTCATAAATCGGAATTAAAATGAAATATCCAGAAACAGAAGGTTGGTTAAAACTTTCGTTAAAACTTAAAAAAGGGGCAAAAGTAGAAAAAGAAGATGTACTTAACTTTTGCAGTGGCAACAATATTCAATCCATAGAAGTTGCCGAATATGTTGAAACTAAAAGTTCTATCAAAGTTATTTTTCGGCAAAAAGAAGCTCAGCAACAATGACAAAAGCAGTATTAGAAGCCCTATTTGGCAAATTAGAGACGATATTACCGACACATGACCTTGATGTGTATGTGGAGCAAGCCTATAACAGCGAAGATGTACCATTATGGTCAACCCCTGCATTGCTTGTGCAATTTGCGCCCGTCAATTGGCGGCGCGAAGCTGCAACCAGTAGGCTCGTGACGGATGGGCCCGCGACCGTCACCATTTGGCACGTCAACGAAACAGGCTACGACAATAAAAAAAGATGGCTTAACACACCACACTTGGACGGCGATGCAGCGTTGCAACGTGGTTTTTCGGAGTGGGAAGCCCTGAGCGCATATAGTTTTCAGGGTCAACAGCTGCCATTGATTGAAAGTGTCGAAGTTGTTGGCTCATCATGGGAACAAGTCACATCAAACTTAATTATTTCAAAAACTGTTCTCAGTTGTATTTATTACAACTATGAGACAGCCAGAAACGTAGTTGCTGTGACAGATTTTGACATTCGCACACAATTCAATATCACCAATAGTAAAAACGACACTGATGAATCAGAAGCCATCAACATCACGCTCGAACAATAGAGGCTTAGTACGCCGACAAAATACCTTGTCGCGCATCCAACGTGTCCAAGAGCGTTTCAAAGAATTATCATCCCTTCGCATTGAAGGGATAAAACTTTCAACCAATGGCATAGTTGACAAACTGGCAGAGGAATTTTGCTTGTCAACTTATACCGTTTATGATTTTCTTGCAACCGATGTGCAGGAGCGCAAGCAGGTTTTAGAAGATTTGACTGGACAAAAAACACTTTTTGAGTAAAAGAAAAAAGTACCTATTTGCAGATGGCAGATTGGTACTTTTTTTGTATTTTTTGAATTTGCGGTGTAGCTTTGTTTTTTTTTTACCTAAAACAGCGTTGAAATGAAAACTTATTATTTATTTTTGTTATTATTTGTTGCTTTCCAAGCCAACGCCCAAAAAAGTGATTGCGGCGGTGTATATCGCGGATTAAAACAAATCCAGTCCTATTTTCCCATCTTTGTTTTGGAAGGTGATACGCTTAGATTGAAGGCTGATACACATCTATCAATGATTGATGGCGATGGTAGTCTTTTGGCTAAAGTCAAAAATTTGGATTATCCCAAAATTTTGACCGTTGAAAACAAGGAGTGCCATGATTTTGCAGCTGTGCAATCTTTTTCGACGATTTATAGAGATTCGCTATTGATGGAGTTGACCGCCTTAAATGAAGATATTGAGGCATTAATTGGCAACAACGAATTTTCTAAAGCGCACAATCAAACGACAAAAGCTTTGCGTTTGATAAAAGGTTATCAAATTTTGATGCCTACGGACGATGTGTTTACACAAAGTACAGCTAATTTGAGGAAAATTAGAGATGAAATTGACGTTGTGTTAACTGAAATGCGTACAAATGAGACAATGCAAGCTAATACGACTATGAGTCGAAAGGCAACATTAGTTGATTTGATGGAGATATTTGTTATTGAAATAAATAACAGAATTAAGGGTGAAAAAGAGAGGTAGAGTGTAAGTTTTTGATTGTAAGCTTTCGCATTACCTTTGTAAGGTTTTGTGGTAATTATTACAACCTAAACCCTATTAAAGGGTCAAAAAAATAGCAGTTAAGCACGTATTGTTTAACTGCTATTTTTTTGTTTTGTATTTTTTGAATTTACCTTTGCGAAATCAATTTTTACAACTTATTGAAAATCAAATTTTTGCACTATGCTTATTTTGTCATTTTTGTATCTTTTGAACATACCCCCTCAGAATGTTACTTTCACACGATAAGTATTATTCCCTTCATCTGGCGCATAATCGTAAGCCAAATAATAGGTGGGGCTGTCGTCTGTGGATAGGTTTTGAGCCATTTCCAATGGTTCAAACTTCTGCATGGTGTTATCCAGTTTCTCAACTGTGAAATACGCGTTTTTATAACCTGTATTATTGACCCACTCTATAACAGCATGATTCATCTCTGCATTTGCCTCTATGACAAGACTTTCTGCACTTTGTGAAAACACAGGGAGTAAGGTTTTGTAGGCATAAACTGTGAAATTACAATAGCTTTTATTGCCCTTGGCATCGGCGGCGACATAAGAAATATAAAAAGTACCCGGGTAAAAGCAACTGCCATTGGACGGTCCCGCGATGGGATAGACATTCACAGCACTACAATTATCTGTTGCAGTTGGAACGGCCCAAGTGACTGGCTTGCACCAAGAGAGTAAACCCATGGAAGTTGTAATATTAGCTGGACATGTCGTGAAAACAGGCGGTGTCACATCGTTTTTACATGGATTGGAAACTGTTACTGTGAATGTGCAAGTTGCCATATTGTTTTTAGCATCCATTGCCATGTGTGTCACTGTTGTTGTTCCTAAAGGAAAAGCCGAACCACTTGCCAAACCAACGGTGCGTGTTACTGAGGGAGTGCCACAATTGTCTGTTGCAGTCGGTGTGGTGTAAGTTGCAACGGCTGTTGTTCCCGTTGTTGTCAAACTGATATTGGTTGGGCAACTGGTGAAAACAGGTGGTGTAGCATCAGTCGTACATGGATTGATGGCAGTCACTGTTACTGTGAATGTACAAGTTGCCATATTGTTTTTAGCATCCATCGCCATGTGAGTCACTGTTGTCGTACCTAAAGGAAAAGCCGAACCACTTGCCAAACCAACGGTGCGTGTTACTGAGGGGGTGCCACAATTGTCTGTTGCAGTCGGTGTGGTGTAAGTCGCAACGGCCGTTGTTCCCGTTGTTGTCAAACTGATATTGGTTGGACATGTTGTAAAAACAGGTGGCGTGGCATCAGTCGTACAGGGATTGGTGGCGGTCACTGTTACTGTGAATGTACACGTTGCCATATTGTTTTTAGCATCCATTGCCATGTGCGTCACCGTTGTCGTACCTAAAGGAAAAGCCGAACCACTTGCCAAACCAACAGTGCGTGTTACTGAGGGGGTGCCACAATTGTCTGTCGCAGTCGGTGCGGTGTAAGTTGCAACAGCTGTTGTTCCCGTTGTTGTCAAACTGATATTGGTTGGACATGTCGTGAAAACAGGCGGTGTGGCATCAGTCGTACATGGATTGGTGGCGGTCACTGTTACTGTGAATGTACACGTTGCCATGTTATTATTCGCATCCATCGCCATGTGTGTCACCGTTGTTGTACCTAAAGGAAAAGCCGAGCCACTTGCCAAACCAACGGTGCGTGTTACTGAGGGCGTGCCACAATTGTCTGTTGCAGTTGGTGTAGTGTAAGTTGCAACGGCCGTTGTTCCCGTTGTTGTCAAACTGATATTGGTTGGGCAACTGGTGAAAACAGGTGGTGTGGCATCAGTCGTACATGGATTGGTGGCGGTCACTGTTACTGTGAATGTACAAGTTGCCATATTGTTTTTAGCATCCATTGCCATGTGTGTCACCGTTGTCGTACCTAAAGGGAAAGCCGAACCACTTGCCAAACCAACGGTGCGTGTTACTGAGGGGGTGCCACAATTGTCTGTTGCAGTCGGTGTGGTGTAAGTTGCAACGGCTGTTGTTCCCGTCGTTGTCAAGCTGATATTGGTTGGACAACTGGTGAAAACAGGCGGTGTAACATCATTCGTACATGGATTGGCGGCATCGGTCACAGTAACCGTTTGTTGTACAGTACAGACAGCGGGCCAAAGACCACCCGTTTTTAAAACAGTTACTTTCACAACATAGTTACCTGCTGTTAGATTGGGAACAGTGGCAGTCGTTGTACTCACTTGTTGATTATAAACAGTAACCCAACTGCTGTTGAATACTTGAATGGTTGCCGCCGAAGTTGTTATGCCACTGATTGAAATGGCATTTGCAGCACCTGTGATATTCGCAGCAGGACTGGTACAAATATCGTTGCCCGTACTCTGCTGCGTTACTGTTACGGTAAAGCTACATGTTGCCATATTATTATTCGCATCCATCGCCATGTACGTCACCGTTGTTGTGCCTAAAGGAAAAGCTGAACCACTTGCCAAACCCACTGTGCGTGTTACTGAGGGGGTGCTGCAATTGTCTGTTGCAGTCGGTGCTGTCCAACTGGCAATAGCTGTTGTTCCTGTTGTCGTCAAATTGATATTGGTTGGGCAATTGATTAAAACAGGCGGTGTCACATCGGTTGTACAAGGGTTCGTACCGTTTGTGACCGTAACCGTCTGTTGCACTGTACAGACAGCGGGCCAAACACCACCTGTCCCCAAAACAGTTACTTTCACAATATAACTACCTGCTGTTAGATTGGGAATCGTCGCAGTCGTTGTACTGACTTGTTGGTTGTAAACAGTCGCCCAGAAACTATTAAACACTTGAATCGTCGCCGCTGAAGTCGTGATGCCGCTGATTAAGATAGCATTTCCAGAACCCAAAATATTGGTCGTTGGATTGGTACAGACATCAACACCCGTTGTTTGCTGTGTGACATTGACGGTAAAAGAACAGGTTGTTTTATTATTTGTCGCATCTGCGGCTGTATAAGTGACGTTTGTAGTCCCTATAGGAAAGCACGAACCACTTGAGAGACCCGCTGTTTGTACGATGGTCGGTGTGCCACAATTATCGGTCGCATAAGGTGCAATCCATGTCGTATTGGCACAAGTGCTGGGAGTTGTCACATTGATATTGGCAGGACACCCTTCAATAACAGGTGGTGTCATATCATTGGCACAAGTATTAACATTGGTTACATTGATAATAAAAGAACAGGTTGACATATTATTCTTATTGTCCATCGCCATATATGTCACCGTTGTCATGCCAATTGGGAAACAGCCCCCATTCGTCAAACCCACAGTCGGACTTGTGGTGAATGATACTGAGGGGGTACTACAATTGTCCGTCGCTGTTGGTGCTGTCCATGTGGCATTAGAACAAGTCGTTGTCGTCGTTAAATTTTGATTGGCAGGACAATTGGATAAAACAGGTGGTGTGATGTCGTTTGTACACGTATTGGTATTCGTCACAACTACGTTGAATTCACACATTGCCATATTATTATTGGCATCCATAGCCATATACATCACCGTTGTAGTGCCAACAGGAAATGCGCCTCCATTTGTCAAACCTACAGTTGGGCTGGTGGTAAAAGATACTGAGGGGGTGCTACAATTATCGCTTGCAGTGGGTGCTGTCCAATTGGCTATGGCTGTTGTGCCTGTGGTAGTCAAATTGATGGTAGTCGGGCAATTGCTGATAACAGGTGGTGTAACATCTCCTGCACAAGGGTTTCCGACAACGAGTTTTCGCATCATATCGTGGTCTTCATGCGATAGAATATGGCAATGCCACACATATTCGCCCGAACGGTCGAAACGCGCTTTGATTTTCATCATTTCGCCTGGCATCAATATATGAGTATCTTTCCAACCACTTTCAGCGGGTGTAAATGTGGTTGGTACACCTGTCAAAACGATGTTTGACAGTATCGAACCCATTCCCATATTGCCATTGTGCAGCATTTGCATTTTATCCGTCAATGTTCCTGTAAATGTCTGTTTACTCATAATTTGAAACGACACTAAATGAACATGAACAGGATGCGCATCGGCTGTGGTATTGTAAATTTCCCATATCTCGGTATCGTTCAGATTGACGTTTTCCGTAACAGGGTCGTGCCAACTTAATGAACCATCTTGTGGACTCGTGGAGTCAACGATACCCAACATCGGTAAAATGCGACCTAAATCATCTGCTCCTTCAAAAAGACCTAATTTTCGCGTTTTCATTGACGCACCTACGTCTTGAATCACACCTAAATTGGGGCGTAAATTGGTTGCTGTTGTCATATTGACATCAGGAATAGCCGTATTTAAAACTTGATTAACCCTAAATTGCATGATTTGCCCCGTTGTAGCAGGGTCAGACTGAGGGGATGTCGGATTGCCAAAAGGCGCATCGGGACCTGTATTCAATAAGGTAATTTGCTGTCCGTTCATGGCGGCAAAGTCAATAATAATTTCGGAACGCTCACCGGGTGCTAAAGTCAATTCTGTCAACAACTTTGGATTATTCAACTTGCCATCATCTGTTGCTATTTGTAGGAAAGAGGCATTGTTTGATAAACTAAAAACATAGACGCGAGAGTCTGAACCATTCAAAAGACGCAAACGATATTTTCGCGGTTCAACATTCATATAAGGCCAAACAACCCCATTGACAACAATGAAATCACCAAAAAACTCTGGCAAACCGCCATTATTGACAGCTGGGTCAGTTGGCAAATAAAACTGCCCTGTACTGGTAAACATCCTATCTTGAACAACAATTTCTCTGTCATAATTGCCACGTGGTAGGCTTAGGGCTTGGTCGTTGGCATCATTCAAAAGATAAAAACCAGCCAAGCCAGCATACACATTCAAACGCGTCATACCCAAGGCATGATCATGATACCATAAAGTCGCTGCTTCTTGAGTATTATCATACGAATAAACATTTTTTGTCCAATTAGGTCCTTTCTCGGCATAATTCGTTGTGTACCAAGCTTCGGTATTGCCATCACTGGCCGCTTCTACATGCGACCCATGCACATGTACGACGGTCGGAACACCGTTTATCGCAACTGCCCGATGATAAGTGCTGTCAAGCGGCATCAAATGGGTTTGAGGCAAATTGTTGAGCCATTCAATATTTGTCATACTGTTGCTGTTGGCAACCAATGTCGGACCGGGGTAAGATACAGCTCCTGTACTCAACCCGTAGCCCCAAACAGTGGTTTGCAGAGGGGTCGTTGTTGGATCAACCAAACCCAACCATTGAGTTGTCTGTGCCATTTTCATGGTTGTCGTAGCAACACCCACATTGATTTTTGTAGGCGAAGGAATGGGATTTTGGAATTTCGGGTGCGTTACAGCATCAAGTAAAGTCGTCTGAGCAGATATACTTGCTGCTAAAAGCATAAAGATGATTTGTAGATGATTTTTCATTAAGATGTTTGTTTATGTAAAAAAATGGTGATACTCAGAGTATCACTTATGAAAACACAAAAATCGTTGCGTGATGGGTGACGTTTTTAAGAAAATACTGAGGGGGAGAGAAAAATAAAATACAAAACATTAATTATCAATATTTTATATTATTTTTTAGTCTTTCACTATTCACTTTAAAACCAATGCACAACAATCACAGCTCTTACAATACCACATTTTCGTATTGATTGAACACAAATCCAATAATTACCAATACCTGTATTGACAACACTATTGCATTGTCAAAAATTTCTGATTTATACACGAATAAGCGTTGCCTCAATCATGTACAAACAGAATCTCAGTTGCTTGCTATCGGTAATTTGATAATTATATGCGCCCGAAGCCACTAACAAAATCACCCGAAACAGCATTCAAAGTTACTTTGAATGCGACTGTTTTAGGTTTTGTTAATTTCCTCGCTGTTTCTTGACTAAGTATGCCACAGATGAAGCCATGTCATACTTGTCAACATCGGTTATAGGAGATGATTGCGTTATATGAAAGTAAATGAATTAGGAGGAGTGCTTGTTTTTAAGTTTGTTTGCCCCGTTACTTGTAACTCCTTAAGTTCTAATATTGTCATTTTTGTTCCAACAAATATAGACTCGTAAATAAGGTCAAAATGCCAATTTGTATCCCAATTTACTGTTTTGTGCATACGAATAACCATTCTTTGTATCCGATTTTCAAAACTATTAATATCCTTTCCTATATTTTTATGGTAGAAATAATTCACTCAATCCAATAGATTTCAGATACACAAACAGTTCTTTTGCATACAAATTTGCTTTCTCTGAAAGCCCAAGTCCTTCTCTAAAGAACGAGGAGCTTGCAATGTCGCACCAAAGTTAAAAATATGGTCAATATCATCAGTAATTTTTTACAGTTTTTTAAGCGTAAATGATGCCAGAGGCGGTAGCAAGTGGGTTTTTCGGAGGGAGGTTTTAAAGAAGAATCAAGAATGATAAAATTGGACTTTCAACCAGTTAGCAAGGTTTTTTAGGTATAAAGTACTACATCATTACATAAAAAACAAATGATGCAAAAATGTTTTGATGCAATGATGTAATAATGTACCTTTGTGCAAAAATATAAAAAATGATTATTTCAGTAATGAATTTGAAAGGTGGTGTAGGGAAAACCACTTTGACTACCAATTTAGCAACTTGTTTCGCTCATGCAGGCTATAAAGTGTGTATTGGGGATATTGACAACTCTCAGTTGAATTCTAAAAAATGGAAAACGCAACGCGGCGATACTACACCCGAAATACAAGTTTTTGGTGTTTCAGGTTACAAGTCGCAAACAGGATTTTCTCCAGAAGAAGGAAAAGAATTGGCTCACACTGTAAAAAGTCTAAGCAAAGACTACGAAATTGTCATTCTTGATGGTGCTCCAGTTTTCGAGGAATTAGCGACTTGGATGATTTTGATTTCTGACATTGTTATCTGCCCTATTCAAACATCTGCACTTGATGTATGGACAATGCGTAATATCAAACAGAAAATAGACCAATTAGCCATCATGGGGAGTGCAAAAGAGGTTTTTGTATTACTTAACTTTTACAATAGTCAACGTCGTCTTGATAAAGATATCGAACAAGCCTTGACAGATTTAGGTATGCGAATATTCAAGTCGAGATTGTCCAACCGTGTGGCCTATAAGGAAGCCATCATTGATGGACTCGGTGTAGTTGAAACGAAGGACCGTAAAGCAGCGGAAGAAATGCAAGCTCTTTTCGAGGAAATAAAAGCTATTATCTCACAAAATTAAATGCAACTAAAGATATGAAGAAAGAATCAAAAGCATCAAAAATTGCAGGCGGGTTTATGGACAATAATTTAGATATTGAAAAACTAGCTGCTGTCGCAAGTCAAATTAGTACTCCTACCCCCTCAGTATCCACACCTCAAACAGTTGAAATCGAAGTCCCCTCACCTATTGCCGAGGAGCAACTCAAAAAAGATCGTCGCTTTACGATCATTTTACCGCATGATTTGTATATGGCAATGGTTTTAAAAACTAAATCTGAAGGTACTAGTTTTACTAAATACATTCATAAATTGATGGAGAAAGATTTGATGTAATGATGTAGCGATGCATTGATGCAATAAGGTTGTAGCAATACCTTTTGCTCAAGATACTACTTTTAGATAAGAACTGTTTTAAAACTCTGTTTACCTCTTTATATCCTGCTCCTCGCTTTGCTCGAAAGATATGTTTTAGAAAAGAACTTAATGGGCGGCTGTCCATTAAGTTCTTCCTCATTGTATAATTATTAGACTTATTGCAAGTTGAAAATCAATTTATTAGCTATTACTCACTGTTTTGCGCTATGCGCAAAAAGCGTACTTTGAAAGATTTTCTTTTGGAGCGAGTGATTTTTTTAGGAAAATTTTGGCTTTGCCAAAATTTTCCTAAAAAATCACTCGCTCCTCAAAGTTTATTTGCCGCCAAAGGCGGCTAAAAAATTTAATTTATTGATTTTCAATAGACAACAAGTCTATTGTGTGCATCACAAAATAGTCTAAACCTTTCTTGTCAAGGTTTTAAGACCAATACTTCGGTAATTTTTTAGTTGAAAAACGGCGGCTTCGCCGCCGAAAAAAGGGAGGATGGAGCGAGATGTTTTATTTTTTTGAATTGTGGGCTGCGCCCACAATTCAAAAAAATAAAACATCTCGCTCCAAAAGGTCT
>JAEUUP010000053.1 GCA_016787525.1 Saprospiraceae bacterium | reverse complement strand
ACCGAGGATGAACGATGGAGAAGTTCAAACCTTCGCCGGCGTTCATCGTCGGTTATTTTTTATCCACTGGTTAAAATTATTTTTTCCTGTACCAAAAAGGACAGTTTTGCCGAGGGGCAGGAAGCACAAGATCCAACCTACTCCGACGCAAAACTGTTCTTTTTACGGAAAAATTCCAAACTTCTCCGTCGGAAAACTAAACTTCTCCGTCGCAAATACCAACGGTCATCTCTTTTTAATCAAACATACATTTATGAAAACAAACACCCAACCGATTCAGCCCGATTATTGCTACCACATCTACAATCGAGGCATCAATGGCGAAACCTTATTCAAACAAGAACGGAATTACGCCTTTTTTCTAAAACAATATGCCAAATTCATCGAACCCATTGCAAAGACTTATGCCTATGTTTTGATGAATAACCATTTCCATTTGCTCGTCAAAATCAAATCCGAAGTCCAGATTCGACAAGCATTTCCCACAAAAGGCAAAACAACCATCGAACACCTCATCGGGCAACAATTCGCCAAACTATTCAGCAGCTATGCACAAGCCATCAATAGACAGGAAAAGCGAACAGGCGGGCTTTTTGAAGAATGTTTCAGACGAAAACCTGTCCTCACTGAAAATTATGCCGCACAAGCCGTCTATTACATCCACCACAATCCCCAGAAACATCAGTTTGTGTCAGATTTTAGAGACTATCCTTATTCTTCTTTTCGGACATTCATTCAAGAAGGTCAAACACGCATACCGCGCGAAGAAGTGTTCGATTGGTTCGGCGGGAAAAAGACCTTTTTAGCCTATCATGGCATGATTCAAGAGTTCGACGAGGTCTGGTTGCAACAACATTGGATTGAATTGTAACGGCAGATTAAAAGGGGATGGAATAAGGGCGGAATAAAGGTGGAATAACGACGGAGAAGGGCGGAATAACGACGGAGAAGTTCTAAACTTCTCCGTCGTTATTCCGTGAGCAGTGGCACAACACGCCTTTGAGTCAGCCAAAGCATCCGCAACATTCATCGCCGTTCGATACTCGTTCACCAAAGCCGATGAATACTTAGACTTATAAGCCGTGAAAACAGGCAAATACACACGGCAAAGATCCCAACCGTTGCGGCAAACGACATAAAGCTCTGGTTGAGAGCAAGAATAATTGGATGAAGCCATGGTACATGGTTTTTAAAAAGTGATAAAAAAAGATGGATTAAAAAGGCATCCTACTGAGGGGTGCTAAAAAGCAAAGTAACGTTTCAAGTAACCATAGAAGCGTTTCAAGTAAGCAAAGAAGCGTTTCAAGTAAGTAAAGAAGCGTTTCAAGTAAGCAAAGAAGCGTTTCAAGTAACCATAGAAGCCTTTCAAGTAGGCAAAGTAACGTTTCAAGTAAGCAAAGAAGCGTTTCAAGTAAGCAAAGAAGCGTTTCAAGTAAGCAAAGAAGCATTTTTGAGTGACCCCATAAACGATTCAAACAAGCCCAAACCCCAAAAACAAATGCTCCCCAATCCGTAAAATATGCCTACAAACAGCAGCTTACCTTTGTAAAGTTCCGCTACATGCACACCATACGATAACAAACCTTCCATAAAGCATCGGTACATCAAAAAGCATCAATGTGAACGGCTTATACATTACCAATTTCTGTGTCGAGATGATTGAACATAGAAAGAAAATTAGGTATTTTATGATAAAAAAATATTTATTTTCTTTTATGCTGTTTTTTTATATTCTATTCAAGAAAAACAGGGCTTTTATTTTGTTGTATGATGAATTATTTGTTCTTTTGTGATATGATTATTGACCTCCGTTGTTCACCCAAGGCAATCCATCACAAATGAATAAAGAAACCGTTCAAAAATACATCCGTCAGTTCCCAAAACTCAGGCAAAGCCATACCGCTTATGGCAAAGCCCCGCACAAACCTGTGCTGTCATTGTCCGTCATGCATCAAATTGAAAAAGGAAATATCCTCGATAATCGCATCTATCTGACTCCCGATTGGGTCGCTGCATTCATAGAAATCTTTCAACGTTTGGTCGCAACGGGCAATAGTTCTGAATTTACCTTGCTGTTCTATCATTTGACAGGCGAAGGCTTTTGGCATTTGGAAGTGAAAAGTGATAAGATACTGAGGGGGTATGTCAAAAGCATCAATGTGCTGAGTGAATTGATTAGAAAAGAATATTGTCCGAAGGTGGAAAATTTTTTGTGGCATTTGGGGGAGCGGTTTGAGAGGTAATATAATATTTCATTTTTTAGAATTATGATTTTTAGTTGATTCGCTATTCCTTAAAATTGTAAATAACAAGATATGAAGATTTCAAAAAAAATTGAACTACATTACTATTTTAATAATGATTCTCACACAATGGATGCAATCATTAGAAACGATTGTGAAAAAGAATTACTCTTGATATACAAAGAAGTAATTGAAATGCTTGATATTAATATTAAAATCGAGAGCGAAGCTTTTTCAGAAGGAGGATTAAAAGAAATTTGGAAGTTTATAGGAGATAGTAGTCAACAACTCACTTTATTAGTTGCAGTTCTTGCAATAGTTTATTCAAGGATTCCTGTGGAAAATAAAGAATTAGTTCAACTTCAAATTGAAAATCTAAAAATTGATAATGAATTAAAGAAAAATGAACTAAAAAAAATTAAGAATGAGGTACTCTCCCAAGAAGTAATTACTAATGATTTAATTGAGAAGGTTATTGAAAAACTTGATAGTGATTATAAAATAATTTGGCATAAGTCAAACTTCTATAAAAGATTAAATTTATATCCTAAAGTAGTTAAATTTTCAACTCAAGAAATCGATGAAAATAATATCCCTATTAATGAACCCAAAGCTGTAAAAAGAGATAATTTTAGTTCATTTATCTTACGATCTGATAGGATTTCACCGTTAATAGATGAAAACGCTTTAATTGATATTATTTCTCCTGTTTTAAAAAAGGGAAAGTTTAGTTGGAGAGGTTTTTACAATGGAGAAGTTTTAAGTTTTGAAATGAAAGATGCAACTTTTAAGGAAGCAGTATTAAATAAACGAATTGAGTTTTCTAATGGGACTATCATAAAATGTGTACTATGTAGAAATAGAAAAATTGATGATATAGGGTTAATTCAAGCTACAAATAATGAAGTTTTAACTGTTTTTGAAGTGGTTTCCAGTGATACAATATTTGAGACCCCACAAGGGAAAAAATATTATCGTGACAAAGAGCTTCGGAAAAGCCAATTGGAACTTCAATTATAATTACTATCTCGCACGCCTTTGATGTGAGCAAGCAAAGTAAACGCCTCTTATGAAAAGTGAGAAGATTACACAACTAACTATTTTTTTCACTTTTAAATTAAAATTATTATCAAAAAGCTCATGAGTAAAGATAGGATTGAAAATAGTATAAAAGCTATCAGTGAGGAGATTCTTACTTATCTATTAGCTTATAAACAACAAAATCAAGATTTTACATTTTGCCTAAGAACGAAAGACAGTATTCAAAGTAAAGAGCAAAGATTAGAAAAAGGATACTGGTTTCAAGGCAGTAACTATATTTTTGTTCCTCTTTATAAACAAGGTGATAGCTTCAATAAAACCAAAACCATTGGTTTTGTTATTGATTTTGATAAAGAAGGCAATGTAATTAGTAATCACCTCGAATTAGCTTTTGGTTCTGTTGAAGCATCATTAAAACCTTTTTACTATGAGGTTGCAAAACGCTTAGGAGCAGACGTAAAAGAAAGCGAGGTCAGGTATATTCTTAACTATCCCGATAAAAACTACATCAAAAACCTGAATACATACATTATTTCGCAAAAAGCCATCATTGACAATACATTGAAAGAATTTGGTTTAGAAAACCATGAACGTTTTAAACCAACAAAAGAGGAATTCAATAAATGGCTAAATAAGATTCAAACGATAAAAGCAAATCCAATTAAAGGAGATGATTCCACCCCAATATCAATAAAGACAAAATTTGAAGAAATTATTGCAGAACTTAAGAAAACACTACCTGATGAAAATAGCAAATTATCTAAATTTCAATTTAGTAATTCGGGTAAAGATGCCAAAGATTATTGGATATGGTTATCAGATAATTTAAATAAAATTGGTATAAATGAGGCACATTACGAAATTCGTACTCATCCTAATAACAAAATTGTTGTAGATATACATTTTGAGGGTGATGGAAAAAAAAGGTTTCAAGAAAGTATTGGAAATGTTTTACCAGAAAAGATTGAATGGATTAAATGGTTTGATGCAAAAAGTTTAAGGTATAAACATCATATTGATATAGACTCAACCAATGTATTAGATGAAATCAAAGAAGCATTACTTTATTTAGACAATAATATTGGAGATAAAATAAGAAAAATTATAGAATCCATTGAAGAAACTCAAACTAAAATGAATAATAAAATACCACTCAATCAAATTCTTTTTGGACCTCCTGGTACTGGAAAGACTTATCATACAATCAATAAAGCACTTGCGATAGTTGAAGATAAAAAGGAAGAAGACCTTGAAAAAGAGAGCAGAAAAGATTTAAAAAAACGTTTTGATGCATATGTAGCCAAAGGTCAAATTGTTTTTACGACATTTCATCAAAGTATGAGTTATGAGGATTTTATTGAAGGGATAAAACCAATTAAACCCAAAGCTGATGATAGTTTTGTAAAGTATGAAGTTGAAGATGGTATTTTCAAAAGAATTTGTAATGAAGCTCAGAAAAAACAAAACAAAAATATTGTGATTGACAATCAAGAGCAAGAACTAACTAAAGAGGTATTCAAAGATTTTTATGTTCAGTTTGCCAGTAGCTTAGTAAATGCAGATGAAAATGTCAGTAATTGTTATCTGAAAACACGTGACGGTTACGAGTTTGGCTTATTTAAAAACACTGCTAATTCAATCAGTATTAAAGCGGGTCAGAAAAAAACTAAAATGAGTGCTTCTTTTGATGAATTATCAAGTGTTTTATTTGATAATAAAAAACCAACTTATGAATCTTATGAGAAAATAATAATAGATAAAATTTTAGAAGACAAATCTTATAAAGAAGCGACTTCTGATAATACTCAAAAAAACTATGTTCTCATCATTGATGAAATCAATCGAGGCAATGTGTCTCAAATTTTTGGTGAATTGATAACCCTTATTGAAGAAGATAAACGATTGGGCAAAGATGAAGCCTTAGAGCTTATTCTTCCATACAGCAAAAGTGAAACGAGATTTGGTGTGCCGCCTAATTTGTATCTTATTGGTACAATGAATACAGCAGATAGAAGTGTAGAAGCCTTAGATACAGCCTTACGCAGACGATTTAGTTTTGTGGAGATGCCACCAAGACCAGAGCTACTTAGTCCGAATGAAACATTAAGACGGTTTTGGATTAAAAATATAGGCGTGTATTATGGTGCAAAAGAGGTTTATGCAGAACATGAAAAAGATATTAGAGACTTATTGGGGTTAACAATCAACAATGAAACTGAATATATCAATTATGGTAATAACCCTGATTTTAAATTCACTAAAGAAGAATTTGAAATGAAAATAAAAAATGTTATTTCTTTTGACGGTGTAAACTTAGCTTTGTTATTACAAATCATTAATAAGCGGATAGAGGTACTATTAGACAGAGACCATCAAATCGGGCATAGTTATTTTTTAACCGTTTACACTATTGAAGATTTGAAAACAGTATTTCACAATAGAATAGTACCACTTTTACAAGAATATTTTTTTGGTGATTATGGCAAAATAGGTTTGGTGTTAGGCAATGGCTTTGTTAAAAAAGAAGAATCAACGAAAGATGTGTTTTTTGATTTTGAATACAACGATGGCATATCAGATTTTACAGAAAGACCTGTTTACCGTATCAAAAATATTATGGAAATGGAAGTAGCGGAATTCAAAGAAGCCCTTAATAAACTGACTAAAAAACCATAATAATGAATAAGCATGAGCCAATAGTCGTCTTTGAACACGAAAGTATCCATGTAGATAGAAGAAATAATAAATTAACCGCCGACCAATTAAAAGCATTACAAACCTTTTATGGTGATAAAGGTGTGCCATATTATTCATTGATACACAATGGGGTTCGTTTTTGTGAATATGTCGGTGTTATTCAAGTGGGTAACATGGTTATTGAAGTTTTACCCAAAGCAGATAAATCGAGCGATGATGCTACAAAGACTAAATGGAAAAAGCTATTGATTGATATGCTTAGGGCTGTTGGTCTTTTTGATATACATGCACCGAGTAGCACCAGTTTAAAACTCAAATCTAACTCAATACTTGATTTGTATTTTGAACTGTACCTAAAAGAACTCGAATATCTTTTACACAGAGGTTTAGTCAAACGTTATCGCAAAACAGAAGGTAATACGACGGCATTGAAGGGCAGTTTACAATTTAGCAAACACATTCAACAAAATTTAGTGCATCAAGAACGATTTTATGTCCGTTATACGACTTACGACACGCAACACACCATACATTCTATACTGTACAAAGCATTAAAACTATTGAAACAAATCAATACAAAATCAACTTTGCACAGTAGAATAGGTGCTTTGATGCTGAACTTTCCAGAAATGACCGACATCAAAGTAACAGAAGCCACTTTTGAAAAAATCACATACAATCGAAAAGATGAACATTATCAAAAAGCCTTAGAGATTGCGCGATTAATTTTACTGAACTACCATCCCGATGTGTCAAGTGGGAGAAATCATGTTTTAGCATTGATGTTTGATATGAATTTATTGTGGGAGCAGTTTGTGTATGCGAGTATTCGGAAACAATTAAAGAAACATCATCCAAACTATACCATTACAAGCCAAGTACCTAAATATTTTTGGAAACCCAAGAACGGTTATAGTAGTAGAATGATACCTGATATAGTCATTAATAAAGATAGTGAGAAGGGTGATTGTATAGTACTTGATACAAAATGGAAAAACTTGAATGGTTATAATCCTTCACCAGAAGATTTGAGGCAAATGTATGTTTATCATGAGTATTTTGGTGCGAAAAAGGTTGCTTTGATATACCCATGTACTGAAGGTGAATCTAAAATAACAAGTGGTTCGTATTTTATAGCTAATTCAAAAGACAATCAAGAATCGGATAAAGAATGTAGTGTTATTTCAGTCGCTACAAAACCCAATATTAAAGACTGGCAGGATAATATTTTTGAAGAGATTAATAAGTGGACGAAATAAAATAAAATGAATAAACTGCCACTGGCGCGAGGTCTTAAAAAAAACATGTTCGCTCAAAAGCCTTATCAAAGGCGCAACCAATTATACATCACGAGAGAGAAGAGTGTAATAATCCCCCCCTCAGTAAAAGCAAGAAAGAGACGGATTTAGACGAACTAAAAAGCCTTGCAATGCGTTTTTCGCGTTGCAAGGCTTTTTTTTTGATAAACCGAACAAAAAGAAACAATTATGCCACCGCAAACCCAGTATAAGGTCTTTTAGTTGGCGCATGAAAAGCTAAGACAATATCTTTTTTAGGAATACCGGCATCGGCAAAAGCATCGGCAAATCCAACATCTGTTCCGTCATATTCGATATATACTTTATCATTTTTTATACGTACATGAAGGATACAACCGTAGTCACGACGATCGTGTCGCCAAGCATTGTGGTATAAAAGATAGTGCATTTTAATATCATCTGCTACTAAATAAACTTCTTCATCAGGATTAGGTTTGTCAGTAGCAATATAGTCTTCAATTATCTGTTTTATTATTTGCTGATAGTTTTTTACCTTTTCCATTCGTGAATAATTGGATTTTGTGTATCAAAAATAATGAGTTTGACATTATGCCTTTTTAGAAACAGCTGAATAATTGGCTCGGTCATTAAGTCATCATAAGCATCTTTGGGCATTGCAAGAAACGGTATTCTATCAGGTTCTTTTTGTTCAAGTAACAAAGAGTAAAAATCATATTAGCCAACAGAATGATTTAACTCATTGATATTTGAAGAAGTGATAAAGCTTTTGACTTCAACCAAAATCTTTTGCAATTCCCGTTCTGCGACTAATATTTTTCTGCACCTAAATCAGAAGATACTTTTCTGCGTCGAAATCCTATGGGGAAATAATATGGGTCGTCGGTTATTGTCCACCCTTCATTTTCTAATGCTTGACGTACTAAATTATGGTAAATATCTTTTGCCATACAGCTTGTTTTTAGAAACAAAAATACGAAAAAAATTAAAAAACGAGTCATAAAAAACTTGAAGAATTTATTTGAACATTACCCCCGCTGTCATAAAGTCTATCACTTGTGAGTGCCTTCAGACACGACACATATTATATTATAAAGCAGGTCACTGACCTGTACATTCACCCCCTCAGTAAAAGCAAGAAAAAGAACGGATTTAGGCAAGCAGCAACGCCCTAAATCCGTTTTGCATGTCAAAAAAAGAGATAAAGGAACAAGGAAAGCGAGCAAACAATCAAAAAAGGCGTAAATTTGCTATGAACAATCATTATGATGAAACTAAAACAATGAAAGTATGGCAAAAGACATTTATCATGAAGCAGTTAGAAAAGCCCTTGAAGCCGATGGTTGGATAATTACACACGACCCTTATTATCTAAAAGCAAAACCGCATACATTACGCGTGGATTTAGGTGCAGAAAAGCTTTTTGCCGCTGAAAAAGGCTTAGATAAAATTGCCGTCGAGATTAAGTCGTTTATAAAGGATTCTTTCATTTATGATTTTTACGAGGCATCGGGTCAATATTCGTTTTATGAAGAGTTTTTAGAGGAACAAGAGAAAGAGCGTGTTTTGTATTTAGCGATTAGTGAAGTCATTTATAAGGCTCGTTTTTTACGCGACGAAAGCGTTATGCGGATATGTACAAAAAAAGGTATTAAATTTATCATTATCAATATGGCAAAACAAAGAATTATAGAATGGAAAAAGTAGAAAAATATCAAAATTTAATAGCAAATCTACTGGAGCAGCAAGTTGCACCTTTCAGACAGATTGCAAAAGGAGAGGTGCAAGAACAGGTGATTGTGGACACCGTACATCATCATTATCAATGGCTCACAATTGGTTGGGAGAATGAAGAGGAATTTAGAAAAGACATTAATATTCATTTTACAATTAAACCTGATGGCAAAATCTGGCTGATGGAAAACAACACAGATATTCGTATTGCAGAAGAATTGGTCAAATTAGGCGTACCACGAGAAGATATTGTCTTGGGCTTTCAACCGCCTTCTGTGCGTCCGATGACAGAATATGCAGTTGCTTAAATTATAAGTTCCTGCTGGCACAACGTGTTCACTCGCAAGCCTCCCTCCACAGGAGTCCTTTGGACAAAGGCGCAACCAATTATACATCACGAGAGAGAAGAGAGCAATAATCCCCCCTCAGTAAAAGCAAGAAAAAATAAGTAAACAATGGTTTAAGCAAAAATAAAAGCTTAAGCCATTTTTGTTTTATGAAAATAGAAAAAGAAGGATTATCTTTGTAAAGAGTAGGACAGAGTGCATAACACTTGCAGATATTGGAAAAAACAAAAAAATGAAAGCTAAAAAACTGGATTTGGATATTGATATAATTGGCGGAGAAGACTCATTAACTCTTGCGGAAGAAAAAGCATTAAGCGATTTTTTCAAACAACGTAAATTAGTGACCACCATAAAGCGTAAAAAAACAAATAGGGCAAAAAGACCCAAAACAAGCAAGCGTCCCGAAGTTACAGTTTAATGATTGATACAAAGTCAATCACCGCTGGCACAACGAGTTCACTCGAAAGCCATACCAAAGGCGCAACCAATTATACATCACGAGAGAGAAGAGTGCAATAATCCCCCTCAGTAAAAGCAAGAAAAAGAACGGATTTAGGGAGCAGTTGCCCTAAATCCGTTTCGTATTCGATGAGATTTGAGAAATCTTGAAGATTTCTCAAATCAGAATCACCCAACAGTCAAGAGTTGGCTGTGATTACTGAGGGGGTGTCAGATGCTCGATTTGTTTTTCGCAAATCATCTTCCAATCGCGACTGAACATTTTGACGTGGACGATGTATTTCTGATTGGCTTCGACGTTCACATTCAGTGACTTACCGCATTTTTCTTTACAACTGAACACATTTGTCCAGCCGCCGCCTTGTCCAACTTTATAAACATCCACGTGTTTGATGGGAGAGTCGAGATTGCCAATCGTCATGACATTGTTGGAAGTGTTGATGACAACATTTTCGCAATCGCCTTTCACAACAGCGGCTTTGACGGCAACGGTATTGATTTCGCGCTCGCACATCATTTGCCAATTGTTGTCGAATAGTTTGACGTGCACTTTGTAGTTGTTCTTGTCTTCGACTTTGAGGGTGACTTCGCCGCCACAATTGTCGTTGCAACCAAAAGCTTTGACCCAACCGCCGCCCGCTCTGATTTTATAGACATCAATGATGGCATGAGCGGCTTGAATGTTTTTGATAAACATTTGTCCACCGTCCACTTCGGCTGTGATATTGTCGCAATTGTTGAACACAGGGGTTGTACGCTCCTCAAATACTGAGGGGGGGACAATGGAGGAAAAAAACAAAGTTGTAACGAAATACAAGGGTAAGAATAGCTTGAACATGATGTTTGGTTTTTAGGTGTGAAAAATAGTTTTCAATCAGTTTTATAGCTGAAATATTGACGCAAGTTACAAAACTTGCGTCAATATTGGATATTTAATTTAGAATCGCGTGCTGTGCATTAAAAATTAGTCGCTGCATTGGCATTGACAATGCCCCAACCATGCGTACTGCTCTTAGTTGGATATTTTGAACCGCTGATGGTCAAACGATTCAATACTTGTGCGGATGTTTGAGCCGAATTTCTTGCCCAAATCAAAGCCGCAATGCCTGCTGTGGTGGCAGTGGCAGCTGATGAACCGCCCACAGTGGCAGGTTGATAGCCACTTACAGCCAAAGTTAGAACACTTTTTCCGTCGCTGGCTCTGTCCATCATCGCAACATAGTCCACTTCGCTGCCATCGTGGCACACATCGCAGGTGCTGCCATTATTATCAACGCCTGTGACGGCAATCGCTTCCGTCATGTTCGCAGGATAGATAACACCCCACCAAGATGTCCAAGTTAAAGAAGTACCAGCCGCACAGAAAGGCAATTTACCTGCATTGCGAATGGCTTTGATGGCATCACCAATGACGCTACGGGTGGTGATTGACCCCAAAGACATACTCACAACTTTCACACTCGCCGTTGTAGCTGCCAAATTGAGTGCAGAAGCCACGCCCAACTCTTCATAAGAGTTTGAGATAACAACATCTTCGACGGCGCGAACTGAAATCAAATTGCAATCATAAGCCACACCCACACTTGTGCCCAAACTACTGCGTGGAGAAGCCACAATACCTGTCATAGCCGTGCCATGTCCGCAACTTGAGTAGGGACTTGGGTCATAGGCTAAGATTTTTGTTCCCCAAAAGTTGACAGAAGAAGGATAGCGAGACAAAAGTGAAACTGTTCTACTTTTTGATGAAGCTCCGTCTCTAAAATTGGTCAATTGATACATGGTTTGTGCCGAACTGACACCTGCATCAACCACCATAACACCGATACCAGCCCCAGTTGTACGCGCCCAAGCTTGTGCAATTTGTGGTTGCGCATAAGTCCAAGATTGTTTGGCATTGGGTGTGATTTGAGTATAGTCTGTATTCAAAACCAACGATTCGCCTACATAACCATCGCAACCGCTATCGCTACGATTGCTCACTGCATCGTCTTGTGGTGCAAAACCCGAAGGGTAGATATAGCGTACCAAAGGCGATTTGCGGAGTTTTTGAATGGTTTCAAAACCATAGACTTTGACATAAAAAGCATTGAGATTGTCAAAATCGTTCCCCATCTCAAATTTTGAATAATCTACTGAGGGGTTTGCTTTTTGTTCTGATTCGACGATGAGTTTGACCAAAGTTTCTTTTGCCATTTTCCAATCCGCATCTTTAGTTGCATTGAATTGAACGGCATCATCGTCGGTTGCACCTTCTTTTTTGAAGCCCACAGCCAACATATTGTCTGTATTTTTTAAAGCGGCGTAGAGCATGTCGTCGCTTGCCGTTGCCCAATCGAATACTTTGCTGTTGTCTTTGATACTTTTGACAATAAAGGCATTGATTT
Organism: Saprospiraceae bacterium; assembly: GCA_016787525.1. GTDB lineage: Bacteria > Bacteroidota > Bacteroidia > Chitinophagales > Saprospiraceae > JAAFJT01. The sequence continues at coordinate 44,376 of JAEUUP010000053.1, read as the reverse complement.
CAGCGGAAGTCCATTCTTTTTCGGGTTTTACTGAGGGGGTATCCGTTGTTTTATTTTCCTTTTGACAAGAAACAACGAGAAGAACGAATGGCAAAGCGATTCGCAGAAATAGGAGTGTATGTTTTTTCATTTTTTTGATTGTTGATTAAAGTTTGTAAATAGATTTTGATACCGATATTGATGCGTATTATCCAGATTTAGGGGAATTTAAAATTTCCCTAAATCCAAATCTTTATGTCTGTATCCATTTAAAGAATCAAAACAAAATTAAGGCGAATTTTCGCTTCGCCAAATTACTGGTCACTTTTTTCTTTTTATGGCTTCTTGTACTGCTTTAGCCGCATTGACACGACCATATCCAAATTTATTGGAATACCCCTCAGTATATTCGTCTGCTGGACCCACTTTGTCGGCTGTTTGAATCAAAATTTGCTTTACTTCAGCCGCTGTTAAGTTGGGATTCGCGGATAGAATCAAAGCACAAATGCCTGCCACAAGTGGTGTTGCGCTCGACGTGCCACCGAAATGCTGATAATGCGTACCTCTGTCAATACCATCACCGTAATAATACTTAAATGCGCCATCTTCATTCGGATTACCTTCGTCCCAAGAGGCTCTTGCGGCTAAAATCGGCACTTCGCCGCCATTTGAAGGGGCGCAAATGGTTAAAGTCGGGCCACAATTGGAATAATCGGGGTGTTCATCGTCACTTGTCGTCGCCCCAACGCAAATCACATTCGGATGCGCACCATACACGTTCAAAGTCTCAGCCCCTTCATTGCCTGCGGCAAAACAAATAACGCAACCCTTGCCGTTTCGTCCTTTTGTCGCCGCTTTGGTAATTGCCGAAATTTTTTCTTCATTCAAAGTAAACGACTCATCGAGCGTTCCCCACGAACAACTGACAATGTCAGCACCTTTTTCGATGCAATAATTAAACATGTTTTCCGTGCTTTCGATACTAAAACCTGTTCCACTCAAAGGCATCAGACGAGCAGAAGGTGCAGAACCACACATACCGCCATCGGCAGGCGCGACAGCGACACTTGCGCAAGGCGTACCATGTGTGTAAAGCGGATCATTGGCTAATAACTGGTCAGAATTGCTCCAAAAATCCCACGGCTTGACGATTTTGCTGGCTAAATCGGGATGATTGACATCAATTCCTATGTCAATCACTGCCACGACAATATTTGGATTGCCAAAACCATCGAGTAACTTCCATGCTTCTACAACTTTGGCATCTGCGCCAGCCGTCAAGTGCAGTTTTGGATTGTCTGGAATCTTTCCCTTGTTTTCCAAATGCCACATTTGTCCCCAGAGACTTGCCGAAGGGGTTGTAAAGTAATGGTCGAGCGGAATATCAATATCAGGCTCGGCTCTGGCAACCGATTTGAGTCGCTGAAACTTCGATGCACACTTCAAAGGATTCTCAGACTGAGGGGTTACACTTGCGACTAGTTTCTGTTCGCTCTTTCGCTCTTTCAATACCAAATTATATTTCGCCAAAAGGGCTTCTTGTTCTGCTGTCGTCACCTTTTCATTGAAAGTAATATAAATAGAACCCGTCGGCACAAGCGGTTTGTCACTGCCTGCGATATTATAGACATGCGTACCGACTTCTACCTCGTCCAAACTGCGCAGTGCGTCCACAGGGTCGCTCATCAAGCCGCGTGTCCCTTCTTGTGGTTTGACGCTGACAATTTTGAAGCCGCCAATATTGGGATACAAGACCGCCTTGACCGAATTGTCCAACTCAGAAGGCCCCAATGAACGGGTTTGAATCTGTTTCACACCCGCGTATTGTTTGTTCTTTTTGAGTACAACGGCTTTGTTGCCAAAGTTTACCGTGATTTTTGTCATTTTTTAGGTATTGAGATGAAGAAAAAGGATTTATGTTGTAGATTTTTAAAAACTATTTGTGAAGATAAAAAAGAAGTTTTAAAACACATGAGATACTGAGGGGGTGATTTTCAAAATATTTTTGCCGAATTGCGCCGTTATCAAACATACAGAATGCATTGGTTTTGTCGTTTACAACAAGAGACCTATTTTTGTCAGTCTATTGCGCGATTGTTCAAAACTTCACTTGATATATGTTGTTGTTCCGTTCAGAGGTTTGCGCCTTTATGCTCAGTTGATTTGATAAAAAAAGGTAACTCAAACCATCGGATGAACAATAACCATTAAAAAACATCAGACCAAACTATTTTAACTATGAAATTGAGATTTTTCGTTGTTCTATCCGCCCTTTTCACCCTTTTTTCGAACCCAAACCTGTTTGCACAGTGTACAACTTTGCCCACACGTGCCATTGACACGTTTTTTTGTTCTGGAAATGGTGTGATAATAAACGGAAAAACCTATATCACTGCTGGCACTTATCGCGATACGATTCGACGCAGTCTCCCTCTTTGCGATAGTGTGTTGAACATCACCATCCGAACGCAAGCACCGACTTCTGAGACGCGCAATTTGACGCTGTGCAGTGGCGATACTTTGAAAATCAACGGGCGAACCATCACACAAGCGGGTGTTTACAAAGATACGATTCGTGCGACAAGTACAAGTTGCGAAGTGTATGTGACTTTGAACGTCAAAGCAGTGGATTTGCGTGTCAGTTTTGGCGCAGACGTGACAATTGAGCGCGGCGATAGCGTCAAATTGACCCCCTCAGTATCGAACACAAAAGATGTGGTCATCACATGGCGACCTACAAGTCTTGTACCTTGCAAATCTTGCATTGATCCCATCGTGTCTCCCAAAATCACGACGACTTTTGAATTAGAAGTGCGTGATACTGTCAACGGTTGCATTCGGTCAGACGATATTATTGTGAATGTCAAAACCTGTGTGGGCGTGTTTATCCCCAACGCATTCAGCCCGAATGACGATGGGAAGAACGATTATTTCACTGTGTTCACTGCGCCTTGTGTGAAGCAGGTCAAAGTTTTGTCTGTTTTCAATCGCTGGGGTGGTTTGATGTTTACAAAAGAAAACTTTGAACCCAACGATGAAAAACTCGGTTGGGACGGTACAAAAAATGGCAAAGCTGTACCTGTCGGCATTTATTCGTTTTATGTAGAAGTCGAACAAAAGGACGGCTCAGTACAGAAGTATCGTGGTGATATTGATGTGATACGTTGAAAATAGTATTTCATACCATCAAATTTGGAAAAAGATGAAAAAAGGACTACTTGGATTGCTCCCCCTCAGTATTTGGGCGTGTACAGAACAGCCCAAATCAACAGAAAACACCGTCGCAAAGGTAGATTCAACGACAATACTGAATCATGCAATGTCCTCAAATCCCGATACGCTCGTCGTTTGGGCTGATTCGACAGGCAATATCAGTTTTGGTGACAAAAAAGCCCTCACTTACGAACAACTCGAAACAGTGCTTGCTGATTCTTTGAAAGCCATAAAAACACTTTATCACACGAAACCCGACACCATCATTCTGAAAACCAAAGGCGATGTACTGATGGGAACGCGTGGCGCAATTAGAGATGTCATCTCCGATGTCAAAGAAAAACAGTAGTAATTGATGAGTTGACAGTCGTTTCTAATGTAAAAGATTTACGTCTTTTTGAGCGCAAAGTATCGTATTCCTTTAAGGAATCCGATACGTGAATCACTTTTTTCTACTACCGATGAGTTGAAAAGAAAAAGCCTAACTTATTGCTTACGAATAAGTTAGGCTTTCTTGTTTTTATACAGACAGTTTTCTAATCTGAAAGATTTACATCTTTTTGAGCACAACGTATCGGATTTCTTAAAGGAATCCGATACGTGAATCAGTCATACTGAGGGGTACTTTTTAGCGAACTTTCAATGTAATGATGGTCAAAACAGCTAAAAGAATACCGACAATCCAGAATCTTGTGACCAATCGTGGTTCAGGCATTCCTTTTTTCTGAAAGTGGTGATGCAAAGGAGACATGAGAAAGATGCGTCGTCCTTCGCCATATTTCTTTTTGGTGTATTTGAAATAACTCACTTGAATCATCACAGACAATGTTTCTGCAAAGAAAATACCGCACAGAATTGGAATCAATAATTCTTTGCGAATCAAAATAGAAAAAACGGCAATGATACTTCCCAAAGTCAAACTACCTGTGTCGCCCATAAAAACTTGGGCAGGATAGGTGTTGTACCACACAAATCCGAGACAAGCGGCAAAGAAACATGCGGCAAAAATCACCAATTCGGAGGCATTGGGAATGAAAAGAATATTCAAATAATCAGCAAAAATGGCGTTACCTGTGGCATAAGCAAAAATCGCAAGCGTACCACCGATGATAGCAGACGTTCCCGCCGCCAATCCATCAATGCCGTCCGTCAGATTTGCGCCATTGGAAACTGCGGTGACAATGATGATGACCAAAATGACGAAAACAATCGTCGTCAATTTACGACTCCAATCTTCTCCAACGATGGGTTTCAAAAACTTGGAATAATCCAACTCATTATTTTTATAGAAAGGCACATTGGTCAACGGTGCTTTCACATAAACCATCTCTCTCAATTGCCCACCACGCTTTGGGTCGGCGGCATAGACGGTTTTAGTGATAGTATAGTTGTTGAGTTCAGCGGTTTTTTTGTTCATTCGCACCACAATATCCTCACTATTGAGCATAATGAGTGCGACCATCAAACCCAAACTGACTTGCCCCACAACTTTGAAGATGCCAGGTAAACCTTTTTTATTTTTCTTGAAAACTTTGATGTAATCGTCCAAAAAACCAACGATGCCCATCCACGATGTTGCCAAAAGCATCAAAAGCACATAGATATTGTCCAAACGACAGAACAAAAGTGTTGGGACGATAATCGCTAGAATGATGATAATGCCACCCATAGTCGGTGTACCTTGCTTTTGTTTCTGACCTTCGAGACCCAAATCACGAACCGTCTCACCAATTTGAAGTTTTCTCAAAAAGCGAACAATGTAACGACCAAAAATCAAGGAAATAGTCAATGATAAAACGATGGCAACACCTGCGCGGAAGGAGACGAACTTAAAAAGCCCTGCGCCCGGAAAGTCATATTGCGCATCTAACCACTCAAAAAGATGATACAGCATAGTTCTAAGTTATATTAGGAAAAGAGTGTTTCCGATTAGAAAGTGCGAAGTTATTTTTTTAACGTGTATTTATAGAAGAATTGGCAAAAAAAATCGGAATCTGCCGTCTCGACAGATTCCGATTGTGGTTTTTACTGAGGGGTGTATGTTTATCCACACAAATATTTAGAAACGAGCTGTGAAACCGCCTAAAATATTCATACCTAAATTAGGATAGTTCTGCCAACGTTCACGTTTGAGATTCAATAAGTTGTTGATGTCTAAAAATGCGCCGATGTTTTTTGAAAACCAATATTCACCACCAATATTGATGTCGAACAAAGGGTTCAAACGTTGAATATCGCCAGTTTTGGTTTTGACTGGCACGCCATTTTGAACAAACAATGAGGCTTTTGCCAAAGCTGTTTGGTCGCCTTTGGATACAACGGTGTATTTGGCAGCCACATTGATGTCTGTTGAAGGCAAACCCCATGCAGCTTTTTGATTGTTCGCGGTGTAGATATTCTGACTCGCAGTTGCGACCAACTCCATGTTCTTGATAGGGTGCATTGTGATGGCACCACGGATATTGAAAATCTTAACAGTATCGTACAAGACATCGAAACGACGGTATTTGTCGGTTGTGTCAGGTAAGAAAAGAGCTAAGTTTTTGTTGTCGCTGAAACCGACTTGCGCGGAGTAGTCAAACAGTGAAATTGAGCCTTTGACACCACCATAATACTCGGTTTTGACAGTGTTTTTGATGGCAAAACTGTCAGGTGCGATAAAAGGGTTGTAGTTTGACAAGTTGCGATAAGAGTTTTTCACAAAATCACCTTTCCAACCTGCGAAGGCTTGAATGATATTGCCTGCGATATTGGCATTGGCTTCGATGTCGGGCAACGGATAGAACACATCTTTGTGCGATACTAAGTTTGCGCCAGCACGAATGCTGAAAGCATCGCCTTTGAACGTGAAACTTGGGTTCAAAATGATGTTATTCAGGTTTTGTGTCTTGTCAGACTTAGGCGATAGTGTTGTAAACTCAGTGCGCAAGACGATACTGAGGGGGTGCTTCTCGCTGAACCATTTGGTTGCTTCGGCTCTGATATTGAAATCTGTCTCTTTATTGCTGAAATTGTCGTTCATATTGTAGAAGTTCAAACCCAAAGCATAGTTGAAATCGGCAACCGTGCGTGCTGAGTTATACACTTTTGCCCCTGCCGACAAAGTGTTGAACTTTTGTTTGGTGTCTTCTCTGGCATAGCTGAATTTGTCATGATTGTAGCCGTAAAATTGGCGTGTGTTGTTGTCATAACCAATTTTGGCATCTACAGCCAAACCTGCTTGCGCATAGAAAGTACCGTTCAATTCGCCATTTGTTGTCGAAAAGCGTTGGTTTTCTAAGGCTTTGCCATTGTCAGCAGAGTGGTGTTTGAGTTTTAAACCAACCAAATACTTGCGTGGGTCGCCAAAACGGTATGCACCTTCCAAATAAGGTGAGTTAGGCAAGCCATAACCCGCTTTTGCATAGCCTTTATACTGAGGGGGTAGCTTTTCTGTCTTGATAGCGACAGGACGCATACGTGGTGCGGTGTAATCCACATTCAAGACTTTGTTAGGAATGGTGTATGCTTGCGCTTTGGTCGCTGTGTCAACGGCCGGCAAAACAGGATTGACGTTGATGCGCTCTGTTTCAAGCAATTTGGCATCAAAGTTCTTGATTACGTCTTGCGATTGCGAAGGCACATCCTTTTGTGCGAATGCTGCGAAGGGCGCAAGAGCGAATATATATAAAATTAGACTTTTTATCTTTCTCATTTTTTATTCGTTGATTCGTTATTTGTTAATGGTTATTCATTGATTCGTCATTTACGAATAACCATTAACCCATTAATTATCTTTATCCATCTCAATCAAGTTGTTGTTTGGATTGGAAATGCGGCTTTTGACCGACTCTTTGCTCTTCAAATTGTTCAACTTTTGCTGTGCTTCCGTTACAATCTCTGGATATTCTTTCACACCTTCGACTATGGATTCCAAAGCGGCACGGGCATTGACGAGGTCATTCTTTTCAGCATAAATATCGGCTTGAAGAATAACCGCTTTGGCTGCCCAATATACTGAGGGGTTGTTCATAGAGGCTCTATCGGCTTTGTCTAAAGCCGCATCGAGATTGCGCTTCTTGTATTCAATCATAGCATCGAGATAACGTGCCTCAGAAGTCTGTTCGTCTGAGCCACCTGCTGCAATGGTTTTTAAGAAATAGCCTTGTGCGCGATCCCATTCGTTTCTATCGAATGTGACTTTGCCCAATTGGAAGTTGGCTTGCGCAATTTGTACTTTAGTAGCTCTATTGCTGTTGGCGACCTTCGAACCATATTCCAAAACTGCATCGGCACGGTTGAGACGATAAGCACTACGCGCCGCCCACAATTCGGCTTCAAACCTTTTGTCTTCTGTAGAAGCCACTTTGTCCCATTTGACAGCTAAATCGAAAGCTTTTGAGAAATTTTGACTTGAGTTGTAGGCAATCAAAGTCGCTTTTTCGCAAGCTTTTTCGTACAATTTTGATGAACCACGTTGAACAACGGCATCATAGTCCGACAATGCGTTGGCATAGTCCTTTTTTGCTGCGTACGATTCGCCACGATAATAATATGCGTTGATGGTATTGGCAGAATTAGGGAAACGACTCAGATAAGAAGTGAAATTCAGAATCGCTTTGTCGTAGTTGCCTGCTTCATACTGTACTTCTGCGGCTTTGTATGTGATATTGTCTTGCTCCAAGTTGTCCACTTTGTAACCTGGGATGGTTTGCAGAAAAGCAAAATACTCATCTGGTTTGCCCAACTCATTGACATAAATGTCTTGTAGGCGTTCCAAGGCTGCTTTCGCGTCGGTTGGCGATGGATTATTGTAGAACACTTGTTTATAGTAAGAAATTGCGGACTCATTGTTGCCTTTGTTTTGAGCAATCAAACCCAAACGCAAAAGTGCGCCTACAACATACTCATTTTTGTCTTTATGGTTCTGAACCACACGACTTAAAGCTTGTTGCGCTTTGTCCAACTGATTGATATTCATATAAGTGATACCAATTTCGAGCAAAGCAGCCGCTGCGAACTCCGAATTCGGGTAGTTGGTGGTCAATTTCTCCAAAGAAATCAATTTCTCGACGTTATTGCCCTTCAAACCTTGGATAATACCTTTTTGATACAAGGCATAGACAAAACCTGAGTAGTTTTTATTGACAGCTTCGTCGTAGAAACGCAACGCATTGTCGTATTGATTGCGTTTGAAGTGACAATCGCCCAATCGCAAGGTCGCATCACCCAAAACTTGGTTGCGGACATAGTCGCTGCTGATGGATTCAAACTCGCGTTTGATGCCTGTGACACAATCTTGGAAATAGGTCAATGCCGTTTGGTAGTTCTTTTCTTTCAAGTAGTTGTAGCCTTGAATATAGTTTGCCATGTGAATCGAAGATTCGGCGGGCAACTGACTCATACCTTTGGCAGCCGACAAGAAATTGCCCATATAACGTTGGCTATTGTCGTATTCCTTCAAATCATAGCTGATATAGCCCAACCAATAGTTGGCCATCATCTTAGTTGTTGCGTCTGGAGCATCGGTCAAGCTGCGTTCAAAGTAAGTTTTGGCGGCTTGCTTGTCGCCTGTTTGCACCAATTGCATACCGCGGTAGGTCAAAGCCTTTTGAGCAGCTTCTCTGAGCTTAGGTGTTTTGTAAGTTGTTGCATTGATGATGCGCAAAGCCTCGTCGAAATTGCGGGTTTGCAACAAAACCTCAGACAGAAGGTTTTGTGCCTCGCTGTAATTCTTAGAACTCTGCGGAATGGCTTGCAAGGCATCCACAGCTTCCTGCGTTTGCTTCAATTCGTAGGCTAATTTTGCATAATTCCATTGAGCCTCTTCCGTTACTGAGGGGTCATAGTTCATACGAGAAGCGATTGAGAACGCATTTTTCGCACGTGGGCGATTGCCCAAACGCAAATAACAGTCTCCGAGCAAATACATGCCGTGTTGACCGATTTGAGAGTTCTGTCCACTCAAGTTCTCCAACGATTTGGATGCTTGGTCGTAGTGTCCATTGCGGTGTTGACAGAAACCCAACTGATAATAGTCTTCTGCACGCATACTGGCATTACCATCCGCACCTTCTACGAGGTATTTTTCAGCCAATTCAAACTGTTTTTTCTCAAAATAGGCTTGACCAATCAATTGATTGATTTGTTTGGCATTTTTAATCTTCGGATCTTCCAAAGCTGCCAAACCTGCACGCAAAACTTTGTCCCAATCCCGTTGAGCTGCAAAGATTTGCACCAAATTGTAAGGCACAACCGCTGCATATTGTTTCGATGAAGCCACACGTTGGAAACTGCGGGCTGCTTCATCGAGGTTATTCTCGAAGAAGGCGCACATACCATAATAGTAATTGGCTTCATTGTAGTATTTAAAACTCGTCAAATCTCTGACTTTTGACAAATTGGCTTTGGCTTGTGGAAATTTTTTCGACACAAAGTACGCATAACCTTGTTTGAAGTACAATTCATCGCGTTGTGCAGGCGGCAAATCCGAAGCAGACATGGCATTGTAGAAATCCAAAGCCTTATCCAACTTTCCTTGATTGAAATAAAAGTCGCCCATCTCAATCGCTGCTTGACCTGCCAACGGGTCTGGCGAATAAGTACGAATATAATCCAACATCAGTTGCTCGCCATTCGGTTGACCCGAGCGCACAGCTGCTTTTGCATAATGCAATTCCGCTTGACCCCTCAGTAAACGGGCTTCAGGTTCGGGTGCAGGGCGCAATTGCGTGAGTGCGATGTAAAACTCTTGCATCGCAACGTTGTAGATTCCCTTGTCGTAAAAGTCCATCCCCCGTTTGTAGGCGAGGTTGGCTTCCGTGAAGACTGTCGTCGGCTGTGCGACAATACCAGTGGCGAGTGTAACGACAAACACGAGGCCCAAAAACAGTTTTGGCTTCATAGTTGTTCCAAAGTTAGGTTTTAGTTGAAAGATAACTCCCGCTAATGATTTCATTTTCAAGAAGTTAGTGAATTAATGCGGCAAATTTTAACATTTAAACGTGAAAAGACAAATTATCGTCTATGATTCTTCAAATGTTTGAAAAAAAATAACGATTTGGTAAGCCAAATGTTAAATATTTTCAAAAATATTGGACGTTGTGGTCCCACTTTGACCCATAAAGACTGGTCTATTCATGCAAATACGGCTTATTCTTTTGTTCTATTACAAAAGCCTTGCAGCACTTTGTCGGTGCGGCAAGGCTTTTTGATACTCGTTTTACTGATCCGAAGGATTCTTATGGAAAGGGGGCTTGATTTTGATTGTTTTTGAACATCTAAGAAGCACTCAATGGTCTGTTTCGAGCCTGAAAACACTCACGAGTGATAAACTTTGCGCCAGCGGTGATAAAAACACTCAACTATGCAACTGCATAACCTGTGGATTGTCTTACCCGTTCTGGTATGAAGTTAATGACAATATCTGATTTCAGAACACCTTTATCTATCAAAAATTCTGCTAAGTCATCTTCTGTGTTATTTTCTAAAATAACGACCTTGCCTGTCGGTTTGATATGAATATGGAACAATATCCCATAATGATAATGGTCAGCATCTTGCCAACCCGCTTCTACAACTTGGTAGTGATGATGTGTCGTATCGGCAAGTAGTAAGGTTTCTACTGTGTTAGAAGTACGCTGATAAGCGTTCAATACATTAATAATCGCTTTTTGATACTTTTTTATTTTTTCCATAATACAAGCGTTTCTTTTTGATCATCAAAAATTATGAGTTTTACTTTATAGTCTTCTACTATTTCAAGCAGAAAAGGATGCGTTTGTAGTCGGTTATAAGCAAAAGAAGGCATAGCTAAAAATAATTGACGCTCTGGTTCTATTTGATAAAGACCTTTGTAGTAAATCAAATATTGACCTAAAACAGCATGAAATTCATGTCTGAATGATATTTTAGTGAAACTTTTTATTTCTACTGCAATCTTTTCCGAGTCCCGTTCTGCAGCTAATAGTTTTTCTGCCCCTAAATCAACTTCATACTTGATATTTTTTAGTTTATCATTCAAATAGTATGGATCGTGCGTAATTGTCCAACCTTCTTTTTCAAGTGCTTTTTTACGGTCTCATGAAATATATCTCTTGCCATATTTTTTTAGTTTACCATAAGGATTGTTCATAGCAAATTTACGCCTTTTTTGATTCCTTGTTCGCTTTCCTTGTTCCTTTATCTCTTTTTTTGACATGCAAAACGGATTTAGGGCAACTGCTCCCTAAATCCGTTCTTTTTCTTGCTTTTACTGAGGGAAGTAAACGTACACCTCAGAGACCTGCTTTATAATATGTTTCGTGTCGGAAAACACTCACAAGCGATAGACTTTGTGCCAGCGGAGATTATTGCGCTCTTCTGTGTCGTGATGAATAATAGGTTGCGCCTTTGGTAAGGCTTACGAGCGCGTATGTTTTTTTTGAATACCTTGCGCCAGCGGCAGCGGTTTAGATGTTCACGAACGATATACTTACGCCAGCGGTTAAATGAAAATTAAGTATTTTCATTCCTAATTCTTTCTCTGTATTCTATAATGGCTTCTAAATCTTCGACTATCTCTGTTGGATAATTTTCTTGGTAAGGCATAAAGTGTGGCATATTTTTTATAATATTTACTACATCTCTAACATAATGGTTTTCTGCTTGATTCTTTGACAATTCAACTATAGTATTTAGCATTCTTCTCCCTCTATTATTTTCATAAATAAATGTACCATGATGCCTGCATTGCCAATTATATTGGTCAGCATAAGGAATAATTATTTGTTTAGCAAAGCCGATTGTGATTTTGCATTTTTGATCAATACTATCAAAATCTGCATCTATATCAAATCTTTCTTCAAAAGCCTGCTTGATTTCAATATGTGAGTCTATATTTTCTTGCATACGCTCTTTGAATAAAGCATAAAAACTTGCATTGATATCTTCAATTGGTATAGTTACAAAAAGTAAAAAATTAGTATCTTGCTGAAATTCAAAGATTTTTTGTAGCGACCTCAATAAAGGAGTTTCAGTGTTTCTTAACATATTTTCGACAATATCAAAGTTAATTAAGTCGAAAGGAAATTCATGTAATAAACGTAAATGATCTTTTTTATATTTAAATTTTTGTCTGATTTGAGAATTCCTTTGATTTATTGTGTCATCATCAGGGTCAATACCTCTTGTATGATGATCTTCTTCAAAATTTAATATACTCTCCAGTTTGCCTATAAAAACTGCTTCTTTAAGAGGCGGGCGAACTAATGCAAAGATTCGTTGAGCAGCACTAACATCTTTTTCACATATAATTACATCTTGTAATTCACTATTTTTATTACGATGAAGTAGTCCTTCTTTTTCAAAAAGAAAGATGTCTATTGCATTTTCTGCACATAAAGTTAAATATTTAAGGTATTTCTTCCTATACTTCGCGGCAAATGCTTTCCCCGAAGGTAGCCAACCTTCTTTTCTTACCCAGTGTTTGCCGTAATATTTATCGTACATAAGATATGTTTAAATTAATTTTTGAATTATTTTTTTCAAGGTTGTTTCAAAAAAAAGTTTCTGTTCTTCTTCATTAGCTGATAATTGTTTGGAAACTTCATAGGCTGCTAAAATTGTTTTATAGAGTGCATCAGATGTTTCTTTTTTGATATTTCTATGAGCAATATTAATAATTATTTTGTTTTTTGTAGCGTCTAATATTACGGTTTTATCGTTTTCGGGAATAGAAATTTGTTCCACAGTAAATTCATTATTAGTCTGTTCCTCTATAAGATTTGTAATGTTCGTTTGAATTAATTGAGTTTTAACCACCTTTTTTTCAAGAGATAGTTTCTTTGCAGTATTATTTGCTTCGCTTAATATACTATGAATATGTTTATGAATTTCTTTTTGGAGTTTTTTATAATGTTCTTCATGTTCATTGAAGCTATCTCGATTTATTGTAAGTGCTGCCTCTAATCCCTCATCAACAAAAATTTCTCCACTTATCCATTTTGATCTTATTGTAGCAATTTCTTCGTGATACTTGAGAAATGATGGGTCATATTTCCCAATTCCCACCTCTTTTAATCGGATTTGAATGCCATTTAATTCCCAAGGAATAATAGCCAAAGGGACTTGCGCAAAGATATAACCCGTAAATCGTAATCGTCGTCCATAAATTTCTTGATCGAAATCGATTAAATGAAGTTCCTGTGCATCTGGTTTTAGATTATTAGAAGATGGTAGTGAAATAAGTCTTTTTAAATCTATTCCATCAAAAGTGACTTTAAACATATAATTCTTTAATTGCTGTTGCCTTTCTTCAATGAATTTTTTAATATTTTCATATCGTTGACTAATTTTACTAAAGTCTATTGGGCAGACAATTTTTTTTTCATTTTGCGTTGTATTAGAATCTTCATAATAAGGTAATGGACATAGAATGGATAACTCCCATATTGTTTCCAAATAAGTATTCCATTTTAAGATACTCTTATTACCATTATTTTCAAAAACACTAAAAAACTCATCATTAATTTTTCTTTGATTAAATCTAATTTTATCAATTAATGATTTACCATTTTTTTCTAAAGATTGCTTCATTTCTCTCCGAAAAGTTGCCCTCACATCATTAGTAATAATACTTAATCCTTTCTTTTCTTCTTCATATTCAATCTCAGTCATTTGCCATGTTCCCACTTCTAAATCACCATGTATAAATCCTGAATCTTTTTCTTGCTCTTCGACTGTTTTTATACCTTCATCTTCTAAAATAATGACAGCATGATAAGCTTGTCCCTTTCCATCTTCATCAAGATAATGGCTTTCTATTTCGAAACTATGGCACAATTGTCCTATAGCCAACATTCCAATACCAAGTCTTCCAATTATTGGGCGGTGATATATAGGTGTGAATTGATTGTCTCCTTTTCTTTTCGTACTACTCCCAATTCCTTTTTCATTAAAGTGCCGTAAAAAAATTTCTTTACTCATTCCTTTTCCATTGTCAACACAGGAAAGGAAGTCAAATTCAGGGAAGTTAGTGTCAATACGTACTTCCGTAGCATCAGCGTCAAAAGCATTGCTTACTAATTCTTTGAATGTGGTAGCATTGCTACGGTATAGTCCTCTGATTAAATGAGCCACGATAACACTTGGCACTTTAATTTTCCCTTGATTTTGCATATTGATATTATTTTAAAAATCGCTAAACTTTGTAATCAGGAAATTAAGGTTGGCATTTCCTTGTTATATTTTCCGTATCCCGTGTTTATAACTTCTGAAGACATAAAAGTAAATCCGTTGTAATCATAAAGTTTACAACGGATTCATTTTTCAAATTTATATTTTCGATGCCAAGCCAACCTTTCTAAATCTGGAAAATGTAATGTCAAATCTGGTAACAAAATTTGTTGACCGTTAAACTGTTGCAAACCATGTGGGCTTTTAGATTCTTTAAATTTCTTTGAAACAATCACTTTGTATTCATCTGAAATTGTAAATAAACCTCTATCGAAAGCGGCATGAAGCGTTGGCGATAATGCAAGACCATTTGAAATTGTGTCAATGTATGAAACACTAAATGGTTCGATATGGCAGGCTTCGATTAAGGTTGTTGAGTTGAAAGTGACATCTACACTCAACCTCGAAACGCAACAAGTGAACTTATATTTTTTTGGTACTTCTCTTTTGAAAAGGCTACCCCTCAGTATAACTTCTTCTTCAAACTCAACTTTATTTAGTTTAGATTTCAATTCTTTGATTTCAGCTGAATAGGTCGCTGAATCTTCATTAAGTAACTGATTTTCAATATTATGAATCAAGTCTAAACCTTCGTAGGAATTGGTTTTAAGTGTAGCATTTGGAAAATATATATCTAAAAGTGCTTGTTTTAGAACTTTTCTTTCAACAGGTTTTTTTAGTAATTCAACAAGGACTATATCAATTTCAGCATAATCAACAGCTACTTGCAGATTGCCTAAACTTCTCATTGAGTCTTTCAATTCTATCCAAACTTCATAACCACTTTTAGGAATGAGTCGCCAAAATTTTTCAGATTTCATGTGATAAAACGGCAAAGCAAACCGCTTTTCTCTTTCATCTTCAACATAGTTTGCCCAATTGATTTTGAAAAAACCAATCAATTCAGGTGTGATGTAAATTTTATTATCAGGAATGAGATTATTGGCAAAAGCATCAATCAAACTCAAAAGAAGGATTGGCTTATGAGGTGCGCCGCCTTTGTGATTGTCTCGCCGAAGATGCGTAAAGGCATAAATGTAAAATTCTAAGTTAGGGTTTTGCATATTCAAAGCTTAGGAATATTGAGAAGCAACGGTTTCAATTTTTTTCTTTTTCAAAAAAAAGTCTAATTCTTTTTCCAAATCACCTTTCAACCCATTTCTATTTTTGAGAAGGATTTTAGATTTATGCAAATCCAATAGATTATTGATTAACTGCACATCATCAGGATTGCGGTGGCATACTTGGTGCAAAAGTGCATCTTCTTTTTGTCTTTGATTGTCCTGCTTATCCATATCTAAACTGTTAATATTGTAAACTTTATTATAAATGTCTGATACACGAGGGTAAAAAATACCGTCTCTATACCAAATGATTTGAATTGCTATCAGTTCCTGTTGGGAAATCAAAACCATATTAGGATCTTCTTCTCGAATTTCTTTTTGTGCTTTTAATAAATCTTCAAGAATCTTCGCTCGGACACTAGGAAAATATGGTCCATGTACCCCCTCTGTGATTGTACCATTTCGCCTTTCTTTTTGGCGGTATTTCTCATGATTAGTTTGTGTTTCAGCTAAATAATTCCGTAACTCTAACAACGGTAACATCCATTCTTCACCATTATCAATCAATGCTTGCATCGATTTATCTTTCTGAACAACCGTGCAAACCCAACATCCAAAACGACTGTTACCACAAGACGGTGTTGTTGTATCTATTACTAAAGGGCAATCCCCTCCCGTAGCATTTCTGTAAAGAGTTACCAACTCTCGATTTGTACCTCCCCATAGTGGTGGATTCTGTAACAAATATTGCCAGACTTCATCCGTAACCACATCTTTGAGGGGTGCATAAACGTAAGCATTTGGTAAAACATGTTTTCGTAATCTTTTACCAAATATTTCACGCTGTTTCATTGATTTTGCCCGATTAGAACTTTCATCAGATCTAGTTCCTAACAAAATAATAACTTCTCCTGAATCATTAATCTTATCCAAAATAAATTTAGTAGTGGGGCTTATTTTTAACCTATCTGTACACCATCTAAAGATACTACTTGGAGTTGGATAACCTTTACCAATTAAATTTAACCAAAAAGTATCTTCTAACTTAGGCGTTGTTCTAACAACTGAAATAGGTAAGCTTTGTTTCAAAGCAGCAGATTCAATTCTATTTAAAGTTCTTTCAGTAAAATTAATAATTTTGGGATTTTCAACAAGTGTATTATTACAAACAACATATATGGCACGTTGATAAGCTTTTGCCATTTCTATTTTACTTAAAGCACTCCACACCAACTGCAAAAGCATAGTAGAATCTTTTCCGCCACTAAAACCAATTATCCAAGGACGATTATCATCATTTGCCAAATATTGGTCACGAATTTCCGATTCTAAAAATTTTATATCAATCATTTAAGTGTAATTAAAATTGCATGTTAAAACTTCAAAGATACTATCTTTTTTTATTTCACAAAATATCAACTATCACCAATTGAAGATTTATATACATTTTTGGGAATCGTTTATTCTAAAAAATTTACTTACTTCAACTTCTAATATAGTTTTTGCTGTTTCTACCGTCGAACTGATATACATCACAAATTAACCAATTATTCCACACACAACAAAACAAAGCCTATATTTTCTTTCAAATGGATATGAAAAAACAGCATAAAAGAAAATAAATATTTTTTTATCATAAAATACCTAATTTTCTTTTTATGTTCAATCATCTTGGCACAGAAATTGATAATATATAATTAATTCACAACTAAATATTTTTACCCGATGGATGGTTTGTTTTCAGTCGGTATTGGATGTTGGGTCGTGAGGGGAGTTTCACAAAGGTGGGCTTCAACTGTGTGGTGAAGGCGGGCAATGGGGTTTCTATTTTTTTTCCTTTTGTTGCTGTTTTGAAAGCCTTACTGGGTGTCTGAAAAATGCTTCGGTGCTGTTTTTTTTTGCTTCGGTACTATTTTTTTTTGCTTCGGTACTGTTTTTTTTTGCTTCGGTGCTGTTTTTTTTTGCTTCGGTACTGTTTTTTTTTGCTTCGGTACTGTTTTTTTTTATTTAGGTGCCAACCAACAAAGGCTTCGGTACTGTTTTTTTTTGCTTGTTTTGGATTTTGCTCTGCTCTGCACGATGCTTTTTTAATCAATCATTTTTTATCACTTTTTAAAAACCATGTACGATGGCTTCAACCAATTATTCCTGCTCTCAACCAGAGCTTTACGTCATTTGCCGCAAGGGTTGGGATCTTTGCGAAACGCAATTGCCTGCTTTTACGGCTTATAAGCAGAAGTATTCTCCCGCTTTTGTGGTTGAGAATCAAACAATGATTAACGCTGCGGATGCTATGTACGACTCAAGGGCGCGTTATGCCACTGCTCAGAATCTTCGGATTGACCTCGTGGACAAAAAGGACGATGTGTTGGAGGTTTTTCAGTTGTTGAAGGGTTATATTGAAGATGCTTACCGCTCTGACAAGGCTAAGACGATGATTCAGGCGGCGGGTCAACAATTTTATGTCAAATCAAGTGCTTGCAATTGGGTCAGTGTGTCGGCTATGTTGAGTGCCATGGCACCGTTTGTGACCAATAACTTGGCTGATTTGACGGCCAATAATAATATGCCTGCTGATTTTGCGACGCAGATTCAGACTTTGAAGACGGAGTTTGATGCATTGTACAAAAGTTGGAGCGAGGCGGACATTGCGGCTTACAATGAGACGGAGGAGAAGGTTTTGGCGAATAACGGGATTTTTAATAATCTGAAAACGATGTTGGCGGATGCTCAAAAGGTGTTCAGAAAGGACGAAGCGATGGCTTTGAAGTTTACGTGGGACGATTTGATGGCTCAGGTGCGCGGCACTCGTCCGTCTGGTATCAATGTGAAGACGATCAATGGCGCGAATAAAAAGGCTGTGGGCAACGTGAAGTTGACTTTTACGGATATAGATATGGTTGTGACGACTGATGCCGATGGTTTGGCGAAAATAACGGATATTCCAATTGGCAAATACACGCTTGTGATTGAAGCAGAGGGTTTTGAGACGATTACGATGAAAAAATATGAGGTCAAAGTCAATGTGTTCAATCGTCTGATTGTCAAATTGGCGGCAGTGCCGACAGTCGCGACGGTGTAAGGACGCTATCGGTGGTCATTGGCGGTCATGGATGACTGGGTTTCGATTGTTTGGGCTTTAATGATTTATTAGAGTTTTTAGTGATTAAAAAGAAATTTGATTTATGATTACTGAGGGGGCGATGTTGTCATCGTCCCCTCTGTTTTTTTTAGTGATATTGCTGAGGGTTTCTTTAATCATCGAACCAAGGCATGTCTGCGGTGACTTCTCGGTAGGTTTTTATGACAGGCAGTTCGCCAAATCCTTCGTTGAACATTTGCAATTCATCGTCCACACTGCTTCTTGTCAAAAAGGGTTGGTTTGCCAATTCTTCATCACTCAATGTTTCCAAATCTGTGATGCGGTTTCTTCTGGCCACTATTATCATAATGTCGTGGTATGTCGAGGCCATCAAGCGTCCGTAGAGGTCGGTGGAGGCATAGAGGAGACCGAATTCTTGTTCTGAGAATCGAACAATTTTTCTGTTGATACTTTTGCGGAGTTTTACAGCCAGTTTGAACATTTCTGCTTCTATATCAGGAAAAAAGGCTTGTATAATTTTAGCGGGTGGATTTTCACCATCTAATAGAATGGTTTGCAGAGCGAAGACACATTTTATGTGTTTCATAAATATTTGGTGGCCTTTGCTTTTCCGCAGCACGGCGACGTTGTCGTCTCCAAAATCTTTGAACAGCATTTGTTTGGGGTTGGTCGGTATCTTCGGAATGTGTCCGAACTTCGCCATTGCGGGCGAGATGCCTGTGTATGGGTCGGGTAATCGTTCGGCTGACCACATGTAGGAAGCAAAGGTATCGTGTATTTTAAATGCTTGAAACGCATCAACGGCATCTTGGGCCATTAAGCAGATATTGGCGATGATGTTGTCGAAGTTTTCGATGCCATCGGTATGGCTTTCAAATCCTTCGCGCAAGACTTCTTTGTATTCTGACTGTAAAATACGCAAAGTCAAGTCGTTGAGCATGAAGAAATCGAGCATTTCTAAGGTATGGATTTCCCAATTGTCGCCGTCCATATCGTTTTTGCATTTGTCTATGAATTTATAAAAGTTTTCCCACGATTTGGGTGTGGTGAGGATGTCGTGCATACCTTTAGTCAAGGGATTTTCTTTGTCAGCCAATACGATTTTGACCATGTCGAATCCCAAAACGACGAAAGGTTTGTGCTGCTGAGCAACGGGAAGTACTGTTAGATCGTCAGATTCTTGGTTCATACCAATGCTTTTTTTAGATTAAATTAGTGGAAATGGGTTTGAGTTTACGAACTCGTAAATATAGGGATGTTTTGTATTTAATAAAAATAAGTTTTTAATTAAATGCGTTTTTGATAGATGTTTGGTTTTTGAGATAGGGAGCGATTTCAACCCCGCATGTCATGCTGAGCTATCCGTTTTATGGGAAAAGTACGTTTACGGAAGTTTTGAAATTTTGGAGATGTTGATTATCAATGAATTAGGATTTTAGAAATAGGCTTGTCGCACAGAATAGACTCTTTCGTTTCTATTAGAGATGTTCAGGAATAAAATTAACAAAGGCGTTATGGCAACCAGTAAATAATAACTTGGTCAAACTGTCTTTTGAAGCGCAGGTATCCGATACAGAAATTTGAATCGTTTTCTACTTTTTTTTCAAAAAAAAGTAGAAAACGATTCAAATTTCTGTATCGGATACCTATGGCTTTAACTAACTGATGTTACGCAATGTAGAGGTTACGCACTGTTTTTTGCTACGCAAAAAAAGCGTACAATAAAAAGAATCTATCAGACCGAAGTTAATTTTTCAATCGCTTGCGATTGAAAAATTAACTTCGGTCTAAAAAAAGTAGTTTCGTAGTACGTCTTTTTTGCGGAGCAAAAAACAGTCAGTAATTGTATCGTGCGTAACATCAGTAACTAAAACAAAAAAACGCTCTCCGAATATCTCGAAAAGCGTTTTTTTTGTGCTTTTAAGTTTTAAAACAGGTTCTTTGTGCCGATGCTCTGGTCAATACAGATTCGCAGGCGTTGGCGTTAGAACCGTCGAAACAGCATTGAATTGTTGAACTAAAAGATAATAGAAGACAGTGCGGAACTTTTTGCGGTTGCTGGTGCCCATTGTCTTGCATACGGTTTTAATGGCTTCATCTAAGGCTGGAGATTCGGTCAATCCTAAGCGACCGAGAAGGAAATATTGTTTCACACGACCCAATTCGGCTTTGTCGGAACAGGCTACGAGGCTTGCGTCGGCATCGTAGATGGAAGTGCCTAACTCTTGGGCAATCTGAATTAAGAGGGCTTCGTTGATGTCGTTGTCTTTCAACTTATCGGCCATGAATGTTTTATAGCTTTGGATGGCTTCTTCAAATTTTGACATGATTTCTATTGTTTTTTGTTAGAAATAGCTGTTTTCGTTGCAAAATTAGGGCTTTTGCAACTGCGCTTGTGCAGGTATTTGTACAAAAATTTTAGACCTATCATTTATTCGCTGGTTTGTATGGGCGTGCAGAATTATTATTTGTTGACCAGTTTGCCGTCCAAAATTTCGTTCTTAACGATAAACAGCGGTCTGCCTTTCACTTGGAAGAAAATGCGCAACAAATATTCGCCCATGATGCCCATAAAGAACAATTGGATGCCACTGAAGAAGATGATGATGAAGATGGTGGCCGTAAAACCCTGTGGTACGTCATCATAAATGAGTTTTCGATAGACGCTATACACCAAATAGAGAAACGATATGCCGACTGAGGCATAGCCCACCCGCTTGATGAGTTTGATAGGGAACTCCGAGAAGTTGAAAATGCCATTGTAGGCGAGTTGGAGGAGTTTTCGGAAGCTGTATTTGGAGTCTCCTGCGGCTCTTTCGGCACGCTCGTAAGGCACACCGATTTGCTCGAAACCTATCCACGAGCGCATACCGCGTATGTAGCGGCTTTCTTCGGGCATGGCGTTCATCACGTCCACCACACGCCGCGACATGAAGCAAAAATCGCCCGAATCGAGCGGAATATCAATATAAGAGATGGATTTCAACAGGCGATAGAAGAGCCTATAAGCCGCCTTTTTGAGGACATTCTCCTTACGCTTCTGCCGAATGGCATACACCACATCGTAGCCTTGCTTGTATTTTTCGTAGAAGTCGAACAAAAGTTCGGGTGGGTCTTGCAAATCACCGTCTATGACCATTACCCCCTCAGTACCTCGCGCTTTCGACAAGCCTGCTGAGAGGGCAATTTGGTGGCCATAGTTTCTGGCTAAAAAAACACAGTGGTAACGATTGTCTGTCAGAGCCAATTGGTGCATCAATTCGGCAGTATTATCTCTGCTTCCATCATTCACTAAAACGACTTCGATACTGAGGGGGGTTGAGTCCATCAGTTTGTTCAGCCTTTTTACCAAAAGGGGAAACGATTCAGTTTCATTGTAAAGTGGTGCGACAATCGAGATATTGGTCATTCTTAATATTCATTCATTAGTTCGACAGCTCGGCGGTTGACATTGCGTTGCATACCGCTGTTACCGTCTATGAGGCTGCCTGTTTGCTCATTGGGCACACTTTTGTAGAGTTCATTGACCCAACGAGGGTTGTTGAGTTCGCCTCGGCACAAAGAATGCAGCAATCGGTAGCCATTAGCCATCAAATTGGGATTATAAAAAAGGAATTTGACGTTTGTTTGTTGGGTTTTTTCGATTCTATTATAGATCCATATCTCATAGGGTGGGGCAGTGGCTTCATTTTCGACCGTAATCATATCGTCGGGACGACCATATTTCAGAAAAATGCGCCCTCTGTCGGTATCAAAACCGTAACCGAAACCATTATTATACATTCTGTCCACGGCCTTAGCAACGAGCATGTATTCGTCGTGCGCTTGTTCGGGCAAATTGGGATTTACTTTTGAGAAATATTTGAAAATATAGCGTCTTTGAGCCTTCAAGTCCTTGGTTTTCAACATCTCATTGACGATGGTTACATCCTCCTCAGGCACTTTCATCAGGATGGATTTCAATGTGAAACGCAAATCCTTTTCTTCGAGTTGCGCCACAAACTCCGAGTTTAAGGCATCGTCGGTAATGACCACCTCATCGGGTGCTAAGTTCGGGTTGCTGCGCTGAAAGAGGATTTCTTTTTCGCTCAAGAGTTCATTGGCGCGGTTTCGGATGCTCACCACGAGGCGATAGTTGCCCGACTCCAGTTTTGAGATGTCCAATTGCAAGAGATTGACAGCAAAAGATTCGGCTTTTTTGCGTTTGTGGGCAATCAGCAAGGGTTTATCGTTGGGTGTGGCGAACAGTTTTTGAATGGCGTAACTCAAGACATAATCTTCGCCGATGCCTTTGTCCGCATTGTAGATTTCATTGTAGAACGACAAATGCGTACTGCGACTATCGTAGAAGTTGAACGGCAATGCGTCCATAAAATAGCCATATTTGACCCGCGGCGACCCCTCAGTAGAATCGGGTCTGATGCCTGTCAAGAGCTTAATATCGCTTTGGCGGAGCATATCGTCTGGAAAATCCATGAAAATGGACGATTTGTAGGTCACAGGCTGCTCCTTTTTGTTCATATCTTTCAGTGTTACCTCCAAATCGTAGCTTCCTGTTGGCAACGCATAGCGATGGAAATCCTCGAAGTTGACGGGGTCCATCGTCTTTGGACTTTTCATCGCAAATTTGTCGAATTGGATGACCTGTCCTTTCTGTTTAAAAAAGATACCCACTTCAATACTCGCCTGCGAGTCAACGGAGTCCAACTGAACCCACTCGACGGAACGCCCCAAGACGTATAGATTGAATTCGATATAGTTTTCAGTCGCGCTTTTGTAGCACGCATGAGTGATACTCGCTTCGATGGCAAACAACGAAGTCGAAAAAGAGAGTAAAGTGGAGAGTAGTAAAAGTGAAAGCTTTTTCATCAGGTTGTCAGTTAATTTCACGCAAAGTGTTAAAGAGAGAGAAATTGTTTCGCTGTGTCATATGGGTTACTCATCACGATTTCCGACTGTATCAGTTGAACGATTTATGGGCTTATTGACTTGAGTGTTGCAAAACCAATTTAAAATCGAAGCCACGCATTGCGGTTGTCATTTCTAAAATAGAATCCGACAAACTTATGACCTCAAACTCGATGATGGGTTCAGACTTTTTTGTAATAATTGATTCTTCAAACTCAAAAGGCACGGTTTCGTCAACCGCTGCTTCATTAAAATTAGTCGTTACCTGTTTATCGTCAAATTGAAAATACATTCTTTCTAACAAAGGGGCCGCTTGCCCATTCAGTTCTGCGTACTTCATATCCCAACGTCCTTTCAAACGACTTTTGGGTGAGGCATCAGATTGACAACCCATGATACTAATAGTGCTTAATAAAAAAAGGCAAGTAGTGATTTTAGCAGCTTTCATTTCTTGTGATAAATTATTAAACGATGTTTGTTTTGAAAACGCCGCAAATCTAATTGAGATTTTTGAGTTTTTCGATAAAACACTGTTTTTTCGTCGTCACAGATGCGTATAAGATAAACTATAACAAAGGATTGACAGATTTTTCAGAACCAAAAGAGCAGTAAGTCTCCTCACTGCTCCATAATAGGTTCAAATCTAAGATTTGAACAACATGATTCTTTGAATATGCCCTTTTTGGGTGGCAAAACGCCCCCCCTCAGTATGAGTCTATTTTTAAACTATTCACAAAAACTATATTTTAGGCAATTTCCAACCATTTTGGTAATTGGCTTTAGTCAATCTGTTGGCTTCTTTATCGCCTATGAGTTCCTGTTTGGCGGCATCCCAGAATATTTTTCGATTGACACGGAAAGCAATATTACCCAATGAAGCATTTAACGCCGTATTTTGGGCAATAGCTATGTCGCAGTTGGGTTTTTCGCGCGATTTCATGCAATTTACAAAATTTTGGGTATGGTTATCCAAGCCACTGCCTTTTGCATGAACCAAATTAACGACTTCCATACGGGCTTTGCCTTTGTCGGTTTCAGGTATGACTTCCCAACCCAACCTATCCACCACCAAAGTACCCATATTGCCAATAAAAGCCACACCATGGTCGCGTCCATAAGGCCCTCCATTGATGCCATTGGCGTGTTCCCATATCATTGTATAGCCATCGAACTCATAAATAGCTTGACAAGTGTCTGGTGTTTCCATAGCACTGTCTGGATAAGCGTATTTGCCGCCCGATGCCATCACTGATTTGGGGCCTGCGGCGTTCATGCCATATAAAGCCATATCTATAATGTGTACACCCCAGTCTGTCATCAATCCACCCGCATAATCCCAAAACCAACGGAATTCAAAATGGAAGCGATTTTCATTGAATGGACGTTTGGGTGCAGGTCCAAGCCACATATCATAATCTACGCCCGTAGGTGGAGTCGTATTGGGCTTGACAGGCACAGATTTCATCCAACCTTGATAAGCCCAAGACTTTACAGTGCGGATTTTGCCCAATTTGCCAGAGCGTACGAAATTAATGGCATCTTGCCAATGCTGATGACTGCGTTGCCATTGCCCCACTTGAACGACTCGGTTGTATTTGCGAGCAGCTGCCAACATGGTATTGCATTCTTCTATCGTTCTACCCAGAGGTTTTTCGACATAGACATCCTTTCCCGCTTGACAAGCATAAATCATGGGCAGTGCATGCCAATGGTCGGGCGTACCAATGATGACGGCATCTATGGTTTTATCTTCTAAGAGCTTTCTAAAATCGCCGTAGCCTGTTGGTTTGGACCCCCTCAGTTTTTCGACATCGTTTTGGCGTTCTGCCAACACGTTTGCATCTACATCGCATAGGCCAACGCAGTCTATTTCGGGCAATTTGAGGATAGATTTAAGGTTAGCAAAGCCCATACCTTTGCAACCAATCAAACCCACACGGATTTTATCGCTTGGTGCAACGTGACTTGTTTTTCCAAAAATACGAGAACTGGGCAAAGCATTCATTAGAGCCAAACTGCCCAGTGTTTTAGAGGATTGAGAAAGGAAATAACGTCTTTTCATCGCTGGTCGCTTTCGTTTTTTATAATTGTAAATCAGACAATTTTAATGAAAAACGAAGCTACGCTTTTGACTGCAAAAAGACTATCTTTTTAGAAAAAAAAAGTTGACACAAGCCTTAGACCTGTGTCAACTTCGGTGCAGAAAAGCACACTTTAGAACCTCATACGCGCCCCAATTTTAGAAGTAATGACGGCAGGATAGCCTGGAATGACAGAATATTGAAATTGCCAACGAGGATTGAGTTGATACAGATACTCAAACTCGCCACCAATAGGGAAAAAACGGTATTGCCAACCATTCTTTACCCGATCGCCAAAAAAATCATCACCTCTGCGATAACGTTCAAACTTGCCCCAATCGCCACGTACCAAAAACATAGGGCCTAAACCACCGTTGATGCTGTGTTTGCCCCATTTAAGAGGTGTAAAATGAAGTCCCACATGCAGACAAGCCGACTTTTGCCAAGCACAATCCATAAAATAGGCCCCCTCAGTACGAATGAAAAAACGTTTGGACAAAGCATAGTCGTAACTCACAGAAGCCCCAATGTTCAAAACCCAATACGCTTTAGTATCGAGCCTCAATGGATAGTTGTCGCGCATAAAAACACTACCACCACCTGGGTGAAAAGTCAATCCGAACCATTGAAAAGATAGGTAATGCCGCGATGTGGGCGTGTCGAGTACAGTATTTTTTTGAGCAAAAGCAATAGAAACTGTAAGAAACAGCAGAAGAGTCAGTAGTTTTCTAAATAACATTTCCTAATCAATATTTAAATTATGTCCTTATGTGGCAAAGTTAATATGATTGGAAATATTATTGGCTATTCTACTTTAGTTTTTTGTTTAATTTATTTTTTACTCACTTATGGTTAGCTGTTTGTTCCAATTGTCGTGCAATTTCATCACTTTTTCGACGACATCGCGCACACACCCATCACCTCCTTTGTAGGGTGACACATAATGACAAACCTCAATGATTTCTGGACAAGCATCGGTGGGACAACAAGCGAGTCCCACTTTTTTCATAACATCCAAATCATTCAAATCATCACCCATGTACAATGTTTTGTAAGGGTCAATATTGTGTGCCTCGCAATACCGCAAAAAAACGGGAAGTTTGGGGTCTGCGCCTGTGAACACTTGTCGAATACCAATGCGTTTCATGCGGTGTTCGATACTACCGCCTCTGCCGCCCGAGATGACACAGACATTATAACCAGCCTCAATGGCCAAACGAATGGCATAACCATCTCTCGCATTGAAAGAACGTAGAAATTCACCCCCCTCAGTAACCAATAGCTTTCCATCCGTCATCACGCCATCCACGTCGAACACAAAGGTGTTGATTTCGTTGAAATAACCCAAGACGTTGTGTATGGTTGCAGCGTTTTTAAGATCGTATTCAATTCCTAGATTGTCCATTTTCTACTTATTGTTATCGCGCCATTCATATACCCATTTGGCCTGAATTTGCTCCAAATGACCTTCATTTGATTCTTCTCTTTTCCCTTCAAAATTGGGTATTTCGAGAATCCACTCTAACAACTCTGTGAAGCGGATGCGATAAATTTTAGATTCATTGAAATTGTCGCCAAAACGCTCGTAGAGTTTCATAGCGATATCTTCGTGGTCATTCCAATTGATTGGTAAATCGTCGAAGTCTTGAAAATTTGACATTATAGCTTATTTTATGATTTAATACGCCACAGCGTTTTTTTCGATTTATTTTTTACTTGTTTTAAATAGTAGGTTTTTTCATTGGGAATTAAAGCCAAAGTCAAACCTGTTGAAAATGTACCTAATGCGATAATACCACTTGTTTTTCTGGCATTCTCTTTTAAAAAAGGAGTCACAGCTAAACTTTGAATGACTGAAACAAACATTAATATGACTCCCGTTTCATCCAAACTTTTTCTAAATGACATTTCTCGCGAAATGGAAAAAACATGATTGGTCAAAACAGTTGTTTCTAATTCACTTTTCCGATAGCGATATTCCGTTTCAATCCGTTTGTAAACACCCGTTTCATCTTCGGTTACATTATCTTCTTTTTTCAAAACCAGACTCAATCTACCCGTTTCTACACTTTTCAAGTTTCCAGTGTACTTGTGGTAACAATCACATTTTTCATCTGTTGTTTTAGTGGGTAAATTGAGTGTGATGACAGAACCAATGGGGATTTTTATGGTCTTTTTGCCTTCTAAATGCTGCAATACCAATTGAGCAGGCAATACAGGGCATTGAGTTAGCATCAATACGAAAAATAAGGTATATTTCATCATAATTTATCCTTATCTTCTGAATCCACCGCGTTGTTGTTGCATTGGGAATTTGCCCGTTGAAAACTGATGCATCATCGTTTTCATCTGGTCAAACTGTTTGCAGAAAGCATTGATTTCCTCGAACGTTTTGCCACTACCTTTGGCGATGCGCTCTTTGCGTTTTTTAGTACTTAACACCAATTCTGGATTCGCTCTTTCTTTTGGCGTCATGGATTGGATGATACATTCCACTTTTTTGAACGCATTATTGTCAATGTCCACATCTTTCAATGCTTTTGACATGCCTGGAATCATCGCCATCAACGATTTTAAATCACCCATTTTCTTGATTTGCTCCATTTGAGCCATAAAGTCATTGAAATCGAACTTATTTTTCTTGATTTTGGCTTCCAAACGTTTTGCTTCAGCCTCGTCAAACTGCTCTTGAGCCTTTTCGACAATCGAAACGATGTCACCCATGCCCAAAATACGGCTTGCCATACGGTCGGGATAAAACTCTGAAAGAGCATCCATCTTTTCACCCTCCGAAGCAAATTTAATAGGCTTGCCAACAGTGTATTTGATAGACAATGCCGCACCACCACGAGTATCACCATCCAATTTGGTCAATACAACACCATCGAAATTCAGTCTATCATTAAAGGCTTTAGCTGTATTGACCGCATCTTGCCCCGTCATAGAGTCCACGACGAACAATGTTTCGTTAGGCGAGATGGCTTCTTTGACTTTCGAGATTTCTTTCATCATCTCTTCGTCAACTGCCAAACGACCCGCTGTGTCCACGATAACCACATCGCAACCTTGCTTTTTCGCCTCAACAATGGCATTTAAAGCAATCTGGACAGGATTTTTGTTCTCAACTTCTTTATAAATAGGCACTTTAACCGTTTCAGCCAACACTGTCAACTGGTCAATCGCCGCAGGACGATACACGTCGCAAGCCACCACCATCGGGCGTTTGAACTTTTTAGTTTTCAACCACAGAGCCAATTTACCCGTAAAAGTCGTTTTACCAGAACCTTGCAGACCTGCAATCAAGATAACAGTGGGTTTGCCGCCCAAATTGATACCTGAAATCTGACCACCCATTAAATCTGTCAATTCATCACTGACAATTTTGACCATTAATTGACCCGGATTGACGTTTTTTAAAACGTTTTCAGTGCCTAAGGCACGGTCTTTGATTCTGTCAGTAAATTCTTTGGCTATTTTATAGTTGACATCGGCTTCAACGAGCGCGCGACGAATGTCTTTAATGGCAGTTGCAATGTTTAGCTCTGTGAGCTTATTATTTCCTGAAAGGACTTTAAAGGCTGAATCAAGGCGGTCACTTAAACTTGTGAACATAGTTATAAATTATTGATTTACAGTTTATTAAACTATTTTTAATTTTTTAGAAGAGTGCAAAGATAATCAACGTGTCTTGTTTTTTCAAATCAAAAGTGGAAAATGCACCCCCTCAGTATTTTTTTGATTTGAACAGCTTCGGATTCCTCTCGACTTAAATTTTCCAATTCAATAGATTTAGGCTCAAAAGGTTCATAAAAAATATTTGCTTGCAAAAATATAATTTTAACGTATTTGACACTTTTTAATTTAATAAACACAACTTGCCTTTGTATTAAAATCGAATATTAAATTCTAAAATTCTAAATTAATTTAAAGCGTATTCTCATGAACAAAATTTTTACTTTACTCATTTTTGGCATTTCATTTTTGGCCCCCAACGCCCATTTTGCTGCAACCATCTACTCGTCCCAATCGGGTGAATGGAACAACAGTACAATCTGGCAAGGCGGTGTCGTCCCAACTGCAACTGATGATGTTGTTATTGGAATAGGTACATCCATTGCTATTTCTACAAGTGGAGGCAGTTATGTGGCTGTATGCAAATCATTGGTTATCAATGGTACTCTAGTTTACAGTAACAATCGCATGGTCATCGGTTCGCCCGATCCTTTTGGTAATCCGAGCTCTGGTGGTAACGCAACTTTAAATGTCAATGGTACTTTGACGATTGCAGGAGACTACCTCAATTCATTTTTTCTCAATGGTAATTTGGTCTTGAACAGTGGTTCAACTTTCAATATGACTTCGGGTTTTATGCACGTTAACGGCAACACAGGCAACCCCCTCAGTAGTGTAGCTGCTGGAACATCATTAGTTGATGTCACCGATGCAACAAATTTCAATGCCAATGGTGGCACACTATTCATCACCAATCCACATATTGATCCTTCTACTTCTTGTTTTGCGGGAAAAAAAGCATTTACTAACAATCATTCAGTCTCTTTTGGTGCTTATATAACACCTGCTACGACCAATAACTTCTTTGTTGACCCAATTGTCGCACCTACTTTCCAAACTCTTGAGTTGAATTATGTTTCCAGCACAGTTCGCTTGGAAATGACTGATATTGATATCAAAGGAGCTATTAATGTAAATCAAGGCACTTTGTATAATCCTCACCTTATCAAGACAGTACGCGTTGGAAAAGATATTAATTTGGGTAGCAATGGACGTGTTTTGGGTAAAATAGAACTCAATGGCGTATCGCAACAAAACATCAATCCAAATATCGAAAATGGCGCACCTATTGCTTCCACGATTATTGATGGTGACATCATCGTCAACAATCCAACACGTGTCAAAGTGAAGTTGGACTTGACCATTTTAGGCGATTTGATTCTGACAAATGGTAAGTTTGACTTGAATGATAAAACAGTGACTCTTAGACGTTCTCCAATGTCACCTTCTGCCACTTCTTATGTCGTAACACACGACCTGTATCAAAAAGTAGGTACATTGAAAATCCGCGATGTGAACTTCAATACGATTTTCCCGGTCGGTACAGAAGCCAGTTACGCGCCAGTATTCATTACGTCTTCGGGTGGCGATTATTCTGTTTCGGCGCATCCTTCAACGATTGCTGTACCGTCTGAATTTTCCAAAATCAATATCGAATGGGACATCACTCAGCTCACAGGCAGTGGGCAAGCAGATATTTTAGTGCAGTGGAACAATATTGATGAATCCAATATCTTTACACAAAACCGCACCATGTGCCGATTGTATCACTACAATGGCAGCAATTGGGAACCCATGTCTAACTCCTTTGGTCCAACAACCAATTGGGGTACTTATTTTACGAAATTGGCAGAAAGTGTCAATTCTTTTTCAACTTTTTCAGTATTTGCCCCCTCAGTAATTCCTGTGACATTGGTGTATTTTAAAGGAAAAGAAGTAAATGATCAGGCATTGTTGACGTGGGAGACAGCAACTGAGTTAAATAATAAAGGTTTTGATATAGAAAAAAGCGACGATGGTATTCACTTTTCATCAATCGGTTTTGTAAAAGGTCACGCTCAATCTTCGACCCCTCAGTATTATTCGTTTGTGGACGGAAAATTCACCAAAACAGCCTATTATCGTCTGAAACAGCAAGATTTTGACGGTAGTTTCATCTATTCAAACACAATCGGTTTGCAGAAAGAAGGCAAAAAGCAAACATTTGTAGTCTATCCAAATCCAGTATTAAACGATGATTTTGTCATTGACGCAGGTTTTGAATTGGATAGAAATGTTGTGATTGAAGTATTTGACATGCAAGGAAAATCCATTACCAAAAGTCAGATGACCAAAGGTTCGCAGAACCTCAAAATCACGACAAAGGACTGGGCAAAAGGCTTTTATTTGGTTAGGTTGAGCAGCGAAAATTTTGTCCAAATGCAAAAAATAATCAAAAATTAAGGAAATACGGCAAATTGTCGAAATAATATGTTAAACTTTTCTAAAAAACTTGCGTTATTATAAAGAAAATAACACATTTGCTGTTATGATATTCGTTGCATTTAATTGTATTCCTTGAACCATATTTCTTAATCTAAAACTTTCACAAAACCATGATGATTCTTGCATTTCTCGTAGTTGTTTCTTGTGTTTTTATTATATCCACAAATAAAGAAACTCGCCCAAGCCGAATTCGCTAAGATTTTTAAACAAAAAATGATTGAGGCTGTTCTTTGTGAGTGTTTGATACAAAATTATCGAACCAATCAAAGAACAGCCTCTTCTTTTTATCAAAAAGAAAATTTCCTTGCTTATTTTTGCACTCGATTTCTTTGGCAATATCAAATGCCTAATTTATCTTTATTTTGCCAATCAATTTTTATAGCGAATTTTCGCTAAAACATATAACTCGACTTAAGAATGGAAGTAGTAGCAACTAAAAAAGCAACAACATCAGGGGCAAAATCTGCCAAAATAGCCCCTCAGTACAGCCCAGAAATGTACAAAGAGTGGTACACACTCATGTACCGCATTCGCCGCTTCGAGGAGCGTGTTTTGGAGTTTTACGGTGAGTATGTACGTGGTTTTTGCCATGTTTATATCGGTCAAGAAGCGATTGCGGCAGGCATGAAATCGGCTTTAGATCCTATGGACGGAGTCGTCACAGCCTATCGTCAACATGGCATCGGTATCATGAAAGGCATTTCTGCTCGTGAAGCCATGGCTGAATTATTCGGTCGCGCCACAGGTATTGTGAAAGGTAAAGGTGGTTCGATGCACTTTTTCAACGCTCGCGAAAAATATTTCGGCGGCAATGGTATCGTCGGCGCGCAAATCGGTATCGGTACAGGCATCGCTTTTGCTGAAAAATATAAAGGCACAAATCTACTTTGTGTCACAATGTTTGGCGATGGTGCAGCGCGTCAAGGTATTCTTTACGAAGCGGGCAATATGGCAATGACATGGAAACTACCAGTCATTTATGTCTGCGAAAACAATGGCTATGCTATGGGTACTTCCGTTGCTCGTACATCAAATGTCCGTGATATTTATCAGGTTGCTGAAGCTTTCAATATGCCTGCTGAACAAGTTGATGGTATGAATCCTGAAGCTGTTCACGAAGCATTTACACGTGCGGCTGAACACATGCGTGCAGGAAATGGACCTTATTTCCTCGAAATTAAAACCTATCGCTACAAAGGTCACTCTGTCAGTGACCCTGAAAAATATCGTAAAGACGAGAAAGGTCGTGCTGAAGTCGCTTATTATAAAACTATTGACCCACTGAAAACAACACGTGCTAAAATGTTGGAAATCGGTGTTTCAGAAGAAGAAATTAAGGCGATAGAAGATGCAGCTGAGGTCGAAATGCAAGATGCTGTGGATTTCGCAAAAGCATCTCCTTTCCCAGATCCAGCAGATTTGTATGAAGACAACTACGTGCAAGCAGATTATCCGTTTATGAAAGATTAGTAATTGATTTTCAATTGTTTTGATAATTAAAAATCATTAATCAATCTTTTACAATAGCGACTTCTTACTATAAAAATCCGCCTCGAATCCACCGAGACGGATTTTTCTTTTAACTTTACCCCTTCAGTCATTTATCATAAAAGAGATGCTTAAACAGATTTTAGAAGAACTCAAACCGACACAAACCCAGCTTGTTGCTGTATCGAAAACCAAACCCAACGAGGCAATTCTAAACCTCTACGACCAAGGGCAACGAGCTTTTGGCGAAAACTACGTACAAGAATTGGTCGAGAAACAAGCCACTTTGCCCAATGACATCCTGTGGCATTTCATTGGGCATTTGCAAAGCAATAAAGTCAAATATATTGCACCTTTTGTGACCATGATTCACTCGGTTGATTCATTCAAATTGTTGCAAGAAATCAATAAACAGGCAGCCAAGCACAATCGAGTCATCAAGGTGTTATTGCAATTTCACATCGCCGAGGAAGAGTCAAAATTCGGCTTCGATACTGAGGGGGTACAACAAGTGGTGCAAGAACTTGCGCAAGCTCATCTAAATCATGTCGAAATATGTGGAGTCATGGGCATGGCTACTTTCACAGACGATAAGACACAGGTTCGCCGTGAGTTTCAGCATCTTAAAAGCATTTTTGATAATCTGAAATACAACTATTTTGCTCAAAATCCTTCATTCACTCAAATATCAATGGGCATGAGTGATGACTATAAAATGGCTATCGAGGAAGGCTCAACAATGGTCCGAATCGGTAGTTTATTATTCGGAAAGCGGTATTAGTTATAAAGTCATGGAGCATGTCAATAAACCAATAAATGACCAATGACTTACAACACAACGAATAATAGGTTATGAAAAAAATATTCTTGAAAAAAGGTAAAGAAGAAGCTGTCAGACGACAACATCCATGGATTTTCAGCGGTGCAGTTGCTCATACTGAGGGGGTGCTGTCGGATGGAGATTTGGTTGAAGTCTATGATGCCAAAAAACAGTTTCTGGCTGTGGGTTACTACAACGATGGCTCAATCGTTGTTCGAGTATTGAGTTTTGAACTCTGTACAATTGACACTGCTTTTTGGGAACAAAAAATAAGCAATGCCTTTCGCTATCGTCAACGACTGAATTTAACTGATTCAAAATCAACCAATTGCTACCGTTTGATACATGCAGAAGGAGATGGTTTGGCTGGCTTGATTGTGGATATTTATGACTCTGTGGCGGTGATTCAATGCCATTCGATTGGTATGCACCGACAAATCGAGCCGATACAAGCGGGTTTGAAAAAAATCTTTGGACATAAATTAAAAGCTATTTATGACAAAAGTGCCGAAACTTTACCCCCTCAGTATGTTGCTCAAAATCAAATAAAAAATGACTATTTGTGGGGCGCAGCCGAAGTGCCTTTGTGTGTGTCTGAAAATGATAATGCTTTTGCAATTGATTGGGTGACAGGACAGAAAACAGGTTTTTTTCTCGACCAACGTGACAATAGGGCTTTGCTCAATCGTTATGCAGAAGGCAAATCGGTTCTTAATGCCTTTTGTTACTCAGGCGGTTTTTCCATTTATGCGCTTAAAGCTGGGGCAAAATCGGTGCATTCGATTGATATTTCGCCAAAAGCGATTGATTTGACGCTTAAAAATGTGGAACTTAATTGCCCATTTACAGGCGAACATACGGCTGCTGCAGTGGATGTGATGGCTTTTTTGAAAGAAAACAACCGAATCTACGATGTGATGATTGTTGACCCACCGGCGTTTGCCAAATCTATTGCCAAACGTCACAATGCCGTACAAGCTTACAAACGACTGAATGCCATGGCTTTACGTCAGATTACTGAGGGGGGTATTTTGTTTACATTCAGTTGTTCGCAAGTAGTTGACAATCAATTGTTTTATGATACCATCGTTGCCGCTGCCATTGAAGCCAAACGCCAAGTGCGGGTCATGCACAGATTGACACAACCTGCCGACCATCCCGTTAATATCTTTCATCCAGAAGGTTCTTATTTGAAAGGGTTGGTTTTGTATGTTGAATAAAGTTGCAGATAGTTGGTTTGTAAAAAGAGGGAAAGAGAAATATTAAGCCCATTTCATAACTACAATAAAAATCAAACCACTCAGCATGATGGCTTTTGCTAATTGACTGAGGAAGGAAAATTCTTTTTTTTCTTTGGCTTTTATCAATAAAAACAAAGCGTAGAGCATGGGTAAAGTGACGGTTAAATTTAAAATCAGTATTTTGATCATGCTATTTGACCCCCTCAGTAAAAAACTGAAATAACCGATGAATCCAATAAACAGCACACCAACAAGTGCTGCAACAATTTTACTACCCAAAACGCCCAATACAATAGGTAAAGTGCGACAATCGCCCGCCAAATCACCTTCAGCATCTTCAATATCTTTGACAATTTCTCTAAACAACGTGGAAAAAAATGCAAAAACAGCGTAACCCACAAAGGTTGTTTGCACCGACTCAAGCCAATGGGTTTTCATAAAAAAGGAAAAAATAGGGGCGAGGCTTTGGGCATAAAAGACGACCCACGCCACGAAAGCACAGAAAAAAGACACCACCAAATTGCCCGTCAAAGGTTGTCGTTTGAACCAATGAGAGTAGGCATACAGCAAAAAAACAGCCAAAGGATAAATCAATAATTGCCCCAAATTTTTGACATAAATCGCCAAATACAGACTGATGACGAATCCTAAAATGGTCAAAAACCAATAAATCCACCAAGATTGTCGGATGGAATAAATCCGTTCTACGATGCGTTTATGTTCAGGTTTGTTCAATCGGTCAATCGCCACATCTTCAATGTCATTTACCACATAGCCACCTGCTGCAATCAAAACAGTGGATAAAACGAGTAAAAAAAACTCAAAATGCGGTAAAACGGGCAACATCCCCATCTTTTTGATAGCAGGTATCAAGACGGCATATTGCAATAGATATTGTGTCAAAACCACAATCACCAAATTTGGAAATCGAATAAGTCGTAAGATGGGTTTCATAAATAACTGTAATGGCAATAATGAATGACTAAGACCCAAAAACATAATCATGTAAATACGAAAAAGGTGATCGCAACTGACCATCCATGGCTATCGTAGCGCGTAAAAGTACATCTGAATACTCTTCTTTTAGTATTTCAGGCAAAATATGAGTGATAAATTGCTCTCCAAAAAACTCTGATGCATCGCGTGGCAACTCATTAGGCAAATTGTCAATCGTCATCATCGTCACTGCATTGTCTGCAAAAGGGGCTACTTCTTGATGCGTTGTTTTGTCAAACCCAAAAAATGGGTCTGTAATTTTTGTCGCACGAATGGTCGTTGGGACAGATGAATAAGGCATCAAATCGCATGACACATCGGCGAGGACTTTGATTTTGAATGTGTCAGATGCCATGTCTTCCAATTCAAAAAAACGGGGCGCACGTGCGTCGTAAAAAATGCCATTGATAAACAAATCTGTTGTTTCATAAAATTTAGAAAAAACAGAATGATATACTGAGGGGTCGCTGTAATAATCCTTTTTGTCGAAAGGAATAGTTGGGTCGTTGTGGGCGGCATAATCTGCTGGATGCAAACGTACAAAAACAGGAAAATCAAAGCTTTTTGTCAAATATTCTTCAATACCAACTCTTTGAAAGCCAGCATCTTGTATGACTTCAAGCGCACCATTTGCTACACGCCCGCCACCTGTGATGACTACTTTCATAGGTGGGAACTTTACCGTTTTATATATCTCTTTAGCATCGGCATAATGCGCCAGTTGATACAAACGAGGCAAAGTAAACGTCCCTGTTCGCAATCCATAAGCCAACAAACCGTTGTGCGCGCCGACCATACCTGCAAATTTGCCAAAAGCAATCAAACGTTTGCCGTTATCATCAGTCAAAACTTCGTAGTCAATGATGCGGATATTTTTTTCAATAATGGCTTGTAACAACGCACGGTTGTGTGGCTGTTTTTTAATGGTATGTGAAAAGAAAAAATAAGTTTTATCAGCCATTAAAAGCGGAATTGGCACTTCTTTGATACCCAAAAGTATGTCGCAATCGCTCAAATCACTCGACACTTCGACCCCCTCAGTACGATAGGCATCATCTGGAAAACAACGGTGTGAACAAGGCTCAACGACAATACGCACATCTGGAAAGTTCTGTTGTATAAAAGCACATTGTTTGGGCGTTAAAGCGGCACGGGCATCGGGTGGAACTTTCCCTTCTTTGATAATTCCGAATTTCATGTGTTAGAAAAATTTTAGTTTTATTTGGATTGATGAATAAGCGGCAAAAATAGGTTTTTAAACGAGTCAAACTGTGTTAAGTTAGGATTAAATCGAAAAAAGATATGCCAAAATTGTCAAATACTGAGGGGTCTAACGATATTTGTGCCATTAATACACGCAACCGCTCAATCACTCATCACTTTCGACTGAATATGAACTTCATAATTTTTGACCTTGAATGCACGTGTTGGCAAAATCGCCCATCGGGTACGGAAATGGAAACCATAGAAATTGGTGCTGTTAAACTCGATGATTTCGGAGAGGTCATAGATAGTTTTGATACTTTTATTCGCCCAACAATTCATCCTGTTTTGTCCGATTTTTGCCGACATTTAACGTCTATTTCTCAAATTGATGTCAATAGAGCCGAAACTTTCCCACGTGTTATTGATGATTTTATGGATTTTATTGACCTTGAAGACGATGATTACATGCTTTGCTCGTGGGGTGGATTCGATAAACGCCAATTAGCGGCTGAATGTCAGAGGCATGATATTGGAACGGCTTGGCTCGACTATCATATCAACCTTAAAGACCAATATATGAAAATGAAACGCCTCCGAATGCCTATTGGACTGAAAAAAGCAGTCGAAAGAGAAGGTTTTGAGTTTACAGGGATTCACCATCGCGGCATTTCTGATGCAGAAAATTTGGCAAAAATCTTTGTCAAACACCTCGATGTTTGGCAATTTTAGAAAAAAAACGACCAAACACAAAAATACAAGCCTATAAAATATCTTCCATTGCCAACCGTCCTACCTTTTAGTGGTTCGATTCAACTATTTGAGGCTTATCTTTTAGAAACTGTTTTAAAACTTAAAACTGATGTTACGCAATGTAGAGGTTACGCACTGTTTTTTGCTATACAAAAAAAGCGTACAATAAAAAGAATCTATCAGAGCGAAGTTAATTTTACAATCGCAAGCGATGGGGAAATTAACTTCGGTCTAAAAAAAGTAGTTTTGTAGTACGTCTTTTTTGCGGAGCAAAAAACAGTCAGTAATTGTATCGTGCGTAACATCAGTTTTAAGTTTTAAAACAGTTTCTTATAGATAATGACTCATATCGTTGAATGACCACACACTATTTTATTGTATCAAAACTATTCTAAAATGCTGTTG
The DNA here is from genome assembly GCA_016787525.1 of Saprospiraceae bacterium. Lineage (GTDB taxonomy): Bacteria > Bacteroidota > Bacteroidia > Chitinophagales > Saprospiraceae > JAAFJT01. The sequence continues at coordinate 5,872 of JAEUUP010000053.1, read as the reverse complement.
ACAATTTTAGCTGTTATCGCGGCTGTGCCATTGAGTGCCTTGATTATCGGCCGCGCCATTTCTGCGCCTCTTTATAAAGGAGCTGTGAGCGACCATTTTGATGGAAAACAATTTTTTAATCCTTCTGGACATAAAGCACGCGGTTTGTCAGATGTTTTGAAGTGGCAATCAGACCAAAAACGAGTTAAAAAACCTTGGAAAATAATCGAAAACCCCGTTTTAGGCGATAAACCCACCCCCTCAGTATCGAGCGGCGAAGTGCGTGTCACTTATGTGGGGCACTCAACGGTTTTGGTACAAATGGACGGCATCAATATACTCACCGACCCTGTTTGGTACAACCGAACGAGTCCTGTGCAATGGGCTGGGCCCAAAAGAGTGCGTCCAGCGGGCATCAAAATGGAAGATTTGCCGCCTATTCACTTGATTTTGCAGAGCCACAACCATTGGGACCACCTCGATATTGTTCATTTGCCTAAAATTTATGCCCAACACAAGCCTTTGGTGGTCACTTCTTTAGGTGTTTCGCAGTTTTTGAATAAATATGGCATAGAAAAAACGGTGGATATGGACTGGTGGGACACGCACACCTTCAAAAAAGACAACACAGAACTAACCATCACCTGCGTGCCTGCTCAACACTTTTCTGGGCGAGGGACAAAAGACCGAAATGCAACCTTATGGTCGGGTTTTGTCGTGTCAAGCCCTCAATCGGGTCATATTTACTTTGCAGGAGATTCGGGTTACGCCACTTTTTTTAAGTCAATAGGCGAAAAGTTTGGTAAAATCCGCTTGGCACTCATTCCCATTGGCGCATATAAGCCCGAATGGTTTATGTCTGCTATCCATTGTTCGCCCAGTGAAGCAGTTCAAATTCATTTAGATGTCAATGCCGAGCAATCTTTAGCCATTCACCACAGTACATTTCCATTAGCCGATGACGGACAGAATGAACCCATCGAAGAACTGGAAAAAGCCTTGATACTGAGGGGTTTATCGAACGACGATTTCTTCGTTTTGGAAGAAGGACAGTATAAAACGCTCTGAAGCTGTTTTAAAACTTACCACTCATTGTTTTTCGCTTTGCTCTCCTCCAAAGGAGTCCTCGCGGACGAAGGAGTCCTTTGGACAAAATGCGTGCTTTGGAATAATTTTTTTCAGAGCGAAGTCAATTTTTGAGCTTGAAAAGCTCAAAAATTGACTTCGCTCTATAAAAAATTATTCTTGTAACGAGGGAGCTTGCGACCAATGTTGTGTATATGCTTAGTATTTATTTATGTCGTTATCAAACTCCAAAAGAAATAATCAAAAGCACGCTTTTTTTTTGCGTAGCAAAAAACAGTGCGTAAACTGCACGGTGCGTAACCTCAGTTACTTAAACAAAGATTCGTAAATCACCTCAGCTGCTATTTGGCTACCCTTCAAAGAAGGATGAAATTGGTCGTCGCCATAGTAAGAAAGGTCGTGGGTGCGGTCAATATAGGCTTTCCATACCGTGCCTACAGGACATAAAAGGGCATTTGTCGTTGTTGCTGCTTCGGTGTAGTTTCGAATAACACCATCAAAATTGTAATAATTGGCAAAAGCAGGCCAGACCATATAAAATGCCAGTTTTGCATCATTTTCTTGGCACAAAGTCTTGAAAGTAGTAGCTGCTTCTAACAATAAGGTGCGCCCTTCTAACTGCGATGAAGGGCCTTGCTGCACAATAACGTATTGGTATTGCTTAGTCGCTATCATTTTCTGGACATTGCCATCGGCTAAGTGGTCAACCAAAGCATAGTTGGGCAATGCCAACATCTCTACTTTGATATGCCGCCCTTTCGACTGCGCAAAGTCGGCGACTAATTGGGGCAAATTGTTGCTGTAAGTCAGACTATTGCCCACAAACAATAAAGTTGTGTCCTTTTTTAGTGTGTCTGGTGTTTCTGTCGCAATAGTGATAGGGTGGTGACACGCCACAGAACCAAAAGACATCAAACTAAGGACTAAAACAAGGCTTAAAAATGTGTGGATACAGGTTGTTGCAAAGTTTTTTTTCATGACGAAAGTGTGTTTTACTGAGAAATGGTTTTGAAATTGAAAACGATAAGTAGGCACGACATATTTTTAGAAATACAACCATCATTCGCTTTTTCGACCTTGTCAGAAGTCGCACAGATAATCTCCGAACGCACTTTGAGATTGCCAACATCGGCGAGGTTTTTTTTATCTTTGCACCCGCGAGAATCCTTTCTTACCCCGTCATCCCATTAATAAACGTCTCAACAAAATCCATCAACCGTTTCAATATCCTATCGCCCAATTTCTTCCTTTGCAAAATACTCGGCTTCTCGCCTTCAAGCAAGCCTAAAACTTCATCACGCAAAGGTTCGCGTTCGGCAAAAAGATAATCTTCTATGAGTTTTTCTGTTTTCTCGGCGGATAGATTTTCTTCTTCTACTAATTTCTCGAATGCTTTCTGTTGTTCTTTATGCCAAAACTTATCAAATTCGCTTTGTATTTCGTCTGAATCGCTGATAACCAATAGGTTTTCTTCAATGAACTTCTCTATCAATTCGCGTTTGCTTCTTAATGTAACTTCTGTATTCAGTAAGTTCGCTATTTCTTGTTCGACTTTGCTTTTATCTTTTTTCTTTTGCGATTTCAGTTTGATTAAAAGTTGAATGATATACGCCACATTGATTTCGTCGCGGTGTATCAATTCCAATTCAAAATCCACGTCTTCCAAAATTGACACTTTCTCTTTTTGGTGGTTTGTTTTTACTTTGTCGTGCAAGTCAAGGTATTTGCTTTTGAAATCTTCAAAGGTTTGTTCGGTCATATCCAAATCTTCCCAACTGAAATCTGCAAAGGCTGACAAGACATTTTTGAGCCGCATCAACTCTCTGAATGCTTTGACAAATGCTAATTCATCATCTTCTGTCACTAAATCATTGACACTATCAACGGTCGGTGTCAACGCCAATAAATGTTCATAAGCTTTGTCAAATTTTGCCGTATAGTTTTCATACGGCTCCATAATAATCTCTTCTATCGCTTCTTTATTGCTGAAAAGCGTTATCGCTTCATCGGTTCGGCTTTTCAGATTTCTGAAAGCGACGATATTGCCTTGTGATTTTTGCTCATTCAGTATCCTGTTTGTTCTCGAATAGGCTTGTATCAAACCGTGATATTGTAAGTTTTTGTCCACATACAAAGTATTCAAACTTGGACTGTCAAAACCTGTCAAAAACATATTGACAACCAATAACACATCTATCTTTCGTTCTTTTACTTTTTTGGAAACATCATTATAATAGGCGTAAAAACTCTCACTTTCTTTGGTACTGAATTTTGTATTGAACATTTGGTTGTAATCGGCAATGTATGCGTCTAACTTTTCTCGATGCGTGGCATTGATAGCATACCCCTCAGTATCTTCGGCAACTGTATTAAATTCTGCATTGTCAAAGTCGCGTTCAAATTGCGTAAAACCATTTGCATCGGCATCATCGGGATTTGCACCATAACTAAATATCGTCGCAATAGTCAAATCGTGCAAGCCTTCTTCTTTCTTTCGTTTCAGTATATCGTAGTATTTTATTAAGGTTGGTACACTGTTGACACAAAACATACCCGTAAACTCTCGATTGTGTGTTTTGCGATTGTGGTGTGCAATGATATAGTTTGCTATTTTCTCCAATCGTTTTTCGTCTTCCATCAACTCTTTGGTGTCAATGTCTTCGACTTCAATATCTATATTCGTTTCGCGTCCGTCTTTGTGTTTGTAACGTCCGACGTATTCTACCGAAAATTTTAAGACATTCTCATCGCGTATCGCATCTGTTATCACGTATTTATGCAAACAGTCTTGAAATAAATCAAAGGTTGTTCGTTTGCCCAATTCGTTTTTAGCGGAATTGTCTGCAAATATCGGTGTGCCTGTAAAACCGAACATTTGAATATTATTGAAAAAGGCTTTTATCCTTTTATGCGTTTCGCCAAATTGACTGCGGTGACATTCATCGAATATGAAAACTATACGTTTGTCTTTCAAATCTGACATCGCTTTTTCATATTTTAGTTTGGTCATCGCGGTATTCAGTTTTTGAATCGTCGTGACGATGAGTTTTGTGTCTTTGCTTTGACCTTTTTTATCTTTGTACGTGCCGAGAAACTGTTTCACCAAATTGCTTGTATTGTCTGTGCCGTCAATACTGCCTTCGCAAAAGCTGTTAAATTCTTTCGTCGTTTGGTAATCCAAATCTTTTCTGTCCACCACAAACACCACTTTATGGACTTCGGGCATTTCCATAATTATCTGACTGGCTTTGAAACTTGTCAAGGTTTTGCCACTGCCTGTTGTGTGCCATATATATCCGTTCTTTGTAGAGTTTTTCACGCGGTCTATCAAGGCTTCAACGGCATAAAACTGATACGGTCTCAAAACCATTGGTATCTTATAGGCTTCGTTCAAGACGATATGCTTGCATATCATTTTGGACAAATGACACGGTTCTAAGAACCCCTCAGTAAAACCATTCAAAATATTGGTTTGACGACGGTTCTCTATATCTGTCCAATAAAAAGTCTGTTTGAAACTCTGATGCCGATTGTTTGCATAGTATTTTGTGTTCACTCCATTGCTGATGATAAAGATTTGAACAAACTGAAACAACGCCGCACTTGACCCAAATGAATGTCTTTGATACCGATTGATTTGATTAAACGCTTCTTTCAGTTCCAAACCTTTTCGTTTCAATTCTATCTGAACCAAAGGCAAACCGTTGATTAACAAAGTGACATCATAACGATTTTTGTATGTGCCTTCTTGACTGATTTGATGTGCGACTTGATATTGATTTTGACACCAATGGTCTGTATTCAAAAACTCGAAATACAGATTGTCGCCATTGTCCCTAACGATGTGTTGTTTCTTACCCCTCAGTAATTTCGCTTTTTCAAACACCGTCCCTTTGCTCAATAGATTCATCACTTTTTCAAATTCTGTTTTTGAAAAAGTACAATGGTTGTGTTTTTCTAATTGTGTTTTCAGATTGGCAATCAAAGCCGCTTCGTCTTTAATCACCACTGATTCGTAGCCCAACTTTTGCAGTTGTGCGACCAATTGTTCTTCTAAGACTTGTTCCGATTGTTTTGCCATTATTTATTGCTTTTTCTTTGTCATGCCGCTTTTGTCATGCCGCCTTTGTCATTCAGTAGGAATCGCTTTTGTCATTCAGGAGGAATCGGCGGCGGTGTTAAACCCATCCACCATTCATCATCATCATTTGTCGTCGCATCTTCTTCTTTATCTTTGTCATTCCGCAAGGAACGTCCTTCAAACTTTGGCGGCCATTCGCCACATACTTCAATATTCAAAAATTGCCAACCGGGATTGACCGCACTTATCATTGCCATCTTCTTTTCCCGACTCATGTCCTTTATTTCTTTTTCCCGATAAATGGCATTATTGATATACGTCGTGTATTCATAATAAACCAAATTGTAACAATAATACTTACCCGCAAACGTCTTTTCCTGTCCTCGATTATCGTAATGCTCTTTAAGCCGTTGCGCTATATTGTTTGTTACGCCTGTGTACATCACCGTCCGTTCATAGTTCGTGACGATGTAAGTCCAAAAGTGATAAGCTCTTCTCATTTTGATTTTGTTTTGTTTTTTGTCATTTAGTTAAAAAATCGTATGACTACCTTTGTTATGCCGCTTTTTTTGTCGCTTTTGTCATTCAGGAGGAACCTCTTTGCCGCTTTTGTCATTCAGAAGGAATCTCTTTGCCGCTTTTGTTTCCTCCTGAATGACAAAAGCGACAAAGAGGTTCCTCCTGAATGACAAAGCGGCAAAGAGGTTCCTCCTGAATGACAAAAAA
>JAEUUP010000077.1 GCA_016787525.1 Saprospiraceae bacterium | reverse complement strand
CGCGCCCTTTGGGGGCGTAGTTTACTTTTTGGCGGGCGGTTTTAATTTTATAACATTTCGGGCGGCGCCCGACCTTCAAAAAAATTAAACCCTCCCTCCAAAAAGTCCATTCCCCCTTTTTTCGGCGGCGAAGCCGCCGTTTTTCAACTAAAAAATTATCGAAGTATTGCATTTTATTGTTAGACGTAAAGAAACTGCTATTTAGCATTATTACAATTGCATTTTATCGGCGCAATAAAATATAGCTAAAAATATTATTCGTTTATTTTTACTTTATTTTGGTATTTATGGAAACCGATACTTACTTTTGTAAAAGTAAAGCAATCATATGAATATAATTAACTCTATATAACTATGTAGGTGTTTGACAATCAAATTAATACAAAATTTGATAATCAATTTTTTATAAGAAAAATTACTGAGGGGGGGATGATGGATAATAAAAGAGGCTGATATGCTCTCAAATGTATTGTTATTTCCTTGCTTGCTTAATTTTCTTTGTTGATTTAAACAAATCATACTTATATTTAAGCCCTTTTGATTTATTTCAAAGTAGAAATTCAAAAAATATTATTCACCTTTTATATCATATTATGGATTTGTTCATTACACAACGTTCTCAAAGCCCTATTTTATAACCTAATTTGTTCATTAAATTAAAGTCTAACAAATGAAAATTTATTTACTTACAACAAATTTCATTCCCACATCTACAAAGATGATTACGCATTTTACACGTCAAAAATTACATCTATTTCACACATTAGTTGTACTATTTTTAGCTTTTATCAGTAGTCAAGGAGCTTTTGCTCAGACTTTTTCGGCTGGAAGCCTACCCGCAGCTCTTCCTGACCCTGGTGATGTCAATAGAACAATTACTGTTTCTGGCTTATCTGGTACAGTCGCTAGTGCCAATGAGGTACAGGTTAACTTCACTGTTGACCATAGTTGGGCAGGAGATATCGTTGTAGGCATCACACCTCCTGGCGGTACAGAGATTATTATTGTCAACCGTATTGGGAGTACTGTTTCTGGTAGTAATAGTAATTTTACCACAGGAGCACCTATCAGCATTCGCCAAAATGCGACACAGTCACTACCTCTTGGTAATATCGGCGATATAGCTACTGGTACTTACCTTCCTACTGGACGTTCTGTTCAAAGTTTTCCTGTGGGGAGTTTAGCCTCTTTGGTAGGGGCTTCACGTAACGGTAATTGGAATATGAGAGTTGGAGACGGTGAATCTATCATTACTGGAACTTGGCACGCTGGGTCTATCACATTTTTTGATGTCCCATCAAGTTGTACTACGCCTACTGCCTTTAATATGACAGGCGGTGGCACATACTGTGCAGGAGGAATAGGGGCGGCTATGGGTTTAGATGGTTCAGAAAGTGGTGTCAACTATCAATTAAAAAAAGGAGGCGTGAATGTTGGCAATGCTGTACCAGGTACAGGCTCTTCTATCTCTTTTGGTAATCATACAACAGGTGGCACTTACACGGTTGAGGCGACCCGAGTAAATGGAAGTTGTACCGCTAATATGACAGGTAGCGCAACTATAACTGAACCATCGCCAATCGTTTTTGGTATCCCCTCAGTAACGAATGCGAGTTGTAATGGTGGTACTGATGGCAGTGTAACTGTATCTGCTACGGGTGGTACAGGTGCCATAACGTACAGCATCGCCCCCTCAGTTGGAACACAAAGTCCTTCAGGTACATTCAGTAATTTGACCGCTCAGACTTATACTTTTACGGCAACGGACCAAAATGGTTGTACAGCAACAACAACTGCAACCGTATCTCAATCATCATCTATCGCCTTTGGCACACCCACAGTAACAAATGTGAGTTGCAATGGTGGCAACAATGGTCGTGTCGTTGTATTAGCAACAGGTGGCAATGGAACTAAAACTTACAGCATCGCCCCCTCAGTTGGAACACAAAGTCCCTCAGGCACATTCAATAATTTGACTGCTCAGACTTATACTTTTACGGCAACTGACCAAAGTGGTTGTACAGCGACAACAACGGCAATGGTTTCACAACCAACCGCCATTACTTTTGGCACACCCACAGTGACCAACGTCAAATGTGCAGGTGGCAATAGCGGAAGAGTCGTCGTGTCAGCAACAGGCGGAACGGGCGCAATCACCTACACTATTTCACCGAGTGGTGGTTCTCAAAGCCCTTCTGGCACATTCAATAATTTGACTGCCCGCACTTATACTTTCACGGCAACTGATGCCAATGGTTGTACCAAAACAACAACCGCAACCGTCGGAACAAATACCAATCAGCCACCGATAGTTACTTTGACTGCCCCTGCAAATGGTGCGACATTGGTGACCAACACAACATTGAGTGCAACAGCATCTGACCCCGATGGAACGATTGCAAGTGTCAATTTCTACTGGGTGGTCGGCAACACCAAAACAGGTACAGTGTCAAGACAACTATTGGGCAGCGATAATACCGCACCATACACTTACGATTGGTTGAACATGCCCGGCGGCAACTATAACATCCAAGCAGAAGCTGTGGACGATTGTGGTGTAACAACATCCAGTTCTATCGCCAACGTCAATGTTTTGGAAACATTTACAGTAATGCTTGGAACATCATTGAACGGTCAAACCTTCGTTCCTGGTTCAAGTTTGACTTTGACCGCATCGATTGTTGCATTCACAAGCCGCACAATAACCAAAGTTGAGTTCTTTGCAGGCAATACAAAATTGGGTGAAGACTTGACTGCACCTTACACATACACATGGAACAGTGTACCATCAGGCAATTACTATTTGCGAGCAGTGGCAACAGACAATATGGGTGGTGTGTGGTATTCACCTTACACTTATGTGTTGAGTGTCAATACCAACAGAGCCACACCACAAGGGCAATTAGGTGCGACCGTCCAACAGAATGTGGAAGATTTTATGCTCTATCAAAATCAACCCAATCCAGTGTCGAATGAAACCATCATCGGCTTTAACTTGCCAAAAGACGGTTCAGCACGTTTGACCATCACAGCGATTGACGGTCGAGTCGTTAAAGTCATCAATGGTGAATACAAGGCAGGTTTCAACGCCATTTCCATTAACAAAGCAGAGTTGAGGAGCAATGGTGTGTTCTATTATAGCCTAGAAACAGCAGGACAAAGTGCCTCTAAAAAAATGGTCATTGTAGAATAAGAATTTGACAGTATGATATAAAAAAGGAAAGGCTGCTCTTACTTAGGGCAGCCTTTCCTATATTCATGTATGAGTTTCATAACAGTTTTTGAGCGAATTCTGCTATTTGTCAAATCTCTGGGATGTTTTTCTGTTAAAGTTTATTAAAAAGTGGAACTTAGTTTGCACTTTAAACTAACCGTGTTTAATTTTGCCTATCCAATGTTGCTTTTGGCACAATGTTCGTCAGAATAGTGTAAAAGCACCCCCTCAGTATAAAACCATTTTTTTGACTAAAAACATCGAACCATGTCTGCTACGGCTTATGCGAATGCTGAAAAAACACTCACCCAAAAAGGTTGGCTCGACCTCGAAGTTGACCCGACGCTTGACCTTGTTGCTGAAATTCAAAAATTAAAAAAAGAGAAAAATGCAGTTATCTTAGCACATTACTATCAAGAATCTGAGATACAGGACATCGCAGACTTCATCGGTGATAGCCTTCAACTCTCACAACAAGCAGCAAAGACAGATGCCGATGTCATCGTTTTTGCAGGTGTTCACTTCATGGCAGAAACAGCTAAAATGCTTTCACCGCAAAAAAAAGTCTTACTGCCAGACTTGAATGCAGGTTGTTCATTGGCGGATAGCGCACCTGCCCCTTTGTTTCGCAAGTTCAAGGAAAAGTATCCCAATCATATCGTTGTGAGCTATGTCAACTGTACAGCTGAATTAAAAACGCTAACAGATATTTGTTGCACTTCATCGAATGCTGTACAAATTATCGAAAGTATTCCGAAAGACCAACCCATTATTTTTGCACCCGATAAGAATTTGGGCGCATACTTAGTTAAAAAAACAGGACGCGATATGGTTTTGTGGAATGGCGCGTGCATGGTACATGAAATTTTCTCTAATGAAAAAATCACTAAATTGATGCATCGCCATCCTAATGCTAAATTTATTGCCCATCCTGAGTGTGAAGCACATATATTGGACAAAGCGGATTATATCGGTTCAACGAGTGGATTGCTCAAATATACTGAGGAGTCGGATGCAACGGAATTTATTGTGGCAACAGAGCCTGGTATCATTCATCAGATGCAATTGCGTTCACCACACAAAACATTCATTCCTGCGCCACCCAACAATGCCTGTGCCTGCAACGAATGTCCTCACATGCGCCTCAATACGATGGAAAAGCTCTATTTGTGCATGAAATATGAATTACCTGAAATCACTTTGCCCGAATGGGTCATCAAAGAAGGTAGGGTCTGTATTGATCGCATGTTGGAGATTTCGGCGAAAGCGGGTTTGTGATAGTATTATTTGTCATTTTGATACTGACATAAAGAAATACGAAAAAGGGTTAAATACTCTCTGTTTTTCCGCTCCGAAGGAGTCCCTTTGGACAAGCGGAAAAACAGAGAGTAATTCATTTTACATTGAAAATCAATGCGCAACAAGTCTAACAGCTAACCACTTTCGTATCAATACAAATTCAAAATATTCCCCATTTCATAGCAAGTACGACAACGTGGTTCGTAGGTATCTTTTTCTCCCAACATAACACGCTCAGTATTAGAGACTTTACGATAAGTGTGTGTCGCCAAATTTCCACAATGAGGGCAAATAGCATGCACCTTGGTGATATACTCTGCAACGGCCAAAAGCTCGGGCATGGGCCCAAAGGGTACGCCACGATAGTCCATATCTAGCCCTGCAACAACGACTCGAACACCACGCAAAGCCAATTTTTCGCAAACTTTTGTCAACTCCATATCAAAAAACTGTGCCTCATCAACGCCAATGACATTGATGCTTGCCCCCTCAGTCATTTCTAACAATTTTGACGAATGTTCGATAGGAGTCGCTACAATTGCTGAAGCATTGTGCGATACGACTTGCGTTTCGTGATAACGTGTATCAATTTTTGGTTTTACAACTTCGACGCGCTGATTGGCGATTTTGGCACGGCGCAAGCGACGTATCAATTCTTCAGTTTTGCCTGAAAACATAGAGCCACAAATGACCTCTATCCAACCATTGCGTTGCCCTTTAAAATGTGGTTCAAGAAACATAACTTGTCTTAATTATGGTGGTTATTGAATGATTATTTCAAAAAGGAAGATATTTTATCAGAATTTGACCTACAAAAGTAAAGTAAAGATTAAATTTGACGGTTTTTAATACATGTGTTTTGCAAAATATTCGTTTAGGCAAAAGTTTAAACACTGCAAAATCTGATAATTTTTTTCATCATCAATAATTCATCACTCAGTATGAATCTTTCGCAAGCAAAAAGTCAACTTGAAAAAATTATTGCACTCTACAAAAGCATGAGTGCCGACGAAAAAAATATCTCCGCTATCGAACGCGATTTGATGCTCAGCTATATTCGCTCGCTGTACGATAGTTTTTTAGATACAAGCGCACCACCGACAGAAACAGCTCGACAACAAACTCAAGCTCGACCTATCGTTGTATCACCGCCACCCGTGCAACCTAAGCCTGTGGTCGTAGAAATACCGCCGCCGCCGCCCGTGCAACCTAAGCCCGTAGTCGTAGAAACACCGCCGCCGCCACCACCTGTGCAGCCTAAGCCCGTAGTCGTAGAAACACCACCGCCGCCGCCTGTGCAACCCAAACCTGTAACCGTAGAAACGTCACCAACCGCACCAGAGCCAGTACGCTATCAAACACCTACCCCCTCAGTACGAAGCTCTGGTTCTGCCGAAATTGACGCATTGTTTGAAGCCCCATCGGATAAAGAATTGTCTGACCGCTTGTCGAACACAGCTATTGGAGATTTAACAAAAGCTTTTGGTCTGAACGACCGCTTATTGATGCAAAATGAGCTTTTCGCAAACAATAAAGCCGTTTTTGAAGAAATTTTAAAGGACTTGAACAATGCCAGTAGCTTCGAATCAGCACGTGGCTATTTGATTGATTTTGCCAAAAGGTACAGTTGGACAGCCAATCCAGAACGTCAGAAACACGCCAAATCATTTATAAAAATGGTAAGAAGACGATTCAAATAAACAAAATCGGCACAGGTTTAACTGTGCCGATTTTGTTTTTATGTTAAAGTTTTATCTTTTTAAGTCTATCCATTTCTCGCTTATTATCTCGTTCCTTGATGGCATCACGCTTATCAAACGATTTTTTACCTTGTGCCAAACAGACCTCCAACTTCGCAATGCCTCTTTCATTAAAATATATACGATAAGGCACAATAGTCAGCCCCTTCTCTGCTACTCGTCGCAATAAGACTTTAATTTCTGCATTCCGCAGTAGCAATTTGCGCAATCGTCGCGCTTCGTGATTGTAAATCGTGCCATTGGAATATTCAGCGATATACATATTTTTGACAAATAACTCATCTTTGACGAAGTAACAAAATGCATCCGTCAAATTTGCCATACCCTCACGCAGAGCCTTCACTTCCGTACCATTTAGCACGATACCTGCCTCATATCTTTTTAGAAAAGCATACTCATGTCCCGCTTTCCGATTGAGAATTTCAGGATTTTTAAATCTTTTTTTCTTGTCTGCCATTTAAAGCCATTTTTTCCAACGAAAATAAACCAATTGTCCGATGGCAATTAGAATAATTACAGCCCACATCCAAAAGTATGCATTCTTATAATGCAATTCTGGTAAAATATCGAAATTAGTTCCATAAATGCCTGCAATAAACGTAGGCGGTATAAAAATTACAGAGATGATGGTCAATACTTTGAAGATATGATTGGTTTGGTTGTTCTGCTCCGAATTGTACAAACTGTCCAAATTATTGAGCATATCTCTCTGATTCTCAATTGTTTCTATTGCCCTGATAACATGGTCATATAGATCGCGCGTGTAAACATGATTCGCTGGATAAACAAACTCACTCTCTTCGCGCGAAAAACGACTGACCACATCGCGAAATGGTAAAACAGCCCGCCTTACCTCTGTCAATTGTCGCCTAAGTGTATAAATGCGACTGCGTACTGATGGGGAAAAATTTGTCAAAATAGCCACTTCGATAGATTCAATCTCATCTTCCAAATGGTCTAAAATATGAATATAATCATCCACGATACTGTCTATCAGTGCATAAGCCAAAAAATCAGTCCCACGGCTTCGTATTTTCCCCTGTCCTCGCTCCAACCGCTCTCTAACGGCGAAAAATAAATCGTCTGTATCTTCTTGAAAAGACAATAAAGTCTGTTTTTCAAGATAAAAAGAAACTTGCTCTGTAATAAAATCTTCTTCGTTGTGATGCAACCGCAAAGCCCGTACGATAATAAATATACCATTTTCGTAGTCTTCCCACTTGGGACGTTGCGATGTATTCAAAATATCTTCAATCGCCAATGGATGCACATGAAAGGTCTGTCCCAATCGTTCAATCAAAGCTACTTGGCTCAAGCCACGCACATCGTACCACGTTACTTTATCTGCTGAAAAAGGCGTTAAAGAGTCCCCCCTCAGTATTTTCTCCGAAAAAACTGAATCATTGTACTGCACAACTGTTACAATAGGCTGTTTGACCTCCGTTTGGCCTGTGTAAACGGCTGTTTCTGGTGGTAAACCCGCCTTATTGAACTTATGTTTATGTTTTTTCGACATTTTAATTTGTAAAGTCATTCACCATTAAAATATTAATTTTTGTTTTGAATGACTCAATGACTATTTTATACCTTCCACAATGACTGAGATACCTACCTTGTTCATTACAATTTTATCAATCCATCTGAAAATGGGTACAAGTTGGTTGTACAATTTCATTTGTCCAGAAGGAATGGTTTTGTTTTTCAAAACACTGCCCGAAAACCACCAACCTGCTATAGCGGCAAAGTTAAAGTATTGACTATGAACTATTTGAAAACTATTGGCTAAAAAAACTTTTTTCAATGCCCCCTCAGTATAGCGCCGAAAATGTTCCAACGAACGATCGAATTGATTGTACAAAGCTTGATAAGCTGGCACAAGAATGACCAACCGACCACCTTTGCGCAGCAGTCTTTTAGCATTCGTGAGTGCTAAATAGTCGTCAGCAATATGTTCCACAACATTGAGCGCAAACACACCATCGAAACTTTCCAACAAATCAGCATACTCTGTTTCAAACTGTGGATGAACCAAATCAATCTTTCTGACCCCTTCGCAAGAAGGCTCATGAGCAAACTTCTGCTCCAAATAATTGCAATAGTTGTCGCGAATATCTGATAGCATCAATTTGCGTCCCTCCGCCAGATACTGCTCGCTGATATTGCCGATGCCCGACCCTATTTCAAGAATCCGTCCCGATAGGCGTTGGCTGGTGACTTGATACATCCATTCGTTGAAGCGTGGCGCGTTGGCAATAGCCTCTAGCGTTGCCATGCCTTCAAGGTCTAATTCTTTGAAAATAAACGTATTATCCATTTTTTTAAAATAGTTCAAGGATTATTTGAATAATTGGGTTAATCGAATTGTAGTGAAACTCGGTTATTTAGCCCAAAGATTGTATTTCAAAATGCACCAAATGGCTCTGAATCCATCGCGCCAACCTATTTTTTTACCTTCAGCATAAGAACGACCATAATACGAAATCCCAACTTCATAGATGCGTATTCCTTTGATACGAGCTGTCTTCGCTGTCACCTCGGGTTCAAAACCAAATCTCTTCTCATGCAAGTCAAGATTTTGAACCAACTCCCGTTTGAATAGTTTGTAACAGGTTTCCATATCCGTCAGGTTGAGATTGGTAAACATATTAGATAAAAAAGTTAGTGCTTTGTTACCAATAGAGTGCCAAAAAAACAAAATACGGTGCGGCTTACCGCCTGTGAACCGCGAACCAAAAACCACATCGGCAAAACCATCTAAAATGGGTTTGAGTAGAATATTGTACTCCGATGGGTCATACTCGAGGTCAGCATCTTGAATGATAATATAATCGCCTGTTGCTTCTTTGATGCCTGTATGCAATGCTGCACCTTTGCCACGATTAACCTCATGCTTAAAATAGCAAATATTAAGTTCAGGATATTTTTTTTGATAAGTTAATATAGCCCCCTCAGTATCATCGCTTGAGCAATCATTTGTGATAATCAGTTCTTTAGTCATACCATCTACTAACTCTACAACACGAATACGATCAAGAATCGCATGAATCGTGCGCTCCTCATTGTAAGCAGGAATGACTATGGATAGTTTTTTTTGCATAAGCTATTTTTTCTAAAAATGGCTGCAAAAATAGTAGAAAAACTATAGGTGAGTATCAACAACGGATAGAAAGAGAAATAAAAAACCACCTATCTGAAAGAAAGGTGGCTCGTAGAAAAAACAAACTATGAGAAAACATTTTTAATGCATCTGTCTAATACCTTAAAAAAGATATTAAAGTATCAGTTAACTTCATTAACATATTAATAAGCCCCAAAGTCAACCTCACACTTTATGTCGCAACATAAAACTGTAAGGTTGAAGGATGGCATTGATTTAGTAGCTATCAATAACCATCGAGCGTGAAAGTGGCATTCAATTCTTTTTCGAGTTTGAAAAGAATGTCACGCGTTGGGACAACTTGCCCTTTCTCAATCTTCTCAATATTCATTTTGGTCAAACCAACACGGTCAGCCAAATCCTTTTGAGAAAGATGTTTTTCCAATCTTGCCAACTTAATTTGTTCGCTTATCGGAAAAAGTAATGTTTCAGTCGCATTTTTGCCATTTTCCATTGACGTAGCATTGGTTGATGGACTGTAATGGAGAAACCCAGCTAAAATCAGTAAAAGAACACCAGTAAGTACGAATTTTGACATAGCACGCTGTTTTAAAAAGTGGGGAATATGGTTAGTTCATCTAGTATTATTTAGAACGTATGCACCCCTCAGTAAAATGTAATCGGTTTACAATCATGTATTTATACAACAAACTCCAACAAAAACTGTTTCAAGTATCTTATAAGTCATCAAGTTTGTTCAATTCATATCGCTCAATGATAGCTATCAATTTTTTATCATAATTTTGATCCGTCGCATATCCAAACTCTCTTAGTCCACGCGCCCAAACCTTATAATTTTTGCCATATTTCAACAAACTCCGATAACGGTATTTCATCAGAAACTGGCTGTGTTCTCGCCATGACTCAGAAGGATTCGCGTATTTTCGGAAGAAATCTTTATGATGGTCGTCCGTAAAATTGGCGCAATGCCCCTTGGGACATGACTTCGAAAAACACTTAATTCCAAAATGGTTATTGTTTCGAGCTGCTAAAACGCTTGTACCAGACCGGCTTTCGACTATTGCTTGTGCCATTGAGATACTTGCAGGAATCCCAAATTGGTCCATCTCTGCTACGGCTACTTTTGAGAAACGCTCAATATATGATTTGACACTTTGCTCTCGTAATTCTTCGGGCGAGGCGGGTGAAAGGTCGAACGAAACGCCGCTGCCGAGTGATGCTGATGTAGTGTTGTAGTCTTTCTTCTGTACGTGTTTGTCTTGATGCGTTTTCTCTCTTGAGTTGTTAGCTGATGCAAATATAGGTTTCCCTAAGTTAAAATCAAAGCTATCAGAGACAATCAATAACATAATTATTCCCAATATACATACTTTGAGTAATACTCGTCCGCCTATTTTGGTTATCATCCCAAAAGTAAAATAATCGCCACGGTTCTCCAAAGCTGCCAAAAGGCGTTGCCAGCCTTTGACAATACGCTGAACCATTTCGCCAAAAGTTTCCATTGATTCGCTTCTTTGTGCCGACGAACCATCGAAGCGTGTTAAATCTTCCATGGTGTTATGTTTTTTAAAAACAACTCTAAGACTGTTCGCATCTGTGTTGTTTGCTTGCCCGTTAGTTAAATCAAATTCTTTCATTTTTTTCGATGCTTTTGAAAACTTTGTTGTATTTTTTACTAAAGTAGGTCATGTACTTTTGTTTGGATTGTTTTAAAAACAGTGTAAATTTAAAACAAAAAATGTTTTAAAAACAAATAATTACTCCATTTTTTAAAACATTTTTTTTAAAAATCAAGGTTAAGAAAATTTAAAAATGGATTTCCTAAAATTAAACTTGACTTAAAAACCTGATTTTCAATAGACTAGACAATATATTTCCCGATTGCTCTCATTTTTTCATCGCATGGGTAAGAACGGACAAGGCTTGACTTGTCAAGTTATTTTTTTGTATATTTGCGATTGCAACCACACTCTGATTGCTACACGTAGTCACAATTTATCATTCATTATTTCAAAAAAATCCTATGAAAAAAATTCTTTTTGCTGCCTTTATTTTGGGCTTTGTTGGTTTGCTGCACGGTCAGACGGCACTCTCTACTCCCCCTCAGTATAAATCTTGGGATACACCGCCCGCACAATTTCCACAGCCTAATGAGGTCAATAAAACTTTTCCTTTTGCCATTGCCCTAAAGGACACCACTGGCACCATATACAATTCTGCTGACGTACTGAAAACAGACGATAAACCACTCGTTTTGATGTTTTGGCTGACCACATGTGGGCCTTGTAAGATGGAACTAGAAGCCTATAAGGCAAACTATGATAAGTGGAAACAGGAAGTAGATTTTCGCATCATCGCCATTTCAACTGATTTTCCTCAGAATGCTGAAAACTATGTCAAACGCACAAAACAAGCCGAGTGGCAATTTGAATCCTATCACGACTATCAGCGTCATTTTGGTATGGTCATGCCTGGCGAATTAAATGGTTTGCCACAAGTGTTTATTTTGGATAATGCAGGCAATATCACCTATCACCACCGTCGGTTTATTCCAGGCGATGAGGTTGAGCTTTTTACCAAAATAAAGGAAACGAGCCTTCAAATGAAAAGTGCGAAAAACAAAACGCAAGAAACGAAAGGTGAGTAAATGCCATATTTTAAAAATCGGAAAAGCCAATTTTGACTCGAAAGTTGTCAAAATTGGCTTTTTGTAAAATTTCTAACCTGCCGACACTTCAAACCTTTGGCGATTTTGAGAAAGAGATTCCGACCCCTATTTTGTGCTGTGTCCATAAATCGTATATGGTGGCGATTGATAAAATTGAAGCCATTGAGCGTGACCGTATCAAAATCGGCACTGCGAATATTCCCATTTCTGAAACCTACAAACAGGTATTCTTCGATTTGATTCAAAAGTAGCTATTTAACATCGGCGTGGTTTGAGCTTAGTGGAACGCTTTTGGATTGAACCTACCCCTCAGTATTTTCAAAGAAATACTGAGGGGTATAAAACCCATAAGAAATACCTATTTTTACCCATCCTTTCATTCGTTTGCATTAAGATTCTAAAAACTAAAAACCCAACGCCATGTCTGAATTTGCCCTTAGTCTCATCGCAGAAGCCAAACGCACAAACGCCAAAACCCTCGACCTCGGTAACTGTGGCTTAACCGAATTGCCCGACGCACTATTTGACCTTGTGGATTTAGAAGAATTGTATCTCTGTAATGAGGGGTATGAATATTCTTTTGAAGAAAAAAAATGGAATAAATTTTACAGTCAAAACAACGGCAATCAGAACCATATCAAACACCTATCGCCGAAAATAAGTCAATTGAAAAACTTAAAAGTATTTTTGGCAAATGGTTGGAATGACGAGTTTAGTAAGGATAAGGAATGGGATTTAAGTGATTTAACACCTTTGAAAGATTTGGTAAATTTACAGCAGCTTTATGTTTCCAATACACAAGTGATGGATTTAATACCATTGAAAGACTTGACCATTTTACAATTACTTGATATTTCCAATACACAAGTGATGGATTTAATACCATTGAAAGACTTCAAGAATTTGCAGGTGCTTAGAGCTGAAAATACACAAGTGATGGATTTAAACCCGTTACAATTTTGCGTAAATTTACAACAACTTTGCGTTTCCAATACACAAATTAGTGATTTAACACCTTTGAAAGATTTGGTAGATTTGCAGCAGCTTTATGTTTCAGAAGTAGAGGTCAGCGATTTAACTCCGTTAAAAAATTTGATAAATTTACAAGAACTTGAAGTTCACTCAACACAAGTAAGTGATTTAACTGCTTTGAAAGATTTAGAAAATTTGCTACATGTTTATATTTCACGCACACAAGTGAACAACCTAACTCCTTTGAAAAAGGTGATTGAAAAAGGTATTCCTGTGAAATGGGTGGGGTTTGGACGTGGAAATTTAATAGCTCTGCAAGGTTGCCCCTTAACTAATCCGCCTCAAGAAATCGTCGAACAAGGCAACGAAGCGATATTGCGCTATTGGCAGCAAATAGAAGAACAAGACGGCACAGTAGAACTCTACGAAGCCAAAATGATCATCGTCGGTGAAGGTGGTACAGGCAAAACGACTTTATTTGAGAAAATGAAAGATGCCAACCACGTTGTCGGCAATACGTCCGAAACCCACGGCATTGTGATAGAAGAAGGTTTAGAAATAAAGCACGCAGACATCGGCGATAAGACGTTTTACGCCAATCTGTGGGATTTTGGTGGGCAAGAATTGCAGTATATGACGCATCAATTCTTTCTGACACCGCGGGCGTTTTATGTCTTGATGATGGATGCGCGCAAAGAATCGCCAAATCTGTCGTATTGGTTCAAAATCATCAGTTTGTTGGGTAAAGAAAGCGAAGAATCAAAAGAACAAGTGCCGCTGCTCTTGGTATTCAACAAAAGAAAAGGCGGAACGGGTACCCCTCAGTATCACGACGTTTTAGAATACTACAAAGAGCATTTGGCAACGACATTTATCGAAGTGGATTTTGCCGAAAATGATAAACGGTGGGAGTGTTTAAAAGAAACCATTGAAAAATCATTGGTCAATTTGCCGATTGTCAAATCCAAATTGCCTAAACAATGGAAACCCATTAGAGAAGCTTTGCGGGCTGAAAGTAAAAAGAAGCCGTATATTTCAACACGCCGTTTGGATGAAATTTGTAGTGAATACAAGATTACGGAAGAACGTGACCAATTGCAATTGAGCGATTATTTGCACAAATTGGGTTCTATCCTGCATTTTCAAAACGATGAACAGTTACTCGACACCGTTATACTGAGTCCCGAATGGGCAGTGGACGGCGTGTATTGCATTTTGAAAGATACCAAAATCCGAGACGAACAACACGGACGATTCACCAAAGACGATATATTCGACATCCTTTTGACAAACGACCCAAACCGCAAATGGACATACAAAAAACACGATGCTCAAAAGATATTGCAATTGATGACACGCAATAATTTTGACATTTGTTACGAATCCACAAAAGGGCATTATGTCGCCGCTCAACATTTACCCGACAATGCACCCCCTCAGTACGCATGGCACAATCACACGGGGTCATTGCAATTTCGGTATCAATATCCCATCATGCCCAAAGGTTTGATGACCCGTTTAATTGTCCGTCTGAGTGAATATCTTGAAAAGATAAACGGTGTTGAAATCGTTTGGAAAAAAGGCGCAATCCTCCGCATCCACAAAGACGGCAAAGAATCGCGCGTTTTGATGAAAGAAGACGATGCCGAATCGCAAGAAGGCATTCGCCAAATCATCATCGAAGTCATGGGAGACCATGACAACCGCAAATTTGCTTTGCAACGTGTCCGTGATGAAGTGGAAGCTTTGCATAAAAAGTGGTTTCGGAGCATCAAAGCCGATGAAATGATACCGTGTTGTTGCGAAAAATGTAAAATGAACGAGAAACCCAAGTTGTATGCGTTGAAGGATTTATTGGAACTGAAACAAGAATCTGCACTGAAACAATGTACGACGGGCAAAATGGTGGCGATTCAATTGCTTTTGGAAGGCGTTTATGATACGCAAGAAATCAAAGAGTTTGACCAAAAAAACAAACACCACAGTCGTTTTGATAGGGACATGCTGAATGTCACCATCAATCCAACTTTTCATATTGAGAACAAACCCGTCTTCACAAATACGATAGAAAACAAAGGTTTGAATGTTCAAGACATCGCCGAATTGACAAAGCTTTTGGCGCAACTTAACGCCGATAAAAAAGAGAAATTAAAAGATTTTGTCGAAATGCTGCCCGAACCCGAAACGGCTTCAGAAAAGGAGACCACAGGCAAACAAATCGTAAAGTGGCTCAATAAAAACGCGGAAGGTATTGTCGGCAATGTCGCCGCTTCGGTTTATTATGATGTATTGAAAGGATTGTTGGGGATTGGATAATAATATTTTACCCCTCAGTATCCCAAGTACTCGGGACAAAACCACAGCAACGCCGATGAAGTTGGGAACTTCGTCGGCGTTGCTGTCTTTACATACCTCTTACGCCGTCACCATCTCCACATTCAACCTTTTCGTCACGCCCTTTTGAATAACCACTTCAATCGTCTGCGAGACATAACCATCGGCAGAAAAGATGAGCAGCCACTTACCTTCTGTGAGGAGCAAAGAATAGCTGCCGTCTTTGTCGCTGATGGTGGTTTTGCCTGTCAAGGATTCTGTCACTGTAACGTTAGGGACGCTTTTTTTGCCGCCCACAGCGAGGGTTTTGCCGCCTACGCCTGAGTTTTTGGTGGGTTCGATTTGATCCCAAATGGTGTTGAAATTGTAGGCTTGTGCCAATGCGGGATTTTCTAAGTGCATGAATCGCCCGTCGTAGAGCATGGCTTGCACGCGGTCGTAGATGTCGTTATTGGCTTTGATTTTTTCTTCCGTTTTGATTTTGGTCGCGCTTTGGGTGGCATTGTATTGCGCCAAAACATCGTCGAAAGCCGCGTCAGCCGCATTGAATTTAGTGGCGAAATCGGCAGGCATTCGACCGTCGGTGGTCAGGACGACGGCTTTGTTGGCGATGAATTGCACGGCAGAACTCATAAAAGGCGTGATGGCTTTGTCGTCAAGTTTTAGAACTTTGCTGAAATAATCGAAGCCTGCGGATTGCAACATGATTCTCTGAATAGCTTTGTCTTGGTAGGCACGTTCGATGTAACTGCGCAAATATTTTGCCTGTGCCACGACCTCATTGGCGACTTTATCATATTCGATGGATAAAAGAGACAGGTCTTCTTGTCGTGATTTGGCATCGGGCAAGTTTTCGGCAATTTTGACTTGCGCCAAATTGTCGTCAATATACCCCTCAGTATAAAGAGGGTCGAAGGCGAAAAAAGCCGCTTGGTTGTCGCGGCAAATGTGCCATGCACGCGTGCAAATGGCGTAAAGATTGGCTTGAGAACAGCCGTATTTGGGCTTCATCATTTTTGAAAATTTTAGATTAATAATTTAATTTTTTTTAAACACTTTTAAATAATTGGATACCAATCCTTTATAAATCAATCAGTCAATGACAAACATAAAAATTGACAAAAAAGAAAGCCTATCCAAAGCGATTATAGCGACTTGCCAAGCGATTATAGCGACTTGCTAAGCGATTATAGCGACTTGCCAAGCGATTATAGCGACTTGCCGAGCGATTATAGCGACTTGCTGAGCGATTATAGCGACTTGCCAAACGATTATAGCGACTTGCCGAGCGATTATAGCGACTTGCCAAAGTCAAGAAGCGGATTATTCTTTCTCAAAAATCAATTGTTCGTAAGGTGTGGCAGATACTTAAATCGGCAAAATCGATTGATACAGAGCCGAAATACTGAGGGGTATCTCGGAAGTAGGGTGTGGTGTCGAGCGCATCGTTTGGGTTGCGATAGCGTATGGACACGGGGTTTTAGGATTGAGTCTTTTTCTTTTTTGCGTGAAAAATAAAATGAGGTATCGTGGTTTGAATGTTAAGTAATTGGGTTAAAAATTATGTGATGTGTGTAAAGTAACGAAATCCATGGACTTCTATTTCAAAAAATCAAATGGCACTGTGTTAAAATATTATTTTTTGAAATAGAAATCAAAGCACGTGGTCTCGTAGTGGATAAAATAGTGCGGTGAGCCAGCTAGGATAATTTTTTTTACTGGTGAGTAGTAGAGATAAGCTTGTGTATTTATCAGTTAAACAGAATAAAAAAGCCTTAATTCAGCGACAACAGTCATTTAGAATCAAGGCTTTAGAATAGTAGGGATGACAAGATTTGAACTTGCGACCCCACGCCCCCCAGTCACCCAGTAAAACAGCTGTTTTAGCTTTTTTTGCTAAAAATAACTAAAATAATGGTGAAAATAAATGAAATAATACGACTTTCGCTCTTAATACAAGTATTATAAAACAAATAATCGTGTACTTTTCTGTGTACCTTTTCAAATTGATAAAGTGAATACTTTAAAAAACTAAACAGATTAATTGCAGGTTTTCTAATATGAAAAAAATATTGTTTGAAAGATTTTAACATTCGCAGTATAAAATCTAAACAAAAAGATTGAATTTATTTTCCAAAAAACTATATTTGCAACATTTTTTTGAAAAAACTATAATTCTCTGTTTATGAATACCGACAATATACTTTCAAGTTTCGACATGGAACGCGAAGAAGGTTTGGTTTGGGTAGCCAATCCGGAGGGTACTGTCAATGAATCAGAGATATTAGCTATTGCTGAAGCAAGAAAATATAAGGCAGATGCTGTTTTTTTTAGAAGATTTGAAAATCCCTCCCACTCTGTCCCACAAGTTTATATTTATGAAAAAGATTTTTCGGATGATGAATTGGTAGATATTCACACTAAATTATGGAGTAGCGGTGTTGTTCCATTATTCTATATAGTGACATCTACTGAAGTGAAAATTTTCAATTGTACTAAAAGCGTTGAAATAAGCGGGGATTCAAAATTTATATCCAAACCGATTGAGCGTTTTCATTTTGAGAAAGTAGCAGACATACAAAGACAACTTGAAGAAAAAAAATTCTCTGCCAAACTCTTTTCAAATGGAACATTTTGGGAAGAACATCCACAATTAATTAATGTTAAGAACAGCCCTTATCAACGATTGCTTGATGGGCTTATCAGCGCCAAAAAGAGTTTAAGTAAAGATGTATCTTTGAAATCTTCTACCATAAGTAAGCTTCTTGTAATGGGTATTCTCATTAAATATCTCGAAGAAAAAGAAGATGAAAACGGTGTCAGTTTGCTTCAAATAAATAGGGATTTTTACGCAAAATTCCCAAATAGTAAAGAATTTACAGATATACTTCGCAATGGACAAGTCGTATCATTTTTTGAAGAACTCAATATAAAGTTTAATGGTAAAATTTTTGACCTAAAATCTGATGAAAAAGCAGAATTATCTCAGACAAACTTAAACTATGTAGCAGCTATCTTTGATGCGAATATCGAAGGGCATCAATATGTCATGTGGCGACTTTACGCTTTCAATCACTTGCCTATTGAGTTGATAAGTGGTCTTTATGAAGCCTTCCTAACAAAAGAAGAAAAAACTTCCAACAAAGGTGTTGTATATACGCCTCCTTATCTCGTCAATATGTTGATTGATGAGTGTATGCCGCTATACAAGGCTGAGGAATTATTTGCGAATGGTAATTTTAAAGTATTTGACCCTGCTTGCGGTTCTGGGATTTTTTTGGTGACAGCATTAAAAAGAATGGTTCAATGGCAAGCTATATTGAACTATAAGAAGTCTGGACTAATTACATATCCTACAATTGAAGAAGTTAAGAGCTTATTAAAAAATAACATCTTTGGTGTTGACCTTGAAGAAGGCGCTACGCTCATAAGTATATTCAGTCTCTGTATTGCTTTATGTGATAAACTCTCGCCTATGCAAATTTTGAATGATTTGAGGTTTGACGATTTAAGAGAGGATAATATTCGTACAGCAGATTTTTTTAAGGTATTTGAACAATATAAAGACAAAGAATTTGATTTAATTATTGGCAATCCACCGTTCAATCCACCAACCGGATTTAACAATAAATCTTATTTAAAATTTGTTAAAACGCATTATAATCTAAAACCTAATGCTGAACTGAATGATGACAATATTGCACTTTTCTTTTGGGATAAAGCCGTAGAGTTACGCAAAAAGAATGGTAAAATTTGTTTTATACTACCTTCCGGCGCATGGCTGTATAATAATAACTCTATTGATTATCGCAGCTTTTTCATGGAGAAATACCAAGTGGAGAAAATTATTGATTTTACCCATTTGAGTGATAAACTTTTTCACGGTAGCACTACTGTTGCAGTTTGTGCAACAATAGCAACTGATAAAAAAGAACAAAAAAGCAAAGACTTATTACACATTGTTGTAAAAAGAACAAAAGTAGCGGAGGAACGCTTTTATTTTGAAATTGACCATTATGATTTCCATAAAGTTAATTTCAAAACAGCAATCGAAAACCCTTATGTCTGGAAATGTAACCTTTGGGGTGGCGGTCGTCTCTTGCGTTTGATAAACTTTTTGAGTAATCAAAAAAGTTTAGGGGATTTTTTGGAAGATAAAAAACAAAATGATGGTTGGGAGTTTGGAGAAGGGTATATAATCGGGCATGATGGAAACTTAGAATCAACTGAAATTGTGTCAAATGGTAGAAAAAGGAAGTTTTATAATAACATAGATTGGATTACTAATAAAAAAACTGTTAAAACATCTACGTTCAATGAATCGGGTAAATTTTATATAGAGCCCGAATTGGAAGAGTTTTTTGAATGGCCGAGACATGATACTAAAAAAATCTTTGAACCACCGCACATTTTAATAAAAGAGAATTTAGGAAAAAAAGGATTGCCAATATTCTTCTCCGAAGAATATTTATGTTTTAAAGATAGAATATTAGGTATTCATGCTCCAAATAGAAACATAAAAGAACTAAAACAAGTATTTGAGGTTATATCTGAAAATCAATCTATAAATAGGGCTTTTATTTTAGCTACTAGTAGTGAATCAGGTGTTTCTATGTCAATTTCCCCTATAAAAGCTAAAGATATTTTAAGACTACCTTATTCTAAAAACCCTCAAGATTTACAACTGAGCCCAAGCGAAAAAGCTGTTCAAGATGATGTACTAAATTATTACATCAAATCAAAGACAAGCAGTATTACTTCTCCTTTAAATCAAAACCCAACGGAAAATGATTTGAAAGAATACGGGCAACTATTTTGTGATACGCTCAACCCCATATACGCGCAAAAAGACAAAAACATGAAATGGTTTGTGAGAGGGTTCAATACTGAGGGGTCATTGACGACTTATGTTTTTTGTTATGGTATTTCTAAATCTGACATATTGCCTGATATCTTTAACAATGGGGTAAAAGGGATTGAATCGCTCATTTTTAATAAAACACAAAGAAGCGTCCATATTAATCGGGTTTTAAGAGAGTACTTACATATTGATGGCTATGATGTAATTGTTTTAATCAAACCAAAATCACTCAGATATTGGTTGGAATCAATCGCTTTGCGCGATGCCGACGAAACATTTTCTGACCTCAAAATCAATGGGTTCTAATTAATGCAAAATACGATACCTCCCACAAATATTCCTTTTGAAAATATCAAAAAAGGGTCGTCCACAACAGAGTATGTGGAGAAACTAATAACCTTTATAGAGAAGTATTTGCCGGATTTCCCAACAGAAAGCAATTCAAAACCCGAACAAAATGAAAATGACTTGAGTGAAAACCTATATAAATACTTAACTCGAAAAGCTAAATTCAATCCTGAAAACCAGCAGTATCCATTTGAATTTCAACCTGAAAAATCACAAAAGAAACCCCAAACAAAAGGGCATTCCAAGCGAATAGATATTGCAACAAGATTAAATACATTAGATGTCAATATGGAAGTCATTTACTGTATTGAAGCTAAAAAACTACCTACGGACAAGGTAGGCGGTGTAAGAGAAAAAGAATATGTTTCAGGGAAAGGAGGCGCAATAGATAGATTTAAAAGAGAAGAGCACGGCTTGGATGATAATGGAGAACTAATACACAGAAATGGAATTATTGCGTATGTTACAGAAAATAGTTTTGACCATTGGCATATTAATATTAATCGTTGGATAAGTGAATGTGGGTGGTTATCAACAGAAGCCCTGAAAAAAGAATATTTTAAAGAAGTAGCTAAACTTCTGTCACTACATTTTTATGTTTCTGGTTACAGTTTACATCTTGACCATTTTTGGGTTATAATTAGACAAAAATAATTGGGCCTTTAACTTATCTGTTTAAAGTTTTTTTGTTCACTAATTTGTGTAAAAAGATGTTGAAAAAAGCCATAAAATGTAAAGCCATCCAATTTTGGGTCAGAAATTCCTTTTTTAGAAGAATGCGATTTGGAACTTGTTTTAGTGGAGCAAAAAAGTATCCATTGGCAACAAAGACGTGATACGGCACAATATCAACACCGATAACCATAACTTTTCAGCAAACAAGTTATGTCGTCCATGTCTTTTTGTTCGAGTTTTTGGTTCATATAGAGCATAGTGCTTTCGCTGGAGTATTCATACACCTCGTACACTGAACTATTCACAAAATCAGCCAATAGACGCACATAAAATGTACAACGTTTGGTGGTCTTAGTGCCTACCGTAAGTTCTTTGAATGTAGGTTCTCCTTTGAAAATAAAAGCATAAGAAGGCAAGCCACAAATAATCTCGTGGTACATCAAAGCCACAATCGTCGAAAAAAAACGAAAGGGATTGCGGTGGCAAGTCAGCACATGATATTTATCGTTGCTCTCGGCATCCGATGCACGGTAGAATTTGACTGCTACAAGGGGCGTATCATCAAAGACCTCCGCCAAAA
Source organism: Saprospiraceae bacterium (assembly GCA_016787525.1). Lineage (GTDB taxonomy): Bacteria > Bacteroidota > Bacteroidia > Chitinophagales > Saprospiraceae > JAAFJT01. The sequence goes on along the minus strand of JAEUUP010000077.1, from coordinate 1,146 downwards.
AAATATACCTATGCCCTTCGTCAGTCTGAAAAGCATAGGTACGACTGGTACATTGTGGCGTTTCTATACAGGGGGCTTCGCCCTCGAAATCATAGTGATAAGCCCTACTGATGTCAATCGCATACCTCTGCTGACTCATACCAAATAGGGACGGTTTTTGTTGCGAATCGCCCATAGTTGTGACTCAGGCACATGCATCAGTAGGGGACTGCTGAATCGAGGTTTATCCATTGCCTCAAATTGGGCATCGAGATATGCAATATGTGATTGGGTGGCATAGAGATAACGCACAATGCTCTCATATAGGGGCAATTCCTTTGTGCCGTGGGCATCGCTCGGAATCTCGATGGTGGTAACTGACCCCAAAAAAGGCTTCAACGAGTCGTAACGTTGGCGAACGGCGCGATAAGCCACTGAGTCGAGTGGCGTATTTTCTGCAATGTCGGCTTGTAGCTTTTGGGTCATTTCGTCCAAAAGTTGTGGCAACTGGCTGTACAGATAGTCTTTGATAGCCGCCGTGATAGCGGCTTTTTGGATGTCGGCGGTCGGCACAGTGTAGATGCTTTTGGCTTCCTCTGCCAACAGAGCCGCCTTCTGATAGAGGCTGGTCTGTTTGTCATCGGCAACCATTGTCGGCGGTAATGCGGGTGTGGCAACCATGTTTTTTGATTTAGTAATGATATTCGTTTTCTTATCCTAACGACTGCAAAGCTACAATGGTTTCAATCGCTTTGCAAGGTTTCTTTCTTTTTTTAAGACGAAACGGTGAAAAGGACAAAAAAAAACGCCAAATACTCCCTCTGTATTTGGCAGCGAGTGTCGCTATTTTCTCTTTGTTCTACAATAACCTATCAATTGGTAACACGCTTAGAACCATACCACAGTGTATTCACAAATTCCTAATTTTATCTAAATTTTCAAATAATTTAGAATTTTATAATACAAACCTTAATCAATCATATAAATTGTTAACTAACATTACATTATGAAATCTTTTAAAGCCGCTTCGTGTACTATTTCGTGTACCTCAATAAAAATAGGTTTTATGCAAAAGTGCATAAAACCTATATAATGAACTGAAAATCAATGTTTTAAATAAGTAGGGATGACAAGATTTGAACTTGCGACCCCACGCCCCCCAGACGT
>JAEUUP010000075.1 GCA_016787525.1 Saprospiraceae bacterium | reverse complement strand
ATCGCCTATCGTCGTATAGATATAGTCTTTTTTTTCATCCCTAAATATAAGCTAAATATTTCAATGAACTTTGTTCTTTGATAATAACACAACATTAGCACTAAGTTGACAGCATTAACTTTTAAAGTATCCGATACGTATTCTCGCTTCATATTTTATATTATCTCCACAAAAACTGTCAAAGACTTACCTTCTTTTGCGCAAAACGTGCTTGTTTATTAAAAACACCCGCCTTTTTTTGCCACTAACCTAAGAGTTTGCCTTTGTACGCCTCGAAATATCGCGCCATATACTTGCCAATGATGTCGAATTCGAGATTGACTTTTGTGCCGACGTGTATATCTTGGAACGTGGTATGCTCGAATGTGTAGGGAATAATCGCCACAGAAAAGGTATCGTCCGTTGGAGAAACGACCGTCAGACTCACACCGTTCACGCACACCGACCCTTTGTCAACAAGTAGATATTGAGGGGTCGGCTTGTACTGAAAAGTGAACAACCAAGAGCCGTCTTTGTCTTCGCGTCCGATACATACGCCTGTGGTGTCCACATGTCCTTGCACCATATGCCCATCTAAACGCGCACCTGCCACCATGGCTCTTTCCAGATTCACCTTTGTTCCGACCGTCCAGTCGCCTAAGTTGGTTTTCAAAAGCGTTTCTTCGATTGCGGTGACCGTATGTTTGTGCGCATCCTGTGCTGTTACGGTCAGACACACGCCACTGTGGGCGAGGCTCTGGTCTATTTTTAATTCTTTCGATATAGGTGAGTCAATCGTGATGTGAACATTTGTTCCTTCCTCCACGATGTGTGTGACCGTCCCTAAGTGTTCGATGATTCCTGTGAACATATTGAACTGCTGCCGATTTTAAACTTCCAAATCAATATTGTGTTGTTCGTGCCAAGGCAAGCCATATTCGTTGAGCTTAGCCATAAAAGGGTCTGGATTGAGTTGTTCAACGTTCCAAACACCCGCACCCGACCATTCGCCTGTCAACATCATCATCGCACCTATCATAGCAGGGACGCCTGTCGTATAACTTACGCCCTGTGTGCCTGTTTCTTCGTAAGCGGCTTTGTGTGAACAGTTGTTATAGACATAATAAGTTTTCTCTTGCCCATCTTTGATGCCTTTGATGCGGCAGCCGATGCTCGTCCAGCCCGTATAGTTTTCGCCCAAGTCACCTGGATTGGGCAGAACGGCTTTTAAAAACTCAAGCGGCACTATTTTTTTGCCTTTGAAATTGATGGGTTCGATGCCTGCCATACCAATGTTTTGAATGACCCGCAAATGTGTTAAGTATTCGTCGCCAAAAGTCATCCAGAACCGCGCACGTTTGAGCGTCGGGAAGTGTTTGGTCAAACTTTCCAGCTCTTCGTGAAAAATGACGTAAGAGTTTTTGGGCCCAATCTCAGGATAGTTCAAAGGTTTCATGACAGAGTGGGGCGGAATCTCCACCCATTCGCCATTCTCGTAGTATTTTCCGTTCTGCGTGATTTCGCGAATGTTGATTTCTGGATTAAAATTGGTAGCGAAAGCCTTACCATGAGAGCCAGCGTTGGCATCTACGATGTCCAAATAGTGAATTTCGTCAAAATGGTGTTTAGCGGCGTAGGCGGTGTACACATTGGTCACGCCGGGGTCGAAGCCGCAACCCAAAACTGCCATTAAACCCGCCTCTTTGAAACGATCTTGATAAGCCCACTGCCAAGAGTACTCGAATTTCGCGACATCTTTGGGTTCGTAGTTGGCAGTATCGAGGTAGTGAACGCCAGCTTCCAAACAAGCGTCCATGATGGTCAAGTCTTGATAAGGTAAAGCGACGTTGATCACCATTTTGGGTTTGAAGCGGCGGATTAATTTGACCAAAGCGGGTACATCTTCCGCATCAATCTTAGCTGTTTTTATCTTTACGCCATATTGGCTTTCGATGCCCTGAGCGATTTTGTCACATTTCGACTTTGTTCGGCTGGCGAGCATGATGTCTGAGAATACTGAGGGGTGTTGTGCGCACTTATGCACGACAACTTGACCCACGCCACCTGCACCAATAATGAGAACCTTTGACATGTTGAGCTGAATTTATTGTTGTTAATTTTAGAAAAAGAGCGCAAATTTAGAAAGCCGTTTCAAATTCCAAAGCCTTCATTTCATCTATTGCGGCGAAATGTGTTAAATCGTGGAAAGAAGGGACAACACTGACGTAGCCGTTTTGTAAAGCCCAGATGTCGCAATCGTCGCCCGTGTCGTGCAGGTCATATCTGCCAGTCATCCAATAATAAGATTTGCCAGCGGGGTCTTTGCCTTCCACGAACTCCTCAATCCAGCGGCCTTCGGCTTGTCTGCAAATCTTCATGCCTTTGATTTCGTCGAGTGGCAGTTTAGGAATGTTGACATTCAAGAGTTTGGTTTTCTCCAACTTTTCAGAAAGCATAAACTCGCATATTTGTCGCACAAAAAACTTAGAAGGTTCAAAGTCCGCCTCCCAAGAAAAGTTGTCCAATGAGAAACCAATGGCGGGAATCCCTTCTAAGGAGGCTTCCATCGCGGCAGACATGGTGCCACTGTAAATGATGTTCAAACTGGCGTTCGAGCCGTGGTTGATGCCCGAGATACATAAGTCAATCTGCCGCCCTTGGCGTTTGGCGACGACATGATGTGCCAATTTGACACAGTCAACGGGCGTGCCAGAGCATTCATAACTTTCGATGTGTTCGCCAAAAGTTTTGGTCCGCCGCAAGCGTAGGGGATCGTGAATGGTAATGGCGTGACCCATCCCCGATTGTGGAGAGTTGGGCGCAACAACTAAGACTTCGCCCAGAGTAGTTGCCACCTCAACCAATGCTTTGATGCCGGGCGCAAAGATGCCATCGTCATTGACGACTAAAATAAGAGGTCTTTTCATTAGATTGATTTTTAGAAACAAAATGCAAAATTACTGAGGGGGGGCATAACTGCGTAATAAGTTTAGATTATTTTTATCTAAACAAAAAATAAGGAAGTAAAAAAGGGTATTTCAGTTGTAAAGAAAGGGTATTTTGCCTAATTTTGCAGAAAAGAGAAAACTATGATTATAGCAAACCCTATCTACGATGTCGTTTTTAAATATCTATTAGAAGACTTAGACATTGCAAAAGATTTATTGTCAACCATTTTAGGCGATACAATTACCCATTTGACCATCAAGCCCCAAGAAGAGTTGGTAAAAACGGAAGAAGGTGACATTAGAATATTCCGCTTGGATTTTAAAGCCGTTATTCTATTAGAAACGGGTAAAGAAAAAACAGTTTTAATCGAGCTTCAAAAAGCAAAACAGTCGCTGGATATTTTTAGATTTCGTAAATATTTAGGTAAAAACTACCAAGAAGAGGAGTTTAAACCTGATGCAAAAGGCAGAAACATAGGACATTCATTGGAAATTGTAACGGTCTATTTCTTAGGTTTTACACTGAGCAATGTGCCAATACCTATTTTGAAAGTGCAACGCAATTTTATAAACACTATAACCAAAGAGTCGTTAAAGATAGATGAAGATTTCATAAATTTGTTGACGCATGAAAGTTATACGATACAGATTCCAAGGCTTAAATTAAAACAACAAAATGAAATGGAACAGATTTTAGAAGTTTTTAGCCAAGAATACGTCTCCGAAGACAAACATCATATAGATTATCAAGGTAATCTGGAGCATCCTATTGTAAAAAAAATAGTACGGCGTTTGACCAAGGCTGCTGCAGATGAAAACCTATTGCATCAAATGGAAGCGGAAGATGCTGTTGACCGACTATTGATTCGTCAACGCATGGAATATGAAGAAAAAATTCAAGAGAAAGAAGCGATAATAGGAGAGAAAGAAGCGATAATAGGAGAGAAAGAAGCGATAATAGCTCAAGAGAGAGCTGAAAAAGAGCAAATATTAGCAGAGTTGGCTAAGTTAAAGGCCTTTTTAGCCGAGAAAAAAGATTAATACTATTTTTATTTTGGAATATAAAGAAATCATCCAGTCTATTCGTAAAAAACAGTACAAACCTGTTTACTTCTTGCACGGTGAAGAGCCGTATTTTATTGATGCCATTACAGCAGTCATTGAAAATGAAATCCTTGATGAAGGAATGAAATCTTTCAATCAGGTTGTTTTATATGGCAAAGAGGTGGATGCGATGACGGTCATTGACAATGCTCGTCGCTATCCGATGATGTCACCGATACAGGTTGTTATCGTTAAAGAAGCGCAGAATATGTCCACCTTAGCGCAATTACAAAAGTATATCGAAGCACCCCTCAGTAGTACAGTTCTTTTGATTGCACACAAGCATAAAAAAATAGATGGGCGTTCGGCTTTTGCTAAATCATTGACAAAACATGCCGTTTTGTTTGAATCCAAACCACTTTATGACAATCAGATACCCGACTTTATCCGCAATTGGCTCAAAGAACACAAAATGACAATTGCCAATGATGCAATGGACTTGATGGTTGAATATTTGGGAACTGACTTAGGCAAAATCATTAATGAGTTAGAAAAGTTGCAGCTCAATCTCAAAAATACTGAAGGAGGACAAATTACAACAGAGCATATCGAAAAATTCATTGGCATCTCTCGTGAATACAATGTGTTTGAATTGCAAAAAGCTTTAGGGTTGCGCCAAATTCTACAAGCCAATAAGATAGTTAATTACTTCCACGAGAATCCAAAGGATGCGCCTTTTGTGATGGTAATTGGCACTTTGTACAATTACTTTTCAAAAATATATCAGCTCAGTTTTTTATCTAATGCCTCGCCCAATGAACAAACAAAGACTTTGGGTTTGCGATCTGATTGGTTTTTGAAAGATTATACAGCTGCTTTGCGTCAATATCCAAGACCGAAATTAGAACAGGTTTTTGCTTTGTTGCGTGAGTTCGATTTGAAAGCCAAAGGTGTGAACGCAGATGGAGTAGAAGAAGGCGAATTGCTCAAAGAGTTGGTTTATAAAATTTTACATTAATCATAAAAGCAAATGAGAGAGCAATGCTGTATCGCTCTCTCATTTACTTTTATTCATTCTTTTTTAAAGCATCTTCAGACAAACTGGTGTAAATACACAACTATTCGCACCAGTGGGTGTCAATTTCCCAGTTTTTTCATCAATTTTAAAAGCGACGATATTACTTGAGTTTTGATTAGCCACCAATAAAAGACCGCCATCGGGTGTTATCATAAAATTACGAGGAAAAAGTCCTTTTGTGGATTCATGTTGTATCGGAGCTAATTTTCCAGTGTTCTCATTTGCCGCAAAAACGACAATCGAGTTATGTCCTCGATTAGAGCCATAAACAAATTTACCATTCGGATGAACATGTACATCGGCGGTAAAGCTTTTTCCTGAAAAGTCATAGGGTAGGGTAGGTAGATTCTCTTCTATCACGCTCTTGTCACTGAATGCTACTGTACTCAATGTGTTATCTACTTCATTTATTACATAAAACTGATTGCTTTTTAATGGATTAAAGGCTAAGTGACGCGGACCTGCACCCTTTTGAAGCGTTATTGTTGCATTACTGAGGGGTAAGAGTTTACCCGTACTATCGTAGTTGTACACATATATTTTATCTGCGCCTTTATCGCATGAAAGTAGATATTTGCCATCAGGTGATTGTATAATTTGGTGTGCCCAAGCTTCATTGTCGCCTTTGTGTTGATGTGTCGAAATAGAATCAGACAACCCACCGTCGGTTTTGACATGGTAACTCACCACATTGCCGGTGACATAGTTAGCAATATAGACGTTTTGACCTGCTTGGTCAGTCGAAACAAAACAAGGAGCAACGCCATAGCTTGGCATTTCATTAATTTTCAATAATTTACCCCCCGCAGTAATTTTATATGCAACGACGCTTCCAAAGGGCTCTTCTGGTTTTCCACCATTTTCGGCAACTGCATAGAGGTATTTTTTGTCAGGAGAAATCGTTAAGAAAGATGGATTAGCTATGCCCCCCACAGAATCAACAACAGTTAGCTCGCCTGTTTGAGTATCCATGCGGCAGGTATAAATACCAAAAGCTTTACCATCCACATGTCCTAGTTTTTGAGTATAAGTACCCACAAAAACAATGGGCTGTTGACTTAAATCTTTTTTAGGTGTGGTGCAAGAGACGACTATTAAGAGTAAAAAGAGTAGGTTTTTCATGTATTTCCAATAAATGAATTGATTTTAATATCGAATTTTTATTCTTGTAACTTCTTGCAATCTGTTGTTTTTGCAGAAAGTAAAAGTTTTATAAAACACTTTTTTTCAAGTACTAATTTCTTCAAGTATCATTTTAGAATCGTCTTGCACCATTATTTATGATGTTTGTACGAATCATCCACAAAAATAATACTCTATACCTATTATCTATATTATTTCTTTTTGCTTTAAACAATACTTCGGTAGTTTTTTAGCGTGAATAACGCTGCCTACGATGGAGGAGTGGACTTTTGGTAGGGAGATTTTAATTTTTTGCAAGTTCGGGCGCAATCTGAACTTGCAAAAAATTAAAACCTCCCTACATTCCCCTTTTTTTCGGCGGCGAAACTGCCGTTTTTCAACTTAAAAATCTTTCTAGTTAAAGTTTTGAAACAGTTTCTTAGCTTCTGATTGTTTACTGTTTCACGATCTTAAAATTCTGATTACCAATTTTTAAGATATAGATACCAAAAGGCAAGTGACTGATAGAAATTTCGTGTGGAAGTTGTGGATATTGAGTGATAATACGACCCAAATTATCCATCAGTACCCCCCCCTCAGTATTTTCATAGTTTTGAATGAAAATTTTATCTGTTGTAGGATTTGGAAAGACAGCAATCGTATGTTTTGCTTTATCAAAACGTAATGAAATAGCGTTTGATAAAGACTGTTTCCCATCATTGTCTATCTGACGCAAACGATAATAAGCCACACTTTGTGGTAGGTTGCGGTCAATAAACGTGTATTGATGGGTTTGATTAGATGTACCACTCCCTTTTACTTGACCGATTTCTACAAAGTTTTGTCCATCAAAACTACGTTCTACGGCAAAATAAGCATTGTTCAACTCGGTTGCTGTTTGCCATTGAAGTTTTGCATCATTCTGATTGATAACACTACCTGTGAAGCTGACTAACTCAACAGGTATTGCTGCACCCCAAGGTGTGTAGCCTTCTGGAGGCGCAGGCAGTTGTTGATTTACGTAAATATGATATTCACCAGGTTGCAAGTTAAATGTCATATTGGTTGCACTGACATTTACTGCTTGACCGCTTAGATAGTCGTACCAAGTGCCTGTGTGTTGAAAATAAGCAGGTAGAGTTTGGCTTACAACATCAAAATTGCCAACAATCGTGACCCAAAAAGCACCACTAGCAGGGCTTAAATGGAAGTGTTTGTGATACCAAGTAGAGCCACTCAAATCGTAGGGGTTGTGGTTGTCTGTATTGAATACTGAGGGGTATTGCGTCCGTAAATTGATGATATTAGCACAGACTTTGAACAAACGTAACCTTTCAGGGTCACTCAAAACACCTAAAAAAGGTGGTTTTGCAGAGGTACGACCTCCATAGCTATTGATACTGTGGTGGAAACCCAACTCATCGAACATCCACATCATCTTGGCTCCTGGGATGGTGTAAAGAAAAGCAGCAATCAATTCTTGGCGTTTCAATGCCGTTGACATATCACGGGTCGAATAACCCGTAATTTGATTGCCGCTTGTGAGACATTCGACCATTAAACGCTCCTCATCGTGGCTGACAGCATAAGTAACTGGGCGATCGTAGTTGTCCCAATTCCTAACAGATGTGCTTTTAGGCGATGCTGCGTCTAAACCGCTGTCTGTTGACCAAGCCATAGCCGCTTGTTTGTAGTTTGTGTGGAGTTTTTCCCACAACATCATACCATTTGAAGCTAATTCTTGCTCTTCTTGTGCGCCACCGAGGTGTTCCAGAATGACATACAAACCAGGAGCTTGTGATTGGATATAACTGTTATAATCTTTCAGGATAGCAACGCGGCTGGCATCGTATTGACTCCAACATGACACATCGAATTGATTGCCACTACAATTATTGTTTTGTGAAAAACCTTTAGATAAGTCGAGTCGAAAGCCATCTACATGAAATTCATCGAGCCAATATTTGAAAGCCGCTTTGACATATTCTTTCGTCCAGCCACTTTCGTGATTCAAGTCAGGAGCAGGGCTAAAAGGATGCTTGCTGTCTCGATTTACCCAAGGATTGTTGGCAGTAGGCTTGCTAGCGGCAGCATCCCAGTAGAGTTGACAGAGTGGAGAAGTGCCATCAATATGGTTGAAAGTAACGTCTAAAATGACGGCCATCCCGTTTTGGTGGCAAAGGTCAATCAGTTGTTTAAATTTATCAGCTGTGCCATAAGCTTTGTCGAGTGCAGAATAGAAAATAGGATTGTAGCCCCAACTATCGTTGCCCGAAAACTCTTGAACTGGCATGAACTCTACAGCATTGACACCGAGTCGTTTTAGATATTGAATGGAATCAATGATAGATTGGAAACTTCGTTGTGTTGTAAAATCGCGAACCAATAGTTCATAAACGACCAAACTTGCTTTGAAGGGGCGATTGAAATTAGTGACTTGCCAATTGTAAGCAGGTTTTTGATGTTCATAAACCGTTACAAAACCTGATGCGCCACTTGGATAAGTTGGCTTGTTCGGAAAAACAGTTGAAGAAATATACTGGTCATTTGTGGGGTCTAAAATTAGGTGACTCATAGGGTCAGCTGCACGAGTACCGTCCACATTGAATTGATAAGTATAAGTTTGACCCGCAGTGAATCCGCTGACAGTTTGCCAAAAAAATGTGCCATCGCTACTCCGTTTCATCAATGATGCGTTATCGTGCGTAAAGTTATTCCAACTACCGAGTAGGTAGGCAAATGTTTTACCGCCACTGGGAGTACGCAACATAAAAGTGACAGTGCCATCGCCATTGTCAGTTGCCCCAGGTTTCAAGGTCGTAGGAGGATTTTCAACTGTTACATTGGGCATAGCAAAAAACGTAAACGTCTTCAAAGAGGCAGCAATATTGCCATCGTTGGCAGCAAAAGTGACTGTATTAAGACCTGGATTTGTTGCTGTAAACGTATGCGTCATCACTTTCGAGCCAGAAGAGGACTTGACAAACGAGCCATTCAAACGCAATACCATTGAAGCAGCATTCACAGGTGTTTCGCCTTGGAATGAAACAGCATCGCCGATATTCACAGTGATATTGGGTACTGAGGGGGCCGTAATTTTGGAAACAAACGTTGTTCCGTCCCAGACATCGTAGAAAATATCGCCATCGGAACTCGTTTTCCCGACTTTCGAGCCGTCAGCATTGCGGAAAACCATTGCTAATTGATTCACTGTCACACCAGATGGCGGGATTCCATAGTAAGAACGAATATTATAGGCAATACTGTGTTTGTTATTACCCAATGAAGTCAAAACATTGTCGGCGGCATTGGTCGTCCACGGATATTTTGTGTATTTCCAGTCACTCGAAGAGGTACTGGCGGTGGTGATGACACCCGTATGCGTGTAAATCGGTGCTACACCTGCCAAAGCCGCATTGCCCGCTGTCGCATCGTAAGTAACTGTGATATTGTCGTCAACAGTTGGAAATGTTGGTGCGACAGTGATTTGCGCAAAAATACTGTTGATAGGAATGCCTATGGAGAGAGGAACGAAAAAGCAGTAAAACAATGCTAAAATGGACGTTTTGAACATGATTGTTAAGTTAAATTGATTTTGCATAATTGAAATTTATATTAATTTGTGAAAAATCATGTCATAATAACTGCAAAACTAATATTTTGGTTTTTTAAAAAAAATTTAAAAATGGATTGATTTTTACATACCTTCGCTCAAATGCCCCTGTACGAACACAATTTTTTTTATAAACCATTCACAATCAAAATTTTAAAAAATGAAAACCAAAGAAGAAATTGTAAACAATTGGTTGCCGCGCTATACAGGTATGCCACTCAATGAATTTGGCAGATATATTATCTTAGTCAATTTCTCAAATTATGTTCATCTTTTTGCAGATTGGCACAATGTAGAAGTGAAAGGATACGACCGTTCGATGCTCTGCGCCACCGCCAACGACATTACCATCATCAATTTTGGCATGGGTAGCCCCAATGCTGCGACCATTATGGACTTATTGACGGCTATCAGACCTAAAGCAGTTTTATTTTTGGGTAAATGCGGTGGTTTACGTCATGACAAGAACAAAGTGGGCGATTTGATTCTGCCTATCGCAGCAGTTCGCGGTGAGGGTACTTCCAACGACTATTTACCACCTGAAGTGCCTGCTTTGCCTGCTTTTGCGATGCAAAAAGCCATTTCTACCACGATTCGTGACTACGATATGGACTATTGGACAGGAACGGTTTACACCACCAATCGCCGTGTTTGGGAACACAAAGAAGACTTTAAGGAATATTTGCGAGAGCTTAGATGTATGGCGGTTGATATGGAAACGGCAACCATTTTTACAGTGGGCTTTAAAAACCACATTCCAACGGGTGCTTTATTGTTGGTAAGTGATATTCCGATGATTCCTGAAGGTGTAAAAACGGAAGAAAATGATAAAGCCGTAACCTCTAACTTCTTAAATACACATCTGAAAATTGGCATTGATTCGCTCAAACAGTTAATCAATCACGGTCAAACAGTACGTCATTTGAAGTTTTAAGTGGCCAATGGCTCGATTTTTTGCGTCAAACCGACAAATTCTTCCAAACTCAGTGTTTCAGGTCTTCTGTTGAAAAATGGGTCTGTCAATACTGAGGGGTCTTTATCGAAGAACGGGCGCATGGTATTTCGCAACATTTTTCGACGTTGGTTGAATGCTATTTTTACCACATTTTTAAAGAGTTTTTCATCGCAACCTAAGTTTTGATTGTCTTTGCGTGTCAGACGTATGACTGCAGATTGGACATTAGGTGGCGGTGAAAAACAGCCTTTGTCCACATTAAACAGTTTTTTCCCTTCATAGAATGCTTGAGCTAAAACGCTGATAACGCCATAATCTTTGCCGCCGGGCTTTGCTACCACACGTTCTGCCATTTCTAACTGAAACATGCCGACCATCTCTGGTACAAGGTGGCGGTTTTCAATCATTTTGAAAACGATTTGACTTGAAATATTGTATGGAAAATTGCCAATCAAACTAAATGGCTGATTGTCAAAGGTTTTTGATAAATCAACTTTCAAAAAATCTTCAAAAATGATTTTTATACTGAGGGGGTCATACTTTTGATTCAATACATCCACCATGTCTTTATCGGCTTCAACCACCACCAATTGATGTTTTTTTTCAACCAAAAACTGCGTCAACATGCCCTTGCCTGGTCCTACTTCGAGGACACGACCCGCCAATTCCGTTGTCAATAAAAGGCTGTCTGCTATGCGTTTAGCAATGTCGGTGCGATTTAGAAAATGCTGACCAAAACTCTTTTTAGCTTTCAATGTCTTATTCTTTTTTGCTGATATTTAAATTTCGGCAAAAGTAGTGTTTCCAAACGAAACAGTAGGCAAAATATACTGAGGGGGTATCAAATGGGAATAGCCGTAGTGTATTTGACCTCGTTCATGACAAAAAAGCTATTAATTTGTGCTACGGATTGGATATTCGCTAATTTTTGCTGATGAAAAAGGTAATAAGCATCCATATCTGGCACTATAATCTTCAAAATATAGTCGAAAGACCCCGAAACGACACAACTTTCCACGACTTCTGGCATCTGGCTTATGGCTTCATTGAAAATGCTGAAATCGTCAGGCGATTGTTTGGTTAGTGATATATTGCAATAGACAATCATGGATTGTCCCAGCTTTTTCCGATTCAATACAGCAACATATTTTTCAATCAAACCTTCCGCTTCCATTTTTTTGATGCGCTCATGGACAGGTGTGATGGACATATTGACTTCTGCAGCAATTTCTTTTATGGTCAAATGCGCATTGAGTTGTAAAAGTGACAAAATGGTTCTATCAATTTTATTTAACATCGGCGTAGAAAGTTTTTTTTCTTAATAAGAGTATTGATACTTTTTTTAGAAATAATTTCTAAATAATTTAAAATAATAGAAAAAATTTGTTATTATTTGTCTCAAAATTAAAATAATATTCAGAAAACCTACCTTTGCAATGTTAAAAAAAATCTAACCAAATATAAATCAATTAGAAAATGATTATCGGCGTTCCAAAGGAAATCAAATCGAATGAAAATCGCGTCGCACTCACACCTGCAGGCGCGTTAGAACTTACAAGACACGGACATACAGTCTATATCGAAACAACGGCTGGCGAAGGCTCAGGTTTTGCAGACCACGAATATGAGGCAGCGGGAGGAAAAATTGTGAAATCGGCGGCAGAGGTTTTTGCGAAAGCAGAAATGATTATGAAAGTGAAAGAGCCGATTGAACCAGAATACGATTTAATCAAACCACATCATTTAGTTTTCACTTATTTCCATTTCGCTAGTTACGAACCGCTCACTCATGCTATGCTGCGTAGTGGGGCGGTTTGTCTGGCCTATGAAACTGTTGAGTTACCTGACCGTTCGTTGCCACTTTTGGTGCCAATGAGCGAAGTTGCGGGTCGTATGGCGATTCAAGAGGGTGCAAAATATTTGGAAAAACCAGTGAAAGGTCGTGGTGTATTGTTAGGAGGTGTTCCAGGCGTTGAACCAGGCAAAGTATTGGTTTTAGGCGGTGGTATTGTGGGAACACAAGCGGCAAAAATGGCTGCGGGGTTGGGCGCACAGGTGACGATTATGGATATTAGTTTGTCTCGTTTGCGTTATTTGAGTGACATTATGCCACCGAATGTGACAACTATGTACTCTAATGAATACAATATTCGTCGTTTGATTGGTACTCAAGACCTTATTGTGGGTGCTGTGTTGATTCCAGGCGCAAAAGCGCCACATTTGATTACCAAAGATATGTTGAAAATGATGCGTCCTGGGACAGTACTTGTGGACGTGGCGGTTGACCAAGGTGGCTGCATTGAAACATGCAAACCGACAACGCACGACAATCCGACATATATTATTGATGATGTGGTTCACTACTGTGTTGCCAATATGCCAGGCGCAGTGCCTTATACTTCAACCATTGCTTTGACAAACGCTACTTTGCCTTATGCCATTCAATTGGCTGACAAAGGTTGGCAACAAGCCTGTAAAGATCGTAAAGATTTGCGTTTGGGTTTGAATATCATCAATGGTAAGGTGGTCTATAAAGGTGTAGCAGATGCTTTCAACTTGCCCTATGAAAATGTTGAAAATTATCTGTAAGGATGTTGTTTAGATTGTGAAAATATTTTACTTGATTTTGACGGCGAAAGCCCAATTGCATTTGCTTTTGGGCTTTCGTTTTTTGGGAAATAGAAAATTTACTTCTTGAAATTGAGCTTTTGCGCCATTTTTTGAGCTTTTAGTGCCAGTTCGGTGGCTAAAAAGCAATGGGTTTGCGACATGGCGGTTTCCGTTCTATTGATGACATCGTTTACGAATTGTTCGCCAAAAGGAAGTGGTTCTTTGCTGCAGTCCATATAGATTGTCTCTTTATTGTTGACCAAAAACAAGTGATTACCACCTTCTCTTCCTGAAATATCAATGTTTTTACGCAATTCGATATACCCCTCAGTACCGAGTATCGTCAGACGACCATCGCCCCAAGATTTTAAACCATCGGGTGTGAACCAATCCACGCGAATATAGCCTGTACCGTTGTTCCCTTTTACCATCACATCGCCGAAATCTTCAAATTTGGGATATTCAGGATGGCTTGTGTTGCCCACTTGTGCCGCCACAATGTCCGCTTGAGTTGACCCTGTGAAAAACAAAAACTGGTCAAACTGATGTGAACCAATATCCGTAATGATGCCACCTGAATATGAATAGTCGAAAAACCATTCGGGACGTGTTTTCACATTCATCCGATGAGGTCCCATACCGATGGTTTGAATCACTTTGCCAATAGCACCAGCTTTCACCAATTCGCCAGCTTTGACAGTTGCGCGGTTTTCATGCCGTTCGCTGTACATGATGGAGTAGATGCGGTTGGTTTCTTTTTGTACTTTACGAACTTCTGCGAGTTGTTCCAACGAAGTAATGCCCGGTTTATCTACTAAATAATCTTTGCCGTATTTCATCACTTCGATTCCCAAAGGCGCACGCTCCGTAGGAATGCCTGAACTTAAGATGAGTTGTATGCTTTTGTCTTCAAGTATTTCTTGCGGACTTTTTGCCAATTTAGCTGTTGGGTATTTTTTGGAAAAAGCGGCTGCTAGATCAGGTTCTTTAGCATAAAAAGAGATCAATTGACCGCCTCCGCGGGTCACGGCATCAGTCATGCCATAAATATGGTTGTGATTGATATTGATGACTGAAAACTTGATTTTAGACTCAATAATCTTTTCAGCTTGAGCCGTTTGTGGTAAAGTTGAAGCCAATGCAACGCCTGTTGCTGCTTTTGCAGTGAGTGTCATAAAACGTCGGCGGTTGAAATAGATGTTTTTCATTATTGTTATTTTAATCGTGACAATTAACTTGATTCTGCGATAGTAGTTTGTTTTATTTAAATTACTGTTGACTTTTCGATTAATAAAAGAAAAGAAGTGCTAAAATACAAAATGCTCGAACCTAAAATAGATTCGAGCATTTTTATTATCTCTTTGTTTTTCAATTATTTACTGATGTTATCCGCTCAATAAATGACACACTGTTTTTTGCTTTGCAAAAAAGACGTGCAAGGAAAGAAGTCTATCAGCCCGAAACTAATTTTGAATCGTAAACGATTCGAAATTAGTTTCGGGCTAAAAAAGATATTTTGAAGCATGTTTTTTAAACAAAGCGAAAACCGTGTGTTAACTGTCGCTTGCGTAACAGCAGTTACTTAGTTGTGTATATTTTGTCACAAAACCTCGATATACTGAGGGGGGGGGATATTAATGCATCAAGGTGACATCACCTTCCAATATTTCTGAAGTGTTGTCCAAATATTCCACTTCGATGAAATAAATGTAAACACCTGGCAGAGCATCACGTCCTTTGTGGCGACCATCCCAACCGAAATTAGGGTCATCTGTCTTGAAATTAGCTCTTGCAAACACTTGCTCACCCCAACGGTCGTAGATTTGGAAGCGTTTAATACTCTTCACAACTTGGCTGCCATTAATCATCAACACATCGTTATTAGAATCATTATTGGGTGAAAAGGCAGATGGAACAAAAATCGGTCTGCGTTTATCAATCGAAACATTGATAGTGCCAACAGTGCGACAACCATTTTGATCTGTCAAAGTAGCCGTATAAGTCGTGCCACGTGTAGGGCGCACCCATTGTTCGGTACAAAATTTACCTTTCGGGCAATTGGTTGAGTCGGAAAGTGGATTCCAAACAATATTTTTGATTGTATCAGCATTGGTCAGCACTTTAAGTAAAAGACTATCGCCTAATTTTAAAGTGGTGTCGGCACCCAAAGAGACATAAAGTTGCTTGTCTTGGCTGATGGAGAAAGTCGTATCTAATGTACAACCACCTGCATCTTGCACTGTCAATTTGAATGTGCCTGCACATTGGTTGTTAAATGTGTTACGAGTGGTAAATACTTTTGCATCCAACGAGTAAATATAAGGCGCAGTACCGCCAATGACACTCGTAATGCTCATACTTGCATTGCATTCGCCATAACAAGTTGGTTTTTTAGTCGAAATTTTAATACCAGTTGGTCGTGCATTGTTTTTTATGACTTGGACGGTGTCTCTATTTGTACAGAAGTTTTTAGTGTTTTCAACAGTCAAAATATAGAAACCAGGTTCATCTACTACAGGATTGAGCGAATTAGCACCCGAAGCGATATGACCTGTTTGAGCTACCCAATTGTAACTAATATTAGCACTCAAGGTTGACCCTCTACCACTTAAAGCAACTGTTGGGTTGGTACAGTCTATAGAATCGGTTGCTATTGCTGAGGCAATTGGGCGCAAAGTATCAATTGGCACAAATGCGAACGCAGAATCTTTACAGCTATTCGTAGTATCAGTAACCGTTAAAAGATAAAAACCTGAAACATTGACTTTGGGCGTTAATGTAGTAGAATCTCTTAGGAAGCGTCCACCATTGGTTGCACGCCAATTGAGGGTGTATTTAGCTCCATTAGATGAAGTTGAGGCATCAATAGTGACAATGGTATCTTTACAGTTAATGGTTGATGGGCGTGCAATTTGAACAGTTGGTGGCGTTGTATTTTCATTAACTGTGATACTGTCAGTATCCACACAACCGTTGCGTAAATTAATGACAGCCAAAGTGTAATTACCGCCAAACTGTGCTGATGAAACAGCATTATTGTCGAAAGGAATACCATTGTAGAACCATAAATAATCTACTTGACCTATAGGTGTTGAGGTAGAACCATTGATCACGACAGAAGGTACAGCACAAGTTACTGTTTGAGTAATAGGACTGATGACAGCCCGAGGTGACGTTGTATCCACATAAATCACAACAGTATCACGGGCTGAACAACCATTTGAAGTGGCGGTCAGAATGAATGTGCCAGGTTGTGTAACATTTTGGCGGGGTACATTACCACCAGCACCACCTGACCAAGCGACTGTAACACTATTGCCCGAAGAGGTGTTTGTGCCACCTATACTTACAACTGGTTTGTTGCATCTGATGGTATCGTCTGCACCCGCATCAGCGATAGGTGTGAATTTTATTTCAATATTGACAAAAGCTGTATCGTTTGGACAAGGTGAGGCTGTTGAGGGGCGCACTGCATAAGCAAAACGATAGATTCCTACCGCTTGGCTACGAGTTCTGAACCGCCCTGATGCTGCTGTAAATGCTCCACCAGTTGAAGGCACTGTCGAAACTTCTGACCATGTACCCCCCGATGTTGCATTGGTTAGGAGTGTCGCTAATGAAATTGTGGTGTCTAAACTGCTGCAAATACTGAGGGGTGCTTTAGGTATGCCAGCAAAAACTTTCGGATTGACTCTTACCGTTAATTGTCTGTTCAATGTTGTGTCAAAACAGCCAAATGAGTCTCTTACTGAATATAAACGATAGGTGGTATTTTGGGTTGGGCAAATTTGTGCTAAATAACCGCTTGTAATTCTATTGATAGCAGAATCTCTTGTAGTCGCATCGGTCAAACGCAAACCGATGGAGTAAGGAGATTTGCCCGTCATAGTTAAACGCAGATTGGTACAACTACCAATACATAAATTTGAGTCAGAGGCAACCATCGTTGCAGTAGGTTTTTGATGGAAAACAACCACTACACCTGGACTATAATTGAAACAAGGATCGGTTATTTTAACTTGTCGGGAACTATCGTCACCTGCAACGGCTGATATAAAATAGCGGGTTTCAAATGCCATACCTGCTTGATAGGCAAATCGAGGTACATTGCTGCGGGCAATAATGCCTGAGCGTGGGTCTCCTCTGTGCAGTACGAATTGTAAAGTATCGTTGCCATCGTTAACATAACCACCCAGATAAGTTGCTCTTGCCGTATCGCCTTGGCAGATAGACAAATCTGTGCTTACATCCATCGCACCTGCATTGGTGTTACACGCGGTACAGTTTTGAGACACTGAAATAAGTGGCGGAGAACATATATTTGCATCTTTGATTTCAAAAAAACTTGAACCCAAAGGCATAGCATTGGACATAAATAATCCTCCTGCACCAACCGTTCCTGCCAATGTATTAGTGCCTGCCAAATATACTTGATAGGGTGGTGTGCCACCTGTAATATTAAACTTAACAAAGTAATTTGTTCTTGTAACATTACAACTATCTTTCAGATTGCTCGAACTTGGAATTGGGTTGAACGTATATTGTACAGTATCGGATTTGGAGCATGTATTAACTGTTTCACGCCAAACTAATTGATACACACCAGGTTGTGTCACTTGCACATTGGCATTAGCTTTGGAAGCATCGTCGAAAACAACACCACCAGTATTGGTTGAGGCACTAAACCAAGTGCCATTCGGCGTGCTATTGGTCGCACTCAATGTTGCCATTGTTCCACAAACAGCACGGTCAACACCAGCGTTTAGATTTGGAAAATTTAAGATTAATACAGATAATCGTCGCGCAGGGCTTGAACCACATCCATTATTGGCAATAACAACAACTGTATCACCTGAAGTACTTGGTAACCAATCAATAGTGACTTGTGTTGTACCTTGTCCTGAAAAGATTGTACCACCATTGCGCACCAGTGACCACGTATAGGTTGTCGCATTCGCCACAGCAGGAATGGTTAATACTGTTCTTGAGCCTTGGCACACAGTTGTGTCGCTTCGGCCGCTGATAAGGTTTGGTTGTGTTGGTACGCCCGTTCCGCTTGTGCCTGTGACGGTAACGCGAATCGTATCAGTGAAAATTCGATAGCCCAAAGCTGCTTGTCCTGTTCTCAATACAGAGTCACGTACCACAACTGTGTAAATACCAGTTTGATTGGCATTAAAACTTGAGGTCGTATTACCCAAATTACTGAGGGGGTCTCCTGCTTGTGCTTGGAAAAACCATTGATAACTATTATTATGTGTCACTCCATTGCAAATTCCTGAGTGTGCGACTTGGAGCAGTTGTGAATTACAATTCAAAACAGGATTTGCAGGTGTAATCGTCGAGGTTTGTTTGGCGTTGATGATGGTTAAATTAATAATAGAGTCACACCCTGAAACCGAGCCGCCACTACATACAACAGGGAGTGCAAGAACTGGGCAAGTATTGGTTGGAATTGATACACTTGTTGCGCATATCACACGTGTTTCAGTGGGTTTTAGAAAAAGAATTTGACTTGAACTCTTCTCTGTGTATTTGATAACAGTTACGTTAAAAGTTGTATCACAACCACCTGAACCTGCTTTATCTCTTGTGATATTGATGGTTTCGTCCGCAGCAACAGGGGAAGTAGAGTTATCTACAAAAGTATCAATGACAGTAACAGCATTCCCCGAACATACATGTACCGTCGGTAGTGTCACAATTGTTTTAGATGTAATTATCACATCAATGCAACGTGCTGACGCTGATTCGGTACAATCGTTTTTGTATTTTACACAAATGCGAGCTGAGCCGTTGGCAGGAAAAGAAGGAATGACAATAAAACTATCTTGCCGTGTTGTTGTTTGTGGGGCACTACCATTGATGGTTACTTCAAACACATAATCCGAAGCATTGACATTTTTGGGAACGCTGTATGTCACATTAGTTGCATTAGCACACAAACTCGTCGCACCATAAATGACTGATGGAGTTGGTAACGTTTCATTTGTAGGGCGAATAGCGGCTCCAATATTCAAAATTTGATAATTGCACACCTCACCTTGATAGCCATCAACTAAAATATAGTAGGCTCTACCAGGTACTAATCCTGTTGCTGTTACAGTTGCCACAGGCTGTAAGCCCATTGCGTTGATACAATTGGATTTTAATACAAAAGTGCTGGAGTCAGTACAGTCGGTGGCATCAAAAACAGCGGCTTGAACGCCGTTTCCATTGCAGCCAATGGCATTATTAGCATTGAAACTGAATTGATGTACAGCTGCATCGGCAATAAATTTGAACCAACTGGGGCTTTCAAGCGAACCACAAAACCCAGCAGGTTTCAAATATTTCTTGCCTGAAATGGGTGTTGTGACGGAGCTGCAATAGCCATCAATCTGGTCATTGTTGCAGAAGGTAGGTGCTGTACATGGGTTGTCCGATGGGGCAGGTCGGTTACATTGAGCAACTAAACGTGTACCCACAAATGCACAGAAAGAGAAAAGGAGAATAAAACTTTTCTTCATATTTTTTGAAATGGTCATAAAGAATGTCAAAATGTTAAACGCTCAAGATTGCTTGTTTTTTGACCCAATGGCTATTAAAAAGCATAAAAATGGACAAGCAAAAGACTTTATCATTCTGAAATGTCTGTAATGAGTTGAATATGCTTTGAAAACCGCGTAAAGTTAGACAATTGAAGCCAAATGAAAACCCTGTTTATAGATTTAGTGAAAAAACCTCTTTGCCCCTTTTTTCTGCGGGATTACTGAGGGGGTATAAAGAAGATTTCTGAAAGTATAAAAACGCTGTTTTAGGGTGACAAATTTTTCTAAGTCAGACTTTTTTAAAAAGAAATGTTTGAGCCACATCTCAGTTTGGAGTTTTTTCAATCAAGAACTTTATACTGAAGGGGCGTTCGATTTGACAAAAATGGAATCACAGTTTAGGTTTTTTCATTGGTGGTATCAAACTACGGATTATTATAACAGTTTAAATTCGATATGAAACTTGTAAATCCGATAGGATTCACAGATTTATAAGGTTAGAATAGCCTATTTTAATTTATAAATCTGTGAATCCTATTAGATTTTTTAAATGTGCTTTATTTATTCATCCACACATTATTATCACGATTGACATCGGCTAAACGACGTGATTCGTCAATGACTATTTTTGACACCTTGCTTTTAGGTGCTGGAATCTCAAATTCATACCCAGGATAAGCCCAAGCCCAATCAGGTAGAATAGTCCGCTTTATTTTGGGGTTTTCGTTGGGCTTTTCGCCACGCATCAAATCAAGTGGTGCATAGAATTGCTCTTTTGAACCATCTGAATAAATCACTGTAATGTCCAAAGGCATTGGGAATGCACCATCTCTTTTGAGCAAAACTTGTGTTTTTGCACCTTCTTCAGATACCTCTACAATACCGTAATCAATTTGTTTTGTAGTATATACATAGTATTCTTTGAACCAATCTAACTCTAAATTGCTGACTTTTTCAAACACACGAATCACGTCATTTGGGTTTGGGTGCTTCATTTTCCATGTATTGAAATATTGCAAAATGCCTTTTTGGAAATTTTCTTCACCAATGATGTATTTGATTTCTTCTAAAAAAACAGCTCCTTTTGTGTATGCGCCAATGCTGTAAGCTGTGTTGGACACATAATGGTCGGCATGGATACTGAGGGGTTCTTCGCGTCCTTGTGCTTGCCATTTTGTGAATCGCGCGACATCACCCAACATTGGTTCTTCTTCGACTTCTCCTTTTATAAGTTTTAGTTTTTTCAAATAATTCATCGTATAATTGGAAGCATAAGAAGTAAAGCCTTCGTCCATCCATGCATATAAGCTTTCATTTGACGCTAAAGCTCCTTGATACCAAGAGTGGAACAGCTCATGCACGCTCACACCTACGAGCGAACTCAAAGGGCGTTCACCTGTTATCAAAGTGGACATAGGATATTCCATACCGCCATCACCGCCTTGCACAAAAGCATAGTCAGACCATGGATATTGACCAAAATTATCTCTATTGAAAGCAAAAACTTTAGCCATAATGTCGGGTAATTGTTCCCAAGCCGCTGTTTTTTCGGAAGGTATATAGAAAAAGTGCATCAAAGTGCCGTCATCGGCTTTTTTTGTAACATGTTTGTAGTCTGGGTCTGCACCCCACATAAAATCATGAACATTTTTAGCAACGAAATGCCATTTCAATTTACCATTCGCATCTGCTTTGGGTGAGCCTGTACCGTAACCTTTGCCTACTTCTGCCACATTTTGTAAAACGCCTGTGCCACCGACCATAAAGCGTTGATTGATGTGCAAAGTGACGTCATAATCACCCCAAATACCATAAAATTCGCGCCCGATATAGGGGTTAGCATGCCAACCTTGCTCATCGTAGTTGCACATTTTAGGATACCATTGTGCCATCGAATAATCTACACCTTCGCTGCTCATGCGACCATTACGACGAATTTGAAGGGCTACTTGACCATCGAATTCCATTTCAAAGGTTGCTTTACTGAGGGGGGCTATTTTTTCAGGTAGAGTCACTTCAAGTATTGTTCCTTCTGTTTTGAAGTCACATTTTTTGCCATTCATAGTCAATGATTTGACTTTCAAATAACCCATTTCTTCTGGTTTTAATTTTGAAATACGGTCAGTCACACGTGGGTCAGCATCGGGACTCAAACGGCTACGAATGTCCATTGTACTACCAGGTTGAAAGGCATTCATGTATAGGTGGTAGAAAACCTTAGGCAATTCATCAGGCGAGTTGTTGTGAAAAACAAGCTTTTGTTTGCCTGCATATTGGTGTTTGGTATCGTCAAAATCAACATCCATATTGTATTCGACTCGTTGTTGCCAGCGGTCGAACTGGATTTTTGAGGTGGTTGTACTTGTAGTTGTTGTCGTTTTTTGAACCGTTTTGCAATTCTCAAAAAGAAAGATAACCATCAGAAAAGGGATGGCAAAGACGAACATTTTTTTCATAAAAATGGATTGATGAATGTAAAGTATGACTGTTAAATAATAAACCAAAGACAAAGTTAAAAACGAAAAGTGCTTTCCAAAACATAAATTCTTTTTCTTGCGACTAAACTTTTGAAATTGTTTTGTAGAAACAACTAAAAAATGGTTTAAATTGGATAATTATTTATTTTAATTTCTCATGTTCAATAGTTCGGTAATTCTTTAGTACCTAAAATAACTTAAAATAGCCGCCTTCGGCGGCAAAGAGACCTTTTGGAGCGAGATGTTTTATTTTTTTGAATTGTGGGTGCAGCCCACAATTCAAAAAAATAAAACATCTCGCTCCATCCTCCCTTTTTTCG
>JAEUUP010000042.1 GCA_016787525.1 Saprospiraceae bacterium | reverse complement strand
ATAAATCTATGCTCCTAAAAACATGGCTCTTTAACGTTCGTATCTATCAATACTTCGGTAGTTTTTTAAGCGTAAATAACGCCGCCTGTGGTGGCGGAGTGGACTTTTTGGAGGGAAGGTTTAATTTTTTTCAAGTTCGGGGTGCGGCCGAACTTGTAAAAAATTGAACCTTACCTCCATTCCCCCTTTTTTCGGCGGCGAAGCCGCCGTTTTTCAACTAAAAAATTACCGAAGTATTGTCTATAGCACGAAACAGAAAATGATTTTTAAAACATTGATTTTCAATACAAAATATTTATACTCACCTCTCAAACAATATCTACCTTTCGACAATCTGTATAGCAGAAATAGACTGCTTATAAAGATTAAGCGGTAATCTAAATTGTATCTATGCTTTTATTTCGGATTAGCTGTCACGCTTTTTCGTTTTTCCATAAAATACAGTCGCTATGATTTCGGTAATTTTATTTTTTGATTATAAATCAATGTTTTAAAGTAAAAGTCTTATAATTTTTTAACAAAAAAACTCAAAAACTATGCAGTTTTTCAAACAAATCTCTGTCGTAACCTTGTTTGCGACAGTCGCTACTTCTGCCGCATGGGGACAAAAAGGTAGCTTCGACTTACGTCTATCACTTAATAGTTTGGATTGTAAAGCTGGAAAAGCCCAAGTCAGCATACAAGTGAAAGCGACTAATGACGCTCAGACTTTCCAAATGGGTGATGCCAATTATCGGTTTGAGTATAATTCAGCACAGTTGCGCAATCCCGTGATTGTACGTCAAGAAAACTTTTCAAACCAAGCTGTGCAAGTTGACCGCAACTATGGTCAACAAACCCTACAAGGCAGCCGAGAAGTTGGGAACCAAGGCATTGTGTCGCTTAACGCTTTCTACACAGGCTCGAATGCTGGTGCGAAAGCCGTTCCGAATGTCTGGATACCTGTCTCGACACTTGGCTTCGATATGGTCAACTTCCAAACTCCTATTGAGTTGAAATGGCATGACAATCGCACCTTCCCGATTTCAGGCATGAATCAGGTCAAAATCAACAATTCTGACCCTGCTGCTTTTGAATATGAATTATTGGAAGTGCCACAAGCAGGACAGTTTCTCAATTTACTCATCAATCCAGCTGCTTCTTGCCTCTCAAAAGCACCCGCAGTGGCTGTGACAGCGGTCAAAACAAAAATCAATCAATCCATCGAATCTTATTTCCCCATTTATGACTTCGACGAAGGCGACATACACACCGCCAAACTTTTAAGCGTTTCAAATGGTACGGCAACCCCCTCAGTAATTGGCAAACAATTGAAACTGTATTACGTACCAGGCAAAGACTTTATTGGTAAAGATATGGCTGTGGTTGAAGTTTCTGATAAATTTGGCAACAAAGAAACTGTCACAATTAATATCACTGTCAGTAGCGACGCTTTACTCGTTCACAACGGCATTTCGCCAAATGACGATGGTCTGAATGATAATTTTATTGTCGAAGGTCTCGAACGCTTTCCAAAACATACTGTTGCAGTTTACGATACCTATGGTCGTGAAGTTTTGAAAACGAACAACTATAAAAACGATTGGAAAGGCACGTTTGAAAACAAACTTTTACCCGATGGTACTTATTATTATGTCATCGAAAACGGTGAAAACGATAGCTACACAGGCTACTTACAAATTCAACGATAGCTTCAGCCATTCAACAGCATAAATTAATAAACAATTTTAATATAAAAAAGCGTTAAAACGTTTCTAAATGTGATTAGTAACGCAACATAAATAAACGACACCATTATACACTGTTTCGTGCTACGCACGAAACAGGAGTGGTAGGTTTAAATCAGCTTCTAAGGTCTGTAAGCAGGTGACTTTAAAGTCAAGCCTCTCACAGACCTTTTTGTTTTTTTAGAAACTGTTTTAAAACGCAGTAAACGTTACTCTCAGTCAGAGGTGATTTTAACAGTACAACTAAATAATTGGATTCCATTTTTATTTTTCAGAAGAAATTGAAAACAGAAACTTACTTTTGTCTGTTTTTTATGAACTCGTTTTTTCGTTCCATATTTGCGTCTAAACACCGTAAATAACCCCTAAAGTACGAAAACGAGCATTCAACACTCACTTCAACCGCCCACTGCTGTATGAAACTTGATGATATTAAGAAACCAATAAGCGACGAATTAGAAGAGTTTGAGAAGCACTTTCGCGATTCGATGAAAACCAATGTTGCCTTACTTGACAAAATAATGTACTATATCGTACAGAGAAAAGGCAAACAAGTGCGCCCAATGTTCGTTTTTTTCGCTGCTAAATTGTGCGGTTCTTTCAATCATGCAAGCTATGTCGCAGCATCTTTAGTCGAATTGTTGCACACAGCCTCGCTTGTCCACGATGATGTAGTGGATGATAGTTACGAAAGGCGAGGCTTCTTCAGCGTCAATGCCCTTTGGAAAAATAAAATTGCTGTTCTAGTTGGCGATTATTTGCTATCGCAAGGCTTATTGGTCGCCCTCAAAAATGACCAGTTCAAATTATTGACTATCATGTCCAATGCAGTCAAAGAAATGTCGGAAGGAGAATTGCTTCAAATAGAAAAAGCACGTCGCTTGGACATAAAAGAAGAAATTTATTACGATATTATTCGCCAAAAAACAGCTTCCCTTATCGCTGCTGCTTGTGCTGTGGGAGCTGCCTCTACAACTCAAGATGAAGTTTTGATTGAAAAAATGCGCCTTTTTGGCGAAAAAATAGGTATTGCCTTCCAAATCAGAGACGACCTTTTCGACTTTGGAACAGATGATGTAGGTAAACCATTGGGCATTGATATCAAAGAGAAGAAAATGACTCTACCACTCATCTACGCACTCAACAACGCACCCAAAAGCGACCGTGACCGCATCATCAATATTGTCAAACGTCATAATGAAGACCCCGTGAAAGTAAGCGAAGTAATAGATTTTGTTCGTAAAAGTGGTGGCTTACAATATTCTGAAGAAGTTATGCGGCGATACCGCGCAGATGCTATTGAGCTGCTCAACGAGTTCCCTGAGTCAGAGGTACGCACGTCGCTCGAACAGTTAGTCATGTTTGTAACTGAACGCAAAAAATAACCCCCTCAGTAATTTTAACTTAAGTTGTCTTAACAATAGTTAGGTAAAGCCTACTTATATACTATTCAACTCCCCCATAACAGGCTGCGACAACTCGAAAAGTTGTGCTACCATTGCAGGCACTTCGTTAAGGTCAACATTATGCCGTGTGCAATGCTCTATCGTCTTGTTGAGTGAAATCATACTTTCATTGCCAATAAAAGCAAGCGTAGTTTTGAGTTTATGGCTTATTTGAAATACTTCTTCCCAATCTACTGAAGCTGCCGAATTAATCATTTTTTCAATCTCTGTTGGAATTTCTTCAATCAGCATCTCAAGCATCTGCTGCATTGTTTCAACATCACCAGCAGTCATGGTGTCGAGGTAGTCTAAATTAATATATTGGAATGGCGTTGCTGTACTCATACTTCAAAAATGAGTTTCGTGTTAAAAATAAATTTTCTCCAGTTGCTGTGTTGTTTTCTCAATTTGATGTCAGAGACATTGATTTGATCGTGTTCTGCGACAAAATTAATTCCTAATTTTAAAATTTGCCTTTTTTATCAAGATAAAGATGAATTTTCTCAAAAAATTGTTCTGGCTCAAACGGTTTTAAAACGTAGTCATCGAATCCATAATTTTTAAATGAATTGTCTTTAGAAATATTGGCATGAGCCGTCATAGCCAACACAGGAGTTTTCAATTCAGGCATATTTTCACGAATAAACGCAATTGTTTCCGTGCCATCCATGATGGGCATTTGAATGTCCATCAATATAATGTCGAATACTTCCCCTTCTCTCAGTATATCGAGACATTCCTTTCCATTTTCTGCAATTTTGATGGCGATATTGTCAAACTGTCTTTCTAGCGTTTTACGTGCCACGATTTGATTCATTTTATGGTCTTCGACCAGCAATAGACGGAAGGGTCGCACCTTTGAGTCCATATACTGAGGGGGTTCTTCAGCAGGTTTTTCGACTAACTTATTGTCTTGAGCTTTTGCAAACGGCAACTCAATAAACATAGTTGTGCCATTACCAAAATTGCTTTCTGCCCAAACTCGTCCGTTTTGTAGATGAACGAGATTTTTAACAATTGCCAATCCCAGCCCTGTACCTTCGTAGATTCTATCTTTTGTCCGAATACGCGTGAATGACTCAAAAATACTGTCGATTTTATCCGCCGGAATACCGATGCCTGTATCTTTTACTACAAACTGCAGCTTTGAGCTGTCTTTTTGATTATCAATTAGTTGTACATTTATTTTCACGACACCTTCATCCGTAAATTTGACAGCATTACCTACAATATTGAATAAAATTTGATTGAGTCGTAATTTATCTCCTTTTAAAATGCTGGGTACTGAGGGGTCAATATAAAGTTGAAACTCCAATGGTTTTTCATCTTTTTTATATTGCATCACATTTACAAGATTGAACATTAGCTCGTGTAAATCAAAATCCTTTGATTCAAAACTCATTTTCCCATTTTGTAAAGTCGAAATCTCTAAAATATCATTAATAACGCCTAACAGAATCTCGCTCGATTGTCGCACTGAATCAATGTAACTTCTTTGTTCGCTGTCTAATTTTGTTTGAGCTAACAGATTCGACATACCGTAAATTGCATTCATGGGTGTCCTCATTTCATGGCTGATTGAAGCAATGAACTGCTCTTTCATGCGTGCGGATTCTTCTGCAACTTCTTGCGCACGTGTTGCGGCAGCCAATTTTATCAACACATTTTTTCGTTCTATGGCATAACGCAGAGTTTTAGTCAATAACTCTGCATCAAACCCTCCTTTCATCAAAAAGTCCTGTGCACCCGCTTTCACAGCGTTCAACCCAAGAGCTTTGTCTGTATAACCTGTCATAACAACCACATTTACATCAGGTTTGGCCGAAATTAAACGCTGTAGTGTTTCAAAACCACGAGAATCAGGTAAAGACAAGTCCAGAAGAACGACATCAAACTCTCGCTCCATGAGTGCACCTACACCTTCTGATAAGGTTTGATAATGCGAAATTCTACAGTTAGGTAGATCTGACTCTTCCAGCAAGATTTCAACTATACGTGCATCGCCCATATTGTCTTCGATAAGTAATATCTGCACAGTTTCGACTTCTGGAGATGAGCTATGACCGTTTACATAGCTTTTTAAATTGGGTATATTGTAATCTTGAATCATTGGCGTAAAAAGTAGTAAAATGTTTTCTCAATAAATGTTATCTACTCTGTGTAGAGGAGAGTGTGTCGTGTACAAAGGCAA
Source organism: Saprospiraceae bacterium (assembly GCA_016787525.1). Taxonomy (GTDB): domain Bacteria; phylum Bacteroidota; class Bacteroidia; order Chitinophagales; family Saprospiraceae; genus JAAFJT01. Next base: position 136,133 of record JAEUUP010000042.1, on the reverse strand, counting down.
TATTTATACCATTTTCGATCAAAACACGATTTTAACATAAAATAAACCTTAAATCTGTAAGAAATAATTACAACACCTAAAAACGTATCCTTTCTTGTGTTTATCGTCCAAAGTTAGGAGAATATTTACGTTCTGTCAGCAAAATTTAAGAATAAAACGTTGATTGCCTTTATTTTATCGAAAGTTATTGATTATCAATGAATAGACGTGTAATTTTGAGGCTTAAATCTTACAGCTTAACTAAAATGATAATTGATATTTTGTTTCTTGCTGCCGCAGGCTATGGCTTCTATTTAGGGTTTAAAGATGGCATTATCAATTCTGTTTTTTCGGTATTGTCATTAGTCGTCGCACTTATGTCGGCATTTAAGTTTTCGCCTTATATGACGAAAGCTCTAGAACAAGGTTTTGACATGTATAACCCACTTATGTTTGTCGTAGGTTTCATCGTTACTTTCTTTGTATCCATGTGGCTTTTACGCATGGTTGGTAGTGCTATTTCGGGTGGATTAGAGCTTGTTAACTTAGATTTACCTAACCAAATTATTGGGGGTTTTGTATTGGCGATATTCTTCTCTTTCCTTTACAGTGTCTTAATTTGGTTTGCAGACGGTGCACGCATGATTGAGGAACCGACCAAAACGACTTCAATGTCATACAGATACCTCGAACCTCTCCGCAAAGGTTCGTTTGCCTTTTTGGGCAGTGTCAAACCCATTGTCCAAAACTTTTTGAGCGAAACAGACAAAGTTATGAATCAAATTGAAGATAGTCGAATAAACCGTAGTGAATCAAAAGCTGATATTTATGATATTGAAAATCCTCTTAATTCTCCTTCTCAAAACCCTAATGGTGCAACAAGTATAGACAACTCGCCCAAATAGGAGTAGATGTTTAATATTGATTCCACATTCTGAAACATTAACAACTTCATCGTTTCCCAAAAAGCTCAGAAAAACGTTTTTCTCGATAAGCCCAAATCTTATTTAATTGGGGGCGTACCAAAAAACGGTCAATTAGTGGCTCAAAAACCCAACCAGGCGATAAATAATGGACACGATCTATCATCAACACATAATCGCCTTTATCCTCAAACGTGTGCTCGTGATGCCACAGAACATAAGGCCCTTTCAGTTGCTGATCCACAAACCGAACCATAGGCTCGAAGTCAGTAATCAATGTACGCCAATAAAAAGGTATGCCTATTAGCTTAATGCGGTAGTCAATCAAGGTCCCAATCTTTGTTGGAATAGGTGTAGGTGTCAATATTGTAAAACTGAGGTCTTTAGGTGTGACTTCATTAAGATTTTCTGCATGACTGAAAAACTCAAAAATATCACTCAGAGAACCGTATAACTTGGTTTCAAATTCCAAAAGATGTGTTGTCATTTTTTCTTTTTGGAACTATAACAAAAAGAAAGGCGAGTGGTTGTGAACAATAATCTTAATTTTACGGCAATCATTTTCTCTTTAACGATTACTAATTGGACTATGGCAACCATCACTTCACCTTTAATTAAGCCACAAGAGCTTCTACAACTATTTCCAAATCAAAACTTTATCTTAATTGATGCACGGTCAGGTGCGAAAGCTAAAGAAGCGTATGCCACTGAACACCTCACTTATGCCCAGCATATAGATTTAGACACCCAGATGGCTAATATCAAACCTAACCCCGCTGAAGGCGGAAGACATCCTTTGCCAACGCCGACACAATTTGTACAGATTTTAAGTACAATAGGTATTATGCCCAATTCTCATGTCATCATTTATGATGATAAAAATGGCGCAAATGCGGCGGCTCGTCTTTGGTGGATGCTAAAAGCCATTGGGCACCAACAAGTGCAAGTCATTGATGGCGGTATGCAGGCTGCTATTAAGGTAGGATATCCCCTCAGTAGTGATATAGAAAAAATTGAAAAAATTGAGGTACAAAAAAATTTCTATCTCACCCAATGGACACTGCCACAAGTCACCATTGAGGACGTAAGTAAAGCATCCAACGATGACCAATATCTTATCATTGATGTACGCGAATCCGGTCGTTATCGAGGCGAATTTGAGCCTCTTGATTTGGTTGCTGGACATATACCCAACTCAGTCAATGTGCCGTTTATCGAGAACTTGGATACTGAGGGGTATTTTTTAGCACCCACTGAATTAAAAGAAAAATACAAAAAAATTTTAGACGGTCGAAAATCTGAGCAAGTCATAGTACATTGCGGTTCTGGTGTGACAGCTTGTCATACATTGTTAGCCATGGATTATGCGGGCTTAGAAATACCTCAATTATATATTGGCTCGTGGAGCGAATGGTCACGCAACAATCTTCCTATGGTGACTTCTACGGAAAAATAGAGTTATATAAAATATTGAAAAATAATTTTTATGAGTTCATTGCGCATCACAACTGTCCAAGCTGACTTGGTTTGGGAAAACAAAATAGAGAATCTCTCTCGATTCGATAGTTTACTAAAGAATATCAAACGAGGCGAAACTGATATCATCGTACTCCCCGAAATGTTTACAACAGGTTTTTCGATGAACCCAACAGCCTTTGCCGAAACCATGCACGATGCCACTTTATTTTGGCTCAAAAAAAAATCGTGGGAATTGGACGCTGTCATCACTGGTAGTTTCATTTGCAAAGAGAACACCCAATTCTACAATCGTTTGGTTTGGATGTATCCAGATGGTAGCTATAAAACTTATGACAAGCGCCACAGATTTACATTAGCACGCGAAAATGAATCCTATACTGAGGGGGTCGAACGACTCATAGTTGAGTGGCGAGGTTGGCGCATTTGCCCGCTGATTTGCTACGATTTACGTTTCCCTGTATGGGCGCGAAATACTCTGACTTATGAACAGCCCGACTATGACATACTTATTTATGTTGCAAATTGGCCTGTTGCTCGCAGTCATCACTGGCGCATATTGTCCGAAGCAAGAGCCATTGAAAATCAAGCCTTTGTTGTAGCAGTCAACCGTGTTGGTACAGATGCAAATGGCTTTGAACATCGCGGCGACACATCCGTCATAGATTATGCTGGTGACATCTTGTTGCGTCGCTCCTTTACTGAGGGGGTTGATACAACCATAGTTTCAAAGGAAAAAATGGATAAATACAGAAAAAAATTTGGTTTCCTTGCTGATCAAGATGCCTTCACAATTAATATCTGAATATCGTAGTGTGCAAATCCACAAAAAACACTTAAGTCTTTGACAATCAATCATTAAAAACCAATCAATACGACGTAAAAAACAATAATAACTCATTTGGGGTACAAATTTATTTTGTTTAAAAGTGTTAAATTTACAAATAAAGTTTGAAAAAAAGCTTTTGCGGCATACAAAATACCAGTTGAGTTTTTACCTTTGTGCAAGGCAATAAAGATTGCTAAATCGGAGAAGTAAATTTTATTTGCCACATATAGGAAGGACACAATTTTTAATTTGGCGACTCCGACGCTTTCATTTTAACCAGCATGACAGATATGGAAAGTAAAAACAACTCAAAAGAGCGATGTTGCATCCAACCCACGAACCGAGTTAAACAAATTTTCCTACAAAGCTTACTTACAATTCTGTCCCTGAACATTTATGCTGCCGAAGCAGCCACCATACAACAAAACCATACAACGAGCGAAAACACAACAAATTTATTTCCCATTCCGATTAAAAGTGCATCATTATTCATGAGTTTGGCTATCAATAATACGCCAACAATCGTGACAGAACGTGTATTGGCATCATCTGTATCATCAGCAGAACGTCGCCAACATGTGGCATGGTTTGCAGAATCTCATACGGAGTGGGGATTTAAGTATAACTACGGAAATGCTTCTTTAGATGATGGATTTGACTGTTCTGGTTTTGTTCGTTATGTACTGAATTATTTTGACATCAAAACAAGTCGTAGTTCAACGGAACAATTCAAAGAAGGTATACGCATTCCAGTAGAGTCTGCTCGAGCAGGCGATTTGGTCTTCTTTGGTAGCAAAAACAATGTTTCGCATGTAGCAATGGTCGTGTCAAACGACGAAAAAGGTTTAGTTGTCGTTCATAGCACAAATACACGCGGTGTTGTTAAAGAGAATATTACGGAATCTTCCTACTGGAGACCTAAATTAAAAGATAAAGCCGTAAATATTATAGGTTTATAGCATTACAACGGTCTTATTTTCTAATTGCATTTCAATGAAAAACCAACTTTACCTCATGAGGCTGTCCTAAAAAGACAGCCTCCTCATTATTGATAAAGTCCCCCTCAGTATATACAGGATACTGAGGGGGACTAGTTTTATAAAACAATAATGGCCACAATATTACTGTCTTGCCACTGCTACAGGCAAACAAACGATAGGTTTACATAACGGTGTACAATTACCTTCCACTATTTGAACAGGGCAACAACCCTCAACAGGGCAGGTCGCTTCGTCGGCTGTAAATGTATAATCACCTATCTGACCAACGACCAACGAGTTGGATGTTTGCCCTTGTATTTCAGTACCATTCCTAAACCATTTAATATTGGTATAACCTGCCGGAATTGATAATATCAATGTTTTTCCTTGACTGGTACATAATGGGACTGGAACACTTACACAAACACGGTCAATATCATCTTCAGTTGTAGCACCATTGTTTGGCGACGAGTCCGTGTCAGATTCATTCAAAGTATGAATTTCGGCAGTATTATAATTTACACCTACACTATCAATGCGAACCGTCATTAGCAAAATAACAGAATCGCCCGCAGGTAGATCTCCAATAGTCCAGAGATGTGTATTAGCATTAAAAGCACCATTGGGTATAGCAGAAATAAATGTCATACCAACAGGCAGTGTATCGTGAACAGTGACTCCTGTTGCATCACCGAGTCCTTCATTTTTGACTTTGATGGTAAAAATTACATTTGTTCCTTGGCTTGTGGCTGCATTGTTCACTGTTTTTGTTAAGGTCACATCTGGGGGTGTTGGTGGTGCCGAGTTGAAACCCATATCAAGTGAGAAATTACTAATACCAAATGCCTCTGTTGAAACTAAAAATTGCGGAATACCGCCGGATAAAGTAGCATCATTATCACGTTCTTCACCATTTGTTGTGGCATCTGCATTCGTTGTCGTCAGATATAAGCCTGTTAAATCCCCTGTACCAGCACCCGAAGTCCAATCTGACGCACAGACACGCACTAAGTATTTTTTGAAAGGTTGTAAGCCTGCTTGATTACCCGATACTGAGGGGTCTCCATCAGTTATGTTAGAAGCATTGAACACCCATGAACCATCTGGTGCCGTTGTTGTTGTGCCAAGTGCTGTACCATCGGGCGTACCATTGTTATCAAAATCTGCAAAAATTTCTAAACAAACGTCACCGATACCATTTTCATCAGCGTCTTGGATACCATCTTGGTCTGTATCATTCCAAATACGATTTCCTATTTCTATTGCAGCACCGTCGCAAAGAGCTTCCAAATCACCTAAGCCAACACCTTTCCCTTGTGTTACACCACCTGTAGGTGTCGCATATAATTGGAAACCACTGTGTGTACGTTTACCACTTGTATTACTTAGTGTGATAACACCACCAGTATTATAGTTAGGTGCACCTGTAACAGGGTCATAAGTGGTTGTCATAACTTCGCCTGAACCAGGTACCACAACCAAACCACCAATAGTAATTTCAGGATGTGCTGGATAATAGCTTAATCCAGAACCATCGAAGTTACCATCGCTATGAAAGAAGTCGCCTTCGTAAAACTCTCCTGCTTTTGCTAAGTTGCCCCAAGGCATTACATACCCTATTGCATCGTTTGCATCAATGGCTAAGCCGCCTGCACTGCTGCAACCTGAGACTGTACTTTCAATAGCCCATGTTGTACCTGATTTACAAGCTTTTAGTATATCGCCACCAATATAAGTTGAATACAAAGTTGTACCAGTTGGACCATAATTGTCATAGCCAAACTGCCAACCTGTACGGTCGGTAAAACCTAAAATCATATGACCATCGTCGTCAAATTCAATATCTGTCAACAATGGTGTAGGATAGCCTATATTACCATCCGAACATGTAGCAGGCACAACACTGACCCAAGGCTTCCAGCGAGTGACTTGGTCACACCCTGCCGAATACTGAAAAGGAACCTCCCTTGGATAGTCTAATGGGAAACTTAGTACCGAAGTAAATGATGATCCATCTAAACGATAAACCGTAGCAGTCAAATTACTCACACCTGAGTTATCTGTTAAGCTTGCTGGATTTCCAGACGCTGAACCATCACAAGTAACGCTGACATAGATTTTGCCTGCTTGCTCACCAATAGCCCAAGGTCGTGCTTCGCCATTGTTGCAACCTGGATTGGGTATAGTGTAAGAATCAACTAATGTTTTAGTTGCGACATCAATGGCGTACAGTTTTTTATCATAAAGATTAACAATATAGAGTGTTTTTTCATCTGCGCTTAATTCAATATCACCTATACCTACTTTGCCAACATCACTAAAAGCATTAGCATCATTTTGTGGCGCCGTCAATACACCACGAGTAGCATTGGTATGATATTGCGGATTGGCGGAAATAGGGCTGACAGCAATGCCCAAATCATCGGTCAACTCCAACCATTTGGTAGCATTTGCTGAACCTGAAAAGGGGTCAATTGTATAGATCGCATCCAAACCTTCGACACCTAATGGAATATGCCCTTTCAAAACAGCTGACATATAAATTAACTTTCGTGAACGGCTGTAAGCCTCCCCCCACATTGAACCTGCTTGCGAGGAGGTTGTAATAGCCGTTTTGTCTAATGTTGCTGTACCTGTATTTGTATAAGAAAATTTTACTACAACATCTAATCCAGGATCACCTGTTTCAACATAACAAGGTGTAACTATCAAAGGATTGCTTTGACATTGATCATTAGCAAAACCTACACCTAAATCTATATTAGTGGCACTAGCACCAGCTGTTACGAATTGTACTGATGTACCACTAATCAACCGTGTACTTGATATATTAGGCAGTGCAGTAAACTCAATGCGCACTTTCGTACCACTTGGTAGTTGAGTTGAATTAAACGAGTATGCACCAGAAGAATTTGTTGTTGTAGATACCGAAGACCCATCTGGTTTATATGCCGTAACAGTCACATTCGCTAACGAAGATTCAGCAGGATTGCTACTTTGTTGTGTACCATTAGCATTGACATCATGATAGGCTTTGCCACTAACCTGCGCTTGTGATACTGAGGGGTTCAGAAATGAAGCTAACAAAAGCAGTTTGATAAAATAGCCTCCAAATCTCTGTCGGAGAAGTCCTTGTGTTTCCATTATTCTTTACTTTAAATAATTATAGCAGGATTGTATAATAAGCATATTTAGTAAACTTCATGTTATTTTAACAAAATACGTACCAAAAGAAACCAGTACCTAACATTTAGGGGAAAATTATGTGTTTTGAGAAACATTGTTTCCTGTGTTTTCTAAAATCTGTGACACTTACTTCAAAGCTATTGTTTCTGTATGAGGGACAAAAAAAGAGGCTACCTTATTCAGGCAGCCTCTTTTTGATGTGAATTTTGAAATTAGAAATTAGGGCAAAAAACATTCCGTCTTTCATTGCCACAAATTTTATATTGCAACGAAAATTCAAAACCACCATTGCCTCGGCTTGCAGATTTGAGAGACGACACATTTTGGTCATAACTAAACCCTATGGTAAATTGACTGTATTCAAAACGGGTTGATAAGATAAGTGCATCCATCAACATACCGCCTTCATCTTTGTTTGCCAAACGTGTCCATACACCAAATTGAATCGCTTCTGTAGAACGTTTTGAACTACCTAAAATGAAGCGCATACTTGTACCTCCATTTACTTGCAAGTAAGGACCTTGCAAAAAAGTTACAATACCTGGTACGAACGAAACACGGTCTGTCATACCTACTTCACCACCTGCATGAATTGTAAACTTTGAGAAAAGAGGCACAAATTTATCTTTCGTAAACGATTGATTGGCTCTGTTAATATGGTCATAGGCACCACCTATATAAAAATTGGTATTGTCGTCTAATACAGAAAACCATAACAAACCAGCCGAAACATCAGCAAACATAAAATTATCACGAGTAAATACATTCTCATTGCTTGGCAAAGTTGGATCAAAAACACCATTATTATTTTGGCTACCCCAACGAGCATCAAGTGTGTTTAGACCTCTCTGTGCTAAGCCCAACTCAGCACCCATTACAAGATAACTCGCTTTTTTGCGATAGCCCCCCATTCTTTTTGAGTAGGCAAAATCTAAACTCAATTGATTGGTTCTGAAATTGAGCGAACCCGCTTTGTCACCCCAAAGTGAACCACCTACACCGATATAGTCATAGCGACCAACGGGAATTTTAGTATCATAAGCAACTTGATAGGTTTGGAAGGCCTTGTCACGCAGGACAGAAGCCCATTGATTACGGTAGTTGGCTGACAGACGTTGTTTACAATTCATAACACCTGTCATCGCAGGGTTTAGATTGAGTGGTGCCATGTAGAATTGCGAAAAGTGAATATCTTGCGCGTTAGACGCAAAGCTCATAGTGAGAGCTAAAATAAGTATCGAGATTTTTTTCATATTGTGATATGTGTGCGTAGCTAAATTAATGAAAGCTAAAAATCAGTTATGTCAGTGTATTAAAACTTGTTCCTATTTATACTTTATTTCTTACGTTTTTAACTGAGGGGGTCTTTTTAATGCCAAATTTAAATCAAAACATAAATGCGTGTTAATAATTCTAATGAAATAACAGCTATTTAACATTTGACACTTCTTTTGAAGTTTGTTTGTCATTCTTCAGTTCGTAAACGCAAGTATTTTATCAATTATTTTAATCGCATGGTGAATTAAATTTCAAGTATGGCACATACCCTCTATCACTCGTTGCGCCAGTTTGCACCATATTGTTCTACAAGTATATTATCATAATAATCCGCTTTTTCAAACAAGGTACTCATCAATTTCAATGCTGTTTCTTCCCTCAAATATTTATCATAGATTAAGAGCGACAAAATTATGTCTTGCCCTTTCACACTTAAAGTCAGACCATTATTTCGGTAGTTTTCGCGAAGCAAATACTCATACAAAGGTTTAATATTTTCCTGTGGCAAAGTGCAAAGATATGCATCAGAAATAATCAAACCGTTTTGTTGATGATAAGAGATATTAATCTTAGCAGAACCTTGACGAATTTCCCAGCTATTAGGTCCTCTACGGCTGACTCTCACGTCGTGACCCAGCTTTTTGAGCATACTCTCTATTAACGAGGGGACACCTTCAGCTTGAAATTCATCCGTTTCACTTAAAACTTGCAGCTTCGTCCCACAATGTGGACAATAACCACCCATCTCTATGGTGCTTTCAAAAACGATATTCGTACACGATTCACAACGCAAACCGATTTCGCCACCACCTTTTTGAAAAGCAATAATGGTATTTTCTAAATATCGTGTCGGTAATGAAAAACCGATGGTGTTACCATTCTGAATGATAAACGTATTGACACCCACAATCGCCCCCTCAGTATTGATGAGTGGTCCACCTGAATTACCTGGATTGAGAGCCGCATCGTGTTGGATATAATCAATATTGTTGTGAATATGACGCGGATTCGACACGATACCCTTCGTAAATGTATAACGAAGTCCATAAGGATGCCCAATCGCCGTCACTGATTCACCTTCACGCACATGTGTAGGCGTAAACTGTACTTCAGGTAAAACCTTTGTCATGTCGGGCATTTCTAAGAATGCAAGATCATACTTTGCATCATTGTATAGAACTCTGCTAATTTGACGAGGCAAGTTTACGCCTTCGATGGTTACTTCGCGGTTGCCTTCGACTACGTGGTTGTTGGTAACAATCAAATTGTAGGTTTTGATGTAAAACCCTGTCCCTGTGCTATAGGGTGTAGCAATTTGAATAACAACGTTTTTATATTTTTCTACTAATTCTTGCATTTTAGGCTGTATTCAACACTGTGACTGCGAATAACTCATTTTACTGAGGGGGATTCATAGTCTAGTCTTTTAAGCATTTTCTTTTTTCTGAAAATCCATGTTTTTCAACATCATCAAATAAGTCCTTGCCAATTTCAATGGCGTTTTATAGTCTAATATTGCATAATCAGGTATCAGTTTAGGATACTCGTTTATATACTTTTCAACAATATCACGAATGCTACTTTTGATAGCTTTCTGGTCAAAAACACCTGATTCAGGATGGTAATACTGAGGGGTGTAGCCCAAATCTTTAAAAAATTGTGACTCAAATATTTTATAATAAAATGCTAACAGCGCACGTTCCGGTTTAGGTAGAGCATAACTGAATAAAGCAAAACCAACAATATACCCGGGAATAGCAATTGCAATCGAATCATGTTTATTTGTTTCGTACCAATCCATATTCTGCAACTCTCCGTCAATAAGGCTCACCAAAGCATCATGTTGTTTGGGTACTAAAATACCAAAAGTGGATGTTGTTGCGTACAATTCGTCCATGACAAGTTCTTTGGATCGTGTCATGACTTTCTCAAAATATTTGCGTAAGCCTATGTTTTTCATTATCATAGACTTTTCCTCTGTCGAAAAGTAGCTACGGTGCATACGCTCAATCGTTTCCATCAAAAACCCTTCTGGCGAAGTTAAAAAATCTATACGATAAGCGGCATCGAGCAACAAATAGGAAATACCTCCTGGATATTTATCTCCATCAAGCTTTTTACTGTCTATTTCAGAGATAACGAACTGTATTTTCTGAGTTAAGAACTTATATTTTATTTCTTTTTCTTGATTCGGAATATCAGCTTTTGAACCCATATCAATCGGTTTCAGCTGCATACCAAATTCATCGAGCAAAAGATCGTCTTGTTTGTCAGCATTGGCCGCGACTTCTTTGAGGGCGTAATAAAGTTTATAGGGTGAGCCATCGAGTGCTGAGGTGTCAAATTTTATGACCAAATTATTGTCATCATCTAAACCATATCGGCTGTATTCCAACACATAATTGAACTCTACAAGTCGTCTCATAACCGCTACGCTCAAATTGTCGGCATGTACGATGCGGGCTTCTGCAACAAATTTTTGGGCGTTTGCAATGCCTGAAACACGTTTAGAGCCTTGTAAAATCTCAAATTTTATATTGCCATTCTCTTCGACCCACCGCACATTGTCCTCATTATCGTCTCGCAAGTAGCGAAAAAACGCCTGATAAGAATTCAAATAGTCTTGTGCCTCAAATTTATCAAGTGCCACCTCCCATGCCTCGTACTGCAACTTCTGTTTGTACGAATCGGTATAGCGACCAAACTTGATGCTTGGCTGTGGTTTGGCTGGCTCTGCTTTTGTACCAAAAAGGCGATTCCAAATGCTCATGCTGATATTGTTGTAAAACTAAGCTCTTTCAAGTCTGTTAAAACGTAAATAGTTCTATTGAGGCGGAAAATTACGGCTTTTGCGTGAAAAATTGATTTTTTCACTATGAATATTGGAGAAATAGATAAATTTCTAATGCTCGATTGGACTGGATAGAGTGTAAAAAGATATATAGTATTTGATTTATGGCTAATTGAATGTGCTAGGGCAAAAAAAAAGCGTCCGACCGCAATGGATCAGACGCATCAAAACAAAACGAAAAACCAACTTTAAACAAGTCTCTTTGAAGCTATATAACAGCTATTTTTTTCTTTAAGTTCATGACTTTCTCTGTAAATGTGTCAAAAAAATATGACATACTTTTATGCTTTTAGTGCAACTGTCAATTCTTTTGTACGACCATCTCTAAACACCGTCACTTTCAAGACATCACCCGCTTTTGAGTTAGAAACGATATTTTTCAATTCTTCAGTAGAACGAATTGCTGAGCCATTTATTTTAACAATCACATCATTTGGCAAAATACCACCGTATTGAGCTGCGCCACCATCAACTACATTCGCAACTATCACTCCTGAACTTATATTCAAATCTTTTTCTTTTGCTTCCTCTTGGAAAAACTGGTCAGGCACCATTTCGATACCTAAGCGTGGGCGTTTGCCATTCGGTGCAAAGTTGTTATTTTGTGCTTGAGGGCGGCTTGACTTACCATATTTAATGATGTCCTCAGTCACTTTGTTCATAAGCGATACGGGAATCGCAAAAGAATAGCCTTCATAACTGCCTGTATGCGTTTGAATCGCGGTATTAATGCCCACTAAACGACCCTGTGCATCCACCAAAGCACCACCTGAGTTGCCAGGATTCACTACGGCATCGGTTTGTATAAAATCTTGCAGCGGGTTATCTTCGCGAATTTTACGGTCTTTCGCACTTATGATACCTGCCGTGACAGTTGTACCTATATCGTAAGGATTGCCAATTGCCAAAACCCACTCGCCAATTTTCAAATTATCAGAATTCCCTTTTTGAATGGCAGGTAAACCTGAGCCATTGACCTTTAAAACAGCTAAGTCAGAACTCTCATCTGTACCGACAACTTTTGCTGTGAAAACGCGATTGTCGGGGGCAGGTAAAGTCACTTTTACTTCGTCTGCAAAATCAACAACGTGATTGTTTGTGACGATGTAGCCATCTTGTGAAATGATAACACCCGAACCAGTCCCTTTTTTAGGTCCCATACGGAAGCCGAAAAAACCTAAGAATGGGTCTTGTTGCGCACGACGATTCGCATTTTGAGCAGATTCTGATGCTTCGATGTACACAACTGAGGGGGTTGCTGCTTGCGCACCTTGCGACAGGTCAACCACGCCGCCGATAGTTGTTGTTTCACTTGCTAATTTGGCATAGCCATTGTGTGGGGACACATTTTCATTGCGGTTTGTTAGTTTTGTCGCACCAACGACGATTAAGCCGCCAATTAAACCTGCACCAATCAACGAAAGGATATTTTTCATAATGTTATTTTTAATTTTTGGTTTAAAAAATTGGTTCATTTCAAATGTATCGTTCAAAAAAGAATACGCAAAATAAACGTCTTTGGATTTCAGTTGCCAAGTTTAAAGCAGCATTTTAACCAAATTTTAACTTTGTACTCATCTAAACGTTCTATACTTAAAAAACGCTCATTACTCAAAGACATAAACAACAGGCTTTTTTCAATAAAGACGTTGAAAGTCTCAAAATATTCTCAATTTTGCACCTCAAAATCTTTCAATAACTACTGTATTCGACTGTTGGAACAAAAACTTCGATGAATAGCCACATTCCGACTGATAAAGAAATACTCGACATCATCCGACCAGAAACGGATTTAGAACGTCAATTGGCACTTAATCCTGCTGTGAAAAGCGGCTTGGGCTGGGGTGAACCTCGCTACGGACACCCCGAAGGCAAGGTTTTGTACCACGTCCCCGAAGTCTTCGACAATATCAATCACGTTATCCCCCCCCTCAGTACAACCGAGCGTCAGCAGCTTCGACTCATCGCATTGATGCACGATGCCTTCAAATACATCGAGGACAAAGGATCGCCGCGCGACTGGTCACGCCACCACAGCATTTTAGCCCGCCAATTCAGTGAACAATTTATTAGTGATAAAACAGTTTTGGACATCATAGAACTTCACGACGAAGCCTATTATTGTTGGCGATTGGAAGTTCTGGAAGATGAGCCTGAACAAGCAGCAGCCCGATTTGCCAAATTGATGAAACGCATTGGTTACTGCCTTCAAATTTATTACACATTTTTCAAATGCGATACTCGAACAGGTGATAAAACACAAGCACCCGTCAAATGGTTCGAGAAAAAAGGACTAAAAATTCAAAAAGTGACGTTTTTAGATTTTTTTTAGAACAACTGACTTCAATTTATACTGTCGCTACTGAGGGGGTAATTTTTTCATTAACTTTCGACCTAAAATCGTAAAAATGAAAAACTATTTCTGCCTTTTTGCATTAATTGTCCACTCTTGTGTTGTTTTTTCACAGCAAAATACTTGGATTCGTATCAATCAGCTGGGCTATTTGCCTTCGGATGTCAAAGTAGCGGTACTGGTTTCTAAAGATTCAACGCTCGATATTTCTGAATTTCAATTGTGCGATGCCTTGACAGAACAAGTCATTTTCACATCACAAAAGGTCAAAAAATTCGGTGCATGGGCAGCTTTTAGCACCGCTTTTAGAGTCAATTTTTCTGATTTTAAGCAACAAGGCAGTTATTTTATCAAATCCAACAATGTGAAATCGCCTACTTTTCGCATAGCGGCGGACGTTTACAACGGTACGGCTGACTTTCTTTTGCGTTATATGCGGCAGCAACGATGCGGCTTCAATCCTTCGCTCAATGATTCTTGCCACATAGCGGGAGGTTATGTCGTTTATGGCGACTCAATCAACGAACGCTACAAAAACTTTGCACCTTTCCCGATTTTTGGCGGTTGGCACGATGCGTCTGACTATTTGCAGTATGTGACGACCACGGCTACGGCGACTTTCCAACTGCTTTTTGCCTACGAACAGAACCCCTCAGTATTTCAAGACCATTTTCAAGCCAATGGATTAGCAGGCAAGAATGGCATTCCAGATATTTTGGACGAAGCAAAATGGGGCTTAGACTGGCTCGTTCGGCTCAATCCAGAACCCAATGTTTTTTTCAATCAAGTTTGCGACGACCGCGACCACCGTGGTATGCGTATGCCCAATCGCGATACGTTCACTTATGACCTCGTTGGCAATCGCGCGCGACCCGTCTATCGCATCACAGGTGAGCCGCAAGGCTTAGGCAAATACAAAAATCGGACAACAGGAGTCAGCTCATCTGTTACAAAATTCGCTTCGGCTTTTGCAGTTGGGGCAAGAGTTTTGAAACCATTTTACCCCGATTTTTCAGAAAACTTGATGCAAAAAGCCCAAAATGCTTACGACTTTGCCCAATCAGACACAGGCACTTGTCAAACCGCGCCCAAAGGTGCACCTTATTTTTATGAAGAAGACAATTGGGTAGATGATATGGAATTGGCTGCCACGCAGCTTTTTGAAACGTATAAAAAGGAGGATTTTCAACAAGCCGCTAAAAATTTTGCTCAAGCAGAACCCGTGACACCTTGGATGGGGCGCGACACCGCTCGACACTATCAGTTTTTTCCTTTTTTGAATTTAGGTCATTATTTTTTAGCCAAAAATCAGCCATCTGAAAGCTATTTGCTCAAGAATGGTATTGAGAAAATCGTCAATCGTGGTAAAAACAATCCTTTTCAAATCGGTACGCCTTTCATTTGGTGTTCCAATAATTACGTTTCTGCGGCTATAACGCAGATGAAATTGTACCAAAATCTAACTGGCGATACCCAATTTCAAGAAGCCGAAGCGGCACATCGCGACTGGCTTTTGGGCTGCAATCCATGGGGAACTTCGATGATTTACGGCTTGCCCAATGCTCAAATCGGTGCAAATACTGAGGGGGTATCTCCACGCGACCCACACTCAGCTTTTACACACAATGCCCACATACCCATTGACGGTGGCTTGGTGGATGGACCAATTTATGGGTCTATTTTTGGCAAATTGATTGGCATCACGCTCTATCAACCCGATGAATTTAAGGAATTTCAATCACCTTTAGTCGTTTTCCATGATGACTATGGCGATTATTCGACTGATGAGCCGACGATGGATGGGACGGCAAGTTTGGCTTATTATTTTTCAGCAAAACAGACTCAAAACAAGACCCCTCAGTATTCGATTGAAAAAATGGGGGCTGTCAGTCGGCTTGCGACCGACGCAAAAAGGCTTCATCTGACTTTCACAGGACACGACTTTGCCGAGGGCGGCGAAAGCATTTTGAAGGTTTTGAAAAAGCAAAAAGTCAAAGCCTCATTCTTTTTCACAGGTGACTTTTTGAGAAAAAACGCAGTTTTGGTTCAAAAAATAAAACGGCAAGGGCATTTTATTGGCGCACATTCCGATAAACACTTGCTTTATTGCGATTGGGCAAAACGGGATTCATTATTGGTGACAAAACAAGCGTTTCGGCAAGATTTGAAAGCAAATTTTGATGAATTGGCACGTTTGGGCATTGAAAAAACGGCGGCTTCTGTTTTTATGCCACCTTATGAATGGTACAATGATTCGATTGCTTTGTGGACAAAACAGGCAGGTTTGACGCTCATAAACTTCACTTCTGGCACGTCATCAAATGCAGATTATACCACGCCTGATATGAAAAATTATAAGTCGAGCCAAGCCATTTATGACCGCATTTTGCAGTTCGAGCAAACAGAAAAACAGGGTTTGAATGGCTTTATTTTGCTCCTGCACATTGGCGTTGGCGACAAAAGGAAAGACAAATTTTGGAAGTATTTAAATCCCTTATTGACCGAGTTGAAAAAACGAGGGTATGCGTTTGACAGGTTTTGACCGCTAAAAACGGCATAAAGAGCTGTTTTTTTTCAACCATTTTTCTTTTTCCATATAATTGGGCATCGCATCAGACACCAATTTCCAGAACCTATCCGAGTGATTCAGTTCTATGAGATGCGCCAATTCGTGGATGATGACATAATCTTGCACATCGTCGGGCGCAAAAAGCAAACGACTCGAAAAATTGAGGTTGCCGTCGCGCGAGCAGCTACCCCAATTGGAGTGATTGTACTTGAAATTCACACTTTTTATGGGCTTTCTGAAAAACTGAAAGTTCAATTCATTCACACGTCTTGTAAATTCTGCCGCATGGTCATTGGCAATCGTGCGACTCAAAAGGGTCGAAACAGCCTTTTGTCGCCCCCCCTCAGTATCTGCGGCAGCTAATTTTAGCTCAATCCATTTGTTGGGTAGCAATTTGGCAGTATGCGATTTTCGGTCTTCTAAAGTGATTTTCAGGGTGTAAACACGCTGATTGACCGTCAATGTGTCACCATTTTTATAGGTTTTAACGTCAAAAAACTGGAGCATATCAGGCTTTTTCGCCGTCCTTTCTGTCAGGGCTTGTCTGATATCGTTCAAGATTTTAGCATCCGCCGCTTTGTCCACTTTCGGCAATCGCACAATTAATTTCCCACCTTTGGCAAAAGCATATCGCCATGACCGCCGTTTTTCTCTATGAATTTCGACTGGAATGGACTGCTCATGCACGACCCAAACTGTTTGCTCGGGTTGCGACTTCGCTTTTTGCCCCCCCTCAGTAGCGCGCGTTTTTTTAGCATTTTTCTGACCTAAAATATCATTCAACAAATTGAGCATCTCATTTCTATTTGGTCACAAATAAAAGCACAAAGCTTGGATTTCCAGCAGTTGTTACCCAAAAAAAGAAGCTCAGACGATTCATCTGAGCTTCTTATTACAAACTAAAGTGACTGTAAATTTATATTCTTTTTGCGAACATTTTTACAAGCACAAAAATCCCTAATGAATATCACAAACTTATCACAAAACCTGTTACAAATCTCATAACGTATTTTTTAGTTAAAAAACTAAGAAAACAGTTGCAAGATTAAAAAGTATAACGTACTTTTACGTTATAAAACTAAATTGTATGAATTTGTGGCAAAAATGCTGGTTTTTTATTGTTTTTACGGCTTTGGGATGTGGCACTAAGCGGCAAATCTATGCGGACAGAATGGTTGATTTCCGCAATCGGCACGTCTATGTCAACGATAAATTAGATTTCTCGATTACATATTTTGATGTGATAAACAAAAAAAATCGCCAAACAGACAGCATTCGTTTCAAAAAATCAACAGTTCCGCCTGAGCTTCAAAAACACTTATTGCGGTCGGTTCACAAGCCTTCGGAGATATTATTTTGGGCGCATCGGTCGTCTATGTCGCAAGAGGATATTATCGCCGTTTTGTATAAAAATCCAGCAGAATTGCTTGATTTTACTAAAAAAACAAAAAAACAGTTGAGAAAAATCGTTCCTTTGGACAGTATTGATACGCATTTATTTCAAACATCAACAGGCTATTTACTCAATACTCAGGCGTTCAAAGAGAACAATTATTTGGGTTCTGATTTCATTCAAAAACGTCCGTTCAATGCCTTGCGCTATTTTTTGCACAATAAGCAATCGGACTACAAAGTGCATGAATTTCATGTGCCTTACGACGATAAATTGACTTTGCGTTTGATTTGGGTCGCTGACTTGCGCAAAACCGTTGCCATGCAGGGTTGGGAAAAAATTGACGACCAAAACCATTATTTAGAATTGTTTTCGCTCAACGATTCGGCGCGATTCCGACTGCAAGAGGTTGTTCCCGAAAATCCATTCAAATTGGCGGCAGATGCCTTCAAAGAAACGGGCTATCCGGGGGCCGTCAATGCCATCGCTGGTTTTGAACCAACGGTGGAAAAAAAAGGAACTGCGGCGCAAAAGAGCATGTACAATCAAGCCATGATGACCTATTATTCATTTTTAGGCGACCACAAACAGTCGTTGGCATACATGGATAAGGCTTTTGGTGCAAAACCGCCTATGGTTTCGGATTCTGTTTTTATGGATTACAAAACGGTTGACGCAGCTCAATATATTTTGCAAAATATTGGAAATCAACGCATTGTCATGTTCAATGAAGCACATAATTGTGGTCAACATCGTGCTTTTTTACGCGATATACTGAGGGGGTTCTACGACAAAGGTTTTCGCTATTTGAGTCTGGAAGATTTAACAATGGCAGACAGTATCAATGAAAGGGGTTATCCTTTGCGCGGTCAAAATGGTTTTTATAGTCTCGAACCGACCTTTAGTCAAGCCCTGCGAGAAGCTAAAAATTTGGGTTTTACCCTGGTGGAACATGACGACGAATCGGAACAGCGGGAGGAGCGTCAAGCTGAAAATATTTATAATGTTTTAAAAAGCGACCCCTCAGTAAAAGTATTAGTTTGGGCAGGTCATGCGCACGTACACGAGCAACCTGTGGGTAATGACAAGCCACGCATGGCGTATTTTCTCACAAAACTGTCGGGCATCAATCCTTGGACGATTGAAACGACTGCTATGCGTGAACATTCAAAAGAGGAATACGAGTCGGGCTATTATCGAGCCGCTTTGAAGAAAGCACAAGCGACTCAGCCGTTTGTGATGCTAAAAGAGGATGCCGTTTTTGTTGAGCCGCGTTTGAAAAATGCAGTAGATATGCAAATCTTTTTTCCTCGAACGGATTATGCACAAGACTATCCACTTTGGATGGGTAATTCAACAGCATATTCTTATACGTTAGATATTGATAAAGAACATTTTAAGGATAAATTGTTGGAAATTTTTTTACTTAAAGAATATGCAAAAGAGATAGAAAGCGCAATGCCTGTGATGAATATACCCCTCAGTAGAATCGGTCAGTTTAAGTTGTTTTTGAAGCCTGACCACTATGTTGCAGTTATTCGAGATGCAGGCAATTGGGAATATTTGTACAAAGAATTTGAAGTCAAATAGAGTGAATAAACCTTTAATTATCAATAGATTATGGAAAAAAGATTAACAAAAGCAGAAGAGGACATTATGCAAATTCTGTGGCGATTGGAACGAGGAACAGTGAGCGATATTTTAGATGTGATAGAAAAGGAGTCGGAAGATGGTAAACGCCCGCCACACAGTTCGATTTCGACGATTGTACGTATTTTAGAAGATAAAGGTTTTGTATCGCACAAAGCCTATGGCAAAACACACGAGTATTACCCAATAATTTTGAAAGTAGATTATGGTAAACGCTCGTTGTCGAAATTGGTGAGCGACTATTTTGATGGCTCGGCGCACAGTCTTGTCTCATTTTTGGTCAAAGAAGAAAAAATGGATGCCGATGAATTGAAAAGTTTATTGGATATACTTGACGGTAAAAAATAGAACAGTACAAATATTTTCAATCAAAATATCTAAAATCATGGTTGCCTACTTTCTCCAAGTCAATGTCTGTTGGTTCTTGTTCTATGGTGTCTATTATGCTCTTTTGAGCAAAGAGACATTCTTTCGGCTCAATCGGTTGTGGTTGATTGCCAGCTTATTGTGTGGCTTGGCACTGCCTTTTGCGGCAGATTATTTTGCGGTGAAAGTTGTACCGACCCATCTTTTTGTGATGACTTTAGAGCCATTTGTGGTGACAGCAACGGCTTTGCAACAAAATATAACAACACATACTGTCTGGGACTCCTTTGGAGAGGGGGTGCTTTTGAAGGTTTTTACGGTACTCTATGTTTCGGGCTGTGCGGTTTTGCTACTGCGATTTTTAGGTGGTTTGATTGTGATTTTTAAATTATATCTCTCCTCAAAAAAGGAAAAGAAAGAAGACTTTACACTTGTCATTACTGAGGGGGAGGTCTCGCCTTTTTCTTTTTTCAGATTCATTTTTATTAACCCAAAAAGCTATGAATATTTTGATTATCAACAAATTATGCAACATGAAAAAGCACATGTTCGGCAAAGGCATTCTTTCGATGTCCTATTTTTAGAGTTACTCAATATTCTGTTTTGGTGCAGCCCCTTGATTTATTTCTACAAAACATCGTTGCGCAATGTGCATGAATATTTGGCAGATGAGGCTGTTTTACGCCAGAACACTACCCCTCAGTATGGTCGGCTTTTACTACGTCAACGACAGTCGCGAATGGCGTTGACAATGACAAGCAATATATCAAATCATTTTTTTTCACAACTTAAAAAACGCATTCTGATGATGACTCGGAATAAATCGAAGCGCACTGCGCTCATAAAATACGCACTCGCTGCACCTATCTTTTTGATATTGACAGCAGCTTTGGCTTCGCCTAAAACGCCAATTTTGGCGAAGACTGAAATACTGAGTGACAAGGTTGTTACTTCTATTGACAAATTGGAAAGAGAGAATTTAGTACAAAATGATGAAGATCAGAAAGTTACGAGGATTAATACAAGTAGTATGAAAGAAGGGGAAATCATGATATACCTTGACAATCTAAAAACAGGTGGTAATCTATCTGAGTCTGAAATTCGTAATGTAAAAGAAGTTAAAGCAATTCAAATAATTGATGGAACTCCTGTTGAGTGTGAAATTACAAGTTTTACAATGGTAAGTGTACCATTGATAGATGACCCTATTGAAGTTAGGAATTATAGTTCTAAGTTTAATAGCTCAGCTATTGATATTCTAAAAAAAGTAAAAGCAGGAGGTAGTGTTTATATTTTTCAAATTATGGCAAAAACAAAAGAATCTGTAAATCCAAGACATATTGGTTCGGTCAGCTTTCTAATTGGCACTACCCCTCAGTATGCAGCAACACAACAAGATACAATCACTAAGCCAATAGCCGATTTGAAAACCGTGGATGAAAAGCAAATCGCTCAGATGAACATTGATTCAAAAGAGGAATGGAAAACCGTGATTACGATAACGTTCAAAGATGGTCATGTGGAGCGTTATCAAGGCACAAAAGCAGAGTTTGAGCAGGTTTTTAAGAAGGAAAACACGAATCAGCCGTCAGGACAAATTTCTGAATTAGTTGTTGTAGGGCGCAGTTCGCAAAAATCTAACTCGCAATCAACAGGACAAAACGTGGTTGAGGAAAAAGTGGTGCAACCAAGCAATGAAATTAAAGCAGAAAAAGGAGGAAATGCCTCTATTTTCACAGTGGTTGAACAACAACCAGAATTTGTAGGTGGTATGTCCACTTTATTCAAATGGCTGGGTGAAAATATCAAATATCCGAAATCGGCACGAGATGCTGGCGCACAAGGCACGGTCTATGTCGGTTTTGTGATAGAAACAGATGGTTCAATTACCAATGTGAATGTCAAAAGAGATGTACCTGTGATTGTCCGCGACACGATTACGATAACAGAAGTAAATGGTATAAAAGGGAATAAAATTGTGGAAAGGACAGAGTATTCTCTTGGCAAAGAAGCCGTTCGAGTAGTTTCGATAATGCCAAAGTGGAAACCAGGTAAGAGTCAAGGTGTGCCTGTGCGTGTAGCTTATACCTTACCTATAAAATTCAAATTGGAATAAAAAAAGGAAAAGGGAAGTGGAAAATACTGTCAAAGGACTCCTTCGGAGAGAGGTATCTTTCACTTCCCTTTTTATGCTTAAACACCACTGTTAATTGTAAAACCACCATCAACGCCAATATCCATACCCGTCACGAATTTCGAGGCATCGCTCAACAACCAGATCAATGCACCGACCAATTCGTCAGGATGCCCAAATCGTTTAAAAGGAGTTTGACGAATAATTGCTTCGCCGCGTGTCGTCAATGAGCCGTCAGGATTTGTCAAAAGCGCACGATTCTGCTCTGTCAAAAAGAAACCTGGCATGATGGAGTTCATTCGAATCGAATCGCCATAACGATTTGCCATTTCGACAGCAAACCATTTTGTGTAAATATCCACCGCCGCTTTGCCCATGCTATAACCCAAAACGCGCGTTATAGCCCGTTTAGGCGCAACTGACGAAATATTAACAATGCTTCCGTTGCCCGTTTTAGCGATTTCAGGACCAAAAACTTGTGTTGGAATCAATGTTCCCCATAAATTGAGGTCGAGCGCTTTTCGCATACCATTCATGTCAAAAGTAAACACGTCGTTTTCGGGCTTCAAAATACCTTCTGGCACGTTGCCACCTGCAGCGTTCACCAAGCCATCTATTCTGCCAAATTTTGCCAAAATCGTATCGCGTGCAGCTGCCATTTTTTCCTCATCCAACACACTGCCTGCTATGGCGATAGCCTCGCCGCCTTTGGCTGTAATGGCTTCAACGGCTTTACGACCCTTCTCCTCGTTGGTGTTTAAGATAGCGACTTTGCCGCCTGCTTCAATGATGGCATTGACAAAACTGGCTCCTAATACGCCTGTACCGCCTGTGACGACTATGACTTTATCTTTCAATGAAAACATTTGATTCATGTTTCAGATTTTTATAAAATTGGTTTAAAGTTCTGATTTTCAATTTTTTATTAAAATACTGAGGGGTTGGTTTAGTCATTAATAAATAACTAAACTTACTATCTAATAACTCTTTTCGACGATTCTCTGACAATGATTTCAGGCATTAAGACAATCTTCTGAGGTTTGCGTTGTTCCTTTTTGACGTTGATTTCCTCCAAAAACAAGTTGGCTATTGCTGAACCCAAATCATCTGCTAGTTGATTGACTGTCGAAAGGGCGGGCGTGACGAGTTCTGTGAAAGGCTCGTTGGCGAAGCCGATGATAGCAACATCGTCCGGAATGCGAACGCCTCGTTTTTGTAAATTTTTCATCGCCCAAATAGCAGCAAAATCGGACGATGAAAAAATTGCATCGAAGGACACGCCACGCTCGTACAGTGTGTTGACTGCTGCATCGCCTGAACCTTCTTTCACTTCACCAAAAACCACGAGGTTTTCGTCATAAGACAAGCCATGTTTTTCGAGTGCATCCAGATAGCCTTTTGTTCTTTTTTTGTAAATACTGATGTGTTGCAAACCCGCAAAATGGGCAATGCGACGACAACCCTGCTCTATGAGGTGTTCTGTTGCAAGCATCGCACCGAGACGGTCATCAATAACCACTTCACTTGCCCCAATTTCATCCATAGTGCGGTCAAACAAAATCAATGGGATTTTGGCTTGTTTGATGCGGTCAAAATGCTTGAAATCCAACGTTTTAGCAGAAACAGACACGGCAACACCTTCAACTCGTGCACGCAACAGGGCTTCTACGGCCGACTTTTCAGCTTCATAGCTATCGCCTGTTTGACAAATCATTACGTTGTAGCCTGATTGATTTGCTACCCTTTCCAACCCAGATATGATAGATGCAAAAAAAGCGCGATTTGCCAACGGAATGATAATACCCAAAATACCTGTTTTGCCCGTTCGCAGACCCGCAGCAACGAGATTGGGGCGATAGTTCATCTTTTCGGCTTGCTCTTTGACGGCTTGCCGAGTGGCTTCGCTGATACGCGGATTGTCATTCAAAGCACGCGAAACGGATGATGCCGTCAAGCCCAAGGCTTGAGCAATATCATGTATGGTTGAATGTTCGCTTTTTTTTGACATGAATCCCGTTTTTAGTGAATTTTTACTGAGGGGTGTAAATCGTTTACTTACGCACAATTCACTGCAGAAAAGTTAAAAAAGTTTGTTTTTGGGTATTGTGCAAACGATTGAACAAAGGTATATAGAATTTTTTATGAAAAGATATGCAACGAAAATTATTTACAGTTTTTATAGAAGCGATTGAGTAGGTGATGGAATTCGATCATCACATCTTCTGTGATGTCGTTGTGTAGAATGCGCTTTTCGTATAGGGTGATAGCGCGCACATCTGAATCCGAAATGCCTGATTTGAGTGCTAAAGCTTTTACAAACTCATCATCCATATTGCGTGACAACAACTTGTAACGCTCACGAACAAATGTTTGGAACTGCTTCATTTTCATGTCGCAAATACTCACTTGTTCGTCTTGACGAAAATACATCAGACCTATTGTTTTGATAAATTGAAGCGAGGTATTTGTTTTTTCTTCTAAAACAGGAATAATACGTTGGCGGCGTTTGGCAACAAAAATCAAATACGCAGCAACTAAACCTAAGAATAAAAACCACGCCCAACGCAGTGAAGGCTGTGCTAAAACGTATTTTAAGGGGCTGTCTTTGTCTAATTTGATATTGCTGCCGTTCATGCGGTTGATGACATCTCGTGCTACACGGCTTTTAGTATCCCAATAGATTATACCATTTTGTAGGTGAGAAAACGCTTTTTCAGCGTAGCGCAGACGACTGGAATCCAATAATTGTATATTGCTGAAAACTAAGGGCGTTGTGTGCAGCAGAACAGCTCCTTTGCCGTAATTGACTTTGATAAAATTGATTTTCGTATGATCAAAAGTGCCTATCAAAGCGATAGAGCTTGTTTTCTCAGGACAATCGTGTAGAACAGACGCAGATTCGAGCGTGTCAATATACGACCAAGGATAGGAATAAGGCTCATTGCGAATCACATAATCCGTTATAAAAGGATGATTTTCATAGAGTTGTGGATGTTTGAAATTGAGTTTAGCAGTGTCACCATAATCGAATTTGAAACTGTGGTAATCTTCAAAAAAATCTTCGGGCTCTTGTCCATGAACGGTATCACATACGGTATAAGAAATGCGTTTGAGGAAATAATTAGGTACAGCATTTGTCGAAATGAAAGCCCGACCGCCATTGTGAACAAACAGCATCAATTTGTCCAAATCCGCAGTATCCGTAAAAAAACCATCGCCGATGAAAACGTAGTTCGCTGTCGTAACACCTTCTCCTTCGGTTGGCAATGCGTTTGATACTTTTTCTTTCAAATCTTCTAATTTTCCAGTCGGCAAGTACCCCCTCAGTATGTCGTGCATGATGAACGTACCGTAAGGTTCTTTGCTTTTTTCTTCATACGTTTCTTGCCAATTGATACGGTTTTTGCTGCGTTGTCCCAACCAAAAGAACAAGCCCAGAATAGTCACAATCACAAGTCCAATAACAAGATAACGGTTCATACTGCAATTACTTAAAAACCAGTTTAGGGTTCTAAAACTCTGTTTTTCTATCTATAAAATTAAGATTCACTTCTTTCAATAGGGCAAAATTCAAACTTTTCACCATCAAAAAGCCCTTTGTCGCTCAATTTAAGACTTGGAATAACCAGCAAAGCCATGAAAGACAGCGACATAAATGGCGAAGTCAAAGTCGAGCCTAAGTCACGTGCCATGGCGACAAGTTCTGTATATTTAGCGGCGACAATATCCGTTGGTTGGTCTGACATCAAACCTGCAATCGGTAATGGCAATACTTCTGTACGATTACCGTCTGTTGCCGACAAACCACCTTTGCTTTCAATAACAGCATTGACCGCTTGACACATATCTTCATCGCTCACACCAACCACTATGATATTGTGCGAATCATGTGCTACGGATGAAGCTATTGCCCCTTTTTTTAGACCATATCCTTTGATAAGTGCTGTTGCAACTGGCGCATCGAAATAGCGATTGACCACAGCAATCTTCAAAATATCATCAGATACTGAGGGGATCGCTTGACCGTTCGATAAATTGATTTTGCCTTCAAATTTTTTCGTAATCAACTGTCTATCAAGCACTTCTATGACATTAACATCTGGCTTTGTCAGTGGCAGAGCAAAATCACTTGCTTTTTTTACACCAATTGTAAAGTTATTAACAATACGCTCTGGTTCTGTTTTGATGTAATCACGCCCACGTTCTGCTACCAAATCGCCATTGATATAGGTTTTTATCACATTAAAATCTGTCAGATTATCAACCACTATCAAATCCGCCCAATCGCCTACCTGAGTCGTTCCAACCTCCAGATTATAATGCTCAACAGGGTTGATGCAAGCCATTTGTAAAACCTTAAACACATCCGCACCTCTTGCAACGGCTCGGCGCACCAGCAAATTGATATGACCTTCGATTAGGTCATCTGGGTGTTTATCGTCCGAGCAGAACATCATTCTGTCGTAGTATTTATTGATTAACGGCGCAAGTGTGTCAAAGTTTCTCGCAGCCGACCCTTCTCTGATAATAACTTTCATACCGTGCTTCAATTTGAAACGCGCTTCGTCAATCATATAACATTCATGGTCGGTTGTGATACCTTTTGAGATATATTTTGTCGCCTGTTTGCCCATCAAACCCGGAGCGTGACCATCAATAGGTTTGCCAGCTCGACGCGCAATGTCTAATTTGTGTTGTACTGAGGGGTCGTCAAAAATGACACCCGGCCAGTTCATCATTTCAGCCAAATATTTTACTTCAGGCGAAGCCAACAAATGAGCAATGTCTTCATCTGTTACTTCTGCACCAGCCGTCTCAAAATTGGTTGCTGGTACACAAGATGGCGCGCCGAAATTGAATTTTAAGGGTGATTTTCGTCCGTTTTCAATCATGTACCATACCCCCTCAGTACCCAAAACATTAGCAATTTCGTGAGGGTCGCTTACGGTTGCCACCGTTCCGTGCAAAACAGCAGTTTTGGCAAATTCGGTCGGAACGAGCATCGAGCTTTCGATATGAACATGCGCATCAATGAATCCAGGCAAAATATAACGGGTTTTTGAGGCATAAAGTCGTCTGATACTGCGAATCTTGCCATTCGCAACCACTAAACGAGCAGGATAAATGGCTCGCTGGCGAATATCCACAAAATTTCCTTCTATTGTAAATTCAGTTTTCATAGGTAAAGCTGGTTGTTAAGTTTTGGTTATAGCTAATCTTTCATGTCTTGCAAGATGGAGAAGTTTGAAACTTCTCCATCTTGTATAATACCATCTCTATTTTTTCTCAGCATTCAAAATCGCAACGACTTCATTGGTAATGTCCAAAGCATCATTGACATAAAGAAACGGGCTTCCGCCGCCTTTTGAATGGCTCACAGCATAGTCAAATCCTTTCTGTTTTTGCAGTGTTGCCAGCACTTCGTTGAGTTTTTTCTGCAAATTCTCATTAAACTTTTGTGTTTCCTCTACCAAATCTTTGCCTTTTTTGTCGCGTTCGGCAACGATAGCCTGTTGCCGCGCTTGCAAAGCCTGACCTTTTTGTTGCAATTGAGCGGGTGGTACAGTGCCCTTTTGCGCTTCTTCTTGCAAAGCGATGTATTCTTCTTGGAATTTTTGTGCTTTTTTGTCCAATTCTGCCATCAAACTGCGCTCTTTTTGCTCAAAAGTAGCTTGTTGTTGCTTGAAGTAGGTATATTTTTCTTTCAACGAATCAATATTGACAAAAACGATTTTAGCGGCTGCCATTGTGCCACTTGTGGCGGCAGGAACTGTCGCATCTTTGGTGACATCGGTAGATGCTGCGGGGGTTGCTGAGTTGTTTTTACAGTTATAAAAAGTGATTGTTGTTAGTGCCAATGCGGCTAACGAAATTTTTCTCATTACTAATTTTAGATTTAAAAATTTGAATTAAAAGACAGCCCTTTTTCTGAGATAAACTCATATTTAGGTGTAAAACTGAGCAAATGTAGTTTTTTGTTAGCAGTTTTTGAAAAAAGTTTTTGCATTCCATAAAATTAAAAAGTCGTCGAATGGGTGATTTCGACGACTTTTATATATGACTAAAGTTTTTCTGTTTCATATTTTTTCTTCGACTTTTCAAGTGTCCGTGGCGGTTGAGGTGTCGAACGGCGGAAAAACGGGTCTTCGTCCCAAAGGCTTTGACGACGTTTTTTAGGTTTGACTTCTGGATCGAAATTTTCTAAAACGACAATTTCTTTTTCATCCGTTGTCAAAATGCCCCCCTCAGTATGAACATTGATAGCACCCAATTTGAGCGTCCCTTTCTCCAACGGCGTGAGGTAGTAGGTGTAAGTGGCACTTTGCGACACATTGCCGTTGATGATGCTCATGCTGGTGGATGTCGAAGGTCCCTGCACTTTGAATCCATCGAACTGTGGTGGATTGAATCGTTTGATTTGTGTATTCTCAACAGTGATAGACACTTCAAGTGTGCTGTTGAGCCCAATCGTGTCGCTTGACACTTCCATACTGATTTTGCCTTCTTTTTGCGCTACCATACTGAGGGGTAGGCTGAGGCAGAGTAGATAAAGCCAAATTTTTTTCATAGCGAACAGCGTTTCAATTTTTAAAAAAGTTGAACAAATAAAAAATAGAAAACACACTGACAAATTTATGCTAAAACCTCAAAAATCAGCTTCTGTTCTCTGTTTTTTATAAAATTCTTAACTTTTTTGAAAAAACTAAGCTATGGCTTTGCCGCCTTTGAGCTTCAAAATATGATTGGTCTTAGCAGCCAAATCCAAATCGTGGGTGACTAAAACCAAGGTCGTTCCTGCCTCGCGGTTGAGTTCAAAAAGCAAATTCTCGACCGTTTCTTTGGTATCAGCATCTAAATTGCCCGTTGGCTCATCAGCAAACAATATTTTTGGACTGTTTGAGAAAGCCCGTGCAATCGCAATCCGTTGTTGCTCGCCGCCTGAAAGTTGTGAAGGATAGTGGTCGTAGCGGTCTGCCAAACCTACTTTTTCCAGCAAATTCATCGCTTTTTTTTCAGCGTTGTTATCACCCCTCAGTTCAAGTGGCACCATGATGTTTTCGAGTGCGGTTAAAGTAGGAATGAGTTGAAAATTCTGAAAAACAAACCCCACATATTGATTGCGAACAGCTGCCCTTTCGTCCTCGTTCAAGTTGTCGAGTGCGACACCATTCAATTTCACTGAGCCAGAGGAAGCTCTATCAAGTCCCGCACACAAACCTAAGAGTGTCGTTTTGCCCGACCCTGACGGTCCCACTATGGCAAAAGAATCGCCTGCTCCAATATTAAAACTCACTTCGTGTAAGACGGTGAGTTCTTTGCCACCGCTCCGATATGTCTTAGTTAAACTATTGACTTCCAACATTTTATTGAAAATATAATTGTTTTATTGTAAAATATTTTTATGAAGAAATGCCCTTCTCCGTAGGCGTTCTTTGAACAATATATTCGACGTTTTTGTCTTCAAAAAATTGTATGTCTGCGCAATAAGACAAAAAAAGAAGGATTTAGTTTATCAAAATATCACTTACAACAGGATAATGGTCCGAATGTGGCTCTCGCAAAATCGCACAACTGAGGGGAGTCAATTTCGGACTCATCAAAATATAGTCAATCCGTAGGGCTGGAATATGCCCAGCATAAGTCGTCCCGAACCCTTTGCCTGTTTGTTGGAAATTATCTGTTAAACCCTCAGCCAAAACGTTGTACGTATAGGAAACAGGTATATCATTAAAATCGCCACAAACGACAATGGGGTAAGGACTTTCGTTCATGTGTTTTTTCAACAATTCCGAATCCTTTGCACGAACGATGCCTGCTCGCCGAAATCGGGTCAACATACGCCCCACTGAAAACCACGAATCATCGTCTATGATGTCTTGTTTTTTAACTAAATCATCCGCAATATCGCTGACGATATTGGATTGAAGTTGAACGGAATAGAAACGAATGGTTTGTTCATTGAGTAAAATATCGGCATACGTACAGCCATTTGATTTTTTGCGATTAATCAAAGTGCCTGCATTTTGAATAGGAAATCGAGAAAAAATCGCTAAATCATTGCCTTCCAAGCGAATCCAATAAGGGTAAGTTTTCAAAAAAGGAATATCGTCCAACATCTGTTTGTGCCATTGTTCACCCCATTGCAACACAAACTCTTGAACACAAAGGACATCGGCATTTTGTTTTTCTAAAAATTGACTCAAAGCTAATCGTCCGAAAATTTTATTTTTGGTGTTGGGACTGATGCCACCACAAATATTATAACTCAGTACACGTATTTTCTGCCTATTTGCTGCCCCCTCAGTATTTGCACCAAAATGAACGCCAAAAATACTTGTTATGTGCGACCAACCGAGCAAAATGACCACAGCAGAATACCACCAATAGCGCAGGCGACTCAATGCCCACAAAAGGAAAAATACGATATTGATAACCAAAAGCCACGGGAAAGCAACACCTACAAACATCAAAAAAGACATTTGCGTTGGACTGATATATGGCGCAATGTAGGCGAGGAGTGTAAATAAAATGACCCACAGATTGAGCTTTCTTATGAATTTGACCATACCTCTTATTACTTTTGGCTGGCTTTGAAAAGGAATTCTTTTTCTTCTTGACTCAAACTTTCGTAGCCCTTTTGTTTGATTTTATCCAAAATAGCATCCAAACGGGCTTGTTCGTCTGAAATATTACCCTCTTTTTTAGTTTGGTTGCTGCTCGATGTGGTTTGTTGGGTTTGGGTGCGTTTTTTCTGCTCTGTGTAAGCTTGTTGTCTGCCACCTTTTTGATGTGTGAATTTAGGCTTCGGGCGAGAATTGAATAAACCCATGAAAAAATCAAGGAACTGATTGACGGGCTTGCCAATATCCATGCCTTCGCGCAATTGTGCCGCATAGAACAAACCAAAAGCTGCTCCGCCCAAATGTGCCAAATGCCCTCCTGTGTTTGAACCATCGGCAATGCTTATCAAATCCAGAAAAAACAAGACAAAAGCGATATATTTCAGTTTAACAGGTCCGATAAGTAACAAATTGAATATATAATCAGGTGCAATATAAGCCGCACAAGCCACCATCGCCATCACTGCCGCCGATGCGCCTAATACCATTTCACTCGGCAAACCCAAGCCTAATAAATGGAATTGTGCTGCCACAAAATAGAACGCGCCACCGACAAGTCCGCCCAAAATATACAAAGGCAATACACGATGATTGCCCAAAAGGTCGCCCACAATGCGTCCGAACCAATAAAAAGTGAGCATATTCCAAAGGATATGACCAAATCCTTCGTGCAGGAAAATAGACGTAAATGGCACCCACGGATGTGTCAACACAAATTTGAAATTAGGTGACATGGAGAAAAAGCGCAAAAAATCATCGTACAAAACCGTATTTGATGTTGGAATGTGCATGAAGATTTTAGCCAAATTCACAATTATCCAAATCGCAATATTGACCAATATAATCCGAGTGACCATATTGCCATATTGAAATTCACGTTTGACATCATCCCAAATTGACTGAAACATTTTATAAAAATTTCAAGATTTTAAATTTCAAAAATTAAATATTTTGATATTTCCGCTATTCCCTTAAAAACAAGCTTGTTTACAACATAGATTTACGTCTCCAAAATAGTATCAAAATCAAGCCAAATAATGCGCCACCAACATGAGCAAAATGTGCGATACCTTGCTCAAACCTTCCAAATCCTAAAAATATTTCCAAAATAGCAAAAGCAGGAACCGCATATTTAGCCTTGATATAAATAGGAATGAACATAAGCCCCACTTGATTATTTGGATATAGCATCGCAAAAGCCACTAATAAGCCATATAAACAACCCGATGCCCCTGCGAGCTGTATTATTTCTGCAACTTCTATAGGCATTATACCATTACTAATTTCCCAATAATAAGCACCCCATTGAAGTAATAGTGCACCAATACCACAAAATAGATAATAAAAAAGGAATCTTTGCTCTTTCCATACAAGTTCTATCATAGGTCCGAATGTAATCAAACCAAACATATTGAAAAAAATATGTCCCAGCCCATGATGCATAAACATGTGCGTCAATATCTGAAAAGGTTGAAAAAGATTAGATGTTGGGAAATAAACACAGAGTAAAGGATGTAAAAAACTAAAAACATTGGTAATAATAAAAAGACCAATGTTAATTATTAAAAGGATGCGCACAACGGGTGTTAAATAAAGTTGCTGTCCCACGATATATTGATTTTTTAAATTAATTTAATTATTTTTATAATAATATGATAAACAATATTTTGAGAGTATTTGTACTTAAAATCTTTGTACTTTTTCCAAATAAGTTTATTGACTCAAAAACTGCTGTTGCAAAGATTCCAAATCGTAAGTGATAAAACAATTGCGTCCAGAAGGACTTTTGAACGGCATATCGCAAGCAAAAAGTTGGTCTATCAGCTCTTGCATCTCTAAAATACTGAGGGGTGAGCCTCGTTTGATAGCATTCGACCGTGCCATAGTTGCCGCAATCCGCTCGTCAATATCCAATTTCATATTGACTTCGATTTTGTACTGTTCTAACAATTTTTCAATGGCTTTTTGTTCCTCTTTTTCACCTTGCCAATCACTTGGCAAGCCGTGAACAATAAAACTTTCGCCGCCAAATTCTTGAATATCGAAGCCTAACTTGTTGATTTCGGGCAATATTTCGCGCAAAACAGCTGCATCATTGGGTGAAAAATAAATAGTTTTAGGAAAAAGCTGCTTTTGCGTTGCAACAGGTTTATCGGCTAATTGCATCAAAAACCGTTCATAAAGTATCCTTTCACTCGCTGCTTGTTGGTCAATGAGAATAAAACCCGACTTTAGATGGTTGACGATGTACATATTATGAATCTGATAAGGCTCACGTTGTTGCTTCGAAAACGACCCCTCAGTATCATCCAATTCTGGTGCATGTTCCGTCTCGTCAAAATTGCTCTCAACCGTTGCCATATTCATCGAAAACGAAAATTCTGTATTTACATCAAAAGATTCGTCTGTTTCGTCTTCGGTGATTTCTTCCGTCTTAAAACTGATGCCGTCGTACAAAGTTTGCCAATTTTCAAGATTGGAACGCTCCAATTGCGACGGTTTTTTGAAGTTTAAGTCATTTTTAACTTTCGTAAATTGACTCGATACTGTTTGCGAAGGTGCAAAAGAATCACCCGTTATCAGATTATTTTTTGCACCACCTCGAGGTATCACATAGTTGTTCATCAGACCTGCATCACTATCAAAATCGAGCATAGGTGTCACGGCATTCTGTCCCAAAGCATGACGAACAGCCACTTTCAAGTAATTATAGACCAGACGTTCATCTTCAAATTTTATTTCCTGTTTGGTCGGATGCACGTTAATATCAATGCGCGATGGATCAATTTCGATGAAAATAAAATACATCGGAAAAGCATCTTTCACAATCACATCTTCAAAAGCCGCTTGAACAGCATGATTCAGATATTGGCTTTTAATGAACCGATTGTTAACAAAAAAGAACTGCTCTCCACGTGTTTTTTTAGCAAACTCAGGCTTACCGACAAACCCTGTCAGGGTCACGACATCAGTTTCTTCTTGTATTGGCACCAGCTTTTTATTGGTTTCTTTGCCAAACACACCCACCAATCGCTGCCGCAAATTGCCCGCGGGCAGGTGAAAAATCTCAGTTCCGTTATGGTGCAAGGACATAAATACTGAGGGGTTCGCTATAGCCACTCGCTCAAACTCATCGAGTACATGACGCATCTCTACTGTATTGGATTTCAGGAAGTTACGTCGTGCAGGCACATTAAAAAAGAGGTTTTTTATCTGAAAATTAGTACCAACGGGTGTTTGACAAGGCTCTTGTTCTTTGAGTTCAAAACCTTCGATAACGATTTTTGTGCCCAATTCATCGGTACGACGGCGAGAGCGCAACTCGACTTGGGCAATCGAGGCAATCGAAGCCAAAGCTTCACCCCTAAAGCCCATAGTGCGTATATTGAACAAATCGTCTGAGGTTCTAATTTTCGAAGTCGCATGGCGTTCAAAACTCATGCGTGCATCCGTTTCAGACATACCACAACCGTCGTCAATAACTTGTATCAAGGTTTTACCAGCGTCTTTTAATATCAATTTCACAGAACTTGCTCCTGCATCTATTGCATTTTCCAACAACTCTTTCACTGCAGAAGCAGGTCGTTGTATGACCTCGCCTGCGGCAATCTGATTGGCAATGGAATCGGGAAGAAGTTGTATCACATCAGTCATAGTCAATGGTTAGATTTCTTTTAGAACCCCTTAGTATCAAAAGGGTATCGAACCGTAAAAGTACAGTTTTTTGCGCATTTTATAGGGATTACTTAGACCAAGTTCTCAACTTAATAGAAGTTTTTAGGAGTAAGGGCAAAAAAAAAACGGGCAGCATTGATGCCAGCCCGCCACAACAAATTATAATCCCATGAACATATTTCTTAACTCGAAAACCGAATTTCTTAATTTCTAACGACAAAAGGAGGTATTTTTAATGTTTTTCAGGTGTTTGTTTAGGTGATGCTTTTTATATTAATCGTCACTCTTTACCATTCCAAAAATCGCCATCAGCAAGCCGTAATATTTAATATTTGGTTAATTACCCATGAAATTCCCCTGTATTTCAAAGGGCAGTTCAGAGTGTTTGTATAGTTTTCTCATGGTGTATTTCTCACAGAAAACTACGTTTGTTTTGTTTATAAAATTCGAAACTTAAAGAACTACGGCTTGCTGGCGACAGCAAAAAGAATAATCCCATGAACATATCCTTGAACACAGTACAAAGATGAGATACCGTGTACGATTATGCAAAGACATTTTAGACGCATTGTGAGTTTTTTTTTCAAAATAAAAATAAGTTAAAAAATCATAAAAATTTGATAATCAATTTTTTAATTCAATAAAAATCTCAATAATTGTGAAAAAATATTTTAAAAACAAGCTTATAGAAACATCATTTTTTTCTATTATTTTTTTAAAAATACCTTTTTTATGGTATTGATTATTTTTCTTAGAATGAAAAAAGGCAAAACACCAGCTATACTGAGGGGTGTCTTGCCTTGTATGACAACTGCAAAATGAATTATCAGATTATTTTGCGGCCATGGCTGCTTCTGTCGCTTCATGCTCGTTCATTACCAGAGTTTGGCGGCGAATTGACTCTTGGTGAATCGCTGTCAACAACTGAATCACAAACTCATCGCTCAAACCGCGTTGGCGACCTTTTTGAACCGCTGAGTTCAAAATCTCGTTCCAACGACCTGTTTGTAGAATGGCGATATTGTTGCGTTTTTTGTATTCGCCAATTTCTGAAGCAAAGCCCATACGTTTGCCCAAAAGATTGAGCAACTCGTTGTCAATTTGGTCAATTTGCACACGCAAAGCCTCGATAGAGTTTAAGAAACCCGCATCTTTTTCGGCACGCAATACCAAATTACCAATCAACTCTTGGTAGCGGTCAGGCGTGATTTGCTGTTTTGCATCCGACCAAGCCTCGTCTGGATTGCAGTGAACTTCCGTGATGAGGCCATCAAAGTTCAAATCCATCATTTCTTGAGCCACTTCTTCCAACATGTGACGGTTGCCACAAATGTGCGAATTGTCGCCAATAATCGGCAAGTTAGGCAAACGGCGCATCAGTTCGATGGCAATTTCCCAGTGTGGCACGTTGCGATACTGCGTTTTTGCAGCCGACGAAAAGCCGCGATGAATCGCCGCCAAACGAGTGATACCTACTTTGTTCAAACGCTCGAATGCACCCAACCACAACTCTAAGTCGGGATTAATCGGGTTTTTAATCATCACAGGGATGTCCACCCCTCTCAGTGCATCAGCAATTTCTTGCACCGAAAACGGGTTGACCGTCGTACGCGCACCTATCCACAACACGTCAACGCCAAATTTCAAGGCTTCGTAAACGTGGTGGGCATTCGCAACTTCGACGGTGGTGCGCAAGCCTGTTTCTTCTTTCACACGTTTCAACCAACGCAAACCTTCGCTACCTACGCCTTCAAACATGCCTGGGCGTGTACGAGGTTTCCAAATACCACTGCGGAAAAGGTCAACATTACCCTGAGCTGCCAAATCGCGAGCAATACTCATTACTTGCCCCTCCGTCTCAGCCGAACAAGGACCTGCAATTAAAAAAGGACGTTTTTTCTGTACTTCTAAAAAAGGTTTCAATTCCATGATTTTTCTCTTTTTTTAACTTGATAAAAAACTGATTTTATTCAATGTGTCCCTCAACAACGAGAGACATTAGATTTTCCTAAAGACAATAATGCAAATTACGATGCTTTGATATTTTAAAATAAGCCAACTTTCTCTAAAAATCCGATTTCCAAACACCCCCTCAGTGCCCAAACGAAGCAAGTATATCACGTGTAGTAACGGTTTGTATTTTCGTCTCAACAATATATTTTAGTATCTCTTTATACACTTTCAAATAAGGTTTGAAACGAAATTCTGAAAACTCTGTATTGTGCCAAAGTAAACTCAACACACTGTTTTCTTTGTTTTTTTCAAAAAAATCGAGAATATGTTCCGTTATTTTCGCTTCTGGCACTTTCATATAATACGATAATGTACCGTCCATCACATTCAACGGGGTGACAACCAAAGACATTGTTTCTCCTGTTCGGAAATCGTAGGGTTGAAATGGCAAACCATAGTTGTTGCGAAAGCCATAACACTCTGCAAACCCCAAACTCGCATCCAATCGAACACCTGAATCGGACATGGTTTGCCACGCCTGAGGCAACTGAAAACGCAAAAAATGATACCGATTAGCTTTTACATGCTGATTAGGCAAATGCGAAAACTCCGTTTCAAAACTCAAATCCAAAGAACTCTTGTGCAACCCGGCCTCAAAACCGCCTTTTTGAATATTCATCAAAGCCTGTTGAACACGTTGATTTTGCAGTTTATAATCTGCATTTTTGATACCATCTTCACTTCTACCTTGCGTTACAATCCAAAAAAATGTGCTTTTTAAATCATATTCGGAGTGTATTTTCAAGATTTTATCAATATTAAAATAAGCTGGTTTTTTCAATAACTCATTGATTATCAACCGACATAAAATATCTAACCGCCCTCGTTTTATCGCCCAAAAGCCATCTTGGACAAAAGAGGCATACAAAGTGTCAATATCATGGGTCAAAAAAATCTGCGACGGTCGCCTCGTTTTTCCTAAAAATACCCCCCTCAGTATGGGCGTATCTCGAACAAATTCTTCAATGAGGTCACTGACTTTATTTTCTTGAATGATACCAAATTTAGCTTGGTAACTTTTTTCATATCGAAACCGATTGTATTTATCTAAATCTTCATTTCCAACACTATATTCTTGCAAACAATTCACCATATAAAAAATGGTTGCCACATAATCTATTCGCCCATTTTCTGCCCGAATCAAAGGTTCTTTGGCAAAATGAACCGTGTGATTGAAAATCTTTTTATCTAAGTTTTCATAAAACCTGTGCGACAAACACACATCTGAATCAGCTTCATCTGTAATTTTCAATACCCTCTCAGTATCTTTGTCCGTTGTACTCAATTTTGCTTGCAGGTGCTGTGCCAAAAAGCCAACAAACCAACGTGCAGGATTTGTAAACAAAGAATTGGGCTTTATATAAACCGTTATCATCAACTATGCCTAAGATTTTACTCACCAATGGTGCTTACAAACAAACCCTCGCTGTCGCCCGCTGTCTTGGTGCTGCTGGCTATGAGGTCGGTATTGTGTCACATCATTGGCTGAGTGTTGGATTTTTTACAAAATATTGTCGCCATCGTCACATTATCAACACCCAAAACCCAAAAGATTATGTTTCTCAACTCATTACACTGCTAAAAACATCACCCTATGATGTTGTTTTACCAATAGGTTATCCTCAAACAGGTTGGTTAGCCGAATATGCAGCAGAGATTCGTTGTTATACAAAACTGCCTTTGGCTGATGTCTCGGCTTTCAAAATTTTTGAAAATAAAGCTTTAACACACGATTTAGCACAAAAACTCAGTATTCCAGTCCCAAAAACTTTTGCCCCACAAACCCTCGAACAAGCCACCCTCTGTCTCAAAGAACTACAATTCCCTGTTGTTTTTAAAAAAACAAAAGAGGGTGAAAACCACATGGCTTATGCGCAAAATGAAAGCGATTTTTTCCGTTTTTTTGCCGAATTTCAAACTTTTACTGAGGGGTTCATCATTCAAGAATACATCAGTGGACGTGGCGCAGGTTATTTTGCTTTGTACAACGAAGGTACTCTGATACACGATTTTATGCACTTGCGTTTGCGCGAATATCCTGTAGAAGGTGGCGCAGCCTGCTTTGCTGAAAGCATTGATAATGAGCTACTTAGAACTTACGGAAAGAACCTATTATCAACTGCCAAATGGCATGGCGTGGCGATGGTCGAATTTAAATTTGATGCACAAGGCATACCTCGTTTGCTCGAAGTGAATCCCAAATTTTGGGGTTCTTACGACCTTTGTGTGGCAGCCAATGCCGACTTCGCCGTGCCTTTAATCGAAATCACTTTGGGTCAAACGCCTAAAGTACCCCCTCAGTACAAAACCCAAATTCGCTTCTCTTGGCTCATGAATGGCGACCTTTTGTATGGTATCAAAACAGGTCATGTTCGACAAGTTCTGAGAGATTTTTTTCACCCAACAACACAATCCAATTTAATCTGGCAAGATCCTTTTGCGACAGTTTTTTTAATCATAACAGGTTGTTTTTCAATTATTAAAACACTGCTAAAAAAATGAAAGCCATCATACACTTACATTCAAAATATTCTTTCGACTGCTTGACACCTCCAGAGAAACTAGTGGATTTAGCCATCAAAAATGCCATTGATGTTTTGTGCATCACAGACCACGATACCATCGAAGGTGCTGTTCATGCCCTTCAGTATGCCCAAAATAAATATGGCGATAAACTCAAGGTCATTATTGGTGCAGAATATAAAACCGACTATGGTGACATCATTGGCTTAAATTTGACTAAAGACATTCACTTGACTCGTGCTGAAGACGTGCTGAATGCGATTCGCGCTCAAGGCGGTTTGGTTTTGTTACCTCACCCTTTTGAAAGCCATAAAAAGGTTGATTTTTTAGCAGAACAAGCCGATGCCATCGAGATTTTTAATGCCAGAGCCTCCTTCGATGCCAATAAAAAAGCAGCGGAATTGGTTACTTCACTCGGCAAACCCAGCTATGTGGCTTCCGATGCTCATTTTTTGTCCGATGCGCTGTTGTGCATCAATCAATTCGATATGTCAAAGAACGCCTCGTTTACAACCGCTTTATTGACCGCAAAACGGTCATTTTGTCAACAACAATCCTCTCGAAAACACTATTTCCAAAGTCAAATGATAGGAGCTTTCAGAAAACGTAATCTTCGCCGCTTACTTTCTGCCACAAAAAATTGGCTTTTACTACCCCCTCAGTAATTTACTTCAAAATGCGTCGAATATCATTCGCTTTTTCAATCATTTCATAAAATTCTGTAAAACGACGCTTTATCAAATGCGACCGCATCGTACTTAAAATGTGTATGTGTTCATCCAAAACATCGAGAACATTGTCTCGATTCTGTTCAAAAATGGGTATCCATGTATCTGGATTCGATTTCGCCAAACGCACCGTAGATTGAAAACCAGTGCTTGCCAAATCGAAAATCGCATCTTCATCTTTTTCTTTTTCCAAAACAGTCAGAGCCAAAGCAAAACTCGTGATGTGTGAAATGTGTGAAATATAAGCCGTATGCACGTCATGATTTTCAGAATCCATGTATATAACTCTCATTTTCAGATTTTTATACATTTTTTCAACCAACTCTTTTGTTCCATGACTGCATTGCTCCACATCACAAAGCACACAAACTTTCCCTTCAAACAACTTCGGGATAGCCGCTTCTGGTCCCGAAAACTCTGTCCCTGCCATAGGGTGCGTTGCAATAAAATTTTGCCTTTTCGGATGAGATTTCACAGCTTCTGCCACATTCATCTTAGTCGAACCCACTTCCAAAACCACCTGATTCCTGATTTTGTCTAATACAATGGGCAGTAGGGTCGTCAAACTATTCACAGGTGTTGCCACTATCACCATATCGCTCGCCGCTATGGCTTCATCAAGTGGTAAAATGCGATTGACTAAGCCCAAATCCAATGCTTTCTGTGCGTGCTTTTCAGATGCTTCGACACCAATTATTTCAGTTGCAAAGCCTGATTCGTAGAGTCCAATGGCTATTGAGCCACCAATGAGTCCGATGCCGATTATCGTTACTGTCATAAAAAACCTCGTATAATTAATTGGTTTGTAAAATTTTATGGTCTTTAAACGTCTTCACACGTTCGATTGCTTCCACAAAAACCGATTCTTTTGCACACAAAGACACTCGAATATACCCATCTCCACGGCTACCAAAAATACCGCCGGGCGTGATAAAAACATTTGCACCATACAAAATCTCATCTGACAAGTCGAAACCTGTGGCATACTGAGGGGGTATCTTCGCCCACACAAACATGCCTGTTTGCCGTTCATCAAAAGTGCATCCGAGCAAACGCAATAACTCAAAAACTGTCTGCTGACGACACCGATACTCATTATTCAAGTCCAAATACCACGCTTTATCAGCTTTTAATGCCTCAATAGCTGCCACTTGCACAGGCAAAAACATACCCGAATCCATATTCGATTTGAAACGCAACACATCGCTCAAATATTCAGCTTTACCCGACAGCATACCTACGCGCCAACCTGCCATATTGTGACTTTTGGACAAGGAGTTTAACTCCAATGCCACGTCTTTTGCCCCATCCACTGACAAAATACTGAGGGGGTGTTCATTCAAGATAAAACTGTATGGATTATCATTGATAATCAATATATTGTGCTGTTTTGCAAAGGCAATTAACTCCTCAAAAAAACTTTTCGGGGCTTGCGCACCTGTCGGCATATGTGGATAATTGACCCACATCAATTTGACTTTTGAAAGGTCTCGTTTGTCCAACACATCCAAGTCGGGTAGCCAACCATTGGTTTCTGACAAGTCGTAGTCCACACATTTCGCACCTGCCAAAGTCACTGCCGCCCGATAAGTTGGGTAGCCAGGATTGGGTAACAAAGCTTCATCACCCGCCTCTAAATAAGTCATACAGACGTGCATAATGCCTTCTTTTGAGCCTAAAAGAGGCAAAATTTCGTTGACTGGGTTTAAAACGACCTCGTAGTGTTTTTGGTAAAAGTCTGCCATCGCCTGCCGCAAAGCAGGAATGCCGACATAACCTTGGTAAGCATGACTTGTGGGCAAACGAGCCGTTTCGACTAGTTTTTCAATCGCTGGTACTGAGGGGGGTAAATCGGGCGAACCGATGCCAAGATTCACAATATTTTTACCTGCCGCATTCAGTTCGGCGATTTCTTTTAGTTTTTTAGAAAAATAATATTCATTGATAGTCTCTAAACGACTGGCTACTTTAAAGCGCATAATTAATTGATTTTTAATCTTTTAAAAAAATCATTCGAAATAACCGCCACTTTCGTACTCTCCCAAAACCTTGATTTCGCCCGAGACGCGATGCAATTCCAACATCGCTTGTGGATAATTAGAGTAATTGTTCAGCGTAAAGTCAACGAAAAACAGGTATTCCCACGGCTTATCCATGATGGGTGCGGACTGAATTTTTGTCAGATTGCAATTGTTACGTGCCAATACTTCGAGGGCTTTGTGCAAGCTACCGACTGTGTGATTGGTGACAAAAACGAGCGATACTTTATCGAATTTCGGAAAAAGCCCCCCCTCAGTATTTTCTTTCGTGATATACAGAAATCGCGTAAAATTCTTTTTATACGTTTCTATACTCGGTGCTAAAATCTCCATATCGTATATCTCAGCCGCCAATTCAGAGCCAATAGCACCGATATTTTTCCAACCTTTCGCTCTAATGTCTCTGGCAACTAAAGCTGTATCATGCGCCTCAACAAGTTTGATGTGCGGATATTGCTCGAAAAACTCTTCACATTGTTGCAAAGCAACAGGATGACTGTGGACTTCATCCAAATCTTCAATACGCACATCAGGCAAAACCATGAGATTTTGTTTTATCCTCAAAAACACTTCACCACGTATGCGTAAATTGCTGTTGTTCAGCAAATTGTAATTTCTCAAAAGGCTACCAGCGATGGTGTTTTCGATTGCCATGACAGCGGCATCCGCCTCGCCTGTTTCAACTTTTTTGATTAAAATATCGAACGTGTCGGCAGGCACAACTTCTATGTCGCCATTGTCATGGAAACGACGCGCTGCAATTTCGTGAAACGCCCCTTGTACGCCTTGGATGGCAACTTTTCTGGGCTGTACATTTTTTACCATCGTGTAATGTGTTTCAACAGTCGGATAGTCCAAGTCCATTTTAATGATAATTCTCTTTAATTTATTTTGATAATCAATGGTTTACGATTTTATTACTTTTTAGTTTAGGTAACTGCCCCAAAAACAAAAAGGAGTTCCTGTTGAGGAACTCCTTTTTGCATTCTTTAGCGTATATTTTTTATCGCGTCGCAAATAAGCAGCTCCTCTTACGGTTAGCGTAAAAGTAAAAATAAAAAAAGCTAAAATTATTTGCGAAAGGGCGCGTCATTGTCTGATTGATTTTATTAGACACAAACGTATGCAGTTTTCTCGATGTGTCCAAATCTAATGCTCTTTTTTTTCATTTTTTTACAAAATTACTTTATAGCTATCCCAATAGCGTATTTTACTGAGGGGTATCTGCATATGTTATTTTTTTCAAAAAATCCGTCAGAATATCAATTTTATCAAAGGTTTGGCGTTTTTTTGCTTGCTTTTGCAACTTAATCAAATTTATTTCACTCATTTTAAAACAAATCAATCGGTAATGAAAAAACTTTTTTTCTTTGGTGTTTTCGTTTTAGCTTTTTTAGGGTTACAAGCTCAATCGCCCATTGGCGTATGGAAATCTATTGACGATGAAACGGGCGAGGCGAAGTCCCATGTCCAATTGTATCAAGAGAATGGCAAAATGTACGGCAAAGTCATCGCTTTTTTACGCAAAAATACAGACCCTAATCGTGTCTGTGACAAATGTACTGACTGGCGCAAGGGTCAAAAAATCATGCAGATGATGATTGTGCGCGATATGTACCTCAGTGGTGACACATGGAAAGGTGGTAAAATTCTTGACCCCGAAAAAGGCAAAGAATACACTTGTACGATGTGGTTTGAGTCAGGTAAACCCAACGAATTGAAGGTGCGTGGCTGGATTGGTCCTCTTTTTAGAACGCAAACTTGGTATCGCGTTCAATAAAAAATCTATGATAACACACACTCGGCGCAAGCTCAAACCCTTGTGCCGAGTTGTATAAATTCAAAACTAAAACATGAAAAAGTCCTTACTTTTCGTCTTTTCTCTTCTCTTTTTCTCACAGCTCACCGCTCAAACAGCAACGGATTCTGTAAAAACCACTATCAATAATTTTTTTGACGGGATGAAATCTGGTGACACGACCTTGATAAAATCTACACTTACTGAGGGGGTCATTTTTCAGACCATCGGTCGCACAAAAGAGGGGACACCCATGGTTAAAACTGAAAATGTAAGCGATTTTTTGGCTTCAATCGGTAAAATGGAAAAAGGTGTTGCTGACGAACGCATCACATTCAAAACCATCGAAATTGATGGCACGTTGGCATCGGTCTGGACACCTTATCAGTTTTATTTTAAGGGACAATTCAGCCATTGTGGGGCTAATTCATTTCAATTGGTCAAAATAGAGGGCAATTGGCGCATTCAATACATCATTGATACACGTCGGAAAAAGGGGTGTGAATAAAAAAGAGGAATCGCCTAAAACGGCGTTCCTCCTTCAAACTAAAATATATAACACAACCAAATGCCTTTTTAATGGATTATTCTAAATTGAACAATCCTTGACTAATGAAACTGCGCCGTTTCTGTCGAATCAGCCATTGCAACAGTTGACGATTGACCTTGTTGAACCGTGTTTTGAACGAAATCAAAATATTGCGTACCAACAAATGCTTGGTGTTTGACAGCCGTGAAGCCTTTCGATTGCAATGCAAATTCGCGTTGTTGCAATTCTGAAAAACCCGCCATACCACGTTGTTTGTAAGCCATGGACAACTCAAACATAGACGTATTGAGTGCATGAAAACCCGCCAATGTGATGAATTGGAATTTGTAGCCCATGTCGGCAATGCGCTCACGGAATGTTTCCATTTCATTGATATTCATGTATTTAGCCCAATTGAACGAGGGCGAGCAATTGTAAGCCAACATTTTATTAGGATGTTCACGACGCACTTCTTGTGCAAATTCGCGTGCCATGCCTAAGTCTGGGTTTGAGGTTTCCATCCAAACCAAATCTGCATAAGGCGCATACGCAATACCACGAGCGATACATGCTTCCAGTCCATTTTCAGTGTAGTAGAAACCCTCTGATGTGCGCTCACCTGTCAAAAAGCGTTGGTCGCGATCATCTATATCGCTTGTAATCAAGTTTGCAGCCTCTGCATCTGTACGAGCGATGATGAGCGTTGGAACACCCATCGCATCAGCTGCCAAACGAGCAGCGACAAGTTTCGCAATCGCTTCTTGTGTCGGTACAAGCACTTTACCGCCCAAGTGACCGCATTTTTTGGCACTCGATAGTTGGTCTTCAAAGTGAACAGCAGCCGCACCTGCTTCAATCATATCGCGCATCAATTCGTAAGCATTCAAATTGCCACCAAACCCAGCTTCTGCATCCGCGATGATGGGCGCAAACCAATCAATATTGCCTTCGCCTGATACGCTTTGGATTTGGTCACGACGTGTGAAAGCGTTGTTGATGCGACGAACGACCATCGGAACA
Source organism: Saprospiraceae bacterium (assembly GCA_016787525.1). Classification (GTDB taxonomy): domain Bacteria; phylum Bacteroidota; class Bacteroidia; order Chitinophagales; family Saprospiraceae; genus JAAFJT01. The sequence continues at coordinate 91,220 of JAEUUP010000042.1, read as the reverse complement.
GAATTCGCAGGGTACAAAGATTGGTCGGGATACATCTGACCTGCCAAGTTTGCATCGGCTGCCACTTGCCAACCACTGAGGTAAATCGCTTCCAAACCTGCTTGCACTTCTTGAACCGCTTGGTTGCCTGTCAAAGCACCTAAAGCACCTACAAATGCTTGATTGTTGAGTTTGTTCCACAATTTTTCAGCCCCACGACGCGCCAATGTGTATTCGATGTCGAGGCTGCCACGCAATTTAATCACTTCTTCTGCCGAATAAGGTCGTGTGATGTTGCGCCAGCGTGGGTTTGTTGACCAATCGTGTTCAAGTTGTTCAATTCTTCTTTTTGTCGTTGTCATAATTTAAAGTTTTATTAGATTAAGTATTAGTATTCAATGATTTGTGTGTGGCTGTTTTGAGAGTTTAAGTACAAAGACTTCAAGGTTTGATTCTCTTAGTCTTTGTACTCTCTCTTCTTTTTAAGTATTAGTATTCAAAAATTTTAAAATCAATCAATCATATCGTAAGCTGGTAAAGTCAAAAAGTCAATAAAATCTTCGCTGCGGACTAAGGTATCGAAAAGCGCAACAGCCTGCTCAAATTGACCTGTTCTATAAGCCTTTTCACCAACATAAGCTTTGATTTTCTCCAACTCTTCGGGCAAAAGCTGGCGATAAAGTTCGTAAGTCACTGTGCGACCATCTTCCAATTTCGATTGGTTTTTAATCCATTGCCATACTTGCGTCCGCGAAATTTCAGCCGTAGCTGCGTCTTCCATCAGGTTGTAAATCGCTGCCGCACCATTGCCTCGCAACCACGATTCGATATACAAAATGCCGACATTGATATTGTGGCGAAGCCCCCCCTCAGTAATTGTGTCTTTTGGGGCTTCCAAAAGTTGCGCAGCCGAGCAATCAAAATCGTCACGTTGTCTCGAAATTTGGTTAGGTGTCGGCATTTTTTCATCAAAAATCGCCATAGCCAATGGCACAAGCCCAGGGTGAGCCACCCAAGTGCCGTCGTGACCAATCGTTACTTCTCTGATTTTGTCTTGCCGCACTTTGTCCATCGCTGCTTCATTCGCTGCTTCGTCATTTTTGATTGGGATGAAAGCCGCCATGCCACCAATGGCAGGTGCATTGCGTTTGTGGCAGGTTTTGACCACCAATTGTGCATAATTTGCCATAAAAGGCGAAGCCATCGTTACTTTTGAACGGTCGGGCAGTACATAAGCCGCACCCAAATTGCGGAGTTTTTTGATATAGCTGAAAATATAGTCCCAACGACCGCAGTTCAAGCCTGCTGAGTGGTCGCGGAGTTCGTAAAGAATTTCATTCAGTTCAAAAGTTGCCAAAACGGTTTCAACCAAAACGGTCGCTTTTATAGTCTTAGTCGGAATGCCCACATAGCGTTGTGCATACACAAAAACATCGTTCCACAAACGCGCTTCCAAATGGCTTTCCATTTTCGGTAGGTAAAAATAGGGTGCTGTACCATTGTCCATCAATTGTTTATAATTATGGAAAAAATATAAACCAAAATCGCACAAGCCGCCACTTGTTTCTTCACCATTGACTGTGATATGCTTCTCGTTCAAATGCCAGCCACGAGGGCGCACTAAAAGCGTCGCTACTGAGGGGTTGAGTTTGTACTCTTTACCATTTTCATTTGTAAAAGAAATGGTGCGATTGATGGCATCCCGTAAATTGATATGCCCTTGCATATTATTGTCCCACGAAGGTGTATTTGAGTCTTCAAAGTCTGCCATGAAGATTTTTGCACCCGAATTGAGGGCGTTGATGACCATTTTGCGCTCAACAGGCCCTGTGATTTCTACGCGGCGGTCTTGCAAATCTTGTGGAAGCGGGGCAATTGTCCATTCGCTTTCGCGAATATTTTTCGTTTCTTCTAAAAAGTTGGGTAATTCGCCTGCATCAATGCGTGCCTGACGCTCGTCACGAGCTTTCAAAAGTGCCAACCGCCGTGGGTTGAAGCGAATGTGCAATTCGCGTAAAAAATCCAAAGCCTTTGGTGTCAATATCTCAGCATACCCCTCAGTAAATTCACCTGTCACTTGCACGTGTAGTGGCGTTTGATAAGCTGTTTGTGGTTCAGAAGCCGTTAATGTCGCCATAGATTTAAGTATTAGTATTTGATAAAAAATTGGTTTTATTTGGCTATCAAAAGCCTCTCTGATTGTTGATGAAACAAAGATATTCGCTTATTCGTAATTAGCGAATTTTTCGCTAAAAAATATTTATCCGCAATTACAAAAAACTACTGATCCCAAAATAACATTTCCTTTGTAACAGACTATTTATCAACAATTTACAAAGTGTGACTCACGATTTTAAAAGCCCGAAAAAGGACTTTTTTTGATTAAAAAAAACAGAAAAATTTGTTCAAAAATCTGTTTTTCGAATCAAAAAACTAAAAACTCAGACATTGGCACTCGTAAACTGCACCAAAACTTAGTACACTTTATTATATCAAACACGCCTACCTTGCATCATTCAAACCAATAAAATATGGATAAGAAATCACACTCCCACTTTCTGTTTGGTGTCTTTTTGCTCGTTTTGGCGAATGTCGGATTTTCATCAAAAGCCGTCATCATCAAGCTGATGTATCGGTATCATGTTGACACATTTTCGGTCATTGCTCTGCGTATGCTCATTTCGTTGCCGTTTTACATCGTTATAGCTTGGTGGCTCAATCGGCGCGAACACAATGTCCGTTTGACTCTGCGCGAGTGGTTGGCTGTCAGTGGTTTGGGCATTTTGAGTTATTATGTATCAAGTATGCTCGATTTTTTAGGTCTGCAATACGTCACTGCGGGTGTCGAACGCTTGACTTTGTATTTGTATCCGACTATCGTTCTCATTCTATCCGCCGTTTTTTTCAAAAGAAAAATTACCCCCCCTCAGTATATCGCACTTGGATTGACGTATTTAGGCGTTTTACTGGCATTTGTCGCTGAAAAAGGCTTAGGTGAGCAACAAAATGTGTGGTTAGGCGGCGGTTTGGTGTTTTCTGCCGCTTGCACCTATTCGGTTTATGTGGTTTTGACTGGCGAATATGTCCACAAAATCGGTTCTGCAAAATTCACCTGTTATGCGATGATGGCAGCAACCGTTCCCGCACTCATTCAGTCGTACTTACACGATGGTATGGATGTTTTCAACTTTCCGAGCGAAGTTTATAGTTTGGCGATGTGGATGGTTTTGGCGGCTACGGTGATTCCTACTTTTCTGATTGTAGAGGGCATCCGATTGGTTGGGGCGAACAATTCAGGCATTATTGGCGCAGTTGGCCCCGTTTCCATGATTGGACTGGCTTACGTTTTCTTGGGCGAACAGATTACTTTTATGCAATTATTGGGTACAGCCATCGTATTAGCTGGCGTATTTTTGATAACATGGAAAGGTAAACGCTAAACTTTACGCTCGAAAGCCTGTTTTTATAGAAAAATTCGTTCAAAATCAATCCAAACAATATGAAAAATCTACTCCGCCGTTGGCGAGCTACTTGGAATCCCGATATGTACCACGGTTGGGGACAATCGCGCAAGTATTTTGAAGGTTGGTACTTCAAAATCGTGGACATTACTGAGGGGGTCGCTTTTGCTTTCATTCCAGGTATTTCGATGGGACAAAATGGCGAACAACACGCTTTTATTCAAGTCTTAGATGGCAAACGCTGTACAGTAGAATACATCCGCTTCGATGCTCAAGATTTCAAACCCTCTGACCAAGTTTTTGATTTACAACTCGCAGGTAATCAATTTTCTACGAAAACACTAAAATTAGATTTACCCAAAATAAAAGGTGAATTGACTTTTGAAAACACAACACCTTGGGAGAAAATGTTGGGCGCACCAGGTATCATGGGCTGGTACTCGTTTGTACCGTTTATGGAATGTTATCATGGCATTGTTAGTCTCAACCATACAATAAAAGGCAGTTTGAACATCAATGGACAAACGATTGATTTCACAGGTGGCAAAGGCTATATCGAAAAAGATTGGGGCGAATCGTTCCCAAAAGGATGGATTTGGCTACAAACCAATCATTTTGACCTTGAAAATACTTCTTTGATTGCTTCGGTGGCACATATTCCCTTTTTAGGCAGCCACTTCATTGGCTACATCGTTGGCTTTTGGTTTCAAAACAAACTCTACCGTTTCGCGACTTATACTGGTGCAAAAATGGACACACAAATAAATGGTAATCAAATATTTATGCGTTTCAAAGACAGTAAAAACCAACTTGATATAACAGCCACTAAAGCTGGCACAGGTAGCCTCATTGCTCCTCTGAATGGCGAGATGACAGGTAAAGTCAACGAAAGCCTACAAGCCATAGCGCATGTCAAATTCTATGAAAAAGGACAATTAATTTTTGAAGGGCAGGGGCGAAATGCAGGATTAGAAGCGGCAGGAGATGTGGATGTGCGGCTGACAAAGTAGTTTTTCAATCTTTTGAGCGTCAAAGAACCGTTCCCAACACGTACATATTGCTTAAAGTTGGTTCGACACTACCACCTTCGGGTTCTAAAGTCACAGCGAAGGCTTCTGCTTTTTCAAAACCTTTCATAGCCTGAACAGCTGTCAAATCGTAAACAAAAACACCTGCATCAACTGGTTTTTTATCTACGATTGCCCACAATTGATACTGTTTGCCTTTGGGCGGTTGCGGTAAGTTTTGGATAGATACGAAAGTTGCTTTTTCCTTCGCATTCCAATAGACCAAAACCTTGGCGTTGGGTACATTATCCAGCCCTTTCATATCAATTGTCTTAGTATCGTCACGACGTAGAATGTCTAATTTATAAGCGATAACTTTTTGATTTTCAATTATTTTTGCATTTTCCGCCGCACAGTTTATAGTCTCTTTTTTCTGATTAGCATATTGAATGCCCAAGACAATCGCAGCAAAAGACGCAGCTGCCGTCAAAAGCCAAGGCAAAATACTGAGGGGGTGCTTTACAACTTTTAGCGGTTGGCGGTTTGATATTTTTAAGTCTTCTGGAAGTGAGTTCTTTTTTATTTTTTCTAAAATATCATCTTTCAGTTCTGGCTTTGCATCAATGGCATGAGCTTGAGCATATTTTTGAAGAACAACTTGTATGTCTTCAATTTCCATACGAATTTCAGGATGCGCAAGTGCAAGAGCCTCCACTCTTGCCGCTTCATCTTCGGGCAAGGCGTTCATCACATAGAGTTCGATGATGCCAGATTCGATGATTTCCTGAATATTCATTTTTTCTTAATTAAAAAACTCTTTAAGTCGTACCATAGCTGCCCGCACCCGTGTTTTCACTGTTCCGAGCGGTATATTAAGGGCTTCCGCAGCTTCCGACTGCGTATAGCCTTGAAAATAAATAAGGTCAATGAGGTCTTTGTACTCAGGCGAAAGCCGTTCAGTCAATTGCTTCATATCTATCGTTTCTGGATTGATAGATGTGCTTTGCTGCGTATCAATAGTATTTACGACATTTTCAAGCGACTGGTTTTGCCGATTGAAACCTTTTTGGCGTGTCGCATCTATCGCCGAATTGCGTGCAATATTAATAAGCCAAGTAAACAAACGTCCTTTTGAGTTGTCATAACTCTCAAAATTACGCCAAGCCTTTGTAAAAGTATCTTGTAAAACCTCTTCGGCTATTTCTTGTGAATGAACAACGCGTAGAATCGCCCCAAACAATGCGCCAGAGTATTTGTCATACAACAAGGACATGCCACTCGTGTCATGGAGGCGCAACAAAGCAATGATTTGCTCATCGTTTGATGGTCTTGTTGATGAATTCATATTGCGTTTTTATTTTTTTATTGCGCCAAAGAAAGCAATTGTTTTTCAAAATTTATAAGTTAAAAACTCAAAACCTGCTCTTTCTGGCAAAAAACTAACGGCTTCCTCATTCTCAGCCATGATATAGTAGTGCAAAGCCGTTTTTTTATCCATCACAACGGCAAAAATGCCATCACCTGCCGCATCATCGTTGTGTTTTCCATCATCAAACATGGGCAGATAGCGATAAGGTTGACTTTGTTCGTTTCTAACACAGCAAAAAGCACGAGCCGCACCTGTTATCTTAACTTTTATAGTCAATTTATCCTCTGATACTGAGGGGGTCGGTGTTCCTTCGATTTTAGGAGAAACACGCAAAATAAGCGGATGGTTTTTCAAAAACTCAATTCTTTTCACCATCAATTCTTCAATCCCCATAATTCTTGAATCGCCAGAGCCAACAGATTCGGTCATATTTTTCTTAAATTCATCATAGCTATAGTGTTTATTTTTATCACTATTCACTTGGCTATCAATTAGTTGCACTAACTCTTTTGCTCTTTGTGCATATCGTCCATTGATAAACCAATCGTTGAGAATGGTTCGAATATGTGCAATATAAATTTTGCGATATGTCGCATTTTTTAAAATCTGAGAAATCAACGGACGTTTTGGATTGTCCACATCTTTCAAGGGTTGGTAGGTTTGCATCTGTTCGATACTGAGGGATGAGGTTGAAGCAGCATCGGAGATAAAACCACCAAACGACAAATTCAAGTCCCACATGATAGGCGTATAACGTCCATCGGTTGTTCGGCAGAGGTAATAATTGTGCGACAAAAGCCCATTGTAGCTGTCCAAATTACCCATCACATTGTTCAGAGCCAACATCCACAATGTCTGGTCAACATTTAGCACTTTTTCCAATTTCTCGGGTTCTTGATTTAAAACCTTGACGAAATTGATAAATTCTCGCCACGATCCTTCTTTATCCATCTCATAGATAGGCGCATAGCAAGTCGAATCTTCGCCAATATACATCAGTGAGGCTTTATCACCTTTGGGACAAGTGGCTGGTATCGTCACGTCCCATTCGGGGTCGCATTTGATAAGATACCCCTCAGTATTCATACGATTTTTGACAAAATGCTCGTCAATAGACTCCACATTTGAATAAAAACCTTGCAATTTGTCGTTTATAAAAACCTTGGCAAAATTGGCTTTGGGTGCAGGCATGTACGTCCCAATGATTTCATAACTCAAAGCTTCTCGGATGAAACTGGCATCTTTACTCACATTGGAGAGTTTCAAAGTTTCGTACTTACCATCAATCAACTGTCCTTTTGGTAGTTTGATGTTGAAAGGCAGCTTTTTAACACCTCTTTTTCGCGTACCAAAATAAGACGAATTGCCTTTGTAGCGCACCCCCACATTCTCAAAGCGTTGCCCTTCGACCATAAGTGTGCCTGTCAAACGAGCTTCGCTTCTAGCACGTTTGGCAGAGTCTAAAAATTTATCCCAATCGTCGTTCGGAAAAGTCAGTCGAATGTCTCGAATGCCTGTTGGGTTATAAAAATTTTGAGAAAAAAGGCGTGTGTAACTAATTAATAGACAAATGATTGCAAGGATTTTTACTTTCATTAGACCCCTCAGTATTTGGTTAAAATGATGTTTTTACTCTGTTTGCGTCACAGAAGCCACACGCATCGCGCGCACAGCAGCAGGCATAGATGCCAACAAACCAATAGAAATAACGGTCAAAGAGACGATAATAAAATCGGTTATTTTCAGAGCCACAGGGTAGCGGTCAGTTGCAAAACCTGGCGGCAACGGCACAAGCCCCCCCTCAGTATAGACATGATAAAAGTACAAACCTACTGCCAAGATAAAACCAATGACCAAACCCGTCAAACAGATTAATAACCCTTCATTCAGAAAAATATTGCGTATCATTTTGTCTGTCGCACCCATACTTTTCAAGATGGTAATATCTTTTTGTTTTTCTAAAACAATCATCCACAATGCCCCCACCATATTGAACGCCACTAAAAGAATTGTCAGACCTAAAATGGCGTAGCTCATCCATTTTTCTATATTCATCACTTTCATAAAAGCTTCATCTTGTTGATAGCGGTCTTTGACTGTGAAATCGTTGCCCATGATGCGGCGAATTTCCGTCAAAGTTTGTTTGGCATTTGCACCCAATTTGAGTTTTATTTCCCACGATGACACTTCATCGGGCGCATCGAGCAAATCGCGCATAAAGTGCAAATTGGTCAGAACATATTGATTGTCAAACTCTGTTTGAATCACAAATGAACCTTTAGGATAGAGAAAACGCTTGGTAAAAGGTTGTCCTAAAACGCCTGTCCCTTCCCGTTTGGGCATATAAATACTGAGGGGGGTCGCAAAACTTGATTCATACACTCCAAGCTGATTGCGCATTCCACCGCCCAAAACAGCATAGTCTGCTTTATCGTCAATGAGTAGATATTGCCCTTCGCGAACGGTGGTGTCAATGTGGTTGATTTTGTGGAAATTGTCGTCCACGCCTTTGAGCGTACCGAAGGCTTGAGATTTGTCATACTCAAAAAAGGCGATTTCTTCTAAAGTTTCGGATAAAAACTCTACGCCTTGAAGCTGACGCAATTGATTGATTTTCAAAGTATCTGATACAAATGTTTTACCCTTTGTAGCCGTGATTTTAACATCAGGATTGAAGTTAGACATCATGCCTGTTATCAGTTTTTCAAAACCATTGAACACTGCTAAAACCAACACCAACGCCGCCGCACCCAATGCCAAACCAAACACCGAAATGCCTGTGATGACATTGATGGCATTCGTTGATTTTTTGGCAAAAAGATACCGCCGTGCTATTTTTAAAGGTAAATTCATATCAATGACGATTTTGGCTATCCGATTTCGGAATCAACAAATACATAGTCTCAGTAATCCTGTTCAATGCGACCATTGGGTAGGATCTCAAATCGGTGTGTTTTAGTAGAATTTGGGTCATAATCCTCCCCCTCAGTAGCTGCGCCTTCTGCCACGAATATGGCTAATTTTTCATCAATTGTTGCCAAAATGTGTTGCACTGCGTCACCTTTGACTTTTGTACCAGCGACGGCTTTTTTGTCAATCATATTGCCATCAAGGCTATAAGTAGCCAACACATAATCGTATTGCATCAAAGCTGCTTTCCAATAAACAAGAGCTTGATATTCTTGTTTTGGGGCTTTGGGCAGACTGAAACATGCCATGTATTCCGTAAAATCGTCCATCACTGTCGGTTCGTATCGCGAGATAAAGTCAGCTATCATCGCATCGGACAGGGGAGAATTTTGCTCGAAATCATGGTTTGAATCGTCTCGAATCGTTACAGGTAGTTCTATTTCTGGAAATTTTTGCGCGAAAGCGTCAAATTTTGCTTTGTTTGTCATAATCACTGTTTTATATGATAGGTTAAGATTTGCCTTTTTTTATCGCTCAAACGCCAAATTCTAAACCATCATAAGCCCATTTTATCAATATCGAGCCCCATGTGAAACCACCACCGAAGGCAGTCAATACGAGGTGGTCACCACGTTTGAGTTGACTTTCGTAGTCCCACAAGCAGAGTGGCAAAGTGCCTGCTGTTGTGTTACCATAACGATGGATATTGACCATTACCTTTTCGGTTGGTACGCCCGCCATATCGCCAACAGACTGAATGATACGTTTATTCGCTTGATGAGGTACGAGCCAATCAATATCGTCCACAGTCATATTATTGCGTTTCAAAACTTCCGCAATTGTACCTGTCATACCTTTGACTGCGGCTTTGAATACAGGTTGTCCTTCTTGGTAGGCATAATGTTGACGCTTTTCGACCGTTTCATGTGATGCTGGAAGAGATGAACCGCCCGCTTTCATATGCAAATGCACGCGACCAGAACCATCGCCACGCAAAACCCCGTCTATAACACCTACGCCATCTTTGGTAGGTTCGAGCATCACAGCACCAGCACCGTCCCCAAAAATGATGCACGTGGTACGGTCTGTATAATCAATAATACTCGACATTTTATCAGCCCCTACAACAATAACTTTTTTGTGCATACCTGCTTCAATGAACTTTGCACCCGTCATCAAAGCATATAAAAAGCCCGAACACGCTGCGTTAATGTCATAAGCCCATGCACCTTTGATACCCACTTTGTCGCAAATCGTATTTGCTGTGTCTGGAAAGTGCATGTCAGGTGTGACTGTGGCACAAATCAGCAGCTCTACTTCTTCAGGTTTGGTATCAGTTTTTGCCAAAAGACCTTTCACAGCTTCAACAGCCATATCAGAGGTAGCCCAGCCTGGGGTTTTGAGAATATGCCTTTCTTTAATACCTGTCCGACTTGTAATCCACTCATCGGTCGTATCCACCATTTTTTCAAGTTCGGCATTGGTCAAAATATAGTCAGGCACATATCCGTGAACACCTGTGATGGCAGCATGAAGTTTAGTCATCGCTTTATTAATGTTTGATATTTTAGTAAAAATATAGAATCAGTCCCCCTCAGTAAATTGGGCAATTTTGAGGGGCAAAGTTAAAAAACAGAATGGTATTTTTGACTAAACATTTCAGGAGAGACCATTGATTGGGGCAAAAAAAAGAGGGCAGGTTTTTGATAACTGCCCTCCCCAAACTATTACAAACAAAACCAACTAAAACCAGGGAATCTTATCCTGTCTTTTCTTTACCTTCTTTTGTGATTATCTCGAATTATGTTACAAAAGAACGTCTTTCGATTCACACTTGCATCTCAGACAAGATGGTTTAACATATCGTTTGAAATTCATTAAAGTTGTATTAGAATTTCATAAATGCTTTTTCAAAAAAAGCCGTCCAGAAGTGAATCTGGACAGCCCCAACAACAAACTTATAATCCCATGAACATAAATTCTTATAGTCGAATATTAGACTTATCTCTTTAAGTTTGAAAACTAAATTTCAATCCGATAACGTAAGTTTCTGTAAAAGTATTTTAAGGTAAAAGAGCATTAACACCTTGTTAACTTATGTAAAAAACGTGACATCAATTTTGTGAATATATTTTACTCTACACAAATAAAAAACGCCGCAATTTTGTTTTTATTATCTTAAAAAGTGCTTTCACACTAAAAAGCAATCGTTTTTTGTTCTCTTATCTATATGTCTTAGTAACGTGAAATAAAAAATTATAGTTCCCTGTAAGCCCGTTTATTGCACAATTTTGACATAATATTAACAAATCCATTACATAGCATTAATAGGCAAATGCACCTGCATTTTCATAATGCAAAACACTCAAAACAGTCTGTCCTGTACCACGCAGAGTTTCTTTGTCAATGACAGTCATATTGTCATCATGGGTATGCCAATATTTACCAAAATAACTATCTGTTGGATGGTTGATAATATCAATCGTTGGAATACGCGCAATGGTATTCACAAAATAATGGTCATCAATCATAGGTCCACGTGATGATTCATCAACAAAAAGATGTGTATAGCCCAAATAACGACCCACACGCCATACTTTTTCAACCACTGTTGAGGCAAATTTCATTGAAAAAAGCTCTTTAGTAAATCTTGCCCCTCTTGCACCAGCCATGTCGAGGTTGATACCATATTTGGCGGTATAGCCCACGGCATGTGGATTCTTTGCCCAATGCTGTGAACCCAAACACCACGTTGTTTCTGTATTTTCTTTACCTGAGCCATCGCCATAGTCTTCTGCATCGAAAAGAATAATATCCACACCTAAATTACTGAGGGGAGTCTGATGCAATTGTCGAGCAACTTCGATGAGCATTGCTATTGCCGAGCCACTGTCGTCTGCACCTAAAATGGGCTCTTTTTTCTTCGACGAGTCTTGGTCAGCAAATGGTCGTGAGTCCCAATGTGCTGACAGCATGATGCGTTTTGTAGCACTCGGATTGAATCTTGCTATGATATTGGTTGCATCCAAGGTTTTTCCATCAAAAGTTTTAGCTTTGAATGGCTGCTCTATGACATCTGCACCATACTTTTTCAACTGATTGACAATCCACCCCCGTACTTTTAATGATCCAGTTGACCCCGTCACTCGAGGTCCAAATGAAACAATCTTCTCGGTGGAGGCATAAGCTGAATCTGAATCAAATTTTGGAATAGCGATTTTGATGTCAGCCAAAGATTTTTCTACTTCTACTACTGAGGGGGTCGCTTTAGGGTCGTTGCTGCATACCAAAGGCAACAATGATGTGCCAATGAATGCCAAAAGTAATATACCAACAATCCATTTTAGGTTATTTCTAATCATTATGATTGAATTTTCTATTTTAAAAAAATCATTCTTTAGTCCAACTTGTTCCTTCTTTGCCATCTTTCAATAAGATGCCTGCGGCTTTCAAACCATCGCGAATTTTATCTGAAGTTGCCCAATCTTTTGAGGCTCGTGCTTGGGCGCGTAGGTCAATCACCAATTGCATCACGCCTTCGAGGGCAGATTGACCACCTTCACCTGCAACAGACTCATCTTGCAAACCAAAAATAGAGAAAATAAAATCATTGAAAGTTGATTTCAAACGAGTGAGTGACCCCTCAGTAATTTGGTTTATATCCAGTTGTCCGCCTTTGAAAGCGTTGATTTTTGTACACAATTCAAACAAACGAGCCAAAGCACGTGGTGCGTTGAAATCATCGCTCATATCTTCTAATGTACTGTCTATCAATGCGTTGATTTCATTGTCAATTTCCGTTTGCTTGCCGCCTTTAAGTGTCAGACTTTGTAGAATCTTATTGGATTCCATCAGTCGTTTGTAACCTTTTTCTGCCGCTTGCAATGCGTCATCAGTGATGTCGAGCGTCGAGCGATAATGTGCTTGCAACATAAAAAAACGCACAACCATAGGCGAGTAACCTTTAGTAACATGTGGCGAATCGCCCGTAAATAATTGTGTTGGTGAAATGGTATTGCCGTCTGATTTCGACATCTTTTTACCATTCAACAACAACATATTGGCGTGCATCCACAAATTTGCGCCGCCACAATTGCAAGCTCCGACATTTTGAGCGATTTCGTTCTCGTGGTGTGGAAATTTCAAATCGTTGCCACCTCCGTGAATATCAAACGTTTCACCCAAATATTTGCGGCTCATCGCTGAACATTCCAAATGCCACCCAGGGAAACCGACGGACCAAGGTGATTTCCAGCGCATCAAATGCTCAGGCGCAGCTTTCATCCAAATCGCAAAATCGGCAGGATGGCGTTTTTCATCTTGTTTTTTAAGATTATCGCGGGTTTCCGACTGCAATTCTTCGACTACGCGCCCCGATAAATTACCATAAATACCTTTAACTTGAATAAACTTTGGCACATCAAAATAAATCGAACCATTGGCTTCGTAGCCAAAGCCGTTATTGATGATTTCTTCGACCATTTCAATTTGCTCAGGAATGTGACCCGTCGCACGAGGTTCGATGGAGGGCGGCAAAGCGTTGAAAATCCGCATAATGTCATGGAAGCCATTGGTGTATTTTGAAGCCACTTCCATGGGTTCAAGTTGCTCAATTCGAGCGCGTTTTGCCAATTTGTCTTCCGCCTCGTTGGTGTCAGCATCACCTTCCAAGTGACCGACATCCGTGATGTTGCGGACGTAACGTACTTTGTAGCCCGCGTATTGCAAATAACGATAAACCACATCGAAATTGACAAATGTGCGGCAATTGCCTAAATGCACATCGTTGTAAACAGTGGGTCCGCAGACATACATACCCACGCGCCCAGCGTGGATAGGGGTGAACGTTTCTTTTTCGCCTGTGAGCGAATTATAGATTTTGAGTTCTGTATTCGATTTCATGCCGCAAAGTTAGGAATTGAGAAATGAGAAATGGAGATAATTTTTACGGCAAAAAATGGAAAAGTTGTCTTTTGTCGTAAAAATTACTGAGGGGGTCATTTGAAATATAAACTTTTTTAGAAAAACTGTGTTTAGACTCATAACTTTGCAGTGATTTTTTTGGTTCACATGTGTTCACGATTTTCTAAAATGCACAAAACCCAATCATAATCGCTATTATTAAAATTTATTGCGTTCCGACGCTGAACTTTAAACTCAGTTAGTTACTATGTACTATCAAATTCCACAACAGTCACAATATCCTGAGCATTTAACAGCGCCTATGGCAGCTGAACTCACAGACAACGGCTTTGAAAGCCTGCATACAGCCGAAGATGTCAAAAAAGTTCTCGACACTACTGAGGGGTCTGTTTTTGTTGTTGTCAACTCTGTTTGCGGTTGTGCAGCACGTAATGCGCGCCCTGCGGCTATCATGGCAACACAAGCAGGTAAAATACCAGCGAAAATGGTAACTGTTTTTGCAGGTGTTGACAGCGAAGCTGTTCAAAAAGCACGTGAATATTTCTTACCGTATCCGCCCTCTTCGCCTTCTATGGCTTTGTTCAAAGATGGCAAATTGGTACATTTCATAGAGCGTCACCACATCGAAGGTCGCCCTGCTGATGCGATTGCTATGAATTTGAAAAAAGCTTTCGATACATATTGTTAAGAAAATATCCATAGAAGCTTTTGCTTTTTAAAATATTTTCTTCTCAAAAACAACAGCTCGATACGGCATCAAAGCCTGTATCGAGCTATTGTTTTTGAGCAAAATATTAAGGTTTTTTACCCCCCTCAGTATTTTTTACTGTTGGATACTTAATACCCAACTGCTCCAAATAAGACTTATACTTCGTAGGATCGTAATAGTATTTCTTCATATCTGGGCGAAATTTTGCCATCACATCCGTATTTATCGTTATCGCAGGTTTATCAGTTGGTGCTATCAAGGGTTCATATTTTGTATCCTTTGTTTGTTCTGTTTTGTAATACGTCCAAGCATCTTCAATGATTTTGGGGTCATTGAGCATATCTAAAATAGTCAGAGCCTCCACTTTTGCGCCTACGGTGATACCTTTATGCGCAATTGGCGTAGCCATAGAAACTGCATTGGCCCAATGGTGTCCTGGCAAACTTGGAATATTGGATGGATAGCCCAAAACAATCGTCGGTAACGACCATGAAATGTCGGCAATATCGTCTGAGCCGCCACCCATCGAACTACGAACCTCCAAGGAAGAGTCAATTTTTGAAGACAGCCCATCTTGCTGTGGTGAACCCAACTCTTTTTGCAAGGCTTTTGCCAATGTTTGGTCAGCATCTGACCATGTGGGCATACCGACTCTTTTTATATTGTCATAAGTGACTTCTGCGATTGGCTTGCTAAAATGTCCCGGCCAAGCGCAACCGACGACTTCCCAACTGACTTTGGTATCGGTCATGAGGGCAGCACCTTCGGCAATTCGTTTTCCTGCTTCGAACAGTTCTTTGATGCGTGGATAAGTTCTTTCTCTGAAATAATACCAAACAGATGCTTTTGATGGCACGACATTGGGCTGGTCGCCACCATTGATGACCACATAGTGCGAACGTTGGGTTGGTAACAGGTGTTCCCGTTTGTAGTTCCAACCGATATTCATCAATTCGACACCATCAAGTGCTGATTTTCCGCGCCATGGATTCATGGCTGCATGAGCCGCTTCACCTTCAAAATGGAATTTGACACTTACCAAACCGTTGCCACCATTATCGCCGTATTTCACAGATAATTGGTTGTTGACGTGCGTAAAAATGCAAGCGTCAACGTTTTTGAAAAAACCATCGCGCACGTAATAAGCCTTTGCGCCCACTAATTCTTCGGCAATGCCTGGCCAAATCATCAGTGTTCCCGAAATTTTTTCGCGTTCCATGATTTTTTTAAGTACTAAAATGGCTGTAATATTCAAGGCTTGTCCTGAATTATGTCCTTCACCATGCCCTGGCGCACCTTCGATGATGGGGTCATGGTAAGCTACTCCAGGTTTCTGAGAGGCTTTGGGAATACAATCCACGTCTGAACCAATGGCAATCACAGGCTTGCCGCTACCCCAACGTGCAATCCAAGCCGTGGGAATGCCTGAAATGTTTTTTTCAACCGTAAAACCTTCTTTTTCAAGAATATTGGTAAGATATTTTGAGGTTTCCCATTCTTGAAAACCTAATTCGGCGAAGCTAAAAATCATATCGTTCATCTGAGCCGATTGGTCATGGCGTTTTTCGACTTCGGCTATGATTTCTTTTTTTAAAGATTCTAATTTTTCAGGTGTGAAAAGTTTTTTCTGCGCTTTCAGTGTTACAAAGCAAGTCAATAAGAAAGCCAATAAGGAGACAAGGTTTTTCATATACAGGTTTGATTTTAGATGAAATAATCAATGATAAAGCCGCCACAAATTACACAGATTCCGTTTTTTATGAACTAAAATATTGACATCTTATTCTAAATGCACACTTTATAGGTAAAATTACTGAGGGGGGTAGGTTGGTGAACACGGGTGTTTGTATTCTTCTCAAAACCATTGTTTTGTAGCTCGTTATTGGCGTTTTCAAC
Source organism: Saprospiraceae bacterium (assembly GCA_016787525.1). Taxonomy (GTDB): domain Bacteria; phylum Bacteroidota; class Bacteroidia; order Chitinophagales; family Saprospiraceae; genus JAAFJT01. The sequence continues at coordinate 74,966 of JAEUUP010000042.1, read as the reverse complement.
CAACTAAACTAATTATTTTTCATAAAAAATGGCAACGGTATTCTTTTTTCAATGGAAAGATTTTACATTTGCAGCCGATTTACGAAAGCGTAAAAAATTGAAAGAAAACACTTGCGGGCGTGGCGAAATTGGTAGACGTACCAGACTTAGGATCTGGCGCCGTGAGGCATGGGGGTTCGAGTCCCTCCGCCCGCACTCTTCAAAATCAAAATACGATGATGAACAAAAAATAAAACATTCATACCTCTATTCCCTTCGATATTTTGTACACCAAAACGCTATGCCTAATTTTCTTTTTTCATTATTAATGTAATATTTCAATAGAACAAATGTCCAACGTTGTCAGAACTGATATTGATGCCCTCAATGCCACACTTGCGGTGACACTTACCAAAGACGAATATCTCGCAAAAGTTAATAAAGATATTAAGCGCTATACTCAGAGGGTTCAACGCCCTGGCTTCCGCCCAGGAAAAACACCTACTTCGCTTGTTAAAAAACTCTATGGCGATGCTTTTGTCATTGAAGCTGTGCAAGATATGATGCAACAAAAATTGAGCGAGTATCTACAAGAGCAAAAACCTGATATTTTTGGTCAACCCATTTTAGCTGAAAAACAGGCAGAAATCAATTTCGATCCCAAACAGCCAAAGGACATTACATTCACATTTGACATAGGTTTAGTACCCGAGTTCGAAGTGCAAGGTCTCGACAATGTCACATATGAACGCTATGCTGTTAATGTGGATGAGAGCAAAGTAGAAGCAGAAATTGAGAACCTTCTCCGTCGCAATGGTGAAGAAAAAGAGATCGAAACCAATATCGAAGATGGAGATATGGTTACTTTGCACATTAAAGAACAAGGTGGCTCTTTAGAAAAAGAGGACCTTTTGCTTTCGATGAATTGGGTAACTGACGAAATGAAAGAGGTATTCCGTACACAGAAAAAAGGTGATACATTGACTGTGAATATTTTCCAATTGGAAAAAGAGACCACCCCTCAGTATGTGCGCAAATATTTCTTAGGATTGGAAGATACTGACGAGCGCGAAATTAATGAAAACTTTGAGGTTAAAATCAAAGTTGTTAAGCGTCAACAATTTGCTGAAATCAATCAAGAGTTTTTTGATAACAACTTCGGCAAAGGTGTAGTGTCAAACGAAACAGAGATGCGCGACCTCATACGTAAAAGTTTAGGAGAAAGATACATAGCTCAAGCCGATGCGCTTTTGCTACGCAATTTACAAGACAAACTCATTGAAGCCAACCAATTTGATTTGCCTGATACTTTTTTGAAACGTTGGCTTAGAACTCAAAACGAAAATAATACGGCAGAAACTGTCGAAAAAGGTTATCCATCTTTTGCTCAAAATCTCAGATGGACTTTGGTGCGTTCAAAAATTGCTCGTTCGTCCAATGTATCCATCTCTGATGATGATTTGAAAGCTTACTACGCCAATCGTATTCGTGGCTATTTAGGTGGTCAAATCGGAGGAGAACAAGCCGAGCAGTTAATAGAAAGTCTCACAGCGCGCGTTTTGGAAGACGAAAAGCAAGTCTCCGAACTCTATGAAGATGTGATGACAGAAAAGACTTTCGAGGCTATGAAATCTCGCATCCATATTGTTGAGAAACCAATTGACGAAGCCGAGTTCAGCTCAATCATGGCAGCGGCTCAGTATGAAGCAGCTAAAGCTCGTGGAGAATTACAGGAAGAAGCATCGTCTGAGGCAAGCGAAGATCTAGAAGTGGAAGAAATCGAAGTAGAAGAAGTCTAAAAAACCTAAAGGCTTAGAGGGGCTTATGATTTCAAAATCGTAAGCCCCTCCTTATTTTTACACCTTTTGATACAATTTTTGTTGGACTGATTCGTCCAAGTAAAAAAGGCAACTTTTAAACTAAACCAAAACTTATTTACCCAACTATAAAAATCCTTTTTCAAGAACACATTTAAAAAGAATTGACAATGATTCCTAAAAATGAATTTAAAAAATACGCCGTTAAGCATTTGGGTATGAGTTCAATGCACCTTGAAAAATATGCTCAAAAAGCTATGATTGGCGCACCTGACATCACGGCATTCACACCTGCTGTTATTGAAGAACGCCAATTGAATGTGGCACAGATGGATGTTTTCAGCCGTTTGATGATGGACAGAATTATCTTTATGGGTGTTCCCGTTGATGATTATGTAGCGAATGTCATCCAAGCTCAGTTGTTGTTTTTGGAGAGTACAGACCCAAAACGCGATGTGCAGATGTTCATCAATTCACCAGGAGGTTCGGTCATTGACGGCTTAGGCATCTACGATACCATGCAATATGTGGCACCCGACGTGGCTACTATTTGCACTGGCTTGGCAGCTTCAATGGGTGCTGTTTTGTTAGCTGCTGGAGAGAAAGGCAAGCGTTCATGTTTGACACACAGCCACATTATGATTCACCAACCACTCGGAGGTACTCGTGGGCAAGTGACAGACATCGAAATCAACTACAAGTTGATCAAAAAAATGCAAAAAAGTCTTTATGATATTTTAGCTTCACACACAGGACAGCCTTATGATGTCATCGAAAAAGATTGTGACCGCGACAATTGGATGGGTGGGGAAGAAGCAAAGGCGTATGGTTTGATTGATGAAGTATTGAGCCGAAAACCTTGATTTTGAGCTAAATTGGGTTACTATTTTGCTCACTCATGTTTAACAGGTTGCATATAGGGCTATAGTTTATTGATAATCAATTACCTATACCCTATATGTAACCTTTTTTATTTTACAGACATCTCTACAAATGAGAAGCCCCTCACCCACCTGAACGGGTAAAGGGCCATCCCAAAAACCAATATCTTATTGAATGAGATTTCATGAAACTTGAAGAAGTTTTTTATTCAAGTACCCCCTCAGTATTGGGTCGTTTCAACGCTATCTCTTCTTAGTTTTTATACCTTTTTTTCTTTTTCTCAGTAGGCGATTGTGTTTGCTGTTTGCGCGCAAATTCAACTCCTAATGTCACTTCATGCGCTTGACGATTGTAGGTTTTGACTTCTGCTAATGAACTGTTGTAAGAGTAGTAAACTTGGAAAAAATCTTGCTTTGTACCAACCATCAGCCCCATATTGCCACTATTGCCTGGACGCATCGAAACACCCAAGAATAATTTATCGTCAAAAAAGCGTCCAACCATGTTCAAATCTACTTCAAAAGGGGCTTGGTACACTTTGCGTGCCACCAAAGATGGTTCAAAAGTCATTTTTTCCATCTTGATTTTATAGCCACCTGAAAAAATGAACTGACGCAAGAATGTTTTCTCTTTTGTCGTCGAATCGTTTGAAATAACACCAAGACGTGCGCGAATGAGATTTGGCAAAGCCAAGCTTAGGTTAATTTTATCGTTGATGACAGCATAACCGCCCGCTGTTGCATCAAAAAATGAGACATTTTTCATATTGGCTTCTATAATGCGGTCTCCCGATTCAAAAAATGGATCGGTTGTGATGGATGCATCAAGGCGTGTACGGTGAACCTCTGTTGAAAAACCGAAGCCTGCTTTGAAACCTTTTTTAGCATTGTCGTAGTGGTAAGCATAGGACAACTGTGCGCGCATACGGTCGAGTAAGCCAAATTTTTCATTCAAGAGCATCCCCCCCATACCTACGTTTTGGGCTAAAGGTGCGTTCAGACTAACCGCATAGGTTTTGGGTTGACCAGGGAAACCTGTCCATTGATTGCGCAAATGACCAAAGATTTGGTATTTGCCTGTCATACCCGAATAAGCTGGATTGATGAGGATTGGATTGACTAAATAGTGTCCAAAAATTGCCTCATCTTGTGCTGACACTTTTGCGATAAAAGCAGTAGCCAGCAATATAATCAGTAATGATTTTTTCATTTTTTTATATTTTTATTGAAAGGGCGATGATTTATCACCCTTTCAAATGTTTTCTAATTATCTTATTGACGGACAATTGTTACTGTGCCTTTACCTAAAACTTGTTGACCCGCTGCATCTACTGTTCGTAAAATGTATAAGTAAACACCATCGGGTAATTGCTTGCCAGCCGTACCGTCTTGGTCGTTACCTTGCCATTGTTCGCTTGCATAGTTATCTTTTGAGTACACCAACTGACCCCAACGGTTATACACTTCCAAACGAACGCTTTTGTAGTCGCATTTAAAGATTTTAAATGCTTCGTTACGGCTATCGTCGTTAGGCGAAATAACGGAAGAACCTGTCAAGCATTCCGAATCAACGATTTCTTCATCGTCTGTTGCATTACAACCGTTTCTATCTGTTACAAACATATAGTATGTACCAGATTTAGTGGCTGTAATCTTGCGAGCAGTGTCGAGTGTTGGAATCCATTTAATTGAATAAGGTGTAGTACCTCCCGAAACGATAGCTTCTAAAGTTCTAGCTTTAAAGTCTGGACTAATCTCTCCCACTAATTTTGTAGGTTGATTCATGATGGCTCTTGCCACACAAGTTTTGCCATTTGCATCTCTGATAGTTACTGTATTTTCACCTGCTTTAAGTTTGAAGGCAATAGGACCCGTTTCCGCTGTTGACCAAGTATATGACTGAATAGGTAAAGCCATATCAGGAGATATTTTCAAAACTCGAGCAGAACCATTCTCATCTCCAAAGCATTTGATTTGTGCTAAAGTTTCGATTGTCGCGCATGATTTTGATGGTACTGTAAAATCTAATTTTTCACGGCAACCTTGTCTGTCTGTTACAGTGACGCTACATGTACCAGCTGTTAAATTAGATACTGAGGGGGTACGCGATGTATTTGTAGCAACACTTGATGAGCCGTTGCACCAAACAACGTTGAAATCTGCTGCACCTCCTTGAATGGTAATTTCTGCTTTACCATCGGCAGTAATATCATCTGAAGCAGCCGTAACTACTAAGTTTGCTAACTTTAATGTTGAAGTTATATTCAATTCAAATGAACTTGACCAACGTTGTGCATTCGGTGTGCGACTATCCGTTACTGTGACAAAATATTTGCCTGGAGGCACATTCGTCAATGTTGGTGAGTTTGTGCCAACAGGAATACCTCTATCGTTAGTCCACGCATAAGTGAAAGGAGCTGACCCCCCAACAGTTCTTAAATCTATACGGCCTGACATCGAATCTGCTTTACATATTGGATTAGAAACAGTCGCATCCACAGATAAAGCGGCAATAATGCAAGAAACTGTGTCATTTCCTGTTGATGCTTCGCAATTGGCCGCATCTCGTACTGTCACACTATATTTTTTAGTTGTATCACAACACAGACCAAACAAATCTCGGCTGGTTGCTCCCGTATTCCAAGTATAGTTATAAGGCGTTTGTCCACCCGTTACAGCTAAAACAATAGAACCATTGCAACCATTTGTAACAGGTGTTACAGTTCGTTCTATCCTTATTTGGGTTGGAGAAGTTACAATTTGTGGTTCAACTTTCGTCTGACCTTTTGAGTCTGTAATTGTAATAGTATAAATTCCTGCTCTTAATCCTGTAATTTCGTATGTACCCGTACGACTTGGTTGGTTATTAATACGTACCGAATCGTTCTGAGTCCAGCGAATGGTATAACCCGGCTCGCCATTTTGAATATTTACAGTAATAGAACCGTTGTTATCGCCAAAGCATTTTACACTTTTTGAAGATGTGATAGCCACTAATGGACATGGTTCACGCGGGATAACCAAGTTTGTAGTGTCTTTTCGACAGCCATTAGCGTCAGAAATTGTCACTGAAAAAGTACCCGCACGCATATTAAGGCGGTCTTTAGGGCCATTGTTACCAATATCAGACCATGCGTATGAATAACCCGATGAGCCTGGTGCGCCACCTGTAATATCTAATTTAATTGAGCCATCAGCTCCCGCACAAGTCTCAGCAGCGATTGTGATATTTGAGATACGGACAGATGTTTGAGAACCTTCAACTGTATATGTTTCTAATTTTCTCTGACCAATCAAATCTTCAACAATAACTGAGTAAACACCAGCGGTCAAACCTAACAATGTTCTATCACGACCGATTGTATCACGACCTGAAATCCAATAGTATTTATATGGGGCTGCACCACCTGTGACAGTAAGTTCGAGCTTTCCAACATTCTGACCTGGACAGCCAGCAGGCGTTTTAGCAACACTGAATGCCATAGGAGTTGAACATTCTCCGTTGACTACAAAGGTTTTAGAGTCTCGACAACCTAAAGCATCTGTTACAGTCACACTGTAAGTACCGGGGCAAAGTCCTGTTTGGTCTTTGCTTGTTGGATTTACACCTTGACCGCTCCATACATAGTTATATGGAGAAGTACCTCCTGTTACAGTCAAAAGAATAGCACCATTGGGGCTGCGTGTTGCATCTGAAACATTGCCAACAATATTAACTGCTGGATTAGATTCGACATTATAAGCAGTCGTAAAACTACATTGATTAGCATCTGACAATGTAACGCGATAAGTGCCTGCGCTTAATGTATTGATATTTTGAGATGTACTACTAAAACCAGATGGGCCTGACCAAGCAAATGAATATGGTTGAGTTCCGCCACCTACGGTTAGTGAAACAGCTCCTGTAGAACCACCCGCACAATTGATTTTCACAACATTCGCACTCAATACTTTTAATGAATCCGAAGGCTCTGTCAGTGTGAAAGATTGAGATCTCGCACAATTATTACCGTCCGTGATTGTTACTGTATAATTGCCTGCTCTCAAATTCGATACATTTTGCGATGTTGATGATACTCCTGTCCAAGCAAAGCTAAGTGTACCCGTTCCGCCTGTTGCATTAAGTACAATTGCACCAGTCGCGCCATCTTTACATTTGATATTGGTTACTGAGGGGTTCGTTGCCAAAGCTGCTGGCTGAATTATCTCGTAGCTGGCAGATTTGAAGCAACCGCTACCACTACCATCTGTTACAGATAAATTGTACGTACCAGCACGCAAACCTGTGATATTAGGAGATGTACTTGAAAAGCCAGAAGGTCCTGACCAAATATAAGATAAACTACCGTTACCACCTGTGGCAGAAGCAGACAATGTGCCATCTGTACCACCATTGCATTTGACATGGCTAATAGTCGGGGTGTTAATCACGATAGTTGAAGTAGAGTCTGTCACAGTGAATGACTTTGTTGATGTACAAGACTTACTGTCACGCACTGTCAATGTATATTGACCAGCTGCCAAATTGCTGATATTCTGTGTATTAGCTGTGTAATTAGTACCAGTCCAACTATAAGTATTAGTGCCATTACCACCTGTTACACCACTGATAGTAATTGAACCATCTTGTGAGCCACAGCGTGTGTTACGAATCGTTGCTATACCGATAAGTAAGCTATCTGGTTCTATGATTGTATCCTTCCTTGATGTTGCACAACCTTTAGAATCTGTAACAGTTAAGCTATAAATATCGGGTTTTAAGCCTGTTAAATTCTGCGTATTATTGACATAACCATTATTACCCACCCAACTGTATGTATAATTCACTGTGCCCCCAGTAGGTGTGATAGTGATAGTACCATTGTCAGCAGATTTACACGTTACATTAGTTTTTGTTGCTGAAATACTGAGGGGGGCAGAAGGTTGTGTCACAGATATAGCAGTAGGTGTGTGTTTACAGCCTTTTGAATCTGTTATCGTTACAGTATAAGAGCCCGCTGCAAGGTTCGTAATATCCTTAGTTGTTGCATTGTTACTCCATAAATAAGTGTAAGGAGATGTTCCGCCCGAAGCAGTCAAATTAATAGCTCCTGTTGACTGTCCGAAGCAATTCACACTGGTTGTTTGCCCTGTTGCTGCAAATGCTGTTGGTTCTGTAATTGTGAAGCTATCAATTTTAGTTGATGTACCACTTGTTATTGTTACTTTATATTTACCTGCGACAACATTCGAAATGTCTTTAGTCGTTGCATTATTACTCCAAAGATAAGTATAAGTGCCTGTACCACCTGAAGGCGTTAGAGTAATCCCTCCATCTGCTCCAGAAGGACATGTAACATTTTTGATTGTACCAACAACTGTCACAGCAGCTGTACCTCCAGAAACACTAACACTACCATTGCGATAAGTCGTTGGGACTGTATTCAAATCACCATCTTTAATGGCTTGTTTTTGACCATAAGCACCAAATCTGATTAGACTTGATGTACCAGCACCACCTGTGTAACGGAAACAAAGCTGCATGATTACTGAACTATCTGGCAAGGTAACACCGTTCCCTGTTGGTGTAACCCAAACAAATCTTATCGTACCAGAAGGGTTATTATTGAAACTTGCACTACTCCCACCTGGGAATAAAGTATCTGTTCCATTTAAGCTTGGATGAACTAAATATCCTTTAATTAATGTCATTTTTGAGGAGTCAAAGAAAATAGCATATGTCATCGTGGCGATATTGTTAAAGCTCGCCGTTTTGACTTGCACACACACCTCTTCATTTTGATTGACAATGTGATTAGAAGCTGTAAATACCAATCCTGTACTTTGTGAATTGACATTAACAGTCCCATTAACAGGATTCATACTCACACGTGTAGAGCTACCTGCTACTGCTTGATAGATTTGCGCACTATCGAAAGAAACGGTTGAGGAAGTGCCATTAGCACCAATGGCTGTATAGCAAACTCGATATAATACAGAACCATTTGCAACAGTTTTAGTTGTTCCTGATGCAGCTGCCCAGTTTAATGCCAATCGTCCGCTTGCTTGAGTCGAGTTAAAATTGGCGGAGGTGAAACCGATGGAGCTGTTCATAACAGAAATAGAGTCGAACCTCAAAACAGCAGCATCCCATTTCGTTACCCACTGAGCCGATGCAATGTTAGTAAAGTCATTGGCAGAAACATCCAAACAGACTTTTGACTGTGTCGGAACAGTTTGCGCCGCTGTCGCTTGAACTGTTACAGGAGTCGTTGTCGAACCTGGTGGATTGCCAAGGTTGCCAAATGCAGGCGTTACAACCGTTGCAGGGAACTGTACAACCTCAATTGAGGTGTTTGTGGATGAAAACTTTGCCCAATAGTTAGTAGAAGTTGCCTTGACTTTTAGTCTCAAACGGAAAATATTTTGACCATTTGCGATTGTTCTCCCTGCACCACCATTGGAGTTCCAGCCAACGATAACAGTATTGCCGCCAAAAGCATTAGAGCCGAAATTGGCTGGATCAACAATATTCACGTTGTCTAAAGAAATGTAAGAAAAAAGAAGTGGATCCCATTCAATAGCATACTGGAAACTTACGATATTCGTAAAGTTGGTCACAGATACTTGAAGAGAAACTGTGTCGCCGACCGCCGGTGTCGGACTTAAGGTACTCGGCGAAATTGCAAAAGTTACTTGTTGGGCGTTCACCACGCGAGGCGCGATGAAACAAAGCAACCCAAGCGCGAAGACAATTTTAGTAAAGACTCTTCTTGCCATAGAGTTGGAGTTTGGGAAAGTTAGGAAATAAATTTTCAGTCGAATAGCTTTTGACGGCTATTCTCATTAGCTAAAAATTAATGGTTTTTCTATTAAAACTCTTCAAAAGCTTCAGGTCAATTGAAAAGCTGCGCTTAAAAACTATATTTGTTTGTGCATTTTTGATGAACCAAACGCTCTTTTAATCCGATGTATCAGAATATATTATTTTTTAATCAATGTTTTACTGAAAAAATCTGATTTTGTTGTGAGTTGGTAAATAAAAAAGCCACTTGATATTATCCCCTCAGTATCCAATAGCCATTCATGCTTTCCTGCTTCGAAAAATTGCTTTTTCTGCAATATTTGACTACCTTTCATATCAAACAACGTCAATGTAATTTCTTCTGATGTGTTTGTGCTAAAAGGTATCACTGTCTGATGGCTAAAAGGGTTCGGTCTATTTTGTCCAACAACAAGACTCTGATTCAAATCTGCATTTTCATAGGTTGCTGTTGTCCCAATTTTGATATTACCATCTTGACCTGTCACCATCAAGCTTATCAACTGCGCATTGCTTGCTTTTATTTGTGTCGGAGAACCTACAAACTGTATAGAACTATTTGTTCCATTTGCACCTATTGCTTTAAAAACCAGTTTGAATACCTCTAAACTGTCTTGAATTCTCAATCCATTTGTCGAGGTTGAAATCCAAACAAAAGTCAACTTCCCTTGTGCAGCACTAGACATACCATACTCATCAGGAATAGCACTTGGAGGGAAACCGCCAAGAGTGTCAACTCGTCCGAAGTTCAATACTGAGGGATTCCAAGATACAGTGAACTGTAACGTTGAGAGTGTGTCACGAGTTTTTGCACGTAGTTCAACTATGACCGAATCACCTGAACGCACCATCTTAGAAGGTGCAACTAAGGTAACTTGTGCTGTTGTTACTCTTGCCGTTAAAAAAAACAATATCGTGATGAAGAAGTAAATATGCTTCATCTTTCGGTTTGGCTTAAAATGTTCAAAGAATTATATGACTTACCAACCCTTTGTCCAGAATTGGCTGTAAAAAATACACAAAATAATCTATGAAAACACAAAAATAACCTCAGTTCCGTCACGACAACGTAACATTCAAGCCAAACTAAAAAACACATGCTTAATCGCATAGGAAAGATTAAGTGAGTTGCTTATGCTAAAAGATTCGGTTTGCGTATGCTTGGCAATGTACATGGGAAATATTGGTTTTCAAGAAAATCGTATAATATATGTTCTTGTAAGATATAAAACTGGCACAAAGCTATGGTGTTTTTTTGGGAGCAAAATACCCTAAATAGGGTATTTTATATAGAAAGGTCATTGCCAAATGTTAATGAATTCTAAATAGAAGTCAAAACTGGCAATGACCTTAAAAAAAATTATTATATCAAATGATTGTCGTAAGCAACTCTGATTAGAGCAGCTGTTGAATTGACACCAATTTTACGCATAATGTTTTTGCGGTGCACGGCCGCTGTCTGCTCACTAATATATAACTCCTTGGCGATAGAGCCATTGTTTCGAGCTTGTGTGATAAGTCGTAAAACCTCTAATTCTCGCTTTGTGAGCTGGAATTTTTTTTGGAAAATGTCCTCGAAAGTCGTGGTCTCTGATTGATGGTTAGCCACGCTTACACCTTTACCAATATAAACTTCTCCCTGTAAAATGGTTTCGATGGCACGTAATAATTCATCCTTATTGCAGTTCTTAAGCAGATATCCATCTACTTTTTGGTCGAATGCAGATTTGATTATTTTAGGATCATCGTACATCGTTAGGACAAGAATACGGGTTCCTTTCAAAGATTTGCGTACATCTTGTAGCACCTCCAAACCATTTTTAGTGGGAATATTGATATCCAAAATGAGTAAATCAGGGCGATTGCCCTTGAGCAAATCAAGTAGTTCACCGCCAGTGTACGCGACACCAACGATATTGAAATGATAGGCATCTGTTGATTGCAACAACAGTTTTAGACTTTCTACGAACAACTGGTGGTCATCAGCGATGACTACGTTCAGCATCTTATGATCGCGTTTTTCGGTCATGGGAAAAGGTGCTTTTTTTTACTTTTCACAAGGACTTCGCACTGTGATTTTGGTGTGTAATTCTTGTTTATAATCGTTTTCTCACGTACCCTTCTTTAAAGTACGGCTCAAATGTAGTGTATTGATGGTAGTTTTTTATTCTTTCTTTCTCGAATAATTGTGACAACTTCGCAAAAGAATATTTTACAAATATTACATTTATGAAATAAATATAATATAGGATTTCTAAAATCAAAATTATAAACTGTGTGAACTATAACAAAGCTATTTGACACATTTTTTTATAATTGATAAACAAAACTTTGCAGCTTAATAAGTTACTTTTTGTTTTTTTGCAACAATATCAGTTGTAATATTGTCATTACTATCGCTTTTGAAAACAAATGTCCGATATCTTCGTAAAAAATCATGCCACATTCCTAATACGATTTCTTTTTTTACGTATTATTGAATAATTGTTTCATGATTTTAAGTGTAAAAAATACAATTGACTGATAATTAATTTATTGAAAATTATAAAAAACTGAAACTCAAAATAATATGCAATTTCTTTTTCCTGCTTTTTTGTTCGCACTTGCAGCCATTGCAATCCCCATAATCATACATTTGTTCCATTTTCGTCGCTTTAAAACGGTTTATTTTACAAATGTCCGTTTTTTACGTGAAGTCAAAGAAGAAACATCCAATCGCCGCAAAATACGCGACTTATTGGTCTTATTGGCTCGCTGCTTGGCTATTTCTATGCTCGTTTTGGCGTTTGCGCAGCCTTTTTTACCACGTAATACTGAGGGGGCAAAAAAAGGGGAGCAAGCTGTTTCTATTTTCTTGGACAATTCATTTTCGATGAATGCTTTGTCGAAAGACTTACCTCTTTTGGAAAAAGCTAAGCAAAAAGCTCGTGAAATCGTACAGGCTTATGCCAATCATGACAAATTTCAGATTCTGACCAACGATTTTGAAGGCAGACACCAACGTCTTGTCTCGAAGGAAGAGGCTCTTACATTTATTGATGAAGTCAAAACCACCCCCTCAGTACAAGAGCTCTCAAAAGTCATCCAACGTCAGCAACAAGCTTTGAATACGGGTCAGGCACCCAATAAAACAGCTTTTGTCCTTTCGGATTTTCAAAAAAATGTGACAGATATTCCCAACATCAAAGACACTACTTTAGAAGTGAATCTCATTCCTTTGGCAGCTGTTCAAGAAAAGAATATTGCTATTGATTCAGCTTGGTTTGAATCACCCGTACAGATGATGGGACAAACGAACCCGCTTGTCGTTCGTGTCACAAATTACACCAACGAAAATGCCGAAAATGTCAAACTCAGTTTAAAACTCGACGGACAAGACAAACCTGTGGGTTTGCTGAATATCAAAGCGCACTCGAGTGTTGAAGATACGATTAATATCACCATTCTACGCACAGGTTGGCACGAGGCAGATTTATCTATCACCGACTATCCTGTTCAGTTTGACGACCATTTATTTTTTACTTTCAACGTACCACCTCAAATCAATGTTTTAGTTATCAGCGATGGTGGTGGCAATCGTTTTCTGGAGTCCGCTATGGCAGGAGTCCGCTCATTCAAAGTGGTCAATCAGTCGAGTGGTAATGTTCAGTATTCGCAGTTTCCACAATATCAAATGATAGTTTTGAGCAATTTGGTTTCCGTTTCCTCTGGTTTGGCAGCCGAATTGACACAATATATCAAAAATGGTGGCAATGTCACCGTATTTCCGGCCCCCTCAGTAGATTTGACTTCTTATACCAATTTTTTCAACACAGCTCAAGCCAATATTATCAACGGTTTTGACAACACCCCACGTGAAGTAGCTGGTATCAATCTCGACGAGTTTGTGTTCAGAGACGTTTTTACAAATAAAAATGTCAATATGAAACTGCCTTCTACAACAGGCAACTACCGATTGACCAATCGCAATGGTGAAAATCTATTAACCTACCGCGATGGTTCGAGTTTCGTCACCAAAAACCGAATTGGTCAAGGCAATATCTATATCTGCGCTGCTCCGTTGGACGATAAAGTGTCAACATTGGCTCGCTCAGGTGAGGTTTTTGTTCCTATGCTCTACAAAATGGCCATTTCATCAGCTAAAGAATGGAAAATTGGTTACACCATCGGCAAGGATGACTTTATTGAAGCGGACTCAAAAGGTATCGCTGGCGAAAAAGCCTACAAAATGAAAGGTGCCAAAGAGGAGTTCATTCCAGAACAGCGTATTGTGGCAGCTAAAGCCATTTTAGGTGTCAAAGAGGGTATAAAAGAGGCAGGATTTTATAATCTTTTCACAAAACCAGATTCTGTTTTGTATAAATATGGCTTCAACTTCGACCGACGCGAATCCGTTTTAGATTACTACGATGTCAAAAGTCTAAAAACTTATGAGCGCAAAAACCTTAAAGTTTTTGACGAAACGGTTGAAGCTAATTTCACAGCTATCGTAGGCGAGCACAATCAAGGCGTTACTTTTTGGCGGTGGTGTCTTATCTTGGCTCTACTTTTCTTAGCCATCGAGGTTGGTTTGTTACGTTTTTGGAAAGTCTGATGATTTCCTTGAAAAAAAAATTGCGAGCCACGGGTTGTCCATGACTCGCAATTTTTCATTTCATTAGTCTAATTTTTACCTTTAATCCTACTCTTCTCATCCTCTAAACCTGTCCGACGCTCACGAGCTGATTTGATTTCGTTGCTACCAAAGCGATAATTGAAATTCAAACGAGCAATTTGACCTTCCCAACCGCCATGAATATTGAATTTAAAGGCATCTACGATACCCACACCGCTCCATGACGATGTATTCAAAAGGTCGCCAAAAGTCAATTTCACAGTAGCATTGTCGTTCCAAAATTTCTTTTGTAAGCCAATATCCACCATGCCTTGCGATCTCATTTTCATAACACCACCCCACAACTGAGGGGAGTTGAACCAACCTGATATTTGACCCGACCAACCTTTGCCAAACTTAATCGTGTGTTCGCTGTAAAATCCAAACTGTGTCGCCGATGCATCAATTGGGAATGTAGCTGAGTTCGTTGATTTATAGATAACGTGATTGACCCAGATATTCACAAACCCTTCCCACCATTTTGTAATGGGCAATGGGCTGCTGATATTCAAACTATAGTTTTGTTGTTTGGCTATATTTGTCGTGATTTGGAATGTTTTTGTAGCTTCTGTTGTATCCAAAATATCACTCATTACATCACGTTGTAAACTATAACTCAACCCAACATTGACCGCTTGCATAATTGTTTGGTTGATTTCAAATGACTGTGTGAAAGCAGGGCGCAAAAACGGATTGCCTTTGCGATAGGTCAATTCATCCAATTTGTATTCAAATGGATTCAAATCTTGATACCGTGGACGCTCGATGCGACGGCTGTATGAGGCACTGACAGAGTAATTTTTTCCAACATTGTAAGACAAAGAACCACTTGGGAACAGATTGAAATAGGATGTATCAACAGCTTTGTCGTTACTCTGTTTGGTAGCAAAAAGCTGGCCCAACGATTTCGTCTGTTCACCGCGCAGACCCACTTGCAAACTTATTTTTTTACTGAGGGGGCAGTTGTAGTTTACATAAGCGGCACTCACCCTCTCATCGTAAGTGAAACGATTGCTGCGGTCGTCGTCTTTCACATCGGCATCTTTATACACATTGAAAAAATCAAAAGTATTATCTGTTTTCACATCCGATACTTTGAAACCAACACCCAATTTACCTTTCCACAAGTTTTGTTCATAATCCGTTTTCAAAGTCTTAATCACAATGTCCGTAGGCGTGCTATTGCGGTAGATTTTTGATGTTAAAATCTGCGTTTCGTCAGCATTTTTGTAATAATTGGGCTGATAACTGCTGCCTGTACCTTTGAAAGTGCCGTAGTCCGCATCAATATTCAACTCATGTCCCGAAGTATCGGCAAACCGATAGTTGATATTATAAGTCAAATTTGTTCGGTTTTCAGGTTGTTGGTTTTGGGCAATCAATATCGAATCCACCTTACTGCTACCCACTTTTGAAATCAATGTACGGCTATTTGATTCCCAATAACCATCGTTCAAATTACCCGTTATCAATACACCCAAAGTATTTTTCGAGTTAAGAAAAAAATCTGTACCCGCTTTGATATTATGCCCCGTACCTCGGTTGAAATTGGGTGAAGATTGGTTGAATTGCAAGCCACTTTGTTCGCGTAGGATATATGTTTCATCGTCCCAACGACCTTTCCAAAAGCTGTAATTGCCAAAAACATTGACTTTTCTGTCTCGATAGTTGAGATTCAATCCTTCGTTCAATTTCAACGATTGACCATAACTGACACCCAATGAAATATTGCCATTCGTTCCGACTTTACGGTTCTTTTTCAGACGAATGTTGATGATACCTGCGTTGCCCGAAGCATCGTATTTGGCAGAAGGGTTTGTAATGATTTCAATCGCCTCAATATCGTTGGCATTCAACCCCCTCAGTATCGCCGCCAAATCCTTGCCTGCCATCTGCGAAGGTCGTCCATCAATATAAATGCGCACACCACTTTTACCTTTCAAGCTGATGTTTTCATCTTTATCTACCAAAACACCAGGTGCTTTACGCAGAATTTCGATAGCTGAGTTGCCTGTGGTGTTGATATTGCCTTCCACATTCATCACCATTTTGTCGGCTTTCATCTCAAAAGTTGGCTTTTTTGCCGTCACAGTCACTTGATTGAGTTCTTGGTCAAGTGTTTTGAGTGTTATAGTGCCAAAATCTTTATCTGATTTGCCATCAAATTTTTCAGAAACAAAGTTTTGAAAACCTACCATACTGATTTGTAAAAAATACCCCCCCTCAGTATGAGCCGTCAAACCCTCAATTTCAAAATGACCTTTTTCGTCAGATACAGCTCCTTTTACGAGCGACGAATCTTTAGCGTTTAGCACTAAAGCGTTGGCGAACTCTTGGGGTTTTCCCGTAGGGTCAGCGATAATACCTACTATTTTTTGAGAAAAAATAGCAGAAAAAACAGTGAATAAGCATAATGTTAAAATGCAAAGCTTTTTCATGACGTTGGAAGTTTAGTTATAAAAATGAATAAGGTGTTACATTCAGTCACGTGTAAAAGACTGCCGAAATGACAAATTTGTTACGATTAACCCCTATGCTCATAGATGAATAGCTGCTGCAAAAAGATGAATAAGCAGATTTTTCAGACAAAATAACAACCACGATAAAGGCTCAAAAAGTGGAAACGAATCGCGTTTCAGTTCGTAAAACTTGATTTTTTATACCTTTACAGCTCATTTAAAAAAGACTAAAGATGGAGTTCATAAAAAAATTGCTGCCCGACAAATACGAAAGTTTAGCCATTTTCATTTTAATCATCCTCCTCACCGTTCTTGTAGAATGGGTCAGCCGCCGTGCAGTCAATCGCTTTATCCGAAAAAGCAGTCAGGACATCAATAGCGATCCAACGAATTATAAATTTTTGAGCAATGCACTGCGAGGTATCATTTACAGCATTGGCATTATGTTGGCAGTTCGAGAGTATCCACCTCTCAGAGCTGTAGCGGGTTCTTTATTGGCTGGTGCGGGGATTTTGGCAGTGGCTATTGGTTTTGCTTCACAACAGGCATTTAGTAATATTATTTCGGGTATTTTTCTTGTTATTTTCAAACCTTTTAGAGTCAATGACCGCTTGAGAGTGAAAGATATTTATGTCGGTGTTGTTGAGGACATTACTTTGCGGCACACCGTCATTCGAGACCCTGAAAATCGGCGCATCATCATTCCCAACTCCGTCATTGCGACCGAAGTCATTGTCAATTCGGACTATAATGATGGAAAAATTTGCAAATATGTAGAATTTAATGTCAGTTTGAAGACTGACATTGACAAAGCTAAACGCATCATAGCAGAGGAAATCGCTCGACATCCCAAATACATTGACCCTCGAAAAGAAGAAGAAAAGACAGAAAAACCACTCGTCGAAGTAAGACTTATGCGG
Organism: Saprospiraceae bacterium; assembly: GCA_016787525.1. Lineage (GTDB taxonomy): Bacteria > Bacteroidota > Bacteroidia > Chitinophagales > Saprospiraceae > JAAFJT01. Next base: position 57,454 of record JAEUUP010000042.1, on the reverse strand, counting down.
TTCACTGATTTTGCGATGGTACTGAGGGGGTCTGCTTGGGCAACCACCAACAATGCAGCAACTGATATGCAGTTAGATTTGCTCGAAAGCATCAAAAAACGGTTTGATGCTGAGGGGGTCGAAATGCCTTATCCGCATTTTGTGATTATGAAAAAAGACTAAGTACCATTTAATAAAAAAGCGTTGTTTAGTTTTCAAAAAAAAATGAAAGTATTTTCATTTTTTTTTGAAAACTAAATAACAACCCTTATATTTGTATTGTCAACGACAATTTATTTTTGAACCAATTTAATATCAAACAGTTATGCGAACAGCTCTCAAATTTTGGTTACTCGATAGTTTTCAAGACCTCGTTTTCGCTTTTTTGATTTGGCGCGAAAAGGTCAAAAGGCACTTTAACAAACGCCCACGTTCATTTTGGGATTTATAGACGTTGTGCAAGCTTTTTTACCATATCGTCTTTCCAGCTTACAAAAGTACTGTTTTGAATCTGCTGCCTCGCTTCACGTACCAACCAAAGGAAGAATGCCAAATTGTGCAAAGTCGCAATTTGTCCTGCCAATAGCTCGCCCACATGAAACAAATGCCTCAAATATGCCTTCGTGTAGAAAAGGCTCGTTGGCGCTGCTCCCTCAGTATCGTCAATAGGTGAGTGGTCATTTGCCCACTTCAGATTTTTCATATTCATCATACCATTGGCTGTGTAAAGCAAACCGTGGCGTGCATTGCGTGAAGGCAGAACACAGTCGAACATATCAATACCCAGCGCGATGTTTTCTAAAATATTCACAGGTGTACCAACTCCCATGAGGTAGCGTGGTTTGTCTTTAGGCAATATTTGGCAGACCAAATCAGTCATCGCATACATATCTTCCGCAGGCTCACCTACTGATAGACCACCTATGGCATTACCTTGTTGGTTTTGTGCCGCAATAAACTCAGCTGATTGAGCTCGCAAATCTTTAAAAACAGAACCTTGAACAATCGGAAATAAGGCTTGACTGTAACCATACTTAGGGGGTGTTTGGTCGCAATAGTTTATGCACCTTTTGAGCCAACGGTGTGTCAACTCCATTGAGTTTTTCGCATATTCGTAAGTGCAAGGGAAAGGTGGACATTCATCGAACGCCATAATGATGTCACCACCAATATCATATTGAATTTCAATAGATTTTTCGGGTGAAAAAAAGTGTTTCGACCCGTCAATATGTGACGCAAAAGTGACACCTTCTTCTGTAATTTTTCGCCGATGAGCCAACGAATAGACCTGATAGCCTCCCGAATCTGTCAAAATCGGACGCGACCACCCGTTGAATTTATGTAAACCACCTGCACCCCTCAGTATTTCCATGCTGGGGCGAAGATATAAGTGATAGGTGTTACCCAAAATGATTTGGGCTTTCACATCGTTTTCAATCTCTCTCGTATGCACACCTTTGACTGTACCCAATGTGCCAACAGGCATAAAAATCGGTGTTTCTATTGTGCCATGTGCTGTTTCAATCAGACCAGCACGTGCATTTGAGTGTGGGTCTGTGTGTTGTAAAGTAAAAGTCATACAGTAAATGTAAGGTATGAAATATGAGAGAATAGACCATGTTTATCTCTCATATTTCATATTTAAATTGCTATTTATTCAATTCTGCTAAACTAATTTTTCGACGTTCAAGAAAATAATTCGAAGGGTCAAAAACGACTGCGCCAGCATTTTCAGCAATAATATAATATTCGATAGCAGAAAATTTGCCTTCAGGCTTCACAACTGTACCGAAAACTTTATCGCCTGCTTCGCCGTCGTGACTTTTGCCATCGTCAAACATTTGTAATTCAATAAACGCTTCTGTTGAGCCTTGTGGACGATACATCAAACGCACACGGCGAGGGAAATTATCCACTTTAGCTTTTATGTGAAATTCGCCCACCGATTTTGTCGTGTATTTTTGGCGATTAGAATAACTGACGCTGGTCACTTGTGGTGGAATATTGAGCAAATCTGCATGTTTTTTCAAATATTTTGCTCGTTTCGATATCAACTCGACAATACCTGGAATTTTTGTCAACTTGCCTATGGTTTCTGTCAAACTGCGTTGAAAATCAGCCAATTCATAAGGTTTTTCAGGAGAATTGATGTAATAAGCTGTTATCAAGGTCTGCAAAGTCGCCGCTCTGGTCTGATAGGCGTTGTTTTCAAACCAGTCATTCAGAATTTGGCGGATATGCGAAAAATAGATTTTGCGATTATCTGGATTCTTCAGCAATTGTGAAATCAAAGGCTTGGCAGCATTGTTAACATGCAGCACAGGGTCAAGTGTCACCATACCTTCAAAGTCAAGGTCACTTTGTCCGTTGGTATTTTTGTAGCTACCAAAAGCCAGATTCAATTCGGTAGGAATAAAATTGAACAAACCAGAAGCATCGCGCACCAAATAGTAGTTGCCACTGTATTGACCTTCATAGCTATTCAAATTAGCGATAACATTATTGAATGCCAAAAACCACAAAGTTCTATCCACATTCAGCATTTTACCCACATTCTGAGGCTCATTGTTCAAGACACGAGTCAACTCAATGAGGTCGTCCCAACCTTCTTTTGAGAGCATATCGAAGTTGCGAAGGTAGCATTTCGCATTCTTTTCATAGCGCAAAGAACCATAGGAAGTGCTTTCACAATTACTTTGGATACTCGTTCTCGTATCTGGCACACACCGAAAAGCTGTCGAAATCCCCCCCTCAGTACCCCCGAAGTTTTTTTGAATAAACGTCTCATCAACCGCTTCAATATTGACATAAACGCCTTTGTTTTCACTATTCACTGTCAAATTGACGTAGTTGGCACGAGGTGCGGGCATATAACGGCGTGCTATTTCGTAACCCAAGACTTCGCGTACCAGAGAAGGGTCGCGCAGAGCTTGCGAAACCGTAATCGTTTTGTAACCTTGGTGCGTCTGTTTTTTATCAATCAAATTCAATTTTAAAAGCCATGGATTGCGTTTACCTCCAATCTGATGGGTATAGTTTTTAGCATAGCTGACACCCACATTTTCGTAAATTGTACCATCAATTTGAACTTTAGCGATGACCATTTCATCGCCATTGACACGATTGGAGTCCAACTGTCGCATCCAATCTGCTTGGTCGAAAGTGATGCGAATATCATGAACGTATGTGCCATCATACAAGTCGCCCAAAGGTTGTTGAGCATCGCTTGGGATATAAAAAAAGCATAAAACGACTACCAGAAGAGTTGTTATTTTTTTCATAATTTGTAAAAATTCAAATAGGCAATTTTTGTTTTTGTAAAAGAACAACACCATTTCGAGAGGATTTTATTAGAAAAGCCCCCCTCAGTAGGGCGGTGATTAAATCATGTTTTTGAACTGATAATCAACGAATTAAAAGCATCTTTATTTTTCCGTGCATTTTTTAAAGCCTTCGCGTACTTCTTCTGTTGTCCAAATTTTCTCAGAGTTGCCTAAGTTTGTGCTTATATAATTTAGAATATTGGCAACCTCAAACTCTGTGAAATTAGGAAAGGCTTGCATCTCCTGTGCGCCATAGGTAACACCATTCACGATAACTACTCCTTTTAAACCACCTCTGATGATGCACGGTAAATCGGCTCGATGGGTAGACAAATAATCCGCTTTTGCAATAGGTGGTACTAAGCCTCTCAATCCTTCACCATTCTCTTGATGACAATTGGCGCAGTGGCGTGCGTAAAGAGTGCGACCTTGTTTGTAAATAGTATCTCCGTCATTACTACAGTTTGCAAAAATGAGTGTCGTAACAATTGGAATAAGTATAATTAGTTTTTTCAAAATTATAAATTTTTGATAGTCGAAATTTTATTCAATCCTTTTAGAAAAGAATGCGAAAGTTAGGCATGAAAAAGCTGTAATGAAGCTAAATAGGTCGTTGATTTTTTAAAAAAAATTTCAAACAATCTATTTTCTGCAACCCCTCAGTATTTTTTCGTTAAAATAAAAAAAATATTGTTCCGCCTTTCAACAAATAAACCACATATAATTTCATATAAATAGATAGAGAATAGAAAACCATTAGCTATATATATTGTATATCAATACTTTAAACAAAGATAAGTTTTTGTAAATTATTTACTAAAAACACACCAACAGTAAATCTATGAGAATAAAGCACTAACTTTGCCCCAAGTTTTGAGTGCGGTTGCACTAAGGTAAATAAGTAATTGCGTGATGGGGCTTTTGTTTGAATATCACTTTTCGATTACTCACTTACCAAATCACGTAATAATGCTTATTTCATAATGGAAATGTTCAAAAATTTAGGTCTGAATGAAGACCTACTGAGGGGTATTGAGGAACTTGGTTTCTCTACGCCTACACCTGTGCAGGAATTGGTTATCCCAACTGCTTTGACTTCAACTGGCGATATTGTCGCTCTCGCCCAAACAGGCACTGGCAAAACTGCCGCCTTTGGTTTACCACTTTTACAATTGATTGATTTGACTGAACGTCATGTTCAAGGCTTAGTTTTGTGTCCAACTCGTGAATTGTGCGTTCAAGTAGCAGGCGATTTGGTCAATTATGCCAAGTTCGCCCCAAAATGTAAGGTCACCGCAGTCTATGGTGGTGCAAATATCGAAACCCAAATTCGCCAAATTAAATCTGGTGTTCAAATCATTGTGGCTACACCAGGTCGTTTGATTGATCTCATTGAACGGGGTGCAGTCAACCTTGACCAAATGAAACGTTTGGTTCTCGACGAAGCAGATGAAATGCTCAATATGGGTTTCAAAGATGATTTGGATACGATTTTGGCATCTGCAACTAACAAACAGTCTGTTTGGTTATTCTCAGCTACTATGTCGAATGAAGTGCGGGCTATTTCTCGCAACTATATGACAGATCCTATTGAATTGACAACTGGTCGTCGCAATGAGACAAATGAGAACATAGAACACATTTATTATGTCTGCCGTGCCGATGATCGCTATTCGGTTTTGAAACGTGTTGTGGACTCTCACCCTGGCATTTTCGGTTTGATTTTTTGCCGTACTAAAGCAGAAACTAAAGAAGTGGCTGAACAAATGACCCGCGATGGCTACAATAGCGATGCTTTACATGGCGATTTGTCTCAAAACGACCGTGACCGTGTCATGTTACGCTTCCGTGAAGGCAATTTGCAGCTATTGATTGCAACCGATGTTGCTGCACGTGGTATAGATGTGAGTGACATTACTCACGTTATCAACTATGGTTTGCCCGACGATATTGAGGTCTATACACATCGTAGCGGAAGGACAGGTCGTGCAGGTAAAAAAGGTACGTCAATTACCATTGTTACCACAAAGTATGAAGAGCGTATTCCACAAATCGAGAGAATCAATAGAGCAAAATTTAAACGTTTGCCTATTCCAACTGGTGTAGAAGTTTGTGAAGCTCAATTGATGCAAATCATTAAGAATGTTCACGAAGCAGAAGTACAACATACCGAAATTGAACCATACTTGCCTGCTATATATGAGGAGCTAGAAGAACTGTCGAAAGAAGAATTGATTAAACGTTTTGCAAGTATGGAGTTCAATCGCTTTTTGACTTATTACAAAGATGCGCCAGACTTGAACCCACGCCGTAAACGTGTTGAATTTATGGGAAGTAGCAGCGATTCACGCTCTTTTTCACGTTCAAATGGGCAACAGTCGCGTCTTTTTGTCAATATCGGAGAAATGGATGGTTTATCAAAACGCGATTTTATCCATCTTTTGGGTGACAATTTCAATATTCCAAATAGTGCTATTGGTCGTGTGGATATAAAAAAATCATACTTACATTTTGATGTTGATACACAATTTGTTGACCGCCTGAAATCAGGCTTGCAAAAAGCCACTTTCAACGGACGTAAATTACGTGTGGACGATGCGACTGACTCTAGAAAAGAAAAAGAAGTAGGTGGTGGTGACAAAAAACGTTTCAACGATAGGTTTTCAGATAAGCCTAAACCTGAGTTCGGCTATGACAAAAAGAAAAAAGACAGTAAAGAAAAAGATAAAAAACGCAAAGTTTGGTAAAAACTTCGTCGTTTAGGTTTGAAGAGCGTTGGATACTGAGGGGTATCCAACGCTTTTATTTTTTATTGAACTGATTCATGGTGAACGCAATGCCGATAGTACCAAATGCCTTAATCGTCTCAGTTGCATAAGTCAAAATTTCGGGTAATTGGTTGTTTTCCTCACTTGTCCATTTACCCAATACATAATCCGCTTGTTGTCCTTTTTTGAACTCTGCACCAATACCGATACGGAGTCGCGCATAGTTGTTACCACCTGTGAGTTGGTCAATACTTTTCAAGCCATTATGTCCGCCATCGCTACCCGAAGGTCGCAAACGTTGTTTGCCAAAAGGCAATGCCAAATCGTCGAGTATGACTAAAAGGTTTTCCTTAGGTATATTGTGTTTTGTCAGCCAGTAACGCACAGCTTTCCCACTCAAATTCATATAAGTGGTTGGTTTTATCAACACAAAAATGCGCCCTTTGTGCTTTACTTCTGCAACAAAGGCTTGACTATCGTGCTTAAAAGTGCCACCTAACTCACGTGCCAAAAGGTCAACAACATCGAAGCCAATATTGTGGCGTGTACCTTCATAGTCAGCACCAATATTGCCCAATCCTGCAATCAAATATTTCATTGTATCGGGTTCTGTTTTAGGTCTGTCTGCTGCAAACAGCCATTTTTTAAAAAAAGATAGCAACATGATTCAGTTCATATCATTTTGGGGTGCAAAAATACAGTCTATTTTAAGAAAAGATTAACCTAAACCCCATTAAACGCTTCACAATTTGCTAAAGTCATATCTACAAAATTCAGAACAAGATTTATTCATTTTTAAAAATCCAGTCCAATGAAAAAAAAGTTTGTGGCATTCAGTTTATGTATCGCTTGCCTTTTTGCTGCGCCTTATGCTGCTGAGGCTCAACGGTTTGTCGTCAAAGTACGCCCTACGCATCACCGCGTGGCCGTTGTTCACCCTATTGCACCTTCACCGCGTCACATTTGGATTGACGATGAATGGGTTTGGGATGCTCGCCGTGGCGAATATGTTGTTGTAGCAGGGTATTGGGCCGCACCTAAATTCGGTCACGTCTGGGTTCCAGGACACTGGAAAGACACTCGTCGTGGGTCATATTGGGTAACAGGTCATTGGCGCAGAGTTTAATCCCTCAGTATAGCACATGAATTTTCTATCAAATTATCCCATTTCGATGTAAGCAATTGATTATCCATTTTCTGAAACAAAAACGGCTGTAACTCATAGAAAAGTTACAGCCGTTTTGTCACAAAGTTTTTTTTATTTACCTGTAAAATGCTTTAACATAATCACTTCACGTTCGGTCAAAGTACGATAACCTCCGCGAGGCAAATCTTTTTTAGTTAATCCACCATAAAAAACACGGTCTAACCGAGTCACTTCATAACCTAAATGCTCGAAAATGCGACGAACGATGCGATTTTTACCAATATGAATCTCAATCATCACTTCATTTTTAGTCGCGCCACTGACGTATTGAATACCATCTACTTCTGCCAAACCATCTTCCAAATCAATGCCTTTTGCAATACTTTCAAGGTCATTTTTAGTCAGCGGTTTATCCAAAACAGCGTGATAGAGTTTTTTAATCAAGTAACTTGGGTGTGCCATTTTTTGTGCCAAATCACCATCATTTGTCAACAATAAAAGACCTGTTGTATCACGATCAAGTCGTCCTATAGGAAAAATACGCTCTTTAACAGTACGTTTTACAAGGTCAAGTACCGTCTTGCGTCCACGCTCATCGCTGACAGTGGTAATCGTATCTTTGGGTTTATTCATCAAAAGATAGATTTTTTGCTCGACTGGTTTTAACGGCTTTCCTTTGTATTTTACCACATCTTTGGGCAAAACACGATAGCCTGGCTCATTCACAACTTTACCATTCACGGTGATTTCACCGGCTAAAATCATTTCACCGGCTTTACGCCGTGCCGCCACGCCACACAACGCCACATATTTATTAAGGCGCATATCGTCATCGTCCGAAAGTCCTTTTTTCTCAATGTGTGGTTTAAATATCCCCTTTTCGTTGGGTTTAAAATTAGGTATTGGCTTGTCACTGCTACTTTTTATCCTCGGCCTTCCTATTTTTTCAGGTTTTTCTGAACGCGGTGGACGAGAATCGTCAGAATTGAACGAGCGTTTGGGTCGCTCTTCATTACGCGGTGCATCGGAACGTCGCGGACGTGAATCATCAGAATTGAACGAGCGTTTGGGTCGCTCTTCATTACGTGGCGAATCGGAACGTCGCGGACGAGAATCGTCAGAATTAAACGAGCGTTTGGGTCGCTCGTCGCTGCGTGGCGAATCGGAACGTCTTGGACGAGAATCATCAGAATTGAACGGGCGTTTGGGTCGCTCTTCATTACGCGGTGCATCGGAACGCTTCGGACGTGAATCGTCTGAATTGAACGGGCGTTTGGGTCGCTCTTCACTGCGTGGCGCATCAGAACGTCTGGGACGTGAATCGTCTGAATTGAACGGGCGTTTGGGTCGCTCTTCGCTGCGCGGCGAATCGGAACGCTTCGGACGTGAATCGTCTGAATTGAATGGGCGTTTGGGTCGCTCTTCACTACGTGGCGAATCGGAACGCTTCGGACGTGAATCATTTTGAGGTTTGTCTGTTCGCTTTGGACGTGGGCTGTCTTTCGACGGTCGCTTTGGATTTTTCATTGTTAAAACTGTTTTAAAAAAATGACCCCTCAGTATTTGTAATAAATTATTAATCAATCATTTATAGAATACTGAGGGGTTGAAATATCTTTTATCTGAAATCAATCGTAGGTTTAATAACAATCCCAGTTAAACCATGCTTTTGAAAAGTCTCTTTTCAGCAAAGCTTCTTTTGGAATAAAAAAATTAGCCACTCCTGAGTCACCAAAGGCTATTTTTTTATCGGAATCAATTTGCATCAGCAAAACATGGTCTTTGATCGTATCTTTATAACGTGGGTCTTCTTGTGTAAAATAGGCATAACCACTCAATTTATGCCCTGAACCATCTAAAATTTTGTAGATTTCGTCTTCTTGTTCCTCAGTCAAATCATCAGAATCCAAGATGGGCAATATTTCTTGCGTTCTAATATCTTGCGGGCATCCATAATCATCTACAAGGTCGAAACACAACTCATGCGGGCATGAAATCGGCGATTCGTCCAACAGTTTTTCTGTCAAAAAAGAAAAATCTGTTCTCAAAGGCGTTTCTACTGAGGGGTCGCTCCAATAAACAATCTTGCAATCTTCAGCTTTCATATCGTACCATTCTGTTGCCGACAAAAAAAACTGTAATATGCCTTTATCGGGGAAATCGCGTAAAGGTGGTGCTTCTGAAAAATTAATTTGCGCCCACATCAACATCGGTTGACCTTTGGAGTCTTTCGGATATTCTGCATCCACAGGCATCCACGGTCTGCCCATAAAACAACTTTGAGTCGGCTTCAAGTCTTCCAGTTGACAGGGGGTGCTTGAAATCTGCAAAGTGGACATTTTCCCTTTTTCGAGAGCTTGCTCAAAAGGTTTTAAAAAATCTGGAAGTATCATTTTGTTTTCTTCTTTTTAAGAAACCGATAGCCTATCCTTAATTGACCAAAAAGTCCTATATCTGGTGAAATAGTAGCTATTTCTAACGATGCATTCAATCCCTTTTTTCCGACAAAATGATAACCCAAAGGAAGATACAAATAAGGGAAAATACCGCCATCATCGCCACCAAAGGTAATATTTGAATAAGTTGCGCCAATGAAAGGCATACTATTCCAAGTTTTTTTGCCAAAATATGCCTTTACCCCACCATAATAACCGATTGCTCCTGCACCAACTTCAAGACTAAAATTTTTTGATACAAAATAATCTAAATTAACTGCCATTAAGTATGTTGGTCCTCCGATTTGACAACTAATACCAAATGGACGTATTTGTCTTCTGTTGAGGGTATCACTTTGTGCTTGTAATAAAAAAGTATAAAAAAACACGATTATAGTTATCAATAAATTCTTTTTGTCCATAATTGTAGGTCATTGATTTTGGTATTAAAAACAATTGATTAACTATCACTCACTAAACAAGATGTTCACTTATGAATATCTCCGCTTTTGAACTTGTCATACTGAGGGGGTGTAAAATTACGCATTAAAGCCAACAAATCGGCAGGTTCATCTGCGAAAATCGCATTAGAACGATAAGCTGCTTGCAAAAAGCCTGCGTGCATCATTTTGTCGAGCATTTCTATCATGGGGTCATAGAAACCATTGACATTGAGAAAGCCACAAGGATATTTTTTATCACCTAAAATAGTCAACATCAGCACTTCACTGATTTCGTCCAGTGTACCATAGCCGCCTGGCATGGCAATGAAAGCATCTGATAAGTCAATCATCAAATTACGTCGTTCAAACATGGAGTCAACCATATGAAGTTCGTGTAAATTTTGATGTAAAACCTCTCTTTGACTCAAAAAATGAGGCGCAACCCCAACCGCTTGACCGCCATGAGTCAATACAGCATTTCCGATGACTCCCATAAGACCAACGCTACCACCGCCATAGACAAGACGAATATCTTGTTTTGCCATCAATTCGCCCAATTCAGCAGCTTTTTCGGCATATTTTGGGTTATTTCCTTTCATCGAGCCGCAATAAACGGCAATGCTGTTCAGTTTCATTTTTTGATTGTTTTATCGTTTCCAAAATAGACTTACTCGTCGTTTGGTATCTTCTCGAACGTTGATATAAAAAATATTGAAATCGCCAGCGTGATAATTGCTGCTGCGATACAATAAACTACCTTTAAACTTAGGTTTACGAACCCATAAAATGCCGTTGTGAATTTGGGCATCAGTCAATCGCTCGTTTGTTTTTTTGAAACCAATCAAAACGCCACCTTTGTGTTTTTCATCCGACACGTACGTTTCTTCTGTCGTCATACTGAGGGGGTTCACCACAGCAATCTCTCGGCTCGTTGGAAACTTGGGTTCATAACCTGTTTTGAAAGTACGCCAAGAACAGAAACAACCCGTTTGATTCGGATTGTCACACACGGGAATGGTTTTAAAAGTATTTTTGGGTACAGGCAAACCAACGATATATGCTACAACGAGCCTGTTTTTCAAAGGTTTATCATCAAAAAACTCTTTCAGAAGGCGACCTGCATGTTTTGTCCCTTGTGAATGCGCCGCAATGATAATGGGACGACCTGCATTCCAGTTTTTCAAATAATGCTCAAAAGCAGCTCTTATGTCTTCATAAGCCACTTCGAATGCCTGCTCTGCGGAGGCTTTATCCGTTGTAAAAAAAGAAAAATAGTGCGCTTGGCGATAACGTGGCGCATAGACTCGACCGACACCGTTGAACAAACTGGCTTGATACTGGATAGAACCTTTGTCTGTTTTGTCATTTAGCTTTTGGCTATTGACATCTCCATTCCATTGGTCGTTGCCGCGTTGGTTGGTATAGGTTGTTGGATGTAAAAAGAAGATATCAACTTCGGCAGTTGCTTGTTCGTCTTTCAAATCTGTTCCTATTGGCACCAAATCGGCAGGGTCTTTTTTGTCAGGATGGGCTGCCCAATATTTTAAGTCTGCATACTGAGGGGGTGCAGGTATTTTGTTTTTATCAAAACCCACTGTTGGTTTTTTAGAGGCACAACTTTGTAGCAAAATAGCGACAAGGGTGAGCGTCAGCCAATAAGGTTGATTTTTTTTATCAATCAAATACATGATTATCAATAATTTATGATGAAAACAAAATTACGTAGTAAAAGTAATTTTAGATTTCATGGTCACGACAAAATATCCACCATCTCCAACCATGCTTGATTTATTTTCTGGTTGTGCTTGATAGCGACTTCAAAAGGCGTGTATGAAATATCCCCTGAAATTTGTCCAATAGCAACACCTACTTTGCCATCGCGCAATGCTCTTACGGCTTCCAAACCCAAACGACTCGCCAATACACGGTCTGCTACAGTGGGTCGTCCACCACGTTGGATATGCCCCAAAACAGTGACACGAATATCCTTAGATAATAGTCGGGACTTAATTTGGCGCACAACCTCAAAAGCATCGCCTGCATCGTCACCTTCGGCAACTATGACAATACTGGCGCGTTTTTTATTTTCATAATTGGTATTCAAGGTTTTCACCAAAACATTCAAATCCGTAAATGCTTCAGGCACAAGCACGGCCTCAGCTCCAACAGCAATCGCAGAACGCAGAGCAATGAAACCCGCATCTCGACCCATGACTTCTACGAAAAAAACACGACCATGAGAGTTAGCCGTATCTTTTATATTATCAATGGCATTCATTGCTGTATTGACAGCTGTGTCGTAACCAATAGTATAATCTGTGCCGTATAAATCGTTGTCAATCGTACCCGGTGTACCGACAATACGAATATCTGGATGCTCCGACATGAAAACCATCGCACCCGTGAAAGTCCCATTGCCACCACAGGCAACAATGCCTTCGATACCAAACTTTTGCAAATTGGCATAGGCTTGATTGCGCCCTTCGACAGTCATAAACCTTTCGGAGCGCGCTGTGCCAAGTATCGTACCGCCTAACTGGAGGATGTTGGATACGTCTTTTGACGACATTTCAAACATATCGCCATCAATCAAACCTTCGTAGCCATTGCGAATACCGACAACGCTTATACCATAATACAAGGCTGTGCGAACCACCGCACGCACATTGGCGTTCATGCCTGGCGAATCACCGCCCGATGTAAAAACTGCTATTTTTTTCATAACTATTTGGTTTTCAAATATTTTTTGACACCCCTCAGTAATTCAGGTTTTCTCAATATATTTTCTTATTTTCCACAAAGAAACAACACTACGAATTGATTTTCTATGTTTTAGTAAAAAAAAACGAGTAACAACCCTGCCACTCGTTTTTTGTCTATCCTAAAATTCAGCACTACCAGGATAACGAGGGAATGGAATCACATCACGAATATTACCCATACCACTGATAAATTGTACCAACCGCTCGAAACCTAAGCCATAGCCTGCATGTGGACATGAACCGAAGCGGCGTGTGTCCAAAAACCAGTACATTTCATCTTGTGGGATGTGCATTTCTGCCATGCGTTCGGTCAATTTGTCCAAACGTTCTTCTCTTTGCGAGCCGCCAACGATTTCGCCAATGCCAGGGAACAAAATATCCATCGCTGCCACTGTTTTGCCATCATCATTCTGACGCATGTAAAACGCTTTGATGTGTTTTGGATAATTGATGAGAATCACAGGCTTTTTGAAATGCTTTTCTACCAAATAACGCTCATGTTCTGATTGCAAATCCGTTCCCCATTCGATTGGGAATTTGAATTTACCTTTTTTATTGTGATTCGAGTTGACTAAAATATCTACGGCTTCTGTATAGTTCAAACGTTCGAATGGGTGAGCCAAAACAAACTCTAATTTCTCAATCAAGCCCATTTCAGAACGTTCTGCTTGCGGTTTCGATTTTTCTTCATCAACTAAGCGTGTTGCCAAAAAGTCTAAATCTTCGCGGCAATTATCCAAACAATATTGGATACAGAATTTCAGCATCGCTTCTGCTAAATTCATATTGTCTTCCAAATCAGCAAAGGCTACTTCGGGTTCAATCATCCAAAACTCAGCTAAATGGCGCGATGTATTTGAGTTTTCAGCTCTAAAAGTTGGACCAAACGTATAAATTTTTGACAAAGCCAAAGCTGCCAATTCACCTTCCAACTGACCCGAAACCGTCAAATTGGCGGCACGACCGAAAAAGTCTTTTGAAAAATCAACTTCTCCCCCCTCAGTAAGCGGCGGATTTTTAGGGTCTAAAGTTGTCACTCGGAACATTTCGCCAGCACCTTCTGCATCACTCGCCGTGATGATAGGCGAGTGCATGTAGAAAAAGCCTTTATCGTTGAAAAATTTGTGAATCGCAAAAGCAATATTGTGACGCAAGCGCAAAACCGCTCCAAATGTGTTAGTACGTGGACGCAAGTGAGCAATTTCGCGCAAAAACTCAAGGCTGTGTTTCTTAGGTTGAAGCGGATATACTGAGGGGTCGCAATCACCAAATATTTCGACTTTGTTAGCAATCACTTCCACCGTTTGTCCCTTACCTTGAGACGCAACTAATTGACCCTCAAAGCATACAGATGCACCAACAGTTATCCGTTTAAGTGTCTCAGCATCTGTTGTTTCAGGATTGACCACGACTTGTAATGTGCCTAATGACGAGCCATCGTTGAGGGCAACAAATTGCGTATTGCGAAAAGAGCGTACCCAACCCATCACAGTGACAGGTGTGTCAAGCGCGACTTGACCTTTTAGTATTGAGCCTATTTCGGTTCTTTTTATCATAATCGTTATTCGTTATTTATAAATTCTTATCCAAATGGATAGAAATATCTTTACGTAAAAAACTCTCTTTTTGTTTTTGAAGCCGCAAAATTAGCGTTTCGTAAGAGAAAATACAGGATTTTTTTAAAACAAATGAGCAAAATCATTTAATCACTGTTATTCTTTGGCATAGCTTTGAGCTGTTTTTAAAACTAAAATCACAGTAATGATGAAAATCGCAGACTTACGACAAGATTATAGTCTCCAATCACTCGATATTGTTGACGTGGCGCACGACCCTATTGTTCAATTCAAAAAATGGTTCGATGAAGCTCTCAAATCAGAGATTTTAGAACCTAATGCCATGACTTTGGCAACGGCTACACCTGACGGCAAACCTGCCGCACGAGTGGTTTTACTGAAAGGCATTGAACATCAAGGTTTTGTATTTTTTACAAATTACTCATCTAATAAAGGTGATGAAATATCAACTAACCCTTATGTCGCTTTGTGTTTTTGTTGGCTTGAACTGCAACGGCAAGTCCGCATTGAAGGCAGAATAGAAAAAATATCAGAATCTGAGTCTGAGTCCTATTTCAAAAGCCGACCGATTGGTAGTCAGATTGGCGCATGGTCATCGCCTCAAAGTAAGGTCATAGAAAACCGTGATTTCTTAGAACAGCAAGAAAATTACTACAAAAGCCTGTTCAATACTGAGGGGGGAGATGGCATGACGATTCCACGCCCACCGCATTGGGGTGGTTATGTCGTGAAACCCACGATGATTGAATTTTGGCAAGGCAGGCAGAGCCGTTTGCATGACCGTATTCGCTACAGTTTAGAAAATAAAGATTGGCGAATTGAACGACTTGCCCCTTAGTCAAACAAAATTCAGTCCTAAATCTTCAACAAAACGTTTTAGCTTCTGCCTTAATTTTATAACTTTGCCGTTTTTGAGAACCGAATAACCAATCTTTTGTTTTGGGTTAAAATAGTAAAAAATGGCATTGACAGAGCTAAAAAAGGCAAGACATACTGAGGGGGTCGTTGCAACGGCAAATAACTCTATTTTCATCAAAGGAGCAAGGTCTAACAACCTACAAAATGTAGATTTGGTTATTCCTAAAAACAAATTGGTGGTCGTTACGGGTGTTTCGGGCAGTGGAAAGTCGTCTATTACGATGGATACACTGTTCGCCGAAGGACAACGCCGCTATGTTGAAAGCCTATCGAGTTATGCTCGTCAGTTTTTGATGCGTATGAAAAAACCTGATGTGGACTACATCAAAGGTGTTTGCCCCGCCATTGCTATTGAGCAAAAAACCACGACTGGCAACAACCGTTCAACTGTCGGTTCGATGACGGAAGTTTATGATTTTCTCCGCTTACTTTATGCGCGCATTGGCAAAACCGTCTCACCTGTTTCCGGCGAAATCGTCAAAAAACATCAAGTTTCGGATGTAATTGACTTTATTTTGAAGCAAAATGAGGGCGATAGGGTACAACTGTTCATTCCTCTGCCAACAAAATATGATGATAGAACGCTCGAAGCAGAGCTGAATTTATTGATGCAAAAAGGCTATTCACGCATTTGGGCGAATGGTCATTTGGCTCAAATTGACGATATACTGAGGGGTAGTGGTTTGGTTGATTTAGGGCTGGCAGACGATGATTTGAAAAAAAGTTTGACGAATTTCAAGGAAGCTGATATTCGTATTCTGATTGACCGTTTTGTCATCAAAAAAGAGGATGAAGAAAATACAAAACGCATGAGCGACTCGGTTCAAACAGCGTTTTACGAGTCGGAAGGTGAGGCTATTGTCGAAATTATAGGCGGCAAAACGCAAAGTTTCAACAACCGTTTTGAGTTAGACGATATGGTTTTTATTGAACCGACCCCTCAGTTGTTCAACTATAATAACTCGTTTGGCGCGTGTCCTACTTGCGAAGGCTATGGCAAGGTGATTGGTATTGATGAAGATAAAGTGATTCCAGATAAAACACTCTCTGTTTATGAAGGTGCAATTGCTTGTTGGAAAGGCGAAAAATCGAGCGAATGGCTTGATGATTTTTTAAGAGAAGCATATCAATTTGATTTTCCTGTCCATCGTGCTTATCAAGATTTGTCGAAAGCTGAAAAACAACTTTTGTGGAATGGCAATACTTTTTTTAAAGGTATCAATGCTTTTTTTGCACAACTTGAAGAACAGACTTACAAAATTCAGAACCGTGTGATGCTCGCTCGCTATCGTGGTCGCACAACTTGTCCGACTTGTGATGGCAAACGCATCAGACCAGAAGCCCAATATGTTAAAATAAATGATGTAGGTATTGCAGAGTTGACCGAAACGCCTATTGACGAGTTATTTGATTTTTTCCAAAAGCTTGATATTTCTGAAAACGACAAACAAATTGGTCGCCGTTTGTTACTCGAAATCGAAAGCCGTTTACAATTTATGGTAAATGTGGGTCTGAGTTATTTGACTTTGAGTCGTATCAGTTCAACACTGAGTGGGGGTGAAACGCAGCGCATCAATTTGACGCGTACTTTGGGTAGTAATTTGACAAGTTCGATGTATATTTTGGACGAGCCAAGTGTGGGTTTGCATCCACGCGATACGGCACGTTTGGTATCCGTTTTGAAAAAATTGAGAGATTTAGGCAATACCGTAGTGGTGGTTGAACATGAAGAGGAAGTCATCAAAAATGCTGATTTTTTAGTGGATATGGGTCCAGAAGCAGGTATTCATGGCGGTCATGTGGTTTTTGCTGGCGATTATGAAGATATTTACACCGAAGCTACGGAGAGTCTGACGACAAAATACATGAATGGTCGAATGTCTATTCCTACCCCTTCGATTCGCCGAGGTGCGACACATTGGATTGAGTTGACGGGCTGTAAGCAACACAATCTAAAAAATATTTCGGTCAAGATTCCTTTGAATACGCTGACGGTGGTTTCTGGCGTATCTGGGTCAGGGAAAACGACCATGGTGAAACAAATCTTGCACCCCGCGTTGCAACGAGCTGTTGACCCCTCAGTAGCCGTCGTTCCAGGTCATTTTGATGAATTGAAAGGCGATTTGAAAAGGATTACGATGGTCGAAATGATTAATCAATCGCCGATTGGCAAATCATCGCGTTCCAATCCTGTGACTTATGTTAAGGCTTATGATGAAATCCGCGACCTCTTTTCCAAACAGCAATTATCGAAAATCAGAGGCTACAAGCCAGGCATTTTTTCATTCAATACTGAGGGGGGGCGTTGCGAGACCTGCAAAGGTGAAGGCGAAATCATAGTCGAGATGCAATTCCTTGCCGATGTGCATTTAGAGTGTGAAGAGTGTCACGGCAAACGTTTCAAAGCCGAAACGTTGGATGTTACTTATGAAGGCAAAAATATTTTTGAAGTGTTGCAAATGAGTGTGGAAGAAGCCTTAGAATTTTTCAAAAAAGAAAAAGGCATCGTTCAAAAACTCAAACCACTTTATGATGTGGGTTTAGGCTATGTTCAGTTGGGACAATCGAGTTCAACTCTTTCGGGTGGTGAAGCTCAAAGGGTTAAATTGGCTTCTTTTCTCGGAAAAGAGAGTTCAAAAGACCATGTTTTCTTTATTTTTGATGAACCTACAACTGGTTTGCATTTTCACGACATTAGAAAACTACTCGATGCTTTGAATGCCTTGGTTGAAAAAGGGCATACAGTCTTAGTCGTCGAACACAATATGGAAGTGATAAAATCAGCCGATTGGGTCATTGACCTCGGAGCGGAAGGTGGCAAAAATGGGGGTCATTTGGTCTATCAAGGCACACCAGAAGGGTTAGCCGATACTGAGGGGTCGTTTACAGGTTTATTTTTAAAAGAAAAATTGTAGAAAATGTACGTTCCAAAAATAAATCAGATGGACAACCATGAGGAAATTATGGATTTCATCAAAAACAACGGTTTTGCCATACTCATAAGCGTCAATACTGAGGGGGTACCTTGGGCAACGCACATTCCTATCGCGCTTGAAAAAAATACAGAAGATGCCTATGTACTGAGGGGTCATGTGTCGAAAGCCAATCCTCATGCACAATTGCTTTTGGAGGGTTCTCAAGTTTTAGTTATTTTTCAAGGTGCACATGCTTATATTTCGTCTTCGTGGTACACACACGACAATGTTTCTACTTGGAACTATTCTGCTGTTCACATTTATGGCAAAGTGAGGGTATTGTCAGACGAAGCATTGTGGTCTTCTGTTGAGTCATTGACGGCTAAGTACGAATCGCATGTAGAAAGTCCCAAAATGATGACCAGCATCTCACCTGATTTTTTGAGAAAAGAAATCAGAGGCATTCATGGATTTGAAGTGTCTATTGACGACATTCATGCGAAAGCCAAACTCTCTCAAAACAGGAAAGATGTTGACTACGGACGCATCATTGAAGAATTAGAAAAAACAGAGGATGGTCAAGCTCACGAAGTGGCTCGACAAATGAAAGAAAAGCGACCTTTATGAAAAGCAAAACTCCGATTCGGGAAGAAATCGGAGTTTTTTTGTAAAATCGGTATGGGTTGAAACGCAACAACTATTATGCAGGAAGTAGTTGTATCAATTGAGCAAAATCGTCGGTTGGACGAGGCATTTCAGAATCGAGAACCGTCGCTTCTAAGCGTAGTGTACAAAGTCTGTCATCTTTCAATAACAATTCGATAGTAATTTCATCAAAACCACCTATCACAGTTTCATTAGTCGCTTTCACAACGTGTCTGTGAATGGTTTCAATCCAGTAGTCAGCACGATTAAAAACAGTTGTTTCCGAAATAACAGCATGATAGTCAAGAGTCAAAAGTCGCTCTTTTAAAAAATCAAAAAGGTGTTTAACGTGGGCATCAGGAAATTTAGTAAGTGCAGGATGTAAACGGAAACCACGCGATTTAGGTAAAGAGTAAAAATCAATACCATCATGAGTTTTACCCGAAAATGATAAATGTCTTTGACATTCATTGCTCAAATATAAAAGCATGCTCGCCACTTTTGAGCTACTTTTCCATTTGTCATAATCTTTCGTTTCTCGCTCTGTTTTCTCAAAAGTTTTCCGCATGAGCGGTTTACTGGTTTCTGCAAGCTCAGGTTTACTCAACAAACTCGCCTGAAAATGTGTAAAAATGTTAGCCATAAGCCTCAAGGTTTGATTGCTTTCTCAGCAGGTAAAAAAATTTAGTTCAAGATATGTTCGGTTATATGGATTATCTAAATACGTTCATGGTTTTATATACGCAATAATATCGGCTCACATCGGCTGTTAGTTTTCTGTTTTGCTTGTTTTCGTATTGTTAATTCGAACCTTTCGGTTTTATACATCAAAGAAAAGAACAAATTATGGAACTTACCTAACTGTTAAAATATCGTTAACATCTTTAACGTCTCATTAGCAAATCCATGATGAATTATTGTGCAAAGTTCAAAACATTTAAAGAATAAATTAAATTTATTATTAATTCATTTAATTTTCACAATTTTGTAAACAAGTGTATTTTAAATTCTTAGAAAACCAAAAAATCATAAACTAAAAAAATTTTGCATCAAATTCGTACTTCAAACCCATTTGATGCAAAATTTTGCCAGTAGACCCAAAATCAGAATTGTCAATCTGAAAAATTGAAACCTGTTTTCTTATAACTCAATGAAATACAATCATAGAGCTGGCTTTTTTGATAAAAAGTGTAATCAACGCCTTATCTTTGCGCTTCTTTTTACTCAGAAGAAATGAATCTTGTAGTTGATATAGGTAATACTCGTACGAAACTCGCTTTTTTTGAAAAAAATATACTTATCGAGAAAGCGATTATAGAAAGTTCAGCGTTAAGTTGGCTAAGTGATCGCTTAAAAGAGGGTCATGCTGTACAAAGAGCCATTTTTTCAAAAACGGGTGCGGATACTGAGGGGGTAGAAGATTTTTTAAAATCTCAATTTCCTTTCATTAGTTTGGGACATGATACTCCAATACCTATAAAAAATCAATATGCAACACCAACTACATTAGGAAAAGATAGGTTAGCAGCGGCTGTTGCTGCGAGTTTTATATTTCCTAATGAGAATGTTCTTTTTATTGACGGAGGGACTTGTATAACATACAATGTTCTCCACAAAGAAAAAGGTTTTTTGGGCGGTAACATTGCGCCGGGCTTAACGATGCGATTCCGTGCCATGCACCATTTTACAGCAAAATTACCTTTAATTGAATCCCATACTGAGGGGGTAGATTTAATTGGTAACTCAACTGAAAGTGCCATGAGAACTGGTGTACAAATCGGGATTTTATCAGAAATAGAAGGTTTTGTCCGACGTTTTCAAAAAAAGTTTGAGGATATTAAAGTTGTTTTGACGGGTGGCGATGGTCTGTATTTTTTTGATAACCTCGATACCGTAGAGAAATATTATGAGCCGAATCTTGTGTTGCAAGGTTTAAACGAAATATTGAACTATAATTTTCAAATAAAATAAATAAAAGAGGTTAAAACCTTTTAGTGGGAAGAAAAAAAAATATAATGTTAAAAAAAATCATTCCTTTTATTGTACTAACATTAAGCATTTTACATTCAAATGCTCAGATTGTGGACGATAACTATAAACAAAATCAGCCAAAAGAAAATTCGCTTTTGTCTCGTTACGGCATTGGTAATATCAATCCACAATATTTTGCTTCAAACTCAGGTATGGGGGGTATGACAGCAGCCTATCGTGATAAATTTCATTTTAATCCATTCAATCCTGCCTCACTACCTTCGCTACGAACAACAGCTTATGAAGTGGGTTTATTTGCCAAAAATACAAACGTCAAAAACAATGGAAATAATAACTCAAATTGGAGTGGGAATCTAAACAATTTAGCGTTAGCTTTTCCTACATATAGTGTCATCAATGAAGTTCTGGATCGTAAACCTCGTGTATTTCGGTGGGGTATGGGTCTGAGCTTGATGCCTTACAGTTCTGTGGGTTACAATATCAATACTATAACTAAGGCTCAAAACCCTAACGATTCATCCAATATAACCAACTATTTTGTTGGTAGTGGTGGAACATACAGACTGATGTTGGGCAATGGATTTAGCTTTAAAGGCTTTTCTTTTGGTGCAAACATTGGCTATGTCTTTGGAAAAGTTAATACAATCAGACAATCTGTTTTAGGCGATAAGCTCGCGATTGGCTACGCAAACTATTTCGATGATAATTTTACGATGAATGGTTTTTCATGGAATGCTGGCATCCAATACGATATCACGCTTGACCCAAAGAAAAATCCAACAGATAAAGGTGATAGAAAACATATTGTCATAGGAGCTTATGGAAATCCATCAACTACTTTTTCTACAAAGTCAAGCCAAGACTATAAGCGTGTTTACAACTTCTTGACGGACTCTATCACAAGTTTTTCGGATAAAAAAGGCTCTGGTGTTTTACCAACCGAATACACGACTGGTATCATGTACGAAAATGGTCTATTGTTCAAAGGTGGTATTGAGTATAAAATATCGAAGTGGAGCGAGTACAAAAATGATGCAAAACCCGAAACCTTATTAGATGCCAATCAATTGTCAATAGGAGCTGAGTTCATTCTTGATAAAAATAAACTGAAATCAGAAGAAGAAAAAATAAGATGGCGTGTTGGCTTTCATACAGGCAAAGACCCTCGTTCTCTAGGTGGCGAACAAGTCAGTAACACTGCTGGGTCGGTTGGTATGTGCTTACCATTGCGGGTCGGTCGAGGTCAACAGATTTCTTATATGAATGTAGGTTTAGAGTATGGTCAGTTGAAAACAAAAATAGTCTCAGAAGATTATTTCAGAATCAATTTAGGTTTTACTTTAAATGACAATACTTGGTTCTTAAAACGCAAGTTCCAATAAACTTTTAAGTCTATCGGTAAAAAGTTCGTATCTATCATTAGATGCGAACTTTTTTTTTACATGCTTTTTCGCCTTCACATGAAAAACTTAAAAAGTGGAATACATTTAGCAATAATACACTTAACTTTGCAATCATTTTTCAACAATGATTGAGGTGTTTTGACACCTCAATTCTTTTTTATAAACCTATGTTCCACGTAGAACAAAAGTATTTTGAATAAAAATACTGAGGGGTAAAAAATTCCACATTATGGAAATGTCAAGTCCTACAATTATTACTTCAACTAAAAACAAAACAGGTATTAAAGTTTTCGCTCCTGCAAGTGTAGCAAATGTAGCATGTGGCTTCGATGTCTTAGGCTTTGCATTGGAAAAACCTGGTGATGAAATTATTGCACGATTTTCTGACGAGCCTGGTTTGAAAATCACTAAAATAACAGGAGGGAAACTACCATATGAACCTGTGAAGAATACCGCTGGTTATGCAGCCTTGAAACTCCTTGATTACTTAGGTGAATCGGGTAGAGGAATAGAAATGGAAATACACAAGAAAATGCCTTTTGGCTCTGGATTAGGTTCGAGCGCGGCAAGTGCGGCAGGAGCAGTCGTGGTCATCAATGAACTACTTCGGCGACCATTAGAAAAGCGTGACTTACTCGAATTTGCCGTATTAGGTGAAAGTATTGCCAGTGGTGCCATTCATGCAGATAATGTTGCACCATCGCTTTTAGGTGGATTTACTTTAGTTCGAGATTCTGTGACTAATGATGTCCATAGAATTCATGTTCCTCGCGGTCTATATGCTACTGTGATTTATCCGAAAGTAGAGGTTCTGACAAAAGAAGCCAGAGCTCTGCTCAAAACAGAAGTTCCACTCAAATCTGTTGTAAAACAAAATGCTAATATGGGAGCATTTATTATCGGTATGTTTAACTCCGATTTTGACTTAATTCGTCGCTCACTTGTAGATGTTATCATTGAGCCACAACGCGCCTCTTTGATTCCTTATTTCTATGAAGTTAAAGAAGCCGCTTATACTGAGGGGGTCTTGGGGTGTTCTATATCAGGCTCAGGTCCTTCTATTTTCGCCCTTTCTGAAAATAGTTTAACAGCAGAAAATGCGGGATTGGCTATGCAGAAAATATATCAAGAACATAAAATTGAATGTGAGTTATTTATCTCTCCAATCAATATGGAAGGCACAATTCTTTGCTGATTCAAAATTCATTGTTCTACGTGGAACTAATATGTCGTTGTAGATAGATAGCCATGCTATTTATCCGAGCGTTTGTTCCACGTAGAACTTTTTATTTAACCAATTATTAAATAGCACTTAATAGTGTTTAAAATCAAACAATGAGACTTTATAGTACAAAAAATCCACACAAATTCGTTTCGTTGAAAGAAGCTGTATTCAAAGGATTGCCTGAAGACAATGGTTTGTATATGCCTGAAAATATACCTCAACTCTCGCCCCTTTTCATAAATAACTTAAAAAATCATTCTTTTCAAAGTATTGCTTTTGAAGTTGCAAAAACGATTATCGGAGATTCTATTCCTGAGAAAGATTTAAAAAACATTGTCGAAGCAGCTATTGATTTTCCTGCGCCAGTTGTCAAACTTGACGAAGTAACGCATGTTCTAGAACTATTTCATGGACCATCATTGGCTTTTAAAGATTTTGGCGCACGGTTTATGGCGCAATTGATGTCTTATTTCAATCAAGAAGATAAAAAAGAATTGGTTATTTTAGTTGCAACATCAGGAGATACAGGTGGAGCAGTGGCCGCAGGGTTTTACAAAACTTTAGGCATTAAAGTCGTTATACTCTATCCATCGGGTAAAGTCAGTATGTTGCAAGAAAAACAATTAACAACTTTAGGGGAAAATATAACAGCTTTAGAAATCAATGGTACTTTTGACGACTGCCAAGCATTAGTAAAAAAAGCGTTTTTGGATGAGACATTGACTGCAAAGATTCAATTAAGCTCTGCAAACTCAATCAATATTTCAAGATTGATTCCTCAAAGTTTCTACTACTTTGAAGCTTACAAACAAATCGAAAGCGCAGATAAGCCTGTTGTTTTTAGTGTTCCGTCAGGCAATTTTGGTAATCTGACAGCTGGTCTTTTTGCTAAAAAAATGGGTTTACCCATCCATGAATTCATAGCTGCAACCAATGCAAACGATGTTGTACCTCAGTATCTGACAACAGGAGAATACAAGCCAATCCCCTCAGTAAGAACACTTTCAAATGCTATGGATGTAGGTAATCCGTCGAACTTTGCACGCATGTTAGACATCTATGGTTCTACGTGGAACAATATGACAGAAGAAATAAAAGGATATGCTTTCGACGATGAAACAACTAAAAAAGCAGTAAAAGAAATTTTTGAAAAGTATAATTACATCATTGATCCACACGGAGCAGTAGGTTATTTAGCTTTGAAAGAATATCAAAAGACAACAGATGCTTTAGGTATTGTTTTAGAAACGGCACATCCAACTAAGTTTTTGGACGATATGGGAAGCATTTTAGAGCAAGAAATTCCCATTCCTGAACGTTTAGCCGTTCTTTCAGAAAAAGAAAAAGTAGCCGTTCCGATGAGTATAGACTTTGAAAATTTCAAAGAATGGCTACTTGAAAACTATTAATAAAAGTTCCACGTAGAACAGAAGCGTCTCACATTGGTTAATGTGAGACGCTTCTGTTCTACGTGGAACTTTTATTAATTAATCACCAAAGTCGAATTCAATGGTATCTCCAGCTTGAAATTTAGGAAGCTCTTTAACTTGATTTTCTGCATTGCCTTCGTTTATACCTTGAGGTTTTTCTTGTTTTTTTGACTCTTCTTTAACAATAACTTCTTTAACATCTAATAATTTTTGGTCGCTGAGCTTATTACCTAATGCCTTCCATCCTTTCACATCAATAAATTCAGCCAACAACACTTCTCCTCCATCCATCTTTTTTGAACCAATTTTGATAGCATAATTAATTCTAGGGTTGGGTTCTACAGAGACAAATAACATTTGAGATTTTTTATTCTCAGTCAAATAGCTCAATCTTTCATTGTTTTTTATGCCTTCAACTTTGAATCGCTTCACCATAGTCCACCCTTTATTCCCATCAAAATAAACAGTTGTCACAACAGTATCCGTTTCAACTTTACCTAAATAAACGATGTCGTTGAGTTCAAAATGTTTAATTAAATCTAACTCGCACGTTTCTAATGTACCATCTTTGTAAAGAATCAAGATATTATCACCTGTATCGAACTCACCTATCAGTCTCCCCCTTTCAGTATCATTCAATTTGCCAGTAATATCGTCAAACCAAATTCGTTTTGCTCCTAATGTGGATTTACCTATTGTTTTTTGCTTGACCTCCCGAACAGGATATTTAGTTACAATATTACCTTGCGAATTACGACCTTTGATAGACAAAGTCGCGAAATCAAAATCGAATCGTTTTATTTTTGCGGTTGAACTCTGGGTCAATTGAACTGAAACAATTTCTGACTCGCCATTTGGGTTAGCTGTAAAATACCATAATTTGGAATTATTATTCCCTTGAGTCAAATCATATTCGGTTGCTCTTGTTATGGCTGTAACATTAAAACGCTTAGCATAACTTATCCCAGATTTACCATCAAGATAAATAAGATTATAAGTCGTTCTTTCATCCCCTTTGCGCCACACTGCGACGTGAATAATATCTTTACCAACGAATACTTTATCGGCTACCCTTACAACTTGAAACTTGCCATCCTTTCGGAATACAATAATGTCATCAATATCAGAGCAGTCAGACACGAAGTCCACACCATCTCCTTTTTTTAGACCTGTTCCTATAAAACCATCTTTCCGATTCACGAAAAGTTTAGCATTATTTGCAACTACCTCTGTTGCTTGAATTGTATCAAATACTCTAATTTCCGTTTTCCGTTCTCTACCCTTCCCATATTTTTTCAACAGGTTGTCGTAATACTTAATTGTAAACTCAATCAAATGTTCAAGGTCGTGTTTAACTTGAGCCAGCTCATTGAGTAAATTTTTAAGCATTTCATCAGCAGCAAAAGAATTGTATTTTGAAATTCTCTTAATACGAATTTCGGTTAATCGCGTTACATCTTCTTCTGATACCCCCCTCAGTAAAACAAGGCGATTATCATTAGCTGAAGCAGCTTCATTGGGTTCACGTACATATTTTTTCAATTCTTGTGGAATAATTTTCAAGACTTGTTCCCAAGATTCAGCTTCCTCAATTTGATGGTAAATACGGTTTTCGATAAAAATCTTTTCCAAACTTGCAAAATGCCACTTCTCTTCTAATTCATCCTGCTTAATTTCTAATTCACGTTTGAGTAGATATTTGGTCAACTCTGTATCCAAACGCAGCATTTCGTTGACATCTAAAAACAAAGGCTTATTATCGTAGATGACACAAGCGTTTGGAGAGATAGAAACTTCACAATCTGAAAAAGCATACAATGCATCCATTGTCACGTCAGGTGAAACGCCTGGTTGTAGTTCGATGACGACTTCTACATCTTTTGCCGTTTGGTCAACAACTTTTTTGATTTTAATTTTTCCCTTTTCAGCTGCTTTCAAAATAGACTCAACCAAATCACCTGTCGTTGTGCCATAAGGGATTTCTTTGATGAGTAAAGCTTTTTTATCTTTTGAAATCTCAAGACGCGCTCGAACACGTACTTTCCCCCCTCGTTTTCCACCATTATAATTCGTCGCATCCATCATACCACCTGTTTGAAAATCTGGTAGTATATTAGTTGGGCGACCCCTCAGTATATCAATACTCGCCTTAATCAGTTCAATAAAATTGTGTGGTAAAATTTTAGTCGAAAGCCCAACAGCGATACCATCCACACCTTGAGCCAACAACAATGGAAATTTCACAGGTAAAGTGATTGGTTCGCGCTTACGACCATCATAAGACAATTGCCATTCTGTTGTTTGGGCGTTGAATACAACTTCACGTGCAAAAGGAGTCAATCGTGCTTCGATGTAACGCGGTGCAGCAGCTCCGTCACCTGTACGAATATCACCCCAGTTTCCTTGGCAGTCTATAACTAAGTCTTTTTGACCTAAGTTGACAAGTGCATCACCAATCGCTGCATCGCCATGTGGATGATACTGCATCGTTTGCCCGATGATATTCGCTACTTTGTGATATCGCCCATCATCCATTTCTTTCATCGCATGAAGAATGCGACGTTGGACAGGTTTCAAACCATCGTGGATGTGTGGCACAGCTCGTTCGAGAATAACATAGCTTGCATAATCCAAAAAGTAGTTTTGATACATATTGCCCAAAGTCGTCACGTGGTCACCGTTGGCATCCATGCGTGTTCCATTATTGGGTGTATCTGTATTTCTTTTTGCCATATTTTTATCTTTTCTAAAACCCAAAACCACAATATACTGAGGGGTCTGTTTTCAACGAAGTTTTGCAGCTAATGTTGAAAACTTGCAAAAGTAAAAGAATTTTTGAAATTAATAAAAACTTTTTGTTTACTATAAATTGTTCTAAATTTAACAACCTACTTTTTTTAAAAAAAACTGTGCTAATTTCTTTATTTCTATAAAAAAAGTCTTGTGATGCTGTTTCATCACAAGACTTTAAAAAACAGAACACTATCGTTTTTAGTCTTCTTTTTTCTTATCACCACTACCATACAACTCTTTTTCACTGACTTTTTGAATCTTAGCACCAGATTTGAGTGTATGAGAAATTAACTTAAACGGTGCAGCAACAACTTCTTCGTCACCTTTCAGACCTGACACAACTTGGATGTATTGATTATCTTGAATAGCCGTTTTTACTTCAACCATTTTGACAGTATCGCCAGACACCACAAACACAATTTCTTTGACTTGTTGTGCAACTGCTTTTTTCTCAGTGGTTTGCCCCTCTTCTGTATTGGCTTTGGCTTTTTTGAGATCAGCATCTTCGTCACGTGTTGTCACTGCTTGGATTGGCACACTTAAAGCATCATTGACAGTATTGGTGTGAATGTCAACTGAAGCAGACATACCAGGACGAAATGGTGGGCGACCATTGCGCATCAAATCGGCATAACTTGCTGGGTCAATACGCACTTTAACCACAAAATTAGTAACTTGGTCGGTTGTCAAATTGACAGCACCAGTGGCTGTGAATGCATTGCTCGCTGTATTTGCTACCTCAGAAACGCGACCTTTGAATTTACGTCCAGAGAAAGCATCTACTTCAATATCTACATCGTTACCTACTGCCAAACGCCAAATATCGTTTTCACTCACGTCAATTTGTACTTCCATAGCCGATAAGTTGGCAATACGCATGATTTCAGTACCCGACATTTGGGCTGTACCGACCACACGCTCGCCTTTTTCGATGCTCAATTTTGATACGACACCATCAACTGGTGCATAGATAGAAGTACGATTAAGGTTTGTTTGCAATTCTTTCAAAGTCGCTTCTGAGCTTTTGACATTGTATTGTGCAGCTTCTGCTGACTTTTGAGACGACGCAATATCGTTCAATGCGGCTTGTGCTTGAGCATCCGTCGCTTTGATGGTCGCTTCTTGCTGGCGCAATTGGGATTGAGTTGCCTCAAAATCAGCATCTGAAATCACACCATCACGGTGCAATTGTTCGTTCCGCTTGAATGCCTGTTGTGTTTGTTTCAGTTGAGCTTGTAACTGTTCCTTTTGGGCTATGATTTGGAGTTGGCGAGCGCGCACACTTTCGATATTTGACAAAGCATTGGCATATTGTGCTCTTGAGGCATTGACGCTGGCTTCGCCACGCGTCACTTGGTCACGATAGATGCGGGCATCTACTTTACACAATAACTGTCCTGCTCGTACAGAGTCACCTTCTTTGACCAACAGCTCAACGATTTCGCCCGAAACGTCTGAACTTACTTTGATTTCTTTTTCAGGAAAAATACGCCCACTTGCCGAAACGGTTTCTTGAATCGTGCGTTTGGCTACTTTTTCGGCATATACTTTTTCGCCTTTCTTTTTGCCACTATTCATTGCCACCGCAGCAATTAGCAGAACGGCAACTACACTCAGCAAAATCCAAATCAATTTGTTATTCTTTCTTTTATTCTGAACAGCCATTGTTTTGACTTTATAATTTTGGATAAAAATTTATGTTCGATTAAGTGAAATACTGAGGGGTCTATTTTAAGGTCAATTTTTTCCCTTCGTAAAACTCTACAATTTTCAAACGGAATAAATAATCGTATTTAGCGACAACAACATCGCGCTCTGCGGTATCGAGTTGATTACGTGCTTGTGTAAATTCAAAGCCATTGGCAGCACCTATTTGGAATCGCTTTTCAGTGGCATCGAAAGCAGCTTTTTGTGCATCAAATGTTTTTTGCGCTGCTTCGTATTGTTTACGAGCTGCACGAGACGAAGCTATGGCATTTTGTACATCTGATTTGAGTTGTTGTTTGGTTCTTTCTAATGCAATCACTTGATTGTCAACATTTAACTGTTGTCTCTCGATAGTTGTACGGCGTTGATAACCGTCCCAAATAGGAATTTGCAAATTCAGACCTAAACCTTGTCCAAAATTGTCACCGATTTGACTGAAATAAGGTTTTTTGGGCGCATCAGTCAAAACTTCTTGATTAGTTGTAAAAGACACAGGAACAGTTTGTCCTCCTATTGTCGCATTACCAGAAAGAGTGTAAGGCACATTTGTCTTTGTGGCTTTTGTAAAATCTTTGATAGTACTTGAAAAGTTGGTATTCAAATTGGCATTCATAGACAAGCTGGGTAACAAAGCTGCTTCTGCTATTTTTACACCCACTTCTGCACTTTTGATGCGCGATTCTCCAGCTCGAATTTGGGGTTGATTTCCTAAAGCTTGGTTATAAATCATTTTAAAAGAATAGGCATCTGGATTGACATCAGAAGGCACGACTACTGAGGGGGCCTCAATTTTCATATCTTTATCTGGTGCGAGTTCTAATAAGTTTTTCAGAGTCAAATAACTCAACTCAACATTATTGGCAGCCGTTACGATACTTTGTTCGTCACGGGCAGCTTGCGCGGCAAGGTCGTAACGTGCATTAGGCGCAAGCGAGCCGACTTTAATTTGCCTTTCAACTCGGTCAAGTTGGCTCAATGTCGTTTGCGCTCTTTTTTTCGCATTCGACAATTGTTCCTCGTTCAATAAAATTTGAAGAAAGGCTTGAGCTACTTGCAATGAGATATTCTGAGCTGTTTGCTCCAAGTCTGCTTGTGCCGCTTGTATATCTATCGAGCTTTGTTTGATTTGATTTTGAATACGCCCTCCGTTGTAAAGCATCACACCTGCTGACAAGTTGATACCATTGTAGCGTGTATTGATGTTTTCAAACTGATAGGTCGCAGGATTGACACTCCTACCAAAGTTGAAACCTAAATTCGACGAAGCATTTACGGTTGGATATTGCGAATATCGGTCTTGTTTATTGGTCAGTTGGGTATTTTTTACCGCAATTTGACTTTGCTTGATGGTTCTATTGTTCTCTTGAGCCGTTAAAATACATTTCTCAAGTGACCAAACTTCTTGCGCCGACATTTGGTAAGCTGACATGACCAAACCTAAAATAATGAGTCTTTTATACATCGTAAGTCCTGTTTTTGACAAAATGATAAAACATGAATTTTATTAGCCATATTTCAAAATTCACACCACATCTTAAAATTCACAAGACAATGTTAGTCTAATGACCCCCAGTGGCATATTTATTTATATCAAAAACGGATTTTGATAGATAAAAGAAAGGAAATGTTTATTTAAAGTCTTCAGCTTGTTTTAAAACCTCCCAAGTGTGGTCATACAACAACTGCACAGTCGCCAAAAATATATAAGGCTGTCTGCGCCCCCACTCATCAGGTGCTACAAGAGAAATAGTATGAGAGCCATCTTTTTTTTCATATAAATGATAGACGTGTCCGACTACAGGACGAAAATTAATGGTCGCTTCATAAATCACTTCTGAAATCTGCTTGCGTCGTTGTAGCGATTGGGCTTGTGCCATCAACGTTTCCATCTGCTCTTTCAGTTGGTTCATTTGGCGTTCAGTTTGCTCGTACATCGCCATCATTGCATTGCCTTTGATTCTGCCTTTGTCTTCGGGACGAATGACTGCACCACCTGCGGTATGTGCATAAGGCAACAAGCCTGGGTTTTCGGCTACCTTTGTCGGGTCAATCGGATTCACAAAGAGTGGTTCTTCGTTTTTTTCTTTATTTTCTTTTTCCACCATAAAAACTTTTTACCTATGACAAAAATACACATAAAAGGTTCAAATAAATACAAACTCTTTCATATTCGCCTATGCCACCAGCCCATAGAAATACAAAAGTCCTTCTAAGCTTATGAGATGTGCTTCATAGCCTCTCGTTTACTGATGGGTGCGAGAGATGTGTTTTCCACAAAGTTTTTAACACTATCAGCATCTGTCCGAGCATGTTGTCGCAATGCCCAACCGATGGCTTTTTGTATGAAAAACTCTTTTGAATGATTCAACAAGCAAATATATTTAAACATCAATTCAGTATCCGTTTTCTGACGATAGCTCAGTTGAAATATCAAACACACGCGTTGTAGCCACATATTGCCCGTATCTATCCACCCCTCAGTGATAGGTTTGATTTGATGTGGAAACTGTTTGAAGTAAAGAGAAATCAAACTACTGCTGATATAATCCACAGAGTCCCACCACGATTTGTGGACAATCATCTTTTCAAACAGTTCAATAATATCTTCAGTCCATTGTTTTTTGTATTTTACCAATAACTCGATGGCAAAATACTGAAACTCGCGTTCTGGCTCTAACCAAAGTGTCCAGACAAGGTCTGAAAGCTCACTATACTGAGGGGGGGTATTTTCTACAAAAAACTGCTTGAAAAGAGCATTTCGCAGCGGTGCTTTGATGCCGAAAAAGGCAAATTGCTCCTTCATGTAGGCATAAGACCAATCAGCTGTTTTTTCATCGCTGTGTTGTTCGAGTAAATTTCGTAAACGTGATATGTAATCGGACATCTTCGTTTTTTGATTTAAAATTACTATTTTTCATAAAACAAACTTTAAAAAGGCAGGTATTTTGAAAATATCTGCTGTTTTTGTTTGAAATACCTAAATTTGTGCTGCAATTTCAGCAAAACTAATTGATTTTCAAACGTATGACAACTTGTAAAGTATCAAAACCTAACCGCCGAATCGTGGGTGAAATCACTTTGGATGGCTCTAAGAGTATTTCTAACCGTATTCTCATCATCAAAGCTTTGTGCGAACAACCGTTTGCTATCCACAATTTGTCCACATCGAACGACACTCAAACTTTGGTCAAACTCTTGGCTCAAACAGATAACGACACGTTCGATTGTGGTGCAGCGGGTACGACGTTCCGCTTTTTGACAGCCTATTTTTCATTGCAAGAAGGAACACAAATCTTAACAGGGTCAGAACGTATGAAACAACGCCCTATTGGTAAATTGGTGAATGCACTGCGGGCATTGGGCTGCGACATTGAGTATTTGGGTACTGAGGGGTATCCACCTTTGAAAATTAATGCACCCAAATCGTTGGCTACGGATGGTTTGATTATTTCGGCTGATACATCAAGTCAGTACATCACAGCTTTATTGCTCATCGCACCGACTTTGCCCAAGGGTTTGAAATTGACACTTGATGGCACAATCGTAAGCCGACCTTATATTGAGATGACTTTGTCGTTGATGTCTTATTTTGGCGTGCAACACACTTGGGAGGAAAATACGATTACTGTTGAAAAACAAGCTTATCAACCACGTGAAGTGACGGTCGAGGCAGATTGGTCGGCAGCTTCATACTATTATGCCATGGCCGCTTTTGCAGACGAATTGGATTTAACGCTCAATGGTTTGTTCAAAGATAGTTTGCAAGGTGACTCTGTGGCAAATGAAATTGGTTTCCATTTTGGCGTTGACACGACTTTTACTGAGGGGGGTATTGTATTGAAAAAAACGGACAATCCACCTGCTGAATTTTTTGAATGGGATTTTGTGAAATGTCCTGATATTGCTCAAACTTTTGCAGTCGTATGTGCTGGAAAGAATGTTCAAGGTTTATTTACAGGTTTAGAAACTTTATTTATCAAAGAAACTGACCGAGTGGCCGCTTTGAAAAATGAATTGGCAAAAGTAGGTGTTTCATTTGTCAAAATGCCAGCACGATTTACACAAAAGTCTCAAAAACAGTACTTTATGGTTGAAGGTAAGTTCCACATAGAACAAACACCAAGATTTCCAACTTATGAAGACCATCGCATGGCTATGGCTTTTGCGCCTTTGGCTATGTTTCACGAAGTAGAAATTGAAGAACCCAAAGTGGTAGGTAAGTCTTATCCACAGTTTTGGGAAGATTTGCAGAAATTGGGGTTTGAAGTGAAATAGAATATAAACCGACAACAATAATTTCTCAGATTTTTTATGTTAGAAAATCTGAGAAATTATTGTTGTCGGTTTATAAATTCAAGTTTAAGCAGTCAAATCCTCAAAACTTTTGATAAAGCTCTCCGCAGTAGCTTCATTCATATACGGTTTCCACTTTTCTGGAATCATTTCTTCATTCAACAAACACCCCTTTTTAAGATATGGATAGAGTTCATCATATCGTTTCACATCACTTACCGTTACACGACGATTGACCATAGAACGTCGAATCTGATTGGCACTACTCAAACCTGCTGCACCCAATAATTCGACAAAAGCATGAACGGTTGCTTTATGATATTGTGCGACACGTACTTTTTTGTCAGTTACTACCAAACCTTTAACCAACTCGGGATCTTGGGTTGCCACACCTGTTGGGCATGAGTTGCGGTTACAATCTAAGGCTTGTATGCAGCCCAAAGCCATCATCATGGCACGTGCCGAATAGCACGCATCTGCACCCAATGCCATAGCTCTAAAAAGGTGAAAACCACTCGTCACTTTGCCTGCGGTGATGATTTTTATGTCTTTGCGTAAATCGAATCCTAATAGAGCATCGTGTACAAAAGCCAAAGCTTCTTTGAAAGGCATACCAACAAAATTAGAAAACTCCAACGGTGCCGCACCTGTACCACCTTCACCACCATCTACACTGATAAAATCGGGTTTGATACCCGTCTTGACCATAGCTTTGCAAATAGCTAAGAACTCGCTTTTGTGTCCGACGCACAACTTAAAACCGATAGGCTTGCCATCAGATAACTGTCGCAGTTGACCAATAAATTGGCACAACTCAATCGGTGTGCTGAATGCCGAGTGAAATGGCGGCGATAAAACATCTGTGTAGGGTTCAACACCACGAATAGCTGCGATTTCAGGCGTGTTTTTTTTAGCAGGCAAAATACCACCATGACCTGGCTTTGCCCCTTGCGACAATTTGATTTCTATCATTTTTACTGAGGGGTTTGCTGCAGTCTTTGAAAAATTCTCTGGAGAGAATTTCCCATCTTTTGTCCGACTACCAAAGTAACCTGTCCCGATTTGGTAAATCAAATCGCCCCCCTCAGTAAGATGGTGCGGGCTGATGCCACCTTCACCTGTATTGTGTGCAAAACCACCGATTTTTGCACCAGCATTCAAAGCCAAAATGGCATTTGTGCTGAGTGAACCAAAAGACATTGCCGAGACATTAAAAACGCTGGCAGAGTATGGTTGCTTGCAATCAGGTCCTCCAATCAGAACACGTGGATTTTGCTCCAATTCATCAAAGTTTTTGGCAACAATGGAGTGATTCATCCATTCATAACCTTCTTCATAGACATTGAGTTGTGTACCGAATGGTGTGGTATCCACATCTTTTTTCGCTCTTTGATACACGATACTGCGCTCGGTGCGGTTGAATGGGCGACCATCTATATCTGATTCGACAAAATATTGATAAATTTTAGGTCGCAACCATTCCATCCAATACCGACCACGACCCACTAAAGGGAAGGTACGCATGATGGCATGCTTGGTTTGATACATATCATAGATGCCCACAATCACTAATGGAGCAATCAGTACAAAGAGCCACAAAAAAGGTTGCCATAAAAAATAGCCGACGAGTGCTGTTACAAGTGTGGATATAACAGCAAAATATTTAAAATCATTTCTCATGTTGAACTGGATTTGGTTGTTTTATTTTTGTAAAAATGGTATTTTTTATCGTTATTTTACTTTTTCCGTGAAAAAATAATTGTGAATTATTCGTGATAGTTGAAGTCTAAATTTGGGTATTAAAATCTAAAGTTATAAAAATCTAAAGAAATGCACATAGTTTTCCACTTTTCCACAAAGCCAATTATCCAGATATTAACACTGGTTTTTTCAATGAATTTGGTTGCCTGTTTTCATGTCAGAGAGCGTGATTCACAATCGAAGCCCATAAGTCATGCTGCGTTTGATAGCTTGCTCAGGAAGCATGTCAATACTGAGGGGTGGGTCAATTATGAAGGTTTTATAAAGGACAGTGTATTATTCAATGCGTATTTAAGTCTATTGTCTCAAAACTTGCCGAATGATAAATATTGGCAGCCCAATGAGCAAAAAGCTTATTGGATAAATGCATATAATGCTTTCACTATCAAGTTGATATGCAATCATTATCCGATTGAAAGCATCAAAGATGTTCAGAAAGGTATTCCATTTGTCAGCGATACATGGCAGATAGATTTTATTACCATAGAAGGTAAAAAATATAATTTGAACAATATTGAACATGGCATTTTGCGACCCAAATTCAGAGATGCACGCATACACGCAGCCATCAATTGTGCCTCTAAATCATGTCCCAAGTTGTTGAACGAAGCTTTTGTAGCCGAAAAGCTGGATAAGCAACTGGATGAAGTTATGCACATGTTTATCAACGATGTATTGAAAAACAAAATCGTTTCTCCAAAGAAAGCTGAGTTGTCAAAAATATTCACTTGGTTTGCAGGTGACTTCAAAAAGAATGCCCCCTCAGTCATTGCGTTTATCAATAAGTTTTCAAACATACAACTGAATGAAAATGCAGAGATTGATTATCTCGAATATGATTGGCAACTCAACCAACAGTGAGCAAATGAATAAAAGACGTTAAGATTCAACTCTTAACGTCTTTTTTGATGAAAACACCTACGCTTAATATTTGAGTTTTTTAGCCGCTTCGCTCGTTATTTCCACCAGTTGCCTTATTGTATCACCCGTAAGCTTCCGATTGAAAACTTCATAAATATCGTCCCAAGTGGATAAAATCTCGGGATAGAGGTCTTTTCCCTTACTCGTTGCTGCCACATAAGTGTATTTCCCTTCTTGCGTTCGTGTAACAATGTTTCGTTTTTCCAATTTTTCAATCATCCGAGTAATGGTCGAAGGTGCTAACAAAATCTTCTCACTGATTTCAGTAGGTTGTACATTAGGCTTTTCATTCACAACCATTATCAAGTAAGCATCAGACGGAGTCAAGCCTAAATCCATGAAAGCATTTTCTGTAATAGATGATATTTCTCTCGAAAATGCAGTGGTTGTATAGTACAGATTATCAAAATAATAATTTTTCATGTCTGGATTATGAGTTTATATTATGAACTGCGTTTTTTGTAAATATATGTATTTATTTGATTCTAAAATATAGAACGGTGTTTTTTATTTGTAGTTACAATTTTTGTATGAAAAATAGTGCCGTATTTGTCCAAGTGCCAGTATTCTAAGATTGTGACTCAAGTTTTTTCAATAAAAATGGAACATGCTGTTGTATGAGTCAAATCACGAATTTTAGGTGGATTAAAACGTTTGTAATATAAAATACTAAATTTTTTTTATTTTTTGAAAAAAATGCTTATTATTAGAGATGTGGATTCGTGTATATCTGTGGAAATATTTGTTCCACCCACAGGTCTGTTGGAAACTTTTTTCTTTATCCACATAAGTATTTGGCTTTTATACAATTGATAATCAATTTCTTAGGTAGTTATTAACAGAATGTGTATAGTTTGTGGTTTAGCAGTTGGGTTTTTACACAATCATCTAGTTCTGTGAATGTGGCGTGGATTTAGGGTGTTTTAAACTGTGGAAACAGGCGGTTATTCACAAATTTCGGAAAGCTTACTGAGAGGGTGTGGATAGATGTTCATATCTCAAGGATATTTCAACGATTTTACAAACATTAATCGTGTAAAACACCATATTTCTTATAGTTGATTTTCAACGGATTAAATATATTTATTTATTGCTTGTTTATAACTTTATTGGGTCTTTGAGAACTATTAAAATTTATTGGGTAAGCTGATTTATATTGTGGATATGTTGATAAATAGCTAATTGATTGATAATCAATTGGTTATTTCACCTATTCCGAAATTCTGTATATTCTTAAACATCGAGGTTAGGTGAGGCTTTGCCGCTACAGGGCTTTTGGGCAAAACCCTGGATAACTGATATTACGACAGATCCTTTTGAAAAAAGATAAAATGTCAAATTTGCACTACTAAAACACATCTTATCAACTTTTTCATTTTGATAAAAAAAATGCAATTTTGCCGAGTCTTCCCTTGTATTTATCGGTAAATTCAATTCATTCTGAACTTCTATTCTTACTTTTATGCTTATTCTTTTATCAATTCAAAACGTAACGAAAAATTATGAGTGATTTTTGGTCAAAATTCAAAGGTGTTTTTATTCAACCTGATCCTAATGCGGTCAATCGACCAACCCAACCAGAACCGAAGGCTAATCCAAATGTTTCAAAGGAAACAGTTGTGGCTGAAGTACCCCCCTCAGTACAACAACCTACTTTCGCGACTTCTGTAAGTGATGGCTCGGTGAGTGAGAAGTTTATGCAAGCTCTGTTTGGGGCAATGGAAGGAGCAAACTTGGATGGCTTTGACTATTTTGAGTTTAAGCTCTCACTCAAAAACTTGGCAAATATGCCGATGGATGAAGCGACACGTTATAAATCAGCATTTGCGATGGCTTCGACTATGGGCGCAACGTCTGAAAAATTGGTCAATTCGGCAATGCACTATCTAGACGTTTTGAAAAATGAAAATACTAAATTTTCGCAAGCAGCTGAAAATCAACGCGTTGCACAAGTTGGTAATAAACAAAGCCAAGTAGATAACTTGGAGGCTGTGATGCAACAAAAAGCAGAACAAATTAAACGATTGACTGAAGAAATCGAGCAGCATCGCAAAGAGGTTATGACATTGAAAGATGATATTATTCAATCAACTGTCAAAGTAGAGCAAACGCAGAAAGATTTTATGGCGACATATCAAA
The DNA here is from genome assembly GCA_016787525.1 of Saprospiraceae bacterium. Taxonomy (GTDB): domain Bacteria; phylum Bacteroidota; class Bacteroidia; order Chitinophagales; family Saprospiraceae; genus JAAFJT01. The sequence continues at coordinate 18,878 of JAEUUP010000042.1, read as the reverse complement.
ACCTCGTGGGTCAAATTGAGCAAGATGTTGCCAATATGAAGAATTATTTGAAATAGCTAATAAATCAAGGTTTTTAGACGGGTTTGAGCATTGGCTATCGAAATTTAAAAATCGCATTAATATAAAAAATGGTTTAACTTAAAATTTATAAAACAATGATTCAGAATGTTTTAAATGATATTATCAAAGTATTGCGTGGAAAAAATGGCAATATATTTCTTATTGTAGGAGCTATTGTTTTGGTATTATTTTTTCTACGTATCATGGGACCACTTTTGTGGCTACTCATTGTTGGTAGCTTAGTTTATTTTGTCTTTAAGTATTTAGAGAATAAAAACTAACTCAATTATTGACATGAATTTGCATTTCCGAAGTCTTTTGGTCTTCGGAAATGTGTTATTTTATTTTTTACCTTAAAATATTGATAATGAAACGTTTATTACCTGTTCTTTTAGCTTTTTCTACGGTTTTTTTTGTGAGTTGTGACGACGACAATTCCAATGAAGACAAAGTGGAAACCAAAGATATCTCTCGAAATGGAGCGATTGAAACCCAAATCACCACTGAACATCTGCCAGACAGTCGCGATGTATTGGTAACTTCTCATAAAGTGTGGAAAAATGGTGTCTTAGAGCGAGAACTGCGTCATACAGATACAATTCCCGCATTGGGAACAGGCTCATTACCGGCGGCAGATGTACAAGGCAATGCTACAACTGCAACAGGTCAAAAAGATTATGAATTTTATATTACCGTCAAATAAAACCAAAGAGTAATGAAAAAATCAAAAATAGTCAGCTTGGTACTTATTTCGGCAGCTTTAGCATCTTGTAATAAAGAGCAAAAAGGTGCAAGCGGCGATTGGGACGAAAAAACAGATAAAAAAGTCTATATGCGCTCTGACACAACCGCTCGTTACTCACGCACACACCACCATGGTGTAGGGAATGCACTGTTGTGGTATTATGCTTTTAGACCTTATGGTACATCAGGGGCATATAGCAGCGGGTATAGTGGTGGTTATACACGCACAGGATTTTATTCTCGTGGCTTGAGTCGAAGTTCAAATATAGGCTCTAATGCGACAAAATCAACCATTTCGCGAGGTGGTTTCGGTGGTCGTGCTTTCAGTCGCTCTTCTTCTTCATAAAAGACTATAGAAACTACAACCACAAATTAGAAAACAAATCAAACTATATTTACTCTGTTCGTTTTCTTTGTGCACTAAAAATCAATGTTTTATGTAGAAAAGCATTTTTAAACTACAACAATACCCTTGTCACAAAAAAAGGCAAACTTTTTGATTCTGATAACTCAAACGGCATTGTTTTAGCCTGTTTGAGCTTATTATCAATTAAAATACAATGGGTATGCTTGGATTTGGAAACAAATATTTTTTTCTTTTCAGTTTTGCTATTGCGACAACAGAAATGGTTGCACAGCCTGCTACAGTCAAACAAAACAGTGCCAATAGTCAAACCAAATCAAATGTACCGACATCAATTGACCGTCAGTTCAAACGAGATGCCGCTCGCCTTGCCTTGCGGCTTGATGCAGAAAAAGAAGATGTGCGTTATCTGCCCACAAATATCAGTCGGGACAATTTGACAAGCTTGTACAAAGCTTTATGCAACATTTATTTACAAGATGAAACTGGAAAATCCATTGCACGCTGCAATATTCATACTTTTCCTAACCCTTCTATTGACCATTTAGTCGTCATTTATCGCCGCAATATAGATTGGGCAGCCCCCCTCAGTAAAGGTATTACTGAAACAACAAATCGAGACTTTAATAAACTACTCGATCAATATGACCTTGCTATTGAGCGGCATGTACAATGGAATGATAACCAAGATGCCATCACGTTGCGTTCAAAAGAACCCTTGAATATGGCTGCGATTGCTGAACGTTTTAGAGATATACAAGGTGTCGTACAGATTGACTTAGGACAAGCCAAATTTAGTGGTAACGATATTCGGGCAAAACGAGTTGGAGGTGGTTGGGAAATTGAATTTATTTTAGCAATAGGTATTAATCAACAACATTCTTGGAAGTTTAAAGCAACAGATAACAATCAAGTTTCTTTGCTCAAAGAATCTGGCACACCTTTGCCAGCACAGATGAAGTGTAACCTTGATGATAAAAATATTGTAGCAAAATTTTAAAAAAGTATTGATTATCAACAACCTATTCTTTATTCTTAGTGTCTATCAAAATCGTTACAGGTCCATCATTCAGCAACTCTACCTTCATATCAGCCCCAAATTCGCCTGTTCCTACTTTCTTATTCGATAGCTTTTCCAATTCGCTCACAAATTTTTCATACATCGGTATGGCAAAATCAGGTTTAGCCGCACGTAAAAACGACGGTCTATTCCCTTTTTTAGTTGAAGCATGAAGCGTAAATTGGCTGACAACAAGCATATTGCCATCAATATCTGTGACAGACCGATTCATCAAGCCATTTTCATCGCCAAAAATTCTAAGATTGACGATTTTCGCCGCCAGCCATTTGATGTCTTCATCAGTATCGGTTTCCTCAACGCCAACCAATATCAGCAACCCCTCAGTAATGGCAGATTTTATTTGCCCTTCAATAGTAACGGATGCTTTTTTTACTCTTTGGATAACAACACGCATAGATGTGAGAATTTAACTTTTCAACACTGTTTTCCACACAATGTGGATATGTTCATAAGACAAAATGAAAAGCCGTACCACAAATAAGCAGAACGGCTTTTGATTATATGAGACAGATTACTAAATATTTATCAATGCAAAAAATGTCTAACACCTGTCATCACCATTGCAACACCATGTGCATTGCAGTAGTCAATCGAATCTTGGTCTTTGACTGAGCCACCAGGCTGAATAACTGCGGTAATGCCTGCCTTATCTGCAATCTCGACGCAATCGGGGAAAGGGAAAAACGCTTCAGAAGCCATCACAGCTCCTCTCACATCGAATCCAAAATGAGCAGCTTTTTCCAAAGCATGTTGCAGGGCATCAATGCGACTGGTTTGTCCACAACCCATAGTGATGAGTTGGCGATTTTTAACAATGGCTATACCATTGGATTTCAAATGTTTAACACAAATATTGGCATACAATAAGTCTTCGATTTCTTGTTCGGTTGGGCGTTTCGACGTGACGAACTTTAAGTCTTTTGCGGTTTCTGTTCTCATATCCGCATCTTGCTGGATAACACCATTGAGCAAGCTCTTAAACACTTTTCCGCTCTGATAGAAGTCTTTGATTTTCAATAAAATACGTTGTTTCTTACCCCTCAGTATGGTCAACGCTTCGGGTGCAAAATCGGGCGCAATCAACACTTCATAGAATAGTTTATTGATTTCATTTGCTGTTGCAACATCTACGCTTGTATTGCAAATCAAAATACCACCAAAAGCTGAAATCGGGTCAGAAGCCAAAGCCGCTGTCCAAGCTTCTAAAATAGTATTTTTTGTTGCTACCCCACAAGCGTTTGTATGTTTCAAAATAGCAAAAGTAGGCTTATCGTTTTTAAACTCACGCATGAGTCGTACTGCCGCATCCACGTCCACCAAATTATTGTAACTCAATGCTTTACCATTTAGCGTTTCAAATAATTCTGTCAAATCGCCAAAGAAAACAGCCGATTGATGCGGGTTTTCGCCATAACGCAAAGGCTCATTTTTTTGAATAGAATGCTTGAAAAAACTGTTTTCAGTCAATTCCTGAGGTTTCAAAGTGCCTTCACTGATGAAGTCTGGCATTTGCGAAGCCTCTTGTTGTTGACTCACAAACCATTTGAAAATAGCCGTATCGTAATGACTCGACACATTGAACGCTTTCATCGCAAAATGGCGACGCTCATCGAGTTTGGTATAGCCATTTTTCTCTTTCAAAAGTTGCAAAAAGAAAGCATAATCATCGCGACTCGGCACAACCACCACATCTTGGAAGTTTTTTGCTGCTGCACGAATCAATGAAATGCCACCAATGTCAATTTTTTCGATAATATCTTCAGCATTCGTCGTTTTTGACACTGTTTCTTCAAACGGATACAGGTCAACAATGACAAGGTCAATTTCAGGAATGTCAAATTTTTCAAGTTGTGCCGTATGGCTTTCTTCGCGACGTGCCAAAATGCCACCAAAAACCTTTGGATGCAACGTTTTCACACGACCGTCAAGAATTGAAGGATAAGTTGTCAAATCTTCAACAGCTTCACAAGGCACGCCAAGACTTTCGATGAATGACTGTGTGCCACCTGTTGAGTAGATTTTGACCTTCAAACGGTCAAGTTCTCGGATAATTTCGTCGAGACCATCTTTATAAAAAACGGAAATGAGGGCGGATTTAATTTTCTTTTTATACATGAATCAGAAAATTGTAAGTTTTTATAAATGTTTGATAATCAGTTTCTTAGATTGTAAAAACGCTTTTGTACTGAGGGGGTGCTTTTGCCGCCGCAAAGGTAGGATTTATGTCTGCAAAATTTGTAACTATTTATCAGATTGTTCTCAATGCTCTATATCTTCTTTAAAATCAAGACATCTTGAAAATCTTGAACTTCATTTTCACGCTTACCAAAACGCCAAAAACCATCTATTTTTTTCTCAATAACTAAGGCGTTTTCACTGATTATTTTTTCTAAAAACAGATTGTCAAAAGCGACATTGGCTGCTTTCACTTTGTCGTCCATCAAGGCGTAATGTTCATAATCGTAAGGAAAATTAAAAGCTGTTTTATCAGTTAAAATGTGTCTCGTTTTGTCATCTAACATAAAAAATGTCGCGACACAAACGCCACCTCTTGTCATAATGCGTTGAATTTCAGATAAATACCGTTCTACTTCATTGGGCAACATGTGGGTAAAAACAGAAGTCAAAATCACAAAATCAAATGAATCATCAGGATAAGGAAAGGTGAAATTGGCAGCATTTTGCCCATCATTCCGATACAAATCGTTTTCTAATGGCACATATTGGAAGCGAAAATGAGGATATTTTGAACTGATGTTTTGGGTACACCAATCCACACCCAATTTGATGGCATCGAAACCGTCGTAAGTCCCCCCCTCAGTATTTTTTAAGAAAAAAGTCAAACCACGAGCGATGCGACCAATGCCGCTACCCACATCCAAGACACGATGACGTGGTTGCAAACCTGCCTGCTCAACAAAAAACTGTTGCCACCAATGACCTGCTTTTACAAAATCACCCGAACCTGTATAAATCATACCTCGCGGCGGAGTCATCTGTGGACGCTTACCTGTCAACGACTCCCAAATATCAATAGGATAATAAGCCAAACGCCTTACAACGAAGCGATACTGAGGGGGGAGTGCGTAATAAGTTTTTCTAAGAAAAGAGAGCATAAGCAGTTTTTGAGGGCAAATGTCTGTGTTTTTGCATAAAAAAAAGACCTTCTACTTTTATCTGCCCAAGTTTTTTGACAATAATACTGAGGGGTCTATTTTTTTGTTTTACATTTGTCAAAAATTGTTTTAAAAATGAAAAAACTCTTTCTTCTCGACGGTCACGCTTTGGTTTATCGAGCGCATTATGCCTTTATCACACGCCCTTTGATGAATTCAAAAGGCTGGAATGTGTCTTGTATTTCAGGTTTTACGCGCGTTTTACTCGATGTTATGAAGCGTGAACAGCCGACCCATCTGGCGGTAGCTTTCGATTTGTCGGGGCCTACTTTTCGGCACGAAATGTTTGAAAACTATAAAGCCAACCGCGACAGACAACCCGAAGACATTAGTTTTGGCTTGCCTTGGATTATGAAAATACTGAGGGGTATGAATATTCCGATTGTTACATCGGAGGGTTTCGAGGCAGATGATGTGATTGGTACATTGTCGAAACAAGCTGAAAAAGAAGGCTTTCAGGTGTTTATGATGACTCCTGACAAAGACTATGGGCAGTTGGTTTCGGAGAATATTTTTATGTATAAACCAGGAAAAAGTGGGAGCGATGCCGAGGTATGGGGTGTGAAAGAAGTTTGTGAAAATTGGAGCATCGAGCGTGTCGAACAAGTGGTGGACATACTCGGTATGCAGGGTGATGCGGTGGACAATATTCCTGGCTTACCGGGTATTGGACCTAAAACGGCGGCGACTTTATTGGCAAAATATGGCACTTTAGAAAATGTCATCGCTCATGCTGATGAGTTGAAGGGCAAACAACAAGACATTTTGAAAAACTTTGCAGAACAAGGTCTTTTGTCTAAAAAACTGGCTGCCATTGATTTGAATGTACCGATTACTTTTGATGCAAAGGATTACAAATTATCAGATTACAATAAGGAAGAATTAGGAGATGTCTTCAAAGAGTTGGAATTTAAGACCATTGCCCGCGAAATTTTGGGTGCAGAAGACCATTCTGTGGTTGAAGAAAAGAAAATCATTTCGTCCGCAGCTTCTAAAATTGGTGTACAAGCTGACCTTTTTGGTGCGATAACAGGCAGCGATAAGCCTGCTGAAAACACTTTGACTCTGCAAGACGTGAGTTTCGCTGAAAAAAATATTGGCAACACCGAACATACTTATCATCTCATTGACACGGCTGAAAAACGATTAGATTTGATTCAAAAACTCATGCAAGCCGATGTGGTGGCTTACGATTCTGAAACGACAAATGTAGATGCTAATCAAGCTGAATTGGTCGGTATGTCCTTTGCTGTGAAGGCCCATGAGGCGTATTATGTGCCATTTCCTGCTGACCAAAAGGCGGCACAAGCGATGGTAGAGGAGTTCAGAGCATTTTTTGAAAGTCCGAAAGTCCGAAAAGTGGGTCAGAACTTGAAGTACGATTTGATTGTCTTGAAATGGTACGGCGTAGAAATGTTGGGTGTGGACTTCGACACAATGATTGCACACTATTTGCTCGAACCAGATTTGCGGCACAATATGAACTATATGTCTGCGACATTGCTCAAATATGAACCTGTTTCGATTGAGACATTGATTGGCAAAGGCAAAAATCAACTGTCAATGCGCGATGTGAATATTGAAAAAGTAAAAGAATACGCGGCAGAAGATGCGGATATTACGTTCCAATTGTATGAAAATTTGAAAGAAAAGCTGTCAAATACTGAGGGGGTCAATACTTTATTTGAAACCATTGAAATGCCGCTTGTGGAGGTTTTGACACAGTTGGAGTACAATGGCGTGCGTGTTGATGCTGATTATTTGAACAAGTTTTCTGTCGAATTAGAATTGAAAGTCAGTGAGTTAGAAAATAAAATTTATGAACAAGCAGGCGCACGATTCAATATTGGTTCGCCCAAACAAGTGGGTGACATTTTGTTTGATGTTTTGAAAATACCTTATCGCTGGAAAAAAACGGGTAAATCTGGTCAATACGTGACCGATGAAGACACCTTAGCAGAGTTGGCGACGAACTACCCTATTTGCCAAACGATTTTGGACTATCGGGGCGTAACGAAACTAAAATCTACCTATGTGGATGCTTTGCCCAAAATGATAAACCCCAAAACGGGACGTATTCATTCGTCTTTCAATCAGGCATTGGCAGCGACGGGACGTTTATCTTCTAACAATCCCAATTTGCAAAACATACCGATTCGGACTGAAGAAGGTCGTCGTGTGCGCAAGGCTTTTACACCCCGCGATACTGACCACGTTTTGTTATCAGCCGATTATAGCCAAATTGAATTGCGTTTGATTGCCGAAATTGCCAACGAAACAGCAATGCTCGAAGCCTTCCAACAAGGTACAGACATTCACTTGGCGACGGCAGCCAAGGTGTATGGCGTACCCCTCAGTGAAGTGACAAGTGAGCAACGCAGAGCAGCCAAAACAGTGAATTTTTCTATTCTTTATGGCGCAGGTGCGACGAATTTGTCGAATCAATTGGGCATTCCTCGTGCAGAAGCAAAGACGATAATCGAGTCTTATTTTAAGCAATACAATGGTCTGAAAAAATATATGGAAACTGTGGTTGAAGATGCCCGCAAAACAGGTTACGTCACGACTTTGATGGGACGCAAACGCTATCTGAGAGACATTGATAGCAAAAACGCATTGGCTCGCTCCAACTCAGAACGCGTCGCAGTGAATACGCCGATACAAGGTTCGGCGGCTGACTTGATAAAAATAGCGATGATTAATATTCACAAAGAATTGAAAAATAAAGGTTTAGAAACAAAAATGATTCTGCAAGTGCATGACGAGTTGGTGTTCGATGTGCCTAAAACGGAATTAGAAACGGTTAAACCCATCATCGAACATTGCATGAAAACAGCGATTCCAAACCTAAAAGTACCGATTGAAGTCGGTATGGGCGTAGGCAACGATTGGTTGGAAGCGCATTGATTTCTCAAAAAAGTGGTTGTTTTAGCTGACAACCACTTTTTTTTATTTGCTTTACTGAGGGGGGTAAAATTTTCTAATTTTGTCGCCGTTTTTAATGTTCTAAAAATCTTACACGACATGAAAGGAATAAAAATAGCTGCCATTTTTGTATTTTTTACTATTTTTTTAGCGTCAAGTTGTAAAAACGAGACAAAATCTGATGCGCCACAATTTGGTAAAACGGGTAATCCGACCATTGACTCACTAACCGAACTGATTTTTAAAAATCCTAAAAATGCAGATTTGTATTTTCAAAGAGCCAAACTATTCAATGAAAAAGGCGAGCAAGGCGGCTACGATTTTGCCATCAAAGACATGGAATATGCTTTGACTTTGGACTCCAACAATGTAGATTATCACCATTTTTTGGGTGACATATATATGGATTATTCACAATCTCGTCTGGCGGTGCAGACAATGGAGCGAGCGGCATCTTTGTCACCCACTCGGTTGCCTACTTTGTTGAAATTAACGGAATTTTACCTCATAACAAAACAATATGGCTCTGCTTTGCAGACTATTGACAAAATCTTGAAACAAGACCCGCAAAACTCGGATGCTTATTTTCTGATGGGTATGGTGTTCAAAGAGCAAGGCGATGAGCCAAGAGCGATTAATTCCTTTCAAAAAGCGGTTGACTTGAATGCAGAGAATAAAGATGCTTTTTTTGAATTGGGTCAACTGTTCACAAAACGTGGTAATCCATTGGCTTTGAAATATTTCGATAATGCTCTGTTGCAAGATTCGATGGATGTAAACGCGTTGATGGGTAAAGCTTTTTATTTGCAATCAAACAATAAAGTGAAAGAAGCCATTGACATTTATCGCAAAATCATCATCAACGACCCCGATTATGAAGCGGCGACTTTCAATTTAGGCTTTCTCTATTTTGAGCAAAAAGACTATGACAAAGCCCGTCAACACTTCGATATGTGCATCAAAACATCACCAACCTACTACAAAGCCTACTATTATCGCGGTTTAGTAGCGGAGAAAAAAGGCGACAAAGCGGCTGCTTTGAAAGATTATGAGCAGGCATTGGAGTTTAAATCCGATTACGACAAAGCTCTTGAAGGCGTGGCTCGTTTGGGTAAAAAGTAAAATTTTAGAAAACATCGAACATCATAAAAGCGCAAGCACAACGTTTTAGAGGGGTATGATTTTTGACATGTCAAAACCATACCCCTCAGTAAAATCATAGAAAACGGCTTAAATCAGTGATAAAACCATGCGCTTAATTTTTACAATTGCCTTTATTGCTCCTCTTTTTCTATTGGCTCAACCTAAAACGACATGGTCGGAGAGTAGTCAAGAAAATCTTGTACCGAATCCAAGCTTTGAAGAATTTGACGGCTTCCCCATTGGTTGGTACTACAAAGGCACTGATTTCGATGATGTTGTGAAATATTGGACTTCACCCACCACAGCGTCGCCCGATGTGTATGGTTCGCGCGTGCGTGTACCGTCGAGTTGGGCCGAAAAAGGATTTGGCAAGCAAACGCCGCATACAGGTCAGAGTATGGCAGGCATCACTGTTTACGGTTGTTCTAATGGCAAGCCTCATTGTCGTGAATATGTGCAAATTCAGTTGAAAGAGCCATTGGTAGAAGGTCAAAACTATGTATTTGAAATCTGGATGGCAAGTTTAGAAGGTGGCTTGCGCTGCAACAATTTAGGCGTATTTGTGACAAAAAAACAAATGAAAATAGCTGGAGAAGAGCGCATCAATGTCAAACCTTTGGCTTTTGCCGCCAAAATCATTGAACCCAAGCCCAAAGGCTGGCAAAAATTGACCTTAAAATTTAAAGCGGATTCGGAAGCCGAGTGGTTGATTATTGGCAATTTCAACGACGACGAAACGACGATGATAATGGCGGCCCCCTCAGTATCGAACCTTAATTTTGGCTACTACTACCTCGATGATGTGAGTTTGAAAAAAACAGAGCCGATATTGCCCGTGCCTATCAAAGACGACGACTTGACACGGGTTAATTTGGAAGTAGGTAAAGTAGTTCGCTTGAAAGACATATATTTTGATAGTAATAAATCTGACCTTTTGCCGCGTTCAAGTGTTGAATTAGATAAATTGGTGGTCATTCTGAAAGAAAATCCGACACTGGAAATCGAAATCATCGGGCATACAGACAATGTTGGAGACTCCAACCACAACCTAATACTCAGTCGTCGGCGTGCAGCCATGGTTATGGACTATCTGATTCGTGGCGGAATTGTAGCTAATCGTTTGAAATCCAATGGTTTTGGCGACAAACAACCGATTGCATCAAACGATTCAGAAGAAACACGCCAGATGAATCGGCGGGTGGAGTTCAGGATTTTGAAGAAGTGAGATAGTTGTAGATTGGTAGCGAAAAAGTAAAAGAAGTGACCCCCTCAGTGCTGTCCACCGAAATTGGACATTGGTGCAAATCCATAATTTTTTTCACAATTGCTAAACCCAAACCTGTACTGCCTTCAACTTCTGAATTTTTGAAATAGCGGTCAAAAATCTGAGACAATACCGAGGAAGGGATAGTTTCCCCTGTATTTGATATTTTTATAACCAATTGACAATCATTTCTTTGTAGATTTAAATCAATACACCCACTGGGCTGATTGTAGCGAATAGCATTGTCAAAAAGATTTTGCAAAACGCGGTCGATGAGCTTAATATCAGCCACAACCCAAGGCAGATTTTCTGAAAAGTGGGTTGTGATAGTAAGACCTTTTTCAGTACAAACAATTTCATATTTAGCAACAATATCTTGTAACAATTCAGCAATCGGAAACGGTTCTGTTTTCAATTCTATCTGATTCGACTCCAGTTTTGAGAGTTCAAACAAGTCATCTATCAATTTTTTAAGTCTTTGCGATTCTTTTTGAGCAATTGTCAAAAAACGCTCTCGTTCTGCCATCGAAATATCGTGTCGACGCATGAACAGCGTTTCAATATAGCCCGATAAATTGGTCAAAGGTGTGCGCAAATCGTGCGAAATATTGGCAATCATTTCCTTGCGTAAGGTATTAATTGAGGCAAGCTTTTCATAACTGACTTCGAGTTCTCGGCTGATTTTGAGGTTGGTTTTATAGGCTTTTTCAAGCTTATCTTTTAAGCGTTCTTCTCGAGACAACATACGTCGCAGCCAATAAATCAGCAGCAAAATGATGGGCAAAATGATGAAAAGCGAGACTAGTAAATTTTGAACCGCAGCCATCCGAGCGCGTGTAATGAATTTGTCGAACTGTTCATCCACCATCACAACTCCAATAGGTCGTCCAAGCCTATCACGAATGGGTGAAAATGCTGACAACCAAGTACCAAATTCGTCGTTATACATCGAAATAAGCCCCCCCTCAGTATATTTCTCTTTCAAAATAGGTTTGAAACTACGGTATTCGTGCCGAAAATAGGGTGTATCAGCAGATGTACCGATGAACTCAAAATACTGTTTTGTTGAGTCAAATACCATCGTATAAACAGGTGTTTTGAGCATGTTGGCAACCGCATTTCGCGCTAAAACATAGTGAATTTTGTAGTAATTGGTGTCTTGTGCATTGAACAAAATAGCATCTTTTGTACCATATTTAGCAACGATATGAGTATGAACATCCGCATCAATTTGTAGTGCAACAGCATTGGCAATGCCCTCCAAACGAAACAAATTGCTGCGTTCAGCTTGGTCGCACGAGCGATAATACGTCCAACCTACAAAGTAAGCTGTCACCAATAGATAGCCAATAAGGACGAGCCAAAAGATGCGTTTTGTCATTTTGTAGCAAAATGCGTTTGATTTTTTTGCAAAAAAATTAAAAACTACTCACAAACTGTTCACAATAGCTGTTTATTTTGAACCTTTGCACTTTAAAACAGAAAATTATGTCTTTGAAAACGGTTCAGAAAAAAATAAGTCAGTCGTTTCGGAAAACACCGCCACCTATTTTTGAAGTGACTTCATTGGAGTTACCCCACCCCTCAGTAGCCAAGCTCGACAACGGTATTCCTGTCTATCAAACCCGTTTAGGCACGCAAGAGATTATGAAAATTGATGTTACAGTGCTGTCAGGGCGTTCACAAGAAACGAAAAAAATGACTATGCGCGCCACTTCTCGCCTCTTGCGTGAAGGGACAGCGAGTTACAATTCGGCAGAAATTGCCCACCAACTCGATTTTTGGGCGGGTACTTTGAAAATGCCCATCAATATGGACACGAGCAATGTGACTTTGTATTGTATGACTAAGCATTTTCCGAAACTTTTACCGCTGTTAGCGGAGATTATCCAACAACCAACTTTTCCTCAGAAGGAGTTGACAACTTTTGTGGAGAATAATATTCAAAATTTGGCAGTTGAATTGACCAAAAACGATGTGATTGCCTATCGCACCATCACTGAAATGGCTTTTGGTGCTGAATCGCCTTACGGCTACAGTTCGATACCCGATGACTACCGCGCTTTGACGACGGAGGACTTGCAGATATTTCATCGCAATCACTATACCTCCGACAATATGGTGATTTTTTTGAGTGGCAATTTTGACGATTCGATTTTGACTTTGTTGAATCAATACTTGGGTCAAAATAAAAGCACAGCCATCAAACAAAATAGACCCCTCAGTATGGACAACGTAAAACCAGAAAAAATACGCGTTAAAAATCCCGATACGCTGCAAGCTGCAATTCGCATAGGCAGGCGCATGGGAAATAGGAAAGATCCCGACTACGATGGTTTTTTTGTGCTGAATACCATTTTAGGTGGCTATTTTGGGTCGCGCCTAATGAGTAATATTCGTGAGGACAAAGGATATACGTACAATATCAATTCGATGACAGATACGATGTTTGGCGAAAGTTTTTTTTACATAGGTTCTGAAATTGGTAACGAATTTGTGGAAAAAGCCCTCGTTGAAGTTTATAGGGAGATGGATATTTTGCAAAACGACTTGGTCGGCGACGACGAGCTGACGATGGTGCGCAATTATCTTTTGGGCAATATGTTGACAATGGTAGATGGCCCATTTGCGGTCAACGATGTGATTCGCACCTATGTTTTGGAAGATATGCCTTTCGACTCTTTTACACAGTTCGTGGATAATATTCGCTCTGTTACACCTACTATTTTGCGTGATTTGGCGCAAAAGTATTTAAACAAAGAAGATATGTTTGAAGTGATTGTGGGTGATTTTTAAACTTTATCTGATGGTTTTTCTGGTTTTGGTGTCAAATCGAGTAGGCGTAATTTATTGTTTTTACCATCAATTTTAAAGGTTTTGAAGCCTGAAATGCGGGTTAAAAGCCAACCAACAACGCCTGAGCTTGCACCTATGACCATTGCTTCGTTGCAGTTGGGACAATTGGGAGTCAATTTGCCCAACATTCCAAAAAAAGCAGCACCTGTCCCGAAAGTGAACAAAGCCGCGCCTGTTTTGTGAATAAAACGTCTTTCATTTCCCTTTCGGACAGCCGAAATGTCCTCGACAGTCACAGCCCAATCGTCGAACAAAATCTGATGACGGTCGAGGTCGAAACCTGTGATACGGCGTGTTGTCCAGATTTTATTTTTTTTATCATCCCCCTCAGTCTGAAATGTTATTGTCGAGCCGATGAGGAAACTCATGCGAGAAGGGTTGCGAGGCGTGTCTAATTTCAAGACTTTTTGAGCTAAAATGGCATTGATAGATAGAAAAAAATAAAAAAAGATGATTGAACGGCGCATTGTTTTGAAATTTTATTGCTGAAACGATACGAGACAATTTTACGCTGCTATCGCAAATTGTAAAACGTGAAGATATAAAAAGTTTAAGTATTTTTGAAACATGGAAATATTGAACAATTGGGAACAAAAGTCAGCAGAAAGACAGAAAATATACAAAAAATGGTTTCAAACGGCAGACAAAAATAAGGTTTTGAAACAATTGCCTCGTTTGCACGAAGAAGCGTTTTCTCAAATTGATTGTTTGTCCTGTGCAAATTGTTGCAAAAACTATTCACCGCGATTCAAGCCGCCTGACATCAAACGCATTGCCAAATATCTGAAAATGCGCGAATCGGAATTGATGGATAAGTATTTACGCCGCGATGAAGATGGGGATTTTGTGGTCGTATCAAAGCCTTGTCCTTTTTTAGGTGCAGACAATTATTGTAATATTTATGAAGTGCGCCCTTCGGATTGTCATCGCTTCCCCTACACTGATGAAGATATTTTGCTCAAAAAACAGAATATTACTTTGAAAAACAGCACTTTTTGCCCTGCTGTTTATTATGTTTTAGAAAAATTGATGTAAAAAAAAGGTGGTGAGGTCTGCACTTCACCAACTTTTAGTTCTTAAGTAATCAGAAATAAGTTTTCGCGTGTTTGATACTCACTGTTTTGCGCTACGCGCAAAAGACGTACTTTGAAAGTTTTTCTATTGGAGCGAGCGATTTTTTGATTACAATTTTGGCTTTGCCAAAATTGTAATCAAAAAATCGCTCGCTCCTCAAAGTCCTTTTCGCCGCCTTTGGCGGCGAAAACTTATTTTTGACTACTTAAAACACTTTTATACTGAGGGGGTACTTTGTTTATCAATCACTTCTCGATCGTTTTTATCAGCATACCACGTGTCACACGATCTGTCAATTCCATACCATTCAAAATAGCCAACTCTTTTAATTTGCTGTCAGGTGTATTGAATGAGCGTAGAGCCTCTTGTAAGGTCGCATCGTTGTAAACAGTTTTGATGCGAACACGATAAGGTGTGACGTTTATTTTTGAATAATCTGTCAAAGCTCTAAAACCATTCATGGTATTCAAAAAAGTGCGCTCATACTGAGGGAAGTCTGCAATACCTGCCACACCGTGTATGATGTAATTCATACCATTATAAGCGATGAAAGTAGTCATCACACGTACTGTGTTTTGAGTTGCTTGTTGGGCATTTTGAGCATTTTCAGGCACTTGATCGCCGATTTGCACGATGGCTTGCAAACCATTGATGGTCGTATTGCGCTGGTCAACGACTTTGAGTTTGTGTTTTTGAACAATAGCATTAGCCGCCTCTGACAATGTTTTTTCGGGGGCTAAGGTCAAAATCATCATGGCTTTTTGATCGCTTGAAGCCATTTGAAATTGAGTCGGTGAATTATGCGTTTTCCATGCTGAAGGGATAGGGAATTCAAATTTCAATTCCGGATGATAGAAATTGTTGTTGTCAACATAACCTTGACGGGGGTCTTCGCCATAAACAATGCCATCTATGCGCCGCAAATAACCATCGCGATTGACATCATACGATTTGTTCGGATTGGCTTGTTGTTCGGCAATAGCCATTGCGGTCACATTTTTGTAGCGATCCCCTGGATCCGGATGCGTTGATAAAAAAGTCGGAATATTCGCTCCTGCAGCTTCTTGGATACGTCCGATGGTTTGAAAAAAACCTGCCATTTCTTTAGCATCATAGCCTGTGCGAGAGGAATACTCAACACCCAATTTGTCGGATTGAGACTCATGGTCGCGACTGTATTTGAGCATCAAAAGTTGTAAGCCTTGGCTGGCTTGTTCGGCATATTGGGCAAACTTGGGTGAGGCAATCATGCCGACAATCAAACCACCTTGCAATAAAATTTGCTTAGTTTGCTGCTGTGCACCATGTCTCGCGGTCACGTGACCTATTTCATGTCCCAAAACGCCCATCATTTGGGCTTCATTGTTGAAATGAGCTAGAATGCCACGTGTAAAATAAACATAACCTCCTGGCACCGCGAAGGCATTGACTACCTCAGAATCCATTACTTTGAACTGGAAATCTAGATTGGGACGGTGCGAAATTTTTGCCATTTCTTTCCCTCTGATGGTCAGGTATTGCTGTAGAAGGGAATCTGGATAGACACCAAATTCAGCTTGAATGGAAGGATCTGATTCTTGCCCAAGAGCTAATTCTTGTGATTCAGACATGAAAGACAATTCCTTTTTTCCAGTAACAGGATTGCGTGAACAGTTATTAAAAACAAGTAGTGCCGCAATCAGTGTAGAGGCTTTTGCAAAATAATTAAATTGCATAATATTCATAATGTGTAATTTTTATTGAGGTAAAATTAGTGTTTTATCAAGATAAATAAAATAGTGAGCTTTAATTTGTCTTTGGTTCAAGTAGTTAGCACCATATTTTTGTTTTACGAATAAATATCCTGTCACTTTTTTGAAAAAATATGTAACCGAATGAACATTTCTCGTCTGAAAGATTGTTTTTACTGAGGGGGTGTTTTTGACAAAAAATGCCAATACACACAGAAATTTGACGATTACAATAACAAATTTAAATGACCGACGAAATGAAAAATCAATCTCATACCCAAAAACCTTATACTCATGATGATGAAAAAGGTGGCTTCCCGTGGCTTTTATTCATTATTGGCATTGCAAGTGTGTTAATCATACTGCAGGTTTTTGGTGTTTACAAGACAGTAGATACAGAACATAAAGCTACTGTCATGGATGTGCATTCGGGAGAATATCAGAATAGGACTTTGCCCAAAGAACGTCTTGAAAAAATAAATAAACCTACACCAGAAGTGGACAATGTGTTGAGTGCCATAAAAGAAGAATATGAGTCCCCTGTTTTTACGGATATCCGAACAGCAAATGACCACAATAATTGGGGCTTGACAGATGATGAAGCAAAGTTTTATGATGACATGCGTGTTCGTTACGGAGGGACACGTGACAACTGGTTAGGGGTTGTGCAAAAAGCCAATCATACATACAAAACCATTAAAGAAATTTTTGGTGGTCGGACTGATGTAGTGACTGTTCTACACGATTCACGTGCAGCTACAACCGTATTTTCAAGAATCCAACAAACGTTTGGTATTTCGACGCTTGATTGTTTGAACTTTGCTCAAAGTGGACGTGCGAACCGATTGAGTGATTGGGCGAACTTTATTGAGGCAAAAAGTCGCTAAAACTCGATTTAATTTAGTTAAATCTATATGCTCATTGTAAGAAATTTCATTGGTTTTACGTTTTTAGATAACTTTGCACAATTTTTGAAAAAACTATAAAAAAGCTTAAATTTCAAGAATGAAACTGCTTGGTTTTATAGGATAATCGATTTGAACATATTTATCTATCATCCACTCAATAAATATAAACTAGTGAAAAAACTCTTTTGGCTATTAGCGACTCTTTTCTTTTTTCAGCAAAATATGATACAAGCACAACGAGGTTGGGAAATTGGTGGTTGGGCAGGTGTATCACACTATTTTGGTGACTTAAACACAAATTTTAGTTTAAAAAGACCTGGTTTCGCAGGTGGAGGTATTTTTAGATTCAATTTCAATGACCGTTTGTGCCTAAAAATGTCGGCCAACTATGGATCTATCAGTGCTGATGACAAGTATTCAAGTAATATATTCGAGCAACGTCGCAATCTCAACTTTCGCTCGGTCTTAGTTGATGGTACGGGGCAATTCGAGTTCAATTTTTTGCCTTATAACTATTTTGATAAATCGCAGTGGTTTACACCCTACTTATTTGGAGGGTTAAGTGTATATCACTTCAATCCACAAGGTAAATATGACGGTACTTGGTACGACTTGCGCCCATTAGGCACAGAGGGACAGTTTAGAGGCGAAGAATACTATACAACCCAAATGGCTCTTGCTTATGGTGGAGGTTTTAAAATTGCGCTGAATGAAGTTTGGAGTATCAATATCGAGTTGAGTGCTCGAAAGTTATTCACCGATTACCTCGATGATGTGAGTAAGACATATCCTAATATGAACGAAATTCGTAAGCAACACGGTGATATTGCTGTTCTCCTTTCAGACCCCTCAGTACCTGACGCTGAAGGAAAGAAAATAGGACAATTTGGTCGCCAAAGAGGTGATTCGAGAAGCAATGATATGTTTACATTTCTGGGCGTTGGTCTTGTCTATTATTTTGGTGATTTACGTTGCCCGCCCGTTAGCAATAGGTAAAACCTTTGAGGGTATATAAAAAAACGAAAGCCCGTTTCATATTAGAAACGGGCTTTTTGATTTTAAATTACTTCGCTTTATTCAGTTTTTTGGATGGAATGTTCATCAAAACCAGACAAACAATTAGATAAGCTAGTAACCAAATGTCATGTGAAAAAGTCATGCTGTGGGGAGTTTAGTGGTTTTAAATAAAATTTATGCGGCAAAGTTAGGTATTTAAGAGCATAAAATCTATATTTTGAAAAAATATAAGATGATTTTAGTATTAAATATTTTTACCTTTAAAATAGACTTAAAAATTAAGGATTGGTTTAATGGGTTTTAAAACAAATTTGATCCTATAAAATTCAGTCCTTTTCATAAAACATTTTGCTAACCAAATTTTACATTTGCAAAAAACAATAGTTCGGTAATTGTTTAGTACCTAAAATAACTTAAAATAGCCGCCTTCGGCGGCAAAGAGACCTTTTGGAGCGAGATGTTTTATTTTTTTGAATTGTGGGCGCAGCCCACAATTCAAAAAAATAAAACATCTCGCTCCATCCTCCCTTTTTTCG
>JAEUUP010000026.1 GCA_016787525.1 Saprospiraceae bacterium | reverse complement strand
CAATACTTCGGTAGTTTTTTAAGCGTAAATAACGCCGCCTGTGGCGGCGGAGTGGACTTTTTGGAGGGAAGGTTTAATTTTTTTCAAGTTCGGGCGCAGCCCGAACTTGAAAAAAATTAAACCTTCCCTCCATTCCCCCTTTTTTCGGCGGCGAAGCAGCCGTTTTTCAACTAAAAAATTACCGAAGTATTGTTTAAGCCACTTTCAAAAAAATACTTTTCGGGTTGACATCCAAAATTTATACTTACTCCCTCAGTTATAATATCCATACTCTTTGAAACTTTTTTTCAGTAAAAATCCTTTAATTTACCCAAAACTTACACCGTATAAAAATGAAACGCACGAATAGATTGATAATCAACGCTCTGTTTTCAATATTCTGTTTACTTAATATCGAAAAACTTGCAGCAGCAGATGCACAACAAGTATTTGTCAATGCCAACCAAGCCTACGAATTGGGCAACTATCGGTTGGCTGCCGATGGTTATGAGAGCATTTTGAAAGGGGGAAATGTCTTCTCGAAAGAGTTGTTTTTTAACTTAGGAAATGCCTACTTTCGACTCAACCAAATCGGCTTATCTATTCTCAACTATGAACGGGCTTTACGGCTCGACCCTTCTGACAAAGACATTCAACAAAATCTTATTGTCGCAAGAACCAAAGTCAGCGATGATATTGAACCTATCACTAATGTATTTTTTATTCGTTGGTGGCAGAGCATTAGAAACTTCTTTCCTGCAGATACATGGGCGATTTTTGGTTTGTTTTTTATTTGGTTGAGTGCTGCTGGTTTTACGTTGTGGCTTTTAGACAAAGAACGCCAGCGTAAAAAATATGGTTTCATCATAGGTCTCTCGGCGCTACCCCTCAGTATTGTGTTTTTTTTATTGGCTCAAAACAGTGCAACTGTTATGAAAACGCCTTTTGGTGTCGTTCTGAACCACGAAACGACACTAAAAAATGCACCCGACCCTAACGCAGCAACAGTCAATACTCTGCATGAAGGTTTAAAAGTTGAAATTTTGGATAAAATTGGCTCTATGACCAAAGTCAAACTACCCAATGGCGAAGACGGGTGGTTACCCACCGCAGACGTAGAGCAGATTTAAGCTAAACGTTCTTGGGTATTCACTCAAAAACAATTTTTCTTTTTCAGCGAAAACTTCGCTAACTTTGTGCTTTGAAAAATCAAACTTTCAATCCCTCATTGCCAAAGTCAATCATGCTAAATCAAGACAAACTACGCCTTATTTTCGGGCTAAAAATCGCCTATTTGCGCCAGCAAAAGGGCCTGAACTACCAACAACTTGCCGAGTTGACAGACTTATCGCAGTCTTACGTTCATGAGATAGAAAAGGGGAAAAAGTATCCGAAAGCGGATAAAATTTTGGCTTTGGCTAAAGCTTTGGGCACTACTTATGACGAATTGGTGTCTGTCCATGCTTCAAAAAAACTGCAACCGATTATCGAACTGTTGGAATCGGAGTTTTTTCAAGTCTTTCCACTCGATATGTTTGGCATCAGTCCAGACAAACTATTGGAGCTATTTTCCAATACACCCGACAAAATCAATGCGTTTATTTCCACAGTTATCAAGATTGCTCGCAACTATCAGATGCAGACAGAAAGTATCTATACCGTCGCTTTGCGGAGTTATCAAGATATGAACGACAATTATTTTGAGGATTTAGAAAAAGCTGCAAAGGCTTTTAGGAGTGAAAATAAAATAACAGAAACACATTCATTTTCAACAGATTACCTCGAAAAACTGCTTTGGGGAAAATATGGTATTGCTGTTAATCGGAAAAAATTGGCTAAAGACAAATCGTTGCGCAGTATTCGTTCGTATTATACTGAGGGGTCTAAAACTTTACACATCAATAAAGAACTTTCATCGTCGCAAGAACATTTTCTCATCGCTCGTGAGTTGGGTTTTCAGTATTTGCAAATCAAAGAGCGTCCTTATGAAACAGTGATTCAGAAAGCGGAAAGCTTTGAAAAACTCTTTTCTAATTTTCGCGCCTCGTACTTTGCTTCAGCTCTTTTGATGGATGAGGATTTGTTGGTGAAAGACATAAAAATATGGGCTAACTCAGCCGATTGGCGACCCGAAAGCCTGAGTGAATTGTTCGAAAAATACGATGTAACTGCCGAAATGATGCTCCAACGGCTGACAAATATTTTCCCTAAACATTTCAAAATCAATGACTTATTCTTCATTCGCTTGCGTTCGGATGAGTCTATGAAGTTATTTAAAATGACAAAAGAGTTGCACTTGAGTCGTCTCCACAAAGCATACGGTAACGAATTGAATGAACACTATTGTCGGCGATGGGTCTCTGTCAATACCATCAAGACCTTGCGTACGATGCAGCAATTGGACAAAAAAGTGTCACTCGTATGCGATGCCCAATTGTCACGTTATTGGGAAACGGACTTAGAATACCTCGTTTTGTCTATTGCCAAACCCAATACACCCAATGCAAAAGAAAGCATCAGCGTCACATTGGGTATCCTTTTGAATGACAGTGCCAAACGTCTTTTTAGATTCTTGAATGACCCCAATTTGAAAACAAAAGTCGTGAACACAACCTGCGAACGTTGCTCAATGCCTGATTGTGGAGAACGTGCCGTGGCCCCCTCAGTAATAGAAAAAAGAAATGAGTCTAAAGAGATTGAACAAGCTCTTTTGGCGTTGAAGTAGTCGTTTCTAAAGAATCTTATCTTATAAAGCCTTGTTAGTCAATTTTCTATCTAACCATAAATAAAACCTAAATTTTATGACAAAACAAGTTTATGAAGTCAAACTCAAGGAGTGGATTAAGGACGAAAAAGCCGCTATTGAGTTAATCAGTGTTGTGGGTAAATTGTGGTTCGACAAATCTGTTGAACTCATTATTTTCCGCAATCAGATGATTGATCGTTCTTCATCAGAGCTTTTGAACCTACACCACTACGCTCGTGAAGTCGTCAAGCACCCCCTCAGTATTCACGACACATTAAGCGTTGCTAAGGCACTCAACCGTCTGTCTCTCGCACCCAGCCGCATTGATATTGGCAAACTAACAGTCGAATGGCTTGATGAAAAAACAAAATTCGTTGATGAAATGGATTTTGTATCTCAAAAAATGAAGGACTATGTTGGGCGCGATAAATTTGATCTTGAGCCACGCGATGTTGTTCTGTATGGTTTTGGTCGCATTGGTCGCATCGCCGCTCGCGAACTCATCATTCAAGCAGGGAAAGGAGAACAACTACGCCTCAGAGCCATTGTCACACGCGATAAAAGTGCTGATGACATTCTAAAAAGAGCCGATTTGTTACGTACAGACTCGGTTCATGGCACTTTCCCTGGAACGGTCATTGCCGATGCAGATGAGCAATGCATCTGGGTCAATGGTCATAAAATTCATATGATTTCAGCCAATACACCCGAAGAAATTGATTATACAAAATATGGTATTGACAATGCCATTGTGATTGATAACACGGGGTCATGGCGCGATAGAGCAGGGTTGAGCCGACATTTACAGTCGAAAGGTGTCTCAAAAGTCTTGTTGACAGCACCTGGTAAAGGAGATATTCCAAACATTGTGCATGGTGTGAACAACGAGGGCATGGATACAGAGAAAGAGCGTATTTGGTCTGCGGCGAGCTGTACGACGAATGCTATTGTACCTGTTTTGAAAGTTATCAACGATACATTGGGTATTGAAAAAGGGCATGTCGAAACGGTACATTCTTACACAAATGACCAAAATTTATTGGATAATTACCACAAAAAGTTCCGTCGTGGTCGCTCAGCTGCCTTAAATATGGTCATTACCGAAACAGGTGCGGAAAGTGCGATTGCTAAAGTTCTACCTGAGTTAGCGGGAAAATTTACAGGTAATGCTATTCGTGTGCCAACTCCCAATGTGTCGTTAGCAGTTTTGAATTTACACCTCAACAAGCCTACTACTAAGGCTGATATAAATGAAATCATGCGTCAAGCTGCTTTGAGTGGGGATTTGGTCGAACAAATAAAATACTCAATGTCACAAGAGTTGGTTTCATCAGATTTAGTCGGCAGCCCAACACCTTCGATTTTTGATAGCCCTGCGACGATTGTTTCTCGTGATGGATGCAATACTGTTTTATATGTTTGGTATGACAATGAATATGGTTATACACGACAAGTAATTCGTTTTTGCAAGCAGTTGGCAGGGGTGATTCGTTTGCGTTACTATTAGTTTTACATAACACAAGAGGCTGTCTTTTCCGACAGCCTCTTTTATTTGAAAAATATTTATTTTACAATGGTGACATCGCCTCGATAAAGCAATTTTTGTCCGTCTTCAAATTCAACTTCAACTAAATAAACATAAACCCCAGAATCTACTGTACGCCCCCTGAATGTACCATCCCAACCATTCGCCACGGGGTCAGCACCAGCAGGAATGTTTTCTTTTCGGAAAAGTGGCTCGCCCCAACGGTCATAAATGCGGATATAGTTTATTTTCTTCACGCCTGGGCCCGTTGCTATACCAAAATAGTCGTTTCTATCGTCACCATTGGGAGAGAAAATATTGGGAATGAATACATTGCGATTCCTATCTAATTCTACTAAAATAAATTCAGAAGTCGAACATCCATTTACGTCAAAGATAGTGAGTTTATACGTTCTATCATCTAATGGTCGCACATACGGGCGTAGAGAATCGCCGTTTGCGAAGTAAAGATAGTCCTTAGGTGTCCATGACACAGAATCTATTGGCAAAGCACTGATAATGCGCGAACGTGAGAAGAAGCGTGGGTCACTCAACATCCTCACACTATCTCCTAAGCCTACTAATATTTTTGCTATCTCATTGGGTTTGGTCAATGAATCAAACTGAATCAAAAGTGGAGGTGGCTCACTGACAATAACACTTGTATCGAGCGTACAACCTGTAATTTGCTCAATTATGCTAATCTGATGTTGCCCCGCAAAAACGGGTATAAAATAACCAATTGGATACTGAGGACCATTGTCAACCGAAACTGAAAAAGAATGTAGATAAGTACTACCAAAAGCTGTGTCAACACGCAAAGTTGTTAATTCACCGTTACAGCGAGGTTGTGTTGGAGGTGTCATATAGTAATATATCGGGTCAGGTTGCGAAATACTGAATTGGATAGAATCTCCACACCCTTTCACATCGTATGCTACAATTGAATATGTTCCAGATTTCAGACCTCCTGCCGAATCTGTTTGAGAGACTGTTGGTGACCAAATATAGTTGGTAGGTCCCCCGTTTCCGCCTGTTCGTTTGACTTTAATTTGCCCATCTGCTAATCCATAACACGTGACATTATTGGTCAAACTGGCAACCGTATCCAATTTGACAACATCGGGCTGAGTGATATTGACTGAATAATTGTAAGAGCAGAGATTCGCATCTGTTATCAAAACGGAGTATGTTCCAGAGGGGACGTTTACGATACTACTTCTATTTGAACCATTGCTCCAGAAGAAATTGTAGGGTGGTGTGCCACCTTGAACCCTAATTTCGGCACTACCATCTCTATCTCCATTACAACTGGGTTGATTAATGATAGGAGTAAAGAAAGAAAATGCCAAAGGCTGAGGGATTTCAACTGAGTCAATAATAGCGCAATTGCCATCCGTAATAGTTACTTGTTGCCAACCACCGCATAAGTTGACAGCACTACTGGTGTTACTGTTATTACTTGTTTCGCCAGAAGCCCAAATAAACGTGTATTTACCTGTATTAGCCGTTCCTCCACTGGCAATAGCAGTCGCCTTGCCATCCCCAGGATTACATTTTCCATTACAACTGACGGGTTCAAGGCTACCAAAAGTAGCCTCTATTTTAGGCGGATCACTCAAAGATACATTGTGGACAACAGGTGTACACCCTTTTGAATCTGTAATTGTAAATGAATAAACACCTTCTGCCAATGACGGGAATACAGAATTAGACGTAGCAGGTCCACCTGACCAAGTGTATGTATAAGGTGCAGTACCACCTTTCATCACTAATATAATCGTGCCTGTTGCATTTTTAGGACAATCTGGACTCGTATTTCGTGAACGAGCTGTATCAATTGCTAAAGGTGCAGGTGCATAAACCGTATCTGTCAAAGTCGCTGTACAACCTTGATTGGTTGTAACTGTTACGGAATAAATGCCAGGTAAAACGTTGTTGATACTGTCTCTAAACCCTGTATTGCTCCAACGGAATGAATCAATAGTCGCTCCAGCAGGTGCACGTGCAAAGGCTCTGGCTGCACCATCACTTTTATCAGAGCATGTCGCATCTCTAACGGATATACTATCAATAGTTGGTGGTTGAGGCTTAGTAACAGTGAAAGTTCGGATGAGTGTACAATTTGTCGAATCTGAAACAGTGACAGAATAAGTGCCCGCGCTGAGAGAAGCTATGATTGGCGTAGTATCTCCAGCATTACCACGACTCCATTGTATATTGTAACGATTCCCAGTTGAAGGTCTGCCCCCTGTAATGGTCAAAGAAATACGTCCATCGTTGCCAACTCGACAACTTTCATTCTGAATAGAAGCTACAATTTTTATAGAATCTGGCTGAGAAACAACAAATGATGTATCCAAACTACAACCATCATTGTCACGAATACTGAGGGGGTATGTTCCAGCAGATAAACTACGCAAAAACGACGTTGCAGCCGTATTCGTAGGTGTGCCAGGATTGCCCCACCAAGTGAAAGTATAAGGTTGTGCCTCAAGCCCAATAGCACTTGCTACTACTTGTATGAAACCATTGGTCTGTCCAGCGCAAGTAATATTACCAATCGTTGCCACGGCACTGATGGTTCTTTGTGAACTCACAACGAATGAGTCAATTTTAGAACATTGATTCAAATCTGTAATCGTCACACGGTAGGTGCCAGGGGCTAAATTCGATATGGTTGAACTTGTTCCCACATTTGTTCGCGAATTACTCCATCTGAATGTATAATTGCCATTAGAGGGAGTACCGCCTGAAATACCTGATATGACTATCGAGCCATTATCAACCCCTTTACAAATAGCACCAGTAATGTTTCTAGTACCAATAGTTATAGCATTAACCCCTATAGAAGCTCTAACAGAATCTTTACACCCATAAAAATCTGTTACTGTACATGTATATGCCCCACTTGCCAAATTTGTTATTGCTGTTGTAGTAGCTCCTGTTGACCATCTAAAAGTGTAAGGAGAAACTCCACCACCAAAATTGGTCAGTGTCAAACTACCATCCGTATCATTAGCACAAGTCGGATTTCGGGCTGTTGGTGGATTGATAAAGAGTGGATTAGGCTGAAATATAGTAACAGAGTCTCTTCTTAAACCTCCTCCTGCTGTGTTTGTCACACTGATATAATATTTCCCAACAGGTAAGTTAGTAACAATTGCACTGTCTCCTTGAGCAATTGTACCTGTACCGTTTTGTCCTGGGTTGGTAGCATTTTGCCATGAATATGTCCACGGTGCGCCAGCTCCAGTTGGTACTATTTTAAATTTACCCGTACTTGTACCGTTACACCGTACGCTGTCAGCACTCACCCGTATTGTAAAAGTTGCTGCACCTATTGTAATTGACCCATTGACCCGAGTGACACCCATTTTGATATTCGACGAATTGTAAATATCTATAGGATTTAATGTGTCCGTAAATCTTATTGGAACGATTGTACCATTGGGTCCAATAGCTTTAAAACACAATTGAAAAAGTCCAACGCCATCAGGTCGTGTGACGCTACCAGAGTTGACATTCCACGAAAATGCTAAAACACCTGGAGCTGGCACACTATAATTGACATTAGGTGCGGAACTCAATCCCGGTAGATTGATGCCACGAATGCCGACAAATTCTACTAAAGCAGGGTTAAATTGGAAGTTACCTTCCATCGAAACAATATTTGTGAAATTTTTAGCACTAACGGTTACACAAGCAGTATCTCCTTGAGCAACAGTTTCATTCGACAATTGAATTGTCATGGCATTACCAATTCTAACTGTGCCACATGGTTTATTGACACCGAGTTTATTGTTACTTGCATTGTAAATATCAATCGGATTTAATGTATCGGTCATGCAAACCGTTGAAGAAGAGCCACTTGAACCAATGGCTTTGAAACACATTTCATACAAAGTCTCATTATCCGTTCTTGTTACGCCTGTGGCTGAACTCACATTCCATGAAAATACAATAATACCGTTTGGCAGAACATTATAATTCACATTAGGTGTATTGCTCAAATTCGGCAAATTAAGGCTTCTCAAACCCACAAACTCCAATACTGAGGGGTTGTATTGGTAATTACACTCCCACGAAATAATATTTGTGAAGTTGCGCGCTGAAATTCTCACACATACTGTATCATTCTGATTCGCTGCTTCATCGGATATATTCACCGTTACAACAGGGAAATTGGCAGTCACTTGAGCATCGCACGCTTTACCATCTCGTGCAGTGATAATATAAACACCATTGCCAGGAACTGTAAAATTCACTAGTGAGCCATTTGTAGCAGGACCACTCGTGATTGTACCCACATTTACTGAGGGGTTACTCTGTAACGCAATTGTGAAAGTGTAGTTTGAAACACCGTCATATTCTGGTAAGCCGCCGCCAACAGTGAAACTTCCACCATTTGACACTAAATTTAAGTTGCTGATTTTCACAGCATTCAGATAAACAACTGAAAAAGTATCGTTGGGGATACCATTCGTAATATTTACATTGACGCAAGCCGTATCATTATCAAACCCTGCAATTCCATTATTACCCTGTCCAAAGAAATCATACAAAGTAGCAGGAGCAAAATAAAACTTAACAGGTTTTCCATTATTAAAACTTGCTTGTAAAGCGCCATTGTTGAAAAATGTATCACGTCCTAATACATTACCTCGTGATACATAACCGTTGGCGTTATTTCCACTTGACGTTCTACGAGTCAAACAAGGGTCTCCGCCATTTCTAATATCGCCCCATCTTGGACCAGATATTGTAGGCATACAATCATAAAAAAGATAGCCAATACCTGGCGTTGTCGCAGCAATAGGGTCTTCCAGCAGATTAGCTCCAGAACCATTGACATAAAGTGTATCACCAATGCATAAATAATGTTTCTCGTTACTTTTAGCAGTCGTGCCAAGAATTCGAGTCGTTGTGCCTGCATTGGCCCCACCGCTACATGCCAGAGGCGAGCGAGACTGTACAGTGTTTCGTACAGGGGCAATAGGTTCAGGGATTTGAGCTGCTATCGTCGCAGCCATCGCCAACAATGTAAAAATCGGTAAAAAACGTTTCAGCATTATGCAGTTGTTTTATCTTATCGTTTGCAAAAAGGCGGGCAAAAATAGGAAAAAAAGGTCAGATGAAAACTTGTTATGACATATCAATCTCGACCACACACCAGTCATTTATTTTTAGTGACAAACTTACGCTATTTCCTACTTGCGTTTCCCTATCTGTAAGTCGTTAGTTCTTAAAAAATAGTCAAAAAATGTAAAAGTTAAACGCCTTTTTTATGGCTTTATTGCTTCTTTTAAAAACCTTAACGAAGGTATATTTCCTTGATTTTGAAAAAAAAATTAACTATTTGAAGCAAAATTCAGCAAAAACAAGACAGGATAAGGCATTTTTTTTAGCCATTCTAAAAAATGGTGTTAATTTTGAATCAGCTTTTGATTATGAATCACTATAAAATGAATTTAGAATGAGAAAATTTTTTCCAAATCTCGAGACCGCAGTTATTTTCATTTTTATAATTGCCGTCGGTTTATGGGGTATCTCACGTTGCAAAAAGAAAAAAGATGAGGCAACACTTCGCACCGCTACAGAAGTCACTGTCAATCCATTAGATACTTTATCTTCGCCTGCGGCTACCAAGAGGCGGATTGCCACAACGCCTACAACAGACCCCATTACTCAAACACCACTACCCCCTCAGTATCAACAACCAAATACGCAATTGCCAACGACACCAACGAATACACCGACTCTTCAGACTCAACCAGCTAATGTGCCGCAATCTTACAGCACAACGGTCACATCACCTGCTGCGACACGAGTGCCAATGCCTTCGTCTGCACCAGTTGTCAATTCAAAAGGTGTCACAACGACTCCTCAAACATCCACTACTACGACTCCTCCACCAAGCAATACGATGCTTTATGTCTTGATAAATGGCTTAAATATTCGCTCAAAACCTGAATTAAAAGCCAAAGTCAAAGGAAAACTCAAACTTCACGACCAAGTTTATTTCCTCGACGAAGTGACTGAGCAAGCCCAAACGGTGCGTTTGGCAAATGGCACATCAGTCACCAAACCGTGGTTCAAAATACAAACCAAACGCGGCACTGTGGGTTGGGTGCATGGCTCTGGCGTGGACTTCTACAAACGCAAACCGACCGACGGATTATAGTGTTTTCCCAAATTTACGACAAAAGACGCTGAGACTCTCGGAGATTTTAGCGTCTTTTGTCGTAAAATCGAAAACCTAATAATCTAAAAGACGATGACTTTCCGTTGGAAAATAGCGCAAGCTGCTGAAATTCGCTGGTGGCAACGCTACCTCAAAAATAAATCAACAACCGATTACAGTGTTTGGAAAATGGCTTATTGGCAAAAACTACTTGCCGAAATTGGGCTTTCTGACCTCACAAACGAGTCAAATACTGTCCACGAGGACTCCTTTGGAGAGGGGGGGAAAAAAAATATTTTTGATGCAGGTTGTGGGCCCGCGGGAATTTTTATGATTTTTAAAAATCAAAAAGTTGATGCACTTGACCCGCTGCTCGACAAATACGAAGCAAGTTTGCCACATTTCAAAAAAACACTTTATCCCAATGTCCAGTTTTTCAGTCAACCACTTGAGCACTTTGATAAAAAAGAAGCTTATGATGCCGTTTTTTGTCTCAATGCCATCAACCATGTGGCTGACCTTGCTCAATGTTTTGATATTTTAGTCAATGCCACTAAAAAAGGCGGCAAACTCATCGTGTCTATTGATGCCCACAACTACTCGTTGCTCAAACACATTTTCCAAGCCTTGCCCGGTGATGTACTGCATCCGCATCAATACGATTTGACAGAATACCAAGCGATGCTCACGCAGCGGGGATGTACGATAGACAAAACGGTTCTCAAAAAAAAGGAATTTATTTTCAACTACTACATTTTGGTAGCAACGAAAAATTAAAAAAACAAGCGACCCAAAAGAGCAAAACTTTGGCTTTCAAGCTGTTACTTTGCACCGTTTTTCAAGAAAAAATCCTCTTTTTATGAATATTTTACTACTCGGTTCAGGTGGTCGCGAACATGCCTTGGCTTGGAAAATGCGCCAAAGTCCTTTGTGCGAGCGTCTATTTATCGCACCTGGCAATGCTGGTACAGCTCAAATAGGTGAAAATGTGTCTTTATCTGCAACCGATTTTCCTGCTATCAAATCATTTGTTTTAGACAAAAACATCAGTCTGGTCATTGTTGGACCTGAAGAACCATTGGTGAAAGGTGTGACTGATTTTTTTAGAAATGATGCTGCATTGAGCCATGTGGCAATCATTGGTCCTGCGGCTTATGGCGCACAGCTGGAAGGCTCGAAGGCATTTGCCAAAAAATTTATGGCGCGACACAACGTTCCAACAGCACAGTATGCTGAAATAACGTCTCATACTGAGGGGGTCGAATTTTTGAAAACTTTGCAACCTCCTTATGTTCTAAAAGCTGATGGTTTGGCGGCGGGCAAAGGCGTATTGATTATCAATGACTTAGGTGAAGCTATTGAGTCACTCAAAGTCATGCTCGAAGGACAATTTGGCGATGCCAGCCGCAAAGTGGTGATTGAAGAATTTTTAGATGGCATTGAGTTTTCCGTTTTTGCCTTGACAGATGGCAAAAATTATGTCATTCTACCAGAAGCCAAAGACTATAAACGAATAGGCGAAGGCGACACAGGTTTGAACACCGGCGGTATGGGTGCAGTCAGTCCAGTTCCGTTTGTGAATGATGAGTTATGGCAAAAAGTGGAAGAACGTATTGTAAAACCAACCATTAATGGGCTGCATACTGAGGGGATAGATTATGTGGGTTTCGTCTTTTTCGGTCTGATTCGAGTAGGTCATGAACCGATGGTGATTGAATACAACTGTCGGATGGGCGACCCTGAAACGGAAGTTGTGATGCCTCGTTTGAAAAATGATTTAGTTGATTTGTTTCAAAAAGCCAGCGCAGGCAGACTGTCAGAAATACAAATTGAAAAAGATAAACGCACTGCCACCACCATCGTTTTGACCGCAGGCGGCTATCCAAATGATTATAAAAAAGGTGATGTGATTACAAATACTGTCCGAGAGGACTCCTTTGGAGAGGGGGGGGCTGATGCTATTATTTTTCATGCAGGTACAAAAAAGATTGATAATCAAATTGTTACAAACGGTGGACGTGTCATGGCAATTACAGCCTATGGTGACGATATTCCTGCTGCACTGTCTGTATCGAACAAATATGCAGAGTTGGTTCAATTCGATGGTAAATATTTCCGCCGCGACATAGGTTTAGACCTGCTCAAAGTGAATTGATTTTTAAAGAAATGGAGAACAAAGAGGGTATAAAAAAAGACATTCGACTGCTCAATCGGGAACAATTGGAATCGGCTATTGTAGGATTAGGCGAAAAAAAATTCCGTGCAGGTCAGATTTATGAATGGTTGTGGTCAAAATCGGCTACACATTTTGACGAAATGACAAATCTATCAAAAGATTTACGTCAAAAACTGACAGACAATTTCACTATCAAGGCTCTTTCGGAAGACAAACTACAACGTTCTCTCGATGGGACGCTAAAAGGGCGTTTCCGATTGCATGACGGACATTTGATTGAGTCTGTTTTGATTCCGGTTCCTGACGACAATCGTTTCACAGTCTGCGTTTCTACACAAGTGGGCTGCTCTTTGACGTGTACCTTCTGCGCTACGGGGCGTATGGGTCGTATCCGCAATCTCGACCCTGCTGAAATCTATGACCAATTTGCCATCATCAATCGTCACTCTATCGAGACTTTTGGACATCCACTGACCAATATCGTGTATATGGGCATGGGTGAACCTTTGTTGAATTATGCCAATACCTTGAAAAGTGTGGCTCTGATTTCAGAAGGATTGAATTTTTCACCTAAACGAATCACTGTTTCGACGGCGGGTATTGCTAAAATGATTCGTAAATTGGCAGATGATGATGTGCGTTTCAACCTTGCCTTGTCTCTTCATGCTGCTGATGATGTGAAACGCAACGAAATCATGCCCATCAATGAACAAAACAATCTGACGGCTCTCGTAGCGGCATTGGATTATTTTTATAAAAAGACACGCAATCGCATCACTTTTGAATACATCACTTTCCAAAATTTCAACGACACGATTGAAGATGCTAAAAATTTGGTCAAAATCTGCAAGCGTATTCCTGCTCGTGTCAATATCATCGAGTACAATCCGATTGACAATGCCCCGTTTTTGAAATCTGCGGAAGATAATATTGACCGTTTTGCACGCTATTTGAGCGATAACGGTGTCTCTGTGACGGTGCGAAAATCAAGAGGGAAGGATATTGACGCGGCATGTGGACAGTTAGCCAATAAAGAGTAGCTCAATCCCCTACTGCTGTTGCTGTATAGAGGAATCATACGCTATTACTTTTTCTTGTGTAGAGTCAACAGACATTTTAACAGCATTATTTTCTTGAAATACAAAACCATCTTCGTAGCCAACAGAGACAAAGACACTCAGGGATTGATTAGCAGGTCCTTTGAAAGTCCCTTTCACAGGGCTACAATCATTGAAATGTCGCCCAACAGCTAAAACCACATGCTGGTCAGTCACCCAAGCATTGTTCGTAGGGTCAATACCAACCCAACCTGTTGAGGGCAAATAAACTTCTACCCAAGCATGTGTCGCTCCCGCGCCTCTTGCACCATCGTGATTGGGACAAATATAACCACTGACATAACGAGAAGGAATAGACACTGAGCGCAGCATCTCTAAGAGAACGTGTGCGAAGTCTTGACAAACGCCTGATTTGATACTCAAAATTTCATCAACAGTCGTCTCAACTGTCGTAATGCCTTTTTTATACTCAAATTTCTCAAAAATATACTCTGAGCAGCGTTGAATAAACATAGCAGGTGTGTCACGATTGTGCCGCAAGTCAGCAATCATTTCTGCAATTTCGCCTTTAGAGCTAATTAACTCTGGTTTCGACAAATCAAGCAGTTTCATATCCTGAGCGATATACCCCTTCAGTAGCTCCCAATCTGAAAATCGAGAAGCCGCCAACGGATTGCTACGATTGAGCATAGGGACATTGACTGTCAATTGACTATCAATAACCAATTCTGTATGCGGTTCATGGAGCATAAACCAGCCCACAGTGTTCCCCCAATAGTCTTTGAACTGATTTACTGAGGGGTCTCCAGTGATGACCAAGTTTTGATTTTGTAGTTCCTGTTGTTCGTTAGCAAAAGGAAATATTTTAATCTGATTCGCACTCTCTCTAACAGGACGATCGTAAGTGTACTTTGTTATATGATGTATTTTAAATACTGGCATGACCTTTTTTATTCCAAATATTTGGTTAATCGTGTTTCGTTTTGTGCAAAAGTAAAAGAAAGAAGTATAACTACAAGCCTCCAATCATTAATTGTAAGCAAAATAACTACGGCTCAACGCATTGCTAAAGCCATAAAGGTCATTTTTCACTTCCGCTAAAAAATCGTGTAAACCCTTCTCCGCAATGGTATCCATATCAGAGTATTCGACTGCGGAGCGTAAGCGACCGATTATTTTTTGTAATTGCGGGGTTGCCTCCATATTTTCGTGAGTCATACCTCTGATTGTGCGGTCCAATCGAATCAGACAATAAAGAACTGAACGTGGGAAATCCGTATTGAGCAAAGCCATATCCACCACGTTTTGGCTATCCAACCCAGTTCGATACGATTTGAGGTACAATTCGTAGCCACTCAACGACAGCAATAAATTACGATAATAGGGTATATCCATTGGGTCATCCAGATTGTAGCTGATGTCGTTGAATTTGACATCCAAAATGTCCACGGTCTGAATACCCCTTTCGATAAATTTGCCCAAATTCATATAGTTCCACCCTTGACCACGGGGCATTGTAACCTCCATCACCCCATAGTAGAGCAAGCACCGCTCTATCAATCTGCTCAACATCACCACTTGCTCATCGCGCTCGATGGCTTTTTCAATATCAGGACTATTGACGTAGTGATAAAACTCATTCATACATTCCCAAGCTTCTTTGGTGATATGGTCTTGCATACCGCGTGCATTTTCGCGCGCTCGAGCAATAATGTTTCGGATCGAGTTGTTGTTCTCACGGCTGGTTATCATGTATCGCAACACATCGTCAGAACTATGACTGAACGCTTTCAATTGTTCATCAGGCAGATGTGCAAATACCTTCAAAACAGGTTGCCAACTAAATCCTCCTTCGCCTGTTCTATCTAATGAAGTGATAAAATTTATTTTCAGCATTCGTAAAATGCCATCTGTACGCTCCACATAGCGTGTCATCCAAAAGAGTGAATCTGCTATTCGACTTAACATAGTTTCTCGTTTTTTATTGGAAAATAAGACCCCTCAGTATTTTATACCTTCCTGTAAAATATTGACAGACAATTATTTATTATTGATATTATTATCAGCTTTCTAAAACCCATGTATCTTTTGAACCACCACCTTGCGATGAATTGACGACCAAAGAACCCTCTCGCAAAGCCACTCTCGTCAAGCCACCCGGTACAACATCAATACCATTCGGTCCGCAAAGAGCGTAAGGTCGCAAGTCCACATGCCGTGGTTGCAAGCTATCACCCAACAAACAAGGTACTGTTGAAAGCCGTATGATAGGTTGTGCAATGAATGAACGAGGGTCTTCCAAAATCGCTTTTTTTGTCGCTTCTAACTCTTCCTCAGTTGCTTTATTACCCATCACCATACCATAGCCACCTGACTCGTTGGTGCGTTTGATGACCATATTGTGCATATTATTGAAAGTATGTTGGCGGTCATCTTCGATTTGCATTCTGAAAGTGGGAACATTTTTCAAGATAGCTTCCTCGTTCAGATAATATTTTATCATATCTGGTACATAAGCGTATATGGCTTTGTCGTCCGCAACCCCATTGCCCACGGCGTTAACGATAGCAACCGTTCCTTTCCGATAAGCTGACATCAAACCTGGGACACCCAACAAACTATCACCTCGGAACACCAAAGGGTCCAAAAACTCGTCGTCCACACGTCTGTAAATCACATCTACTTGTCGCAAACCCCGCGTTGTTTTCATAAAAACTTTGTGGTCAGTGACCACCAAATCACGCCCTTCGACCAGTTCAATACCCATTGAGCGTGCCAAAAAAGTATGTTCATAGTAAGCAGAATTGTAAATGCCGGGCGTTAAAAGCACGATGTTAGGATTACTGACAGCCCTTGGCGCTAAAGCTTTCAAATTTCGGTGCAACAAAATAGGATATTCTACAACACTGCTCACACGACATTCTGCGAGAAGGTCAGGGAACAATCGTTTGGTTACTTCCCTATTTTCCATCATATAGCTGACTCCCGATGGTGTTCGTAAGTTGTCTTCCAAAACATAGTATGTACCATCTGAATCCCGAATCAAATCAATGCCTGCTATATGTACATATATATCGAATGGTACATCAATATTAGCCACTTCTCTTGTAAAATGTGGACAACTTACAATCAAGTCGGCTGGCACAATGCCATCTTTAATGATATTCTGGTCGTGGTAAATATCTTTCAGAAACTTATTCAACGCTTTGAGTCGCTGTTTGACTCCTTTCTCAATATGCGACCACTCGCTGGCTTGTATGATGCGTGGAATAATATCAAAAGGGAAAATACGCTCAATACCTTCATTTTCAAAATAAACTGTAAACGTAACCCCTTGATTCATAAACAATTCTTTTGCTAACTCTTCTTTTCGATGAAGCGTAGCCAAAGGAAGTTGTTGCAAAAACTGAACAACAGATTCGTAATGCGGGCGAAATACCCCCTCAGTATGTGTTGCCATTTCGTCCCAAAAATGTGGACGCGGTGTGTAGGATTCAAAAAGTTGATTCTCTTTACTCGTTGTCATATCGTACTTAGTTTGATAGCAAAAATAAGTGGCTTAAATACAAATTATGGGATGTCTGTGCCTGCGAGCAGTATTCCCAATATTTATACTGAAATTTTCCATCATCCAAAATAATAATTTTTAAAAAACAATATTGCCCGTATTTAAAATGTTCTACTTCAATTTTGCAGGAAACTCATTTCTTTAACTGAAGAAAGCTTAAAATTATAAAATTATTCAAAAAAATAAAATCTATCGTTTTAGGAAGATTGCCTGTCGAGTTTTAACTAAAATCTAAAACCAAAAACCACAGTCAAACGTTAGCTTTGCATTTTTATACAAAACATAATTTGGTATGAACACCCGACTTTTTTTACTCACCTGCATTTTGAGTTTTTTAGCTTTAAATGCCACTTTTTCACAAAATTTTACTTTGTCTGGCTATGTCAAAGACGCACGTTCTGGCGAAACTTTGATTGGTGTCAATGTCTATAACAAAGAGAATAAACTTCAAGGCGCAGCTACGAACACTTATGGTTTCTATTCGCTCACTTTACCTAAGGGAAACTATGCCATAAAATTCAGCTTTGTCGGTTTTCAAGATAAAGAAATAAAAGTGGAATTGGCGGCTGACCAAACGCTAAATGCCAATCTTACTGAGGGGGTGGAATTGCAAGAAGTCGTCATCACTGCCGAAGATAAAGATAAGAATGTTTCTAAAACAGAAATGGGAACAGTCACTTTACCTATCGAAAATATCAAAAAAACGCCCGTTTTGTTCGGAGAAGCTGATGTTTTGAAGGTGATTCAGCTGTTGCCAGGTGTAAAATCAATGGAAGGTAGCTCGGGTTTTTATGTGCGTGGTGGTGGCATTGATCAAAATTTAGTGCTTTTGGACGAAGCGATTGTCTATAATCCAGGACATTTATTGGGTTTTTTCTCTGTTTTCAATGCCGATGCCATCAAAAATACGACCTTGATAAAAGGCGGAATGCCAGCTCAATACGGTGGTCGCCTATCGTCGGTTTTAGATATTCAGATGAAAGAAGGGAATAATAAAGCATATGAAGCGGAAGGCGGCATTGGTTTGATTTCGAGCCGTTTGACTGTCGAAGGGCCTATTCAGAAAGAAAAATCGTCGTTCATTGTGTCTGCTCGCCGCACCTACGGCTTAGATTTGGCACAACCCGCTATCGACAAAACCCGTTTCGCAGGCACGAACTATTATTTTTATGATGTAAACGCTAAAGCCAATTATCAGTTTTCAGAAAAAGACCGACTCTATTTATCGGGCTATTTTGGACGTGATGTCTTTGTGTTCAACTCCAACGATAGAGGTTTTAATTTCCGCTTGCCCTATGGCAACGCAACAACGACTCTGCGCTGGAATCACGTTTTCAAACCGACTTTATTTATGAATGTGAGTGGTATTTACAATGATTACGATTTTTCGGCGGGCGGCGGACAAGATATTTTTAAGTTCAATGTCTATTCGGGCGTGCGCGATTGGAATGCTAAAGTGGATTTCGACTACTACCCCTCAGTAAAACACAGCATAAAATGGGGTGTCAATTATACCTATCACCGCCTTACACCCAATATTGCCACAGGTTCAAACGGTGAGCAAGTGTTTACCAATGCTGATAAAATTAAACCCAAATTTGCTCACGAATACGCCGTTTATATCAGCGATGATTGGAAAGCAACCCCTCAGTTGACGCTGAATGCAGGCTTGCGCTTGTCTGCTTTCCAACAAATTGGGCCTTATACATCTGAAAAAACAGGGAAAACCTTCGCAAAAGGCGAAGTGGCAAAAGTTTATGGTGGCATCGAACCGCGCTTGACAGGCACTTACAAAATGAACAATGGCGTGAGTTCTTTAAAATTTGGTGTGACGATGACCACTCAATATTTGCACTTGGTATCCAACTCGACAAGCTCGTTTCCATCCGATGTGTGGGTTTTGAGTTCAGAATTGGTGCAACCTCAGCGCGGCATACAGTATGCCATGGGTTATTTCCACAATTTTGACGACAACATGTGGGAAACCTCAATTGAAGTTTATTACAAAAACTTGCGCAATCAGATTGATTATCCTGAAAACTATGTGCCTAAACAAGCTGAAGATGTCGAAAAATCCTTTGTTTTTGGCAACGGACGAGCTTATGGTGCAGAATTTTTTATCAAAAAAGCCAAAGGCCGGCTCAATGGGTGGATTGGCTACACATGGTCGCGCACCTTGCGTGAGTTTCCTGACATAAATGGCGGTCGCGTGTACCCCTCAGTATATGACCGCATTCACGATGTTGTAGTTGTGTCAAATTATGCCATTCATCGCAAATGGGATTTATCCGCCAATTTCGTGTTTTCGACAGGCAACTCTTTTACGCCTTTGAAACACCTTTATTTTATTGATCAAAAACTCAATGTCGAATATGGAGACCGCAACTCGCTGCGTTTACCCAATTATCACCGTGCCGACTTTGGTGCAACTTATACACCTAAGCCCGATAAGGTGGGTTTCAAATCCAGTTGGACATTTTCTGTTTATAATTTTTACAATCGTTGGAATCCGTTTTTTGTTTACTACGATATTCAGCAATCTTTTGAAAAAGGCACTGCCAAAGCTACAGCACAACAGGTCACGATTTTCCCAATCATTCCATCTATTACATGGAATTATAAGTGGCAACAGAAGAAAAAAGTATAATAGCTGATGTTATGCAAACGAGGTAATAACTCACTGTTTTGAGTGAGATGCTTTAAAATTATTGTCTCTGATGCTGTATTTTATATGAACCCAAAAATGAAAACGAGGCTACCCTGACAGGCTGTCTCGTTTTCATTTTTGGGTTGATTCGTGTTTATTGGGCATGTTGGTTCACATCCGTCCATCCATCTTTTCGAGACAAAGAAAATTTAGAAAAAATAGAAGCTGCTACACGGCGATACAAAATATAAGCAACAATAGCCAACAAAATAAAGGCCCACATATTCAAAACACCTACAAAAATATTCAACAAGAACGACCAGCCATTGGCTAAGGCTTGTTGACACCGAAAGCTAAAACGCGCACTGGTTATTGTGGGCGAAATGTAAGGCACGATGTTTCTGGTAATCACTGGATCTTCATAAATCTCGATTTGGACAGTACAGAAAGCGATATTATAATCTGTTTCCTCATTCTGTACTTTTTGCTCAATGGATTCGTCGGATAATTGTAATCGATTTGTTTCGGCATTAACAATATCTGCCAAACGTTTACCTTTCTCATCGCTTGCAGCAGCAATGCGTCGGGCGGATTCTTCCCGTTGTTCGGATTTAAGTTGATTGGTTAAAAATGTTGATGTCAAATCGTTGGCATTGACACAACGATAATCCAAACGCAAGTAAATACTCTTCAATTCTGCCAAAAATGTATCTAATCGTAGGCTGGGTACTCGAATGATGAGTGTATTAACCGCTTCCGAATGCGTAATTTGAAGCATTGAATCGGTCGAAATATTCACGACTTCCTGTTTGACTATCCGATTTTGGAGATTATTTGCAGTGACGAAGCCACGCCATTTTTGTGTGATATGTTCTATCTGATAAGTTGCCCCCTCAGTATTTTTCACTTTGGTTTTCACCTGCGCTGTTCGAATGATTTTACGAGAAGAAACTGTGTTTTGAGCCAAAAAAAATACGTTTGTAGGTTCATTTAGCTGTTCTATACGTGTTGGTTCTTGCGTCAATGTATCAGTAGATGGTCTCTTGAATGGAGTAATTGGTGCATCTTTGTTTTTATTTAGTGTCTTTGCTGCTCTTTGAACCGACTCATGGGTTTCAGTTTTAATTTCAGATTGAGCTACTGTATTGTTGGCACTTTTATTTGCATCATTTTGACAAGAGGTGATAACTAAACTTAAGATAAAAAAATAAGCGCGTTTTTTCATTTTGAGAAGTTGTTTTGGTCATAAAATAAGGTTTGAAATTAATGAATGGATTATCTTACTTTACTAAGAGTTCAGAAGGCATCAATTTTCACAAATACGCTCTATTTATTTTTGAACCTATTTATAAATCAAGAACAAATTCTAAAATGATTTTTACAGTGTTTTTGGTGTGTGAGGTTAAGTATTTTTACAATTATGGCTCTTGTTATACTTGATATGACCAAAAAAAATAAAAACGAGACCACCAAGTGCGGCAGTCTCGTTTTATTTTTATAACCAATCAAAGATTGAAGACTATTCGAACGCTTTTGCGACCAATTTGTCTTGTTCTTTGGCATGTACTTTTGAGAAACCTGTGGCAGGCGATGCCGAAGCAGGGCGACCCACATAAGTCCAGCTCAAATCATTGTGGAATGTGGCGATATAGCTCCATGCGCCGTTGTTTTGGGGTTCTTCTTGCACCCAAATATATTGTGCGTCTGGATTTTTTGCCATGATAGCCTTGACCTGTGTCTCTGGGAACGGATACAATTGCTCTACGCGGACGATGGCAACATCGTTGATGCTGTCGGCGTTGCGTTTGGCTGTCAAATCGTAATAGACTTTGCCCGAACAGAAAAGCACTTTTCGAGGGGTTTTTACTGAGGGGTCGTCTATCACTTCTTTGAAATTGTTGCCTGTCTCAAATTCTGAAATGTCGGATACGCACTCAGGATGACGCAAGAGCGACTTTGGCGAAATGTGAATCAATGGTTTGCGGAATGGACGCTCCAATTGACGACGCAAGAGGTGGAAGAAGTTGGCTGGCGTTGTACAATTGGCAACAGTCACATTGTTTTCAGCGCACAATTGTAAGAAACGTTCGATGCGTGCCGATGAGTGTTCTGGTCCTTGACCTTCAAAACCATGTGGCAACAACATCACCAAACCATTCTGACGACCCCATTTTGACTCGCCTGCGACAATGAATTGGTCAATAATCGTTTGCGCACCGTTGTTGAAATCGCCGAATTGTGCTTCCCATAACACCAAATTGTCGGGATAAGCCAGACCGTAACCGTATTCAAAACCCAAAACAGCGTATTCTGACAACAATGAGTTGTAAATATAGAACGACCCTTGCGAATCGGAAATCGTACTCAAACGATTGTATTCGCCATTGGTGTCTGCATCGAAAAAGCAAGCGTGACGGTGGCTGAATGTGCCACGTTTCACGTCTTCACCACTCAAACGCACGTTTTTGCCTTCCAACAAAATAGACGCATAGGCCATCAGTTCGCCATAGCCCCAATCTACTTTGTTGTCCGCAATCAATTTTTGTTTGCCATTCAAGTAGCGCAAAATGTCTTTCAAAGGAGAAAAACCTTTTGGAATGGTGTTCAGATGGGTGATGATTTTATCAATCTTCTCACGCGAAATGCCTGTACTGGGTGATGTTTCGTACAAATCATCGGTGATTTGAATCCCTCGTTTCAAGTTGCGCCACGCCAAATCGGGTTCTTGATAGGTGTATTTGGCTTGTTTCTGTTTGACATCATCGAGACGGTCTTGCAGCATTTGGTAGTATTGCTCTGCCATTTTTTCTGCCAACTCGCGACTCATATCGTTGCGTTTTGACAATTGAGCCACGTACATCTCACGCGGGTTTTTATGTTTTTCAATCAAACGCCACATCAAAGGTTGTGTGAAAGCAGGATTGTCGCTCTCGTTGTGACCCCAACGACGATAGCACACCATATCCACAAACACATCTGTATTGAACTCCTGACGATAAGCCACTGCCAATTCGCAGACAAAAACCACCGCTTCGGGGTCGTCACCATTGACATGGAAAGTCGGTGCTTGAATCGTGTTGCCAATGCTCGTGGAGTAGGTCGAAGTGCGAGCATCTTCAAAATTGGTCGTAAAACCAATTTGGTTGTTGATGACAAAATGGATAGAGCCACCTGCATCGTAACCGCGTAAATTGCTCATTTGCAATACTTCATACACAATGCCTTGTCCTGCAACCGCTGCATCGCCGTGAATCATAATGGGCAAAATACGGTCGTAATCGTGTTCGTACAAAATATCGGCTTTGGCTCTTGCATAGCCCACCATGACTGGGTCAACAGCCTCCAAATGCGACGGATTGGGCAATAATTTCAAATAAACCGACTTGCCTGTGAGGGTATCCACTTGCGAAGAATAGCCCAAGTGGTATTTCACGTCGCCACTGCCATAGCTGAGTTCGCCAACGTTTTCTTCAAATTCGTTGAAAATATTTTCGTACGTCTTGCGCATCGTGTTTGCCAACACATTCAAACGACCACGGTGTGCCATACCGATGACCACCTCTTCTACACGCTGGTCAGTCCCTTCGTTTATCATGGCATCAATGGCTGCGATCGTTGATTCGCCACCTTCGAGCGAGAAACGTTTTTTGCCAATGAATTTTTTACCCAAAAATTCCTCGAAACCAACAGCTTCGTTGAGTTTTTCGAGAATGCGACGTTTCTTTTCGTGGCTCAAACCATACCCCTCAGTATGAGAGTGTTTTTCGATACGGTCGCGCAACCAAAGACGTTGGTCATGCTTGTCAATATGGCTGTATTCATAGCCAATATTGCCACAGTAGATGGCATTCAAACGGTCAACAATTTGGCGCAAAGTGGCATTTTTCATACCCAAAGTATTGCCTGCGATGAAAGGCTGATTCCAATCACCATCAGTCAAACCATAATCTTTTAGCTCCAAATGCGGCGCACGGTCTTTGCGCGCTTTGATGGGATTGGTGGTCGAAAGCAAATGCCCTCTGTGACGATAGCCGTCAATAATCATCATCACAGCCAGTTCTTTTTCAGGAATCGAACCAATGTCCGATGCCACAGCTGTTTTGCCATTCGATGAGCCGTTTGTGCCGCCATTATTGTCGGCATAGTAGTCAAAACCTCTGAAAAACAACGACCACGATGGGTCAATAGAGTTAGGGTCTTTCAGATATTCGGTGTATAAACCTTCGATATACTGTGGATGCGCATTCGCGACGTGAGAAAAATCGCTCATTTTTTTCTTGAAAATTTTATTCGATTAGACTTGATAATATTTTTAAAATATTGATAACTAACTATTTGCAAAATAGCTCACAAAATATATAGCTTTCTATATGTAAAGATAAGTTGTTTTTTGTTTTTAAATGTTAAAAACTTGTCAAAAAATAAGGCGACCGTTTTATTTGAAACATCCCCCTCAGTATTTTGTTTAACGATGAAATTTGTAGTTTTGCAGTCCCTCTCATACTGAGGGGGTCTTTAATTAATAAAGCAAAAAAGAAACATGCCATTAGATCAAGTTGATGTTGATAAAGAACCCGATTATGAGGTGAAAAAGAAGGACGAAATGTCTTTTTGGGAACACCTCGACGAGTTGCGTGCGCGCATCATTCGGGCTTTAATTGCCATTTTAGTCGGCGTTATCATCGTATTTGCGATGGGTGAATGGTTTTTCAATATGATTATTTACGCACCCATTGACAAATCGTTTCCGACTTACAAGTTAATGTGTGATATAGCTGCCAAAACAGGGGCAAAAGACCTGTGTTTGACACCGCCTTCATTGAGTTTATTTACAACAGAAATTGGTGAGGTATTCTTCAAACATATGCAAATTGCCTTGATTGTTGGGCTTTTAGGCGCAATTCCGTTCGTATTTTGGCAATTTTGGTTGTTCATCAAGCCTGGATTGATGGAGGAAGAAATCAAAGCTGCCAAAGGTTTTGTTACCGTTTGTTCAGCTTTATTTATTGCAGGTGTGCTGTTTGGCTATTTCATCATTACACCTTTTGCCATTTCTTTTTTGGCAAATTACAAAATGGCAAACGTCGGTGGCACAGCATCGCTCGACTCTTACATCGGGTATCTGACCATGTTTACTTTGCCGATTGGACTTGTATTTGAGTTGCCTGTCATCATTTATTTTCTTGCACGCATCGGTATTGTGAGTTCAAAAATGTTGACTCAATATCGCAAGCACATGGTTGTTGTCTTGCTCTTGGCTGCGGGTATCATCACACCTTCGCCCGATATGGTGTCGCAATTATTGGTTTTTGTACCACTTTATACCTTATTTGAGGTCGGCATCGTGGTGTCAAAAAGAGTTGAAAAACGACGAGCTTTGGCTCAAAAGGCATAAAAATCGAAAACAAAAGGGCTATTTGTCGCAACAAATAGCCCTTTTTTATTT
Organism: Saprospiraceae bacterium; assembly: GCA_016787525.1. Classification (GTDB taxonomy): domain Bacteria; phylum Bacteroidota; class Bacteroidia; order Chitinophagales; family Saprospiraceae; genus JAAFJT01. Next base: position 127,159 of record JAEUUP010000026.1, on the reverse strand, counting down.
TTAACTCTTTCCTTTTTATGCAGAAACAGCGTCACCATACAACTCTTCTCGCAAAGTCTTGATGCGTGAGCTGTGGATGTACTCGCCATAAGTCATCAATTGGTCAATCATGCCATTGGGGGTGATTTCGATGATGCGATTGGCAACCGTATCCAAGATTTGATAGTCATGGCTTGTGAAAATCATATTGCCTGTAAAGTCTTTCATGCCATTGTTCAAAGCCGTGATACTTTCCAAGTCAAGGTGGTTGGTTGGCTCATCCATGATGACGAAGTTAGGATTTGCCAACATCGCTTTCGACATCATACAACGCACTTTTTCACCTCCCGACAAAACGCTCGAATTCTTGAACACTTCCTCACCACTGAACAACATACGACCTAAAAATCCACGAATGAACGACTCGTCTTTTTCTTTCGAGAACTGACGCAACCAGTCAATGAGGTTCATATCATTTGTGCCTGTGAAAAATTGCGTATTGTCGTTGGGCAAATACTGAGGGGATATGGTTTGACCATAAGAAAACTTACCTGTAAAGTCCTTGTCTTCACCCGAAATGATATTGAAAAACGCCGTCGGAATATTGGCATTGCGGCAAAGGATGGCAACTTTTTCGCCTTTATTCATCCTGAAACTGACGTTTTGGAACAAAAATTCGCCATTTTCTGCACGTTTTGAGAGGTTTTCGCATTCAAAAATCACATCGCCTGGGTCGCGCTCAGGTTTGAAATTGATAAATGGATAACGACGGCTCGATGGGCGCATGTCTTCCAAATTCAATTTGTCCAAAGCTTTCTTACGGCTGGTCGCTTGTTTCGATTTTGACGCATTGGCAGAGAATCGCGCGATGAATTCCATCATCTCAGCACGTTTTTGCTCTATTTTCTTGTTTTTATCAGCCATTTGGCGCGACAACAATTGGCTTGTTTCGTACCAGAACGTATAGTTACCAGTAAACAAACGGATTTTGCCAAAGTCAACGTCCACAACATGGGTACACACCATGTCTAAGAAGTGACGGTCGTGCGAGACGACGATGACTAAGTTTTCGTAGTCGGCTAAGAAATCGCACAGCCACTCGGTCGTTTCAGCATCCAAGTCGTTGGTTGGCTCGTCCATGAGCAAAATGTCGGGATTGCCAAACAGAGCTTGTGCCAAGAGGACTTTGATTTTGTCTTTGCCACTCAATTCGCGCACCAAAGAATCGTGGTAGGCTTCTTTGATACCCAGATTGGAAAGCAATTCTGCCGCATCAGACTCCGCCATCCAGCCGTTCATCTCGCCAAATTCGGCTTCCAACTCGGCGGCGTGCATAGATTCTTCTTCCGTTGCATTCGGATTGTCGTAGATGGCATTTTTTTCAATCATGATGTCGTAGAGGCGTTTATGCCCCATCATCACGGTGTCGAGAACACGCACATCGTCGAATGCGAAGTGGTTTTGCGACAAAATAGCCATACGATTGCCGGGTTCGATGCTCACTTCGCCACGATTTGGCTCAATTTCGCCCGACAAAATTTTGATAAAAGTGGATTTGCCTGCGCCATTTGCACCAATGACACCATAGCAATTACCTTTGGTGAATTTGAGATTGACCTCATCGAAAAGAACACGTTTGCCAAATTGCAACGCAACGTTATTGACCGTAAGCATGAAAAACCGAGATTGGAAATGATTGTTAGAGATATTTTTTGAAAAACAAACTGAAATACTGAGGGGGTCTTCAAACCGCTCAAAAACTCAGCGTTGTTTATTTTTCGCGCCGCAAAGGTAGCAAAAGAAAACCGTTTGACGATGCAAGAATCATTGTCAAACGGTTTAAAAATTTGTTTTTTTATGAAAATTAATAATTGCCAAAGCAATAGCTGACTGTTAAGCCTGCATAGGAGTAGAAGTCTTTACTTTTGGGATTCGCAATTTTGCTGACCCCATCAAGATAGTCCGAAAATGTGGTTCTGATACCTGCATCGAAACCCACAGACAGATAGTCGCCAAACTGCACTTTTAAGCCCAAACCCAATGGGAATGCAGGCACAATACTTTTAGCCCCATCTTCTGGAAATGGATAAGGGCGTGTGTCGGCAGGAGCGACGGGTCCGTCACTATTAGAAGCGAAGCCAATGCCACCATATACATAAGGATTGATGAAAACACCGCCTACTTCGTAGTAGTTTTCGTTGCTATTGCCTAAAACATTGAATTCACCTACAATTGAAAACTCGCGCAAAGTGGATTCAAATACCACACCGCGATAGCGTGTAGAAGGGTTAGGTGATTGCAAATCAGAGGCTTTCAGTTTGCCTTGAAGGTAATTGCCACGAATGGTGATGTAGCGATGTGGTGTGTAACGGACAAATGCGCCAAAACTGGGCTGCAATTCCAGCTTTGCTACTGAGGGGTCTGTCAGATCGCCTCGATAGTTGTAAAATCCACCCGTTATGCCCACTTCAAATTGGGCTTTACTGAGGGGTAGGCAGAGGATAAAAGCAATGATTGTTAGTTGGATTTTTTTTAAGAATTTTAGCATCGTTGAGTTTTTTATGGATGATTGAACTGTAAAATGCAAAATTATAAAATGCTTTGGGTAAGTATTTTGTTCGCAAATAAAAGATTATATGTTTCGCAAAAATGCTGCTTTTACTATTTAGATAGCGTCAAATCTTTCTGATTGAGGGTGAATTGCCAACGATTTTTGCCATCAATGTCAAAAGTTTCAAAAGTGAGTTTTCGTTCGCCTTTTTTACCACTAACGGATATTTTACCAAAATTATTGGCAATCAGTAATGAACCTTCTACGCGAAGAGGATTATTAAACGCCTTTGTTTTATTGATGTCCTTCACACCCGATGTGACTGGGGAGCAAGTAAAATCATAAAAAGGATAGAAATCGGGCGCAATTTGTCGCTTAATCATTTCGCTGTAATGTTGGTCACCCGACAAAAAAACAACGCCTTCAATCTTGTTTTCGACAATAAAACTCATCAATTCTGACCACTCAGAAGGATAAAACATAAAACATTCGCGGTCGGATAACGGATTCAAAACTTGCCCACCTGTGACGATAAACTTGAATGAAGCTTCGGAAGAAATCAAGCCGTTTTTGAGCCAATCGAGTTGTTTTTTGCCATAAAATTGTTTATTCGGATTCGGTTTGCCACCTAATGAATCGGGCAAAGTGTTGGCAGAGCGATAAAAACGGTCGTCCATACAGAAGAAATCGCAATCGCTCCATTTGAATTTATGGTACGCCCCAGCGTTGTCTGCCTCGCCAAAAGTTTTGTTTGCCCAATAACGCTTGAAATGCGCCAAGGAGACTTCTTTGAGTTCAAATTTGCCATCAGAATCGTTGGGACCGTAATCATGGTCGTCCCAGATGGCATAATTGGCACGTGTACCCCTCAGTTTTTGCATCGCAGGATGCCTAAAATTGGTCGAATAGCGATAAGCGATACCCGAAGCTGAGGAAAAATCCGCTTCGCGCAGGTACAAATTGTCGCCTAACCAAAGCATAAAATCAGTAGGCATATTGCCCATAGTCTCCAAAATGCGTGGGTCTTGCCCATACGGCTTGCCTGGACGGTCATAAGCGGGGTCGTTCAGATAGAAACACGAACCGAGCAAAAAGGTGAAATTGGGTGCGTCCTCGCGCCATTCCCACAGTTTTTTGGTGCGAAAGGTAAATGGAAACGTGCTGCTTTGTTTTTCACCATCGAGCAGTATTTGATAGTTGTACACCGTATTCATTTCCAATCCCTCAAGTGTCAGTTTAACAGGATTATAGACACGTCCGAGTCGTTCTTTTTCGACGTGTGCTTTCATCATTTTTGTGCTACCTGCGGCATGATAAACAATGTCAACAGATTGAACACTCTGAGCAACTTCCAGCCAAATCTGAACTTCGCGATGCTCGATATAGCCCAACATAGGCCCTGAAATCAGCTTTTTAGGCATTGGATTTTGCGCCCATACTGAGGGGGATATTTGACAAATGAGACATACGCCCAGAATGACAGTCAAAATTATATTTTTCATTGTTTCAATTTTTAAGGAGCGAATTTAGGCTTTGTTTCGCTATTGAATGCAAATAAAAGAGAACATATCTATTTCAACTCTTGGTAATTTTTTAGTTGAAAAATGGTGGCTTCACCGCCGAAAAGGGGGAGATAGAGGGAGGTTTTTGTCAAATTAGAAGTTCCTGTACGGCTACGAATTGCGTTGATGTCGGTAAGAGGCGTTGCACCCACTGAATGTAACGAACGGCGAGCCACGTTCCCACGACTCGCCGTTTTTATCTAAAAACGATGTTTTTTAGTCTCAATTTGTCTTACCGACCCCAACGACCACCTCCGTCATCGCGACGTGGACGATCACCACCGTAGCCGCCGCCACGATTGCCACCACCGCCATAACCGCCGCCGCGATTGCCGCCACCACCGTAGCCGCCGCCACCGCGATTGCCACCACCACTATAACCGCCGCCGCCACCACGAGATTCACGAGGTTCGCCTTTTTTTACCACAATTGTGTTGCCATCAATATTGCTTCCATCCAGAGCTCTGATAGCCACCTCACCCTCGCTATCATCAGACATCTCGACAAAGCCATAGCCTTTCGAACGACCTGTTTCGCGATCCATGATTACGTTAGCAGATTCGACTGTGCCGAATTGCTCAAATGCTTCACGCAACGCCGCGCTGTCGGTGCTGAAGTTCAGTTTTGCAACAAAAATATTCATCGAAAAAAATTAAAAAAATGATAAAATAAAAAATTGAAAATACACTACTGGAATGAGTGGAGAACGAAAAGATAGGAAGGAAAGTTGAATGGATAAGCTCAAAAACGGATAAGACCACAAAAACTTCAAGGCTTCCAACTATGCCTTTAAACTCTTTAAACTCATAAACAAAGGTAGTCTTGTCGTTTTAAACTTCCAAATAATTTTATAGGTATAGCATCACATTTATTTTGATATCGACATAAAGAAATTAATTAATCTAAATGATTTTACTGAGGGAGTGCTTATTTCTCCATTGAAGTCTTTTATTTTGTGCTTTATTTACAACAAGAATGAGACAGCCCATAAGTTGAGATTATTTAATACCAAACTTATTGACTGTCAAACTATAACAAAATACATATCAGCAACCATGCCTTTAAACAGAGAAAATGTGTACGCCTATCTGTCTGGCGCGACATCTTTTATTACCAACCTTCTGCCCACAGAAGTACTCAACCTGCCTGGTTATCAAGCCGTTTATTTAATTGAAAAAAAATTAGGCACATCGTTTTATGAAGCCGTCAATCCAGATAACACCATAAAAAGTCCTGTCCAACATGAGCCCAATGGGGAATGGCTCAAAAAAACGAATATGGTCGGCATCAATGTCAGAACGATTGGCTCATTCTGGCACGTTGTCAAATATGCTTTGACTCTGCCCCAAGCCCAAAACTGTATCCACCTTTTACCTATATGGGAGCCGGGTGTCGTTGCGAGCTTGTATGGTATGGCAAGTTGGGAAATCAACCCAGCGTTTTTCAGTTCCGAGATGCATCGCCAAATGCCGCATTTGGATACAATCGAAAAACAACTTAAAGTGGTCATCAATCTACTTCATGCTTTGGGTTTCTCGGTTGGAATGGATGTCATACCTCATACAGACCGTTATTCGGAACAAGTATTGGCCAATCCACAACATTTTGAATGGTTGCAACGTATCGGCAACGACATTGTGCGACAAGACAACAATTTGCATGAGGTTGTTCAAGACCTCATTCTTAGTTTTTTACAACAAGAAGACCCCTCAGTATCACTGCCATCACGAGAGGATTTTTTCTATAAAATGTCTGAAAATGAACGCCTTATCACACTTTTTGGCTATCCAAAAGCATATGGTGAACGTTTGGCACGGCGTGAGGCCTTGATTCAATTCTTGTACGACCATCACTTCGAAACAGTCCCTGCCACTATGGGACCGCCCTATCGTGGTTTAGCCGTTGATACTGAGGGGGTAGCTACGATTGATGACAAAGGACGCGAGTGGAAAGACTATCGTATTACAAAACCCGAAGAGTTCAGTCGTGTTTTTGGTCCGTTGACACGTTACAAATTGTATGAAAATAAGGACAATAACGCCGATTGGGTCATTGACTTCAAAAAACACCGCCTCGAAACGTGGGACTATGTAGCCCAACATTATACAGAAGTCGCTTTGCAGTTCAATATGGATTTTATGCGTGGCGACATGGCTCATGTGCAAATGCGCCCCAAGGGTGTACCTAAAAAACCGACCCCTTTTTACGACATTTTGGGCTACATAAAAGAAAAAGTCGGAGAGAAAATGCCTCATTTTGGCTCGTTCGCAGAGACTTTCCTCGCACCTGACGGGGTCATGGCTTATGGCAATGAAGTGGCTCATCTCGAGATGTCGTTAGCAGACTCCACTTTAGGAGATTTGCAAAGTATGGTCGTGGGGTCTGAACGGTTTATGGCTGAATTTGGACGTTATCTCCACATTTTGCACCATCACAAAATAGCACCCAATTTTACAGTGATGACGGGTGACAAAGATGATCCCAGATTCGATACCTTCTATCTGCGTGGCAACGAAACACGTTTTTTTATCGCAACTTTTCTAAACGAAATGCCCAGCTATATGGGCTTAGGTTTCGAGTTACGCGACCCACATCCTGTGCCTGCGCCCAACGAGCATTACACGAAACTCTATGTTTTTCACCTCGATGAGGGCAAAAACGCCACAGTTGGTGACTATGTATGGGGCAAAAATCGCTCGCTTTTCAACCAGATTGACCGCATGAGAAAAGTCTCAGATTGGCTTTTGCCACTGATTAAAACGGAAAAAGTAGTATGGTGGCAACTGCCTTCGAGCCAACATGCACACAAAGTTATAGCTTGGTCGGCTGGTATCTGGCTTTTCGTTGTCAATTTGTCTATTGACAACGTGGCTGAAAATATCGTTTTATCTACCCCCTCCGTCGGGGAAAATGAATCTGTGGGACAGTATGTGGATAACTCGACTGTGGTCTTAGAATTTTCAACATCAGTTGACATTGACGATGCCGATAAAAAATTGATTATCAATGAAATGAGAATAGATTTTCAAAAACTAAATGCAGGAGAAGGGCGCATCTATCGGAAGTTAGAATCCTAAAAGAACGATTCAAGTATTATTCTTTTTCGATTCATCAAAATCTGCTTTTTTCGTCTCTTTTTCTAAAAACCCTTGTCATTTGATAAGTGAAAACCCTAACTTTGCAGCGAATTTTTCGCTCATTGAAAAATAAACTCATCAATTTGTTTATAAACCATTGATTATCAAATGACAATTGAATTAGACATGCCCGTAGTGGCAGAAAAAAAATCAGTTATGAAAGTCCACAATTTTAGCGCAGGGCCCGCTATCCTCCCCCCCTCAGTAATCGAACAAGCAGCAGCAGGTGTTCTCAATTTCAATGGCACTGGCTTATCTGTACTCGAAATGAGCCACCGCTCAAAAGAAATCGTGGCTGTTGTTGATGAGGCTTCCGCATTGGTGAAAGAACTCATTGGTTTGACAGATGACTATGAAGTAGTCTGGTTGACAGGCGGTGCTTCGACACAGTTTTTCTTAACAGCTATGAATTTGCTCGACGAGTCTAAAACAGCCGCTTTTGTTGACACAGGCACTTGGGCTGCTAAAGCCATCGAAGCAGCACGTTCCTTTGGCAATGTTGAAGTGTTAGCCTCTTCAAAATCAACGACTTATGACCATATTCCAAAAGGTTGGTCTGTGCCAGACCATGCGGAATATTTACATATTACGTCCAACAATACCATTTATGGCACACAATACCATTGGACTCCTGCAACCGACAAACCCATCGTATGCGATATGTCATCAGACTTCTTAAGTCGTCCGATTGACTTTGCCAAGTATGGTTTAATTTATGCAGGCGCACAAAAAAATATTGGTCCCGCAGGGACAACATGTGTCATCATAAGAAAAGATATGTTGGGCAAAGTTGAACGTAAAATTCCAGTCATGTTCGACTATCGTACATTCATCAAAGAAAAATCAATGTACAATACACCGCCAGTTTTCCCAATCTATGTTAGTCTTTTGACGATGCGTTGGATTAAAGAGGTCGGCGGTTTGGAAGGCATGGCGGCACACAATGAGAAAAAAGCAGCCATTTTGTACAATGAAATTGATCAAAATCCATTGTTCAAAGGCAATGTGGCTCAAGAAGACCGTTCATTGATGAACGTTTGTTTTGTCATGCACAACCGCGATTTAGAGCCAGAGTTTGCAGCCATTGCCAAAGAAAACGGCATTCAAGGCATTGCAGGACACCGTTCGGTAGGTGGTTTCCGTGCATCTATCTACAATGCTATGGCAACTGAAAGTATTCAGCTTTTGGCAGATTTGATGCATGATTTTGCTGAACGAAAAGGATAATTTTAGAGATTTTAGATTAGATATTTTAGGTACAGAAGTGTGGGACTCACATACCCCCTCAGTATGTCAAGCATTTTTGTACCTAAAATTCAACACCATCCATTATGAAAAAAGGCTCGAAAACCTACTCTATTTTGACCCATAAATGCCCGCGTTGTCATACAGGCAATCTATACTTCACGCCTACTTTGTCGTTCCGTCGTCCATTCGATATGCCCGATACTTGCTCACATTGTGGGCAACGCTATGTACTTGAGACGGGTTTTTACTATGGAGCTATGTTTGTGTCTTATATTATGACTGCATTTTTGATGTTTTCAATGTTTGCTGTCTGCAAATTCCTTTTGGGATTGGATATTCTACCATCTTTTATTTTAGTGACAATAGTCATTTTCAGCCTTTACATTTGGATTTTCCGCACATCAAGAGCGATATGGATAAACTTTTTTGTCAAATTTGATAAAAAGTATGTTTAGGCCTACTGAAAATCATTTCTGAAATACATCAAAATACCACCAAAAAGGGTTATCAAAGCCATCAAAATGATGGCAATGTTTAGACTTTTGCGAATATGCCCTACAAAAGCATCAATATCATCACGATGCTGAGGGTATTTCGGATACACTTCCTTTTCCAATTTTTCACGATTGAAAATATGGGTTGTTCCAAAATCAACACGTGCCTCGACAAGGCGGCGGTAATACTTGAATGCTTTGACCCGAATATAAACATTCAGAAATAACATAGCTGCAAACAGCCCCCAAACCAATGAAATGAGTACGATATACATAAATAAAAGTATTGATTTTCAATAAAAGTCATTTTTTTCCCCCCTCAGTATCTCCTTTCTGAAAACGAAATACGACTGGCAAAATTAACACATTATTCGTTTCATCGGCTTCTTCATAAAAATTGAAAGGGTCAATTTCCAGTTTTAAAAAATATAATCCATTGGCAATCGTTGATGGCAAACGCAGGTTTTGACCATCATAATGCAAACCATACCAATCAATGCCGCCGACTGAAATACCTTGTCGGCGTGGGTCGTCGCAACTTCGGTATGTGCCAAAACCATAGTTTGGCAGTGTGCGTTCGTCGTAAAATCGTCCTTTGGCATCGCATTTTTTATTCTCTTCATCACAAAATTGCATGTCCCACAGGCAAAAGCTGGCCTTTCGAGCAGCCCCTACTTGTTCCCATTTTGACGTATCAGGTTCATTCTCAATTGGTTTCAACAACGTGAATCGGGCGTAGTAGTCCGCATGATAGTGGTCGTGACCTGGGTGTCCATCATAAGCCATTGTCCCCGCCGTTCGAGTTATTTTGTCTAATTGACCATTTTTTATTCTGTAAATATTCTGTTGAAAAATCTGCCTTGGATAAATGGAGTCATTCGTCTCATCGCCTTCCCGACAACGCACATTGCGGTCAGCGACCGTATCTGGACCACACAACCATTTGTTAGTGCCTACCAATTCCAAAGGCCCTTCTCCGAGATTCATCACCCGTACTTCAAACATCAACATGCCATAGCCTTTAGTGGAGTCGTAAGCAATTTCCCACATATTTGCCGCCGTTCCCATAGCTGAAATGACTAAATCTGGCATCATCTTGCCATCAACACGCGAACAAACACAAGCTTGTGGATTGCTAAATGAACATGGCGATGTGCGCATACGAGCAGGATTGTCGCTAAAAGCAAGGCTTACTTTTTCAAATACCCCCTCAGTATTCGCCCCTAAATCATGCACTTTCAAAATCCAATTACCATTGGGGTCTTGTCCATTATTGAAACTTGCCAAATTGCCATCAGGTTGATATTCGCCCGAAAAAGGAGCTTCAGCTGACGAAATCGGACCATCGAAGCCCCGTTGAGTGAAAGTGGCATTGCGATAATCCTCCCCATTTTTACCATTCCGATTACTTATCCACACTAAAGTGCCATCGGGACTGAACAATTCGATTTTTATGTCCGAAATACGACTGTGTTTGATACTCAATTGCACTTTTTCGATACCAAATGTCGTGTCAATTTGTGCAGGTAAACCCCACACAGGAATGTAGAGAGTCAAAGGCGCATAAGAATTGTTACCATGTTCGTGTTCTTCGTCTTCTCTATCATCGTGATATGAGGGATGGTCAGGAATAGGGATAGATTTTTCAATCGAAATCGTTGTTTGAGCGTTTGTAAAAGGGCTAAAACGCAAAAAGAGGACAATAAAAACAATTGTTTTGACAGTGATTAGGTCTATTTTTTTCATAATTTCAGACAGTAAGAAAGTCATAAAATCGTATTCATAAAATATTAGATAACCTAACTCCTATGGATTATTGAAAGCAAAGGAAATAAAAAAATGAAATTGGGTTTACTTTCTCTATGCCTGTTCTAACATTTTATTTTCAAATATCTAAAAAAAAGACCCCTCAGTACGACGGGTCTTTTCCTTTTTTGTATTGTTAATCAACGAATTGTATCTCTAAAATAGCATCCTCAATGTTGAGGCATTTCTGATGCTTATGATTAATCTTGCTTACGATTGTTGTTTGTATTGTTGTTCGCCTCTGTCGGTTTTTCTACCATAACAGGAAAGTTGGCTGTACTATAGTGTGAAAAACTATTGTCTCCTGTCATCGGAAACTTATATGTTTTAGAAAAACCTGACAACAAAGCTATCATATCCTCATTTTTAAAGTTTTTTGAATTAGGTTTGGGATAGAAAGCGATGTTTTTGATTGAACCATCTTTATTCCAAAATACATAGAGCCATAGTTTGATACCATCCATATCAAATTTCGACTTAGTGGCATGTGTTTCCAAGTGTTTCAACATGTGTACCCAGAGGTAATACGCCATTTGCATATCATTGCGGCAAACAGTTAGGAGTTGGGTTTCGCATTCTGCTTTGAGCTTTTCAAACGGTTGTCCATCATATTGTCCTAAAGCAAAGACAGTGGGTAGCGAATCGGTTTTGATTGTATTTGTTGCTTTTGTGACCGTAAGAAGGAATAAGCAGACAAAAATTGCAAGGATTCTTTTCACTTTTAGATAGTTTTTTTTATTACTTAAAATTTTCATCAAAGAACGCTAATTAATATGAATCTAAGGGCATTATAAATAGTTTTTTATGTTAATGAAAAATAAATTATAATTTTAGTCTATTAATACCCCTCAGTATTAAGCCGATATTCTCAACCTTGTATCTGCAATTTCGCAAATTTTAACATGATTTTACGCTGCGGTTGGTCTGTCAAATCCTTGAAATGAATGGTGGCGACGCGATTATCTTTTGCGCCTTCTATAGCAATAACCTTGCCTTCTCCGAACTTCATGTGCAGTACTTTATGTCCTATTTCGATGTCTTCTGGTTTCGCAGCTTTGAAATCACTGGGATTGATGACTGTTTGTGGAGTCACAGCTCGGCTAAAATTGCCAGATACACGTGATGTTTGTGGCGCACTCGATTCGCGGCGAATCGGAGCTAAACCTCCTAAGGAATCAGTACTTTCCATCGGAATTTCATTCAAAAAGCGACTGGGGTCGCACTGTTTCATTTGCCCATGTCGATAGCGATTGGCGGCATAGGTCAAAGTCAAAAACTCTTCTGCTCTTGTAATGGCTACATAGAACAATCTGCGCTCTTCGTCCAATCCTTCAGGCGTGTCTTTTGACATGAAAGATGGGAATAAATCTTCCTCTAAACCGCTCAAAATTACTGATTTGTACTCCAACCCTTTGGCTGAGTGTACCGACATCAATGTGACCACATCGGCATTGGGGTCAGAATTGTCCGCATCCGTTACTAAAGCGATGTTTTGTAGATACGTTGACAACGACTTATCGGGCATAATAATATCATCGGTCAACTCATCTTCTTCCGAAAAAGAAGAAATCGCATCGAGCAAAGCATTGACGTTTTCGAGTCGTCCAGTACCTTCCAATGAGGTATCTTGTTTCAAATTATCCATCATTGTAGATTGTTTCAAAACATAAGATGCTATTTCGTACGCATTAGACTTCAATGACTTAGTAATAAACGCCTTCATCATAGCAATAAAATTTTGCAGGGCGTTTTTCTCTCTTGCAGTTCCTTGATATTCTGGTAGGGTTTGCCATAAAGTCTGCGACTTGGAGGCAGCTAACAACGCAATTTTCTCCAATGTTGCATCGCCGATGCCACGACGAGGCGTGTTGATGATGCGACGCAGAGCTTCATCATCGTTCTGATTTACAATCAATCGCAAATAGGCTAACACATCTTTGACCTCTTTACGTGCATAAAACGACATATTACCATACACGCGGTAAGGCAGATTCAAACGTCGCATCGCTTCTTCAAAAGGACGGCTTTGTGCATTGGTTCGGTACAAAACGGCAAAATCTGCGTTACGAAAATGATAGCGATTTTTTTGTTCTTGTATCAAATCAGCAATCCGTTTCGCCTCTTCTTGGTCGCTTTGCGTTTTCACGACTTTTATTTTTTGTCCATCCGTTTTGCTTGTCCAAATGTTTTTTTGAATCTGACGACGATTGTATGAAATGACATGGTTTGCTGCCTCTACAATGTGCTGAGTAGAACGATAGTTTTGTTCCAACTTAAAGGTTTGCAGCAATGGAAAATCTTTTTTGAAATCTAAAATATTGTCAATAGTCGCCCCGCGAAACGCATAAATAGACTGTGCATCGTCACCTACGACACAAATATTCTGTGGGCTATTGGGGTAAACAACTAATTTTTTCACAATACAGTATTGCAAATAGTTGGTATCCTGAAACTCATCAACCAATAAATACCGAAAACGTTGGCGGTATTTATCCGCAATATCGGGGTTTTGATGCAATAAAACATATAGTTGAAACAATAAGTCATCAAAATCCATAGCACCCGCTCTTTTGCAGCGACTCACATATTCACTGTAAATGCGGTGCAGAAATGGGCGTTTTGTCTGTTTGTCTTGAGCCATCAATTCTGCATTCTGTTCATAAGCCAATGGTGAAATCAAGTTGGATTTTGCAGACGAAATGCGCGTCAGAATGGCATTTTCATTATACTGGTCTTTACTCAAATTGAGTTCTTTGATAATGTTTCTAAGTAAACTTTTTGAGTCGTCTGTATCATATATCGTAAAGTTGGAAGGATATCCAATTTTATCCGCTTCCCCCCTCAGTATACGTGCAAAAATGGAGTGAAAAGTGCCTGCCCATACCTTTTGTGCTCTTGTGCCAACTACTTTTTCGATGCGATCTTTCATTTCACGTGCTGCTTTGTTCGTGAAAGTTAGAGCCAAAATTTCCCACGGAGCAATGCCTTGTTCAATAAGGTGCGCAATACGAAAAGTCAAAACACGTGTTTTGCCTGAGCCTGGGCCAGCGATGACTAAGACGGGACCTTCAACTGTTGTGACTGCGCCACGCTGTACAGCGTTAAGTTGGTCGAGATATGAAGACATTATAATATCGAGTATTAATTAGCAAAATTTCAATTTCCCAGAAAGACAATCTCTGGAAAGAATTTTGCAAAATAAAACATTTATTGTCAAAAAAAATGTTTGCTTTTGCAAAAAATACTGAGGGGGATGCAAAAAGCGCAAAGTTAGAACAAATCCTTCGCAATTCGGCAGCCCAATCAAATGAAACCTTTGCATTGAGGTCAAAGTGTTTGATTATTTTTTTCAAAAAAAGAGTCAAAATATTTTGTTATAACCCATTGTAAATCATAAGTTTGTGCTTCTTAGTGAATGAAACATATAATTTTGACCAGAACAAACTCTCTCTCTTTCTTATGAAGCGTTTTTTGTACATCATTCTTGTGGCAGTTGCGGCTGTTTTATTGTGGGCTATCAATGCTGAGGCCTATGCCAATGGGCTTGTGTTTTCGTTAGGTATCCTCGTTTCTGCTCTATCGGGTTATCTGATTGCGGATTATTTTTTAAGAACTGATAAAAACACATTGTCCAACAACCTGCACATTTCTCAAAAAGAAAATCAGGCTCTGAAAGAGCGTGTAGATTTGTTGCAAACGCAGCTCAATACAGCTACACCTCATGCGGAGGTTGTACAATTTCAAGAACGTGTTCAGACCTTGGAAGAAGAAAAGAGCAAATTGGATGGTTTTTCGAGAGCGCAAACTGCTGAAATTGCCAGTTTGAGAGAAAAAATAGAAGGCTTGGCAAAAGCGAATGATAAGCTAGTTGAAGATTCGACAATCACGACAGAAACAACCAATGCTCAAATTTTAGCATTACGCGAAGAGCTAAATAGTGTAAAGGCGGAGAAAAAAGCTTTGACCGATGAAAATGAAGCATTGACGCAACAGAATGCCTCATTGACCTCTGAGTTGGACAACCTGAAAAACAAACAATCTCAAACGGATGAAAATACTGAGGGGGGGGAGCGCGGCATTTTTGAAGATGAAGAAATTAGTGGTCGGGGACTCGTCATTACGGAACTCGAAGAAGATGAAGTTTCATCAGCAGAGGATGAGGCGGCATATGGCACTTCGGATAACCTGCAAGCCATCGAAGGTATTGGTTCTAAATTTGAAGATATCTTAAAAAGTGAAGGTATTTTTACATGGGAAGCTCTTTCTATGGCAAGCCCTGAGCGCATCAAAACCATTCTAGATAACTCTGGCACGACTTATCACAGCATTTATCCTGTGAGTTGGACGGAGCAGGCTCGACTTTTGGTGCATAGAGAGTTTGGAAAACTGAAAAAATACAAAGAATATATCGCTGGTAACGAATGAATTATACAGTAAAAGCTACATCATCAAAGAGGTAGCTTTTTTTGTGATAACTCTTTTGAGTATCATCAAAAACTGGCTCTTTTTTTGCTGCCATTGAATAATAAAATGCCTTGAAAAAGGTTATTTTTGTAAAAAATATCTCATCATATCATTAAAAAAACACCGATTCAAGATGATAAGAAGTTTGCTGAAATTAGCTTTTGTTGCCCTGATTTGTATCGTCGTTTACAACCGATTTTTTGGTAACGATACGGAAAAAGAGCAATCAAAACGCATTTTTAAGGGCGTTGGTAATGTATTTACAGAAGTGCGTGATTTAGCCAGAGCAGAAAAAGATAAATTTGACGCAGGCAAATATGATGCGGCTTTAGACAAAATGCAAGGCGTGTTGGAACGTTTGAAAAACCATGCAGGTGATACCAAAAACACATTACTGAATCAAGAAATTGCCGCTTTGGAACGCCGTAAAGCCGCTTTACAACGTGAAATAGATGCTGCACCTGCAACTGACACGGGTTTTCAGAAATCAGCTGACAAAGTGAAAAAGTACAGCGATATGGCACGGCAAATGGAAAGTTTGACCAATGATATTCAACGACTTGTGAATCAGGTTGCACCAACAAATGAGCAATAGCATAAAAAATCCCGAACTCTTTTAGAGAAAAGTTCGGGATGTTAAAATAGTTGCCCTAATTGGTTTAAGGCTTAATGGTTTAACATTTGGCTAACTTTTAGGATTTAAGAGCAGATTGTCAGTCGTTCACAAGATTATAATTGTTCTGTTGATTTTGGAACGCTTCTATTTCTACTGACAAATATAGCAAGTATTAAAAAATCTTGAAATACCGCAATCATGGTATTTCAAGATTTTTTTATTTTTTAGGGACAATAACATCATAAAAACTTATCGCTGAGCCACCCCAAATACCCAAACCTCCTGAAATATTGTGCTTGACACGCGTATAGGAAGCAAAAGGACCGCCGTTGTTGGCATTGAACTCTAGTGTTGACCAAAAATCGAAATGCGCTTTGTCTATCATCGCAAATTTTATGGACACTGTATCGCCTCGACGGAATAGACCAAAATTGTCTGGGTCAACGCTGCCACCTCTTGGTTCGCTCTTCAATAGATTGAATTTCGTCACTAAACCATCAAAAAAAGCATCGTCGGTGATAGAGTTCGCTCCTGCGATGTAAGCACTGTTGTTGATAGATGTGAAATAGCGATAATAATCAACGCCTTTGGGGTCTGTCACCGTAGCGCGAGCTTGAGCCATCGTATCATTTTGATTATTGCCAGGTGGTTTTATAAATTCAATAGTGTCAATTTTAACAGCACGCGGAATAGTGGTTTTGGCTGTTAATATTTTCCCTTCTTTGGTTTTAATGCGCAGTGTATAGGCTTTGCCGATTTCACCTTTAATCCTTTGAGCGAAATCAATATACACACAAAAATTAAAATCAGCGGAGACACTATCGGGGTTGATGCCAAACAACGCACCCGCTTGCTGTTTTACTGAGGGGGTCAAGTTTTTCCAACAAAATTCCTGAAGGCGGGTACTGTCTGTGCCATTGGAGACCCAAATTTCTGCACCTTCCACAAAAACGTTATTAAAATTCGTCAATTCTTTGAAAAACGGTAAACTTTTAGTCAAAATGACATAGGAGGGTGACGCATTTTGTCCCGCTTCGATATAACCTTCGACGACAATATCGTCTTCAACAGTTGGTAATTTTGGTACAAATTCTTTTTCACAAGCTAAAAAGCCTAAGCAAAAAAGAAGAGTAATGGATAATTGTTTGATACTCATCGTGTTTTAAAAAAATTTATTGCCAAATAGTCATTGGTTCTTGTGTAGTCATTATACCACTTTTAAGGTTTTATGACCTTAAAAGAACCTGTAACTATAACGTCAAAATAGCCTGTCAAGTTCAATAGACTGAGGGGGGGCTACATTGATTGGTACGGTTTCCACTTCAAAATTGCCACCTTCTAAGCCGAAATCAACGGCAGGAGGCACGGCTATTTTTTTCAAGAGCCGATAAGAACGGACAATAAACTGCTCGAATGGAGATAAGGCATCGTCGGCAGAAACACGGCTATTGAGCAGAATAAACTTAAAGTCAGCAGGAATATCATGGCGACGCAAACTTGGGTAGTGACTTTGTACGTCAATTTCACCCTCAGCTTGCATTTTTTGCACGATTTCTTTGAATACGCGATTGATTTTATGCTCTACTTTGAAACCAAATCGTAGATTTACAAAATACACTTTGCCTTTGATGATGGGGTGAATGGCTTGTTTTTGGGCAAAGGGCGTATCGGTAATCGTGACGTGTACAAACCAATAAATATCTGCGCGTTTGGGTTTTTTCTTAAAAATGGAGTATAAAATATTGGAATCTATCTTAGTGGCATCGTCCGACATGGTCATATAAACCAAATTAGTCGCTGTTCGTGGGATGGTTTTATCCGCCATTACATCTTTCAAGATGGGCGCAAATGTGTCAACGGGGACAAAATTGGCGTGTTTTTTACGAATACGTTGTCCACGCCAATATACAAAAACACCGAAGAAAATTAATGATGCCACACCTAAAGTGTACCAACCACCTAAGGCTAATTTGTGAAGATTGGCAACCAAAAACATGATTTCAAAACCACCAAATACCAATCCCAACAGAATGGCTCGCCGCAACGACTGATTGCGCATGTGTACGAAATGCAACAACAGTGAAGAAGTCATAATCATGTCAATCACAATTGCCAAACCATAGGCTTCCTCCATATTCGATGATTTTTTAAAAATCAAAACCGTTAACAAACAGCCCGCCAGTAGAAACCAATTTATCAATGGCAGATAAACTTGCCCACGCATTTGGGAAGGGTAATTTATCTTCATATTGAACCACAGTTTCAACTTTATGGCTTCATTAATCATAGTGAAAACGCCTGCAATCAAGGCTTCGCTCACAATGACCGCGACAATGACGGATAAAACCACCATGAAAGTCACCCACTTCTCAGGTAACATGGCAAAGAAAACGCCAGCGTGCGATACGGTTTCAGGTAGCTTCTGACCTTCAAATTGCAGCACCCAAGCCCCCTGTCCTAGATAATTGAGCATCAAACAAGGCAAAACAATAGCCCAAGCCCAACGCACATTTCGCTTGCCACAACGACCTAAATCAGAATACAAAGCTTCGCAACCTGTTGTACAGAGAAAGACCGCGCCTAAAAGCCAAAATCCCGACATACCTGTGACGGAACTTTTGTAGTGCATCACGAAATTGACGGCATAAGCAGGATTCAAAGCCTGTAATACTGAGGGGGTCTTTATTACTTCGCCCAAGCCCAAGCCACCTATCACACAAAACCAGACAAGCATGACATAGCCAAACCATTTAGCTAATAGTTGTGCGCCAAATTGTTGCCACACAAAAATGCCAATGAGAATGCCCACAACGATAGGTGTCGTTTTCAAATCAGGATAGGTGCGCAAAGCTCCTTCGACCGCCGCCGACACACTGATAGCAGGAGTCAAAAAGCCATCTGCCATCAAAGTAGCGCAACCAATCATAGCGGGGAAAATCGCCCACCGAGCGCGATAGCGACGCACCCGTGCATACAAAGCAAATATGCCACCCTCGCCGCGATTGTCCGCTTTGAGTGCCAAATACACATATTTGAAGGAAGTGATGAACAGTAAAGTCCAAAAAATGCAGGATAAACCGCCGTAGATGAGTTCGGGAGAGACCGTGTCATTGCCGATGACGGCTTTGAGAACGTATAGGGGCGAAGTACCAATATCCCCAAAAATGAAGCCGAGTGCTATCAAAAGCCCTGCGGCACTCAGTTTTCGACCTTCTTTAGGAGAAGCCATTGTCTTTTTTTCTGTTTGTAAAAACTGGCGGCAAAAGTAAAACAAATTTTAACTTAGTCATCAACAAAAAAACCTTTTCAAAGTACACTTTTTGCCAAAGGCAAAACAGTCTATACCTGTTTTAGTAGATTTGGATTATGCTCACCCCTCGTATAGTAATTTTAAGTGCTGACCTTGTGGGTGAAGTCAATAAACAGCAATATGATATGATTCTTTAGGTCTAATATCCTACAATATTTTCTTTACTAAACGATTGATGGGCGCAAAAGTCATCAGAGCAGCGCTCACATCTAGGATAAAAGGGGCGGCAATAGAGGTACGCAAAAGCAAGGTACTCTGCCAAAGTTCTTTGCCCAACATCTTGAACACTTGTTCATCGTACTGTTTCAAAAAAGAAGCTGAGAAATTGCCCACTTGAAAGGCTCTTAAAACCGTTTCAGCAGCTATTTTGCCACTCACAATTGCATTGCTGATGCCGTCGCCCGAAGCAGGGTCAATCATTGCTGCCGCATCACCAGCCAATAGAAAATGAGTCCCCGAAATTTGCACACGGCGCGAACCTAAAGGCAAGCCAAAGCCCTCAACCTTGCCCAATTGTTCGCTGTTGTCGAAACGCTCCCTCAGTATGGGCGACTCCTCGATGAATTGAAACATGGATTCGCGCAGATTGATACGTTTTTGCGATATTTTTTGCGTCAACATACCAAAACCCACATTCGCCGTATCTTCCGAAAGCGGAAAAACCCACAAATAGCCTGGAGAGAATTTTTTGGCGATAAAAACCTCTGTTCGATTCATACACAGCCCTTTTACGCCTTTAAAATAAGTCCGCACAGCTCCTGCATGATCTTTATGACTCATTTTTGTATCCGTTAATTTTTTTGATAGTATGGATTGTGCCCCATCACAACCTACCACCAATGGAGCAGAAAAAAACTGCTGTTTGGCTTGATGACCTAAACGCATACCCCCCTCAGTATTTTCGACCGTATCAACTGCAAAACCTTCTAAAACCGTAACATTGGGCGCATATTCTTTGACTGCACGGATCAAAATATTGTCAAAATCAAAGCGAGTACAGCAGTAGGCTTCATTGACCCAGTGAATATCAACGGGTTTACGGTTGTTCATATACAATCGCGTTTGGTTGATGCGTGTTTTGTCCTGAAACTCTCTAAAAGATTCAACTAACTCAGGGCAAACAGCAAAAAGCGTTTTAATAGAACGCCCGACAACCGCATCACCACATATTTTTGTACGTGGAAAGGTAGCTTTGTCTATCAATAATATGCGTAAGTTTGACTGCCGCAAGTGCAGCGCACACGTTGCACCTGCGGGCCCAGCTCCAACGATAATCAAATCAAATTTTGCCTCAATACTCATATTATTTTTTGAGCATAAAGAAACAGTGTAATTCTGGTATTGACATGGTGCAATTGGAAAATTTGTCCCAATAAAAATACTTTTACATTTGATAATAAATGCGATAGCTTTGCATTTGCAATACTTCGGTAATTATTTAGTTGAAAAACGGCGGCGAAGGCAGCGTTATTTACGCTTAAAAAACTACTGAAGTATTGCTTTGATAAGAAAGCATTTTCGTCATTTTAAAAAACTGTTTTAAAACTTACCGCTCACTGTTTCTCGCTGCGCTCGAAATGCGTGCTATAAAAAGAATTCTTTCAGAGGGCATGTCAGTTTTGCCTCATTAACGAGGCAAAACTGACATGCCCTCTATAAAAAATCTTCTTTGTACGCTTTTTTCTGCTTGCAGAAAAACAGTCAGTAACTATCATTTTAAGTTTTAAAACTGTTTCTAAAAAAACTTTGTTGCGCATGAAAAAGTATTATTTGACAACCTGCCTTATGTGGGCTTTTTTTAGTCTTTACGCTCAAAAATCGGACTCTACTGCCATCAAACAGTGGCTCATCCTATTGAAAGTGACCCCTCAGTATCAAGAAGAAAAAAATTGGGACAAGGATGCAGAAGCAGCGGTTTCGGCACATTTCAAACGGTATTTGAAAATGAAAGAAGAAGGGAAGTTGATTTTAGCAGGACGTACTCAAACAGATTTGAAAACCACTTTTGGGATTTTAGTTTTTGAAGCTAAAACCGAAGCAGAAGCTAAAACATACCTCACCGAAGACCCCGCCGTAAAAGCAGGTGTGATGACGGGTGAATTGTTCCCGTACCAAGTGGCTGTGTCGCGGTGATGGTCTGAGTTTTTTTGCATAAAATAGAACCTAAACATGCTAAAATGGTAGATATACTGAGGGGTGTTCTGACCAAGCCAGAACACCCCTCAGTATATCATACATAACATCAATCCAATATCTCAAACTTAGTGTAAGGTATAAGGGCTTTCGGAATACGCACCCCCTCAGTAGTCTGATTGTTTTCCAACAAAGCCGCAATGATACGTGGCAAAGCCAAAGCCGAACCATTCAAAGTATGCACCAATTGTGTTTTGCCATTGGCATCACGGTAGCGGCATTTCATGCGATTGGCTTGGAATGTCTCAAAGTTTGACACAGAACTGACTTCTAACCACCGTTTTTGCGCAGCTGACCATGCTTCAAAGTCGAAAGTCATGGCTGAAGCGTTGCCCATGTCGCCACCACACAATTTTAGAATGCGGTACGGTAATTCCAATTTTGACATCAAACCTTTGACATGTTCGACCATATCTAATAAAGCCTCGTAGCTTTTTTCTGGATGTGTGAACTGCACAATTTCTACCTTGTCGAACTGATGAACGCGATTCAAACCACGGACATGTGCGCCATAGCTACCTGCCTCGCGACGGAAACACTGTGAGTACGCGCAATAACGAATTGGAAAATCCTTTTCACTCAAAATCACATCGCGCAAGATATTAGTCACAGGCACTTCGGCTGTCGGAATCATGTAGAGGTCGTCGGCTGTGATATAGTACATCTGCCCTTCTTTGTCGGGTATCTGACCTGTGCCACGAGCAGATGCTTCATTGACCATCAAGGGTGGTACGATTTCTTCGTAACCTGCAGCAGCTGCTTCATCGAGGAAAAACTGAATCAAGGCACGTACCAGCTTCGCACCTTTACCTCTGAACACAGGGAAACCACCGCCCGTGAGTTTCACGCCTAACTCAAGGTCGAACACAGGGTATTTGTGAGACACTTCCCAATGCGGCAACGCATCAGCCGACAATTCGGGCAATTGGTCTTGCGCTATGAACCACACTTCATTGTCATCGGCACTTTTGCCAAAAGGCACAGTATCGTGCGGCAAATTGGGCATAGACAAGAGTAAATCGTCTAAAGATTTTATGGCTTCATCCAATTGCGTTTCGAGCGTTTGCGATTTTTCTTTGAGTTCAGCCACTTTAGCTTTCAAGGCGGCCCCCTCAGTATGATTGCCCGACTTCATCAAATCGCCAATTTTTTTGGACAAAACTTTGCCTTCTGCCAAAGTTGCGTCTAACTCGGTTTGAGTCGAACGGCGTTTGTCGTCTAAACTTAACACCGTATTGACAGTGTTTTCGATGGCATCATCTGCCCAATTTCTTTTTTTCAGACCAGTTACAACACGGTCTTTTTGTTCTCTGAAAAAAGCTAACTGCAACATAAGTCAATAATTTTTTAAAAAATTTTTGCAAAGATAGGCTTTGAGAAATAAAATAAACTGTATTTTTGCCGCACAAAGCACATAAGAAAAGAAAAATCACACCGATTTATAACTTTCTTCAATTAAATACGTTTTAGTTTATAGATTTGTTATAAATCCAGCTCCTTCGGAAAAATCTTTCAAAAACGTCTGAATCGTTTCACTATCTGAAGTCCTCTTTTTCAAACTAATTTACTGATTATCAATATTTTAAGCTCTGCAAAAGCCCTCATAGAATCAATTGAGACTTACTCGAAAACAACCAAGCCTAAGCGCATCTATCTGTTTCAAGTCACATTGTGAAAAGAAGTTTAGTTGGAACAGAGCAATCAAAATTTATAAAACAATCTCTACACCACATTCTTGGAACAATACCTTTTAATACTTTTAAGATGTTTTTAAGCCTGTTTTCCAAAACGTAAGGCTCGATAACAAAGCAAAAAACATGGTTTATAGGTAGGAAATTTACTTTCGTATATACGCCAAAATCATACATTAATCGGAAACAACTTATCCTCAAAACAGAGGACACAGCGTCTAACGCAATTAAAACAAATTTAATTCAACTAATAGACCCCAATGCCAACTACTAACTTTATAAATTATCAATTATTACACAAATCAATATGAAGTACGACATTTTGCAACTGAATGAGATGCTTGTCAGTGAATTAAAAGAAATCGCTGAGCAAATTGGTGTTGCGGATTTTAAAAAATTGAGTAAACAAGATTTGATTTATCGTATTCTCGACGCACAAGCCCTAAACGCTGCCCCCGACTCATCGAATACTGAAATCCTTGTTGAAGACAATACGCCTTATGAGAAAATTCCATCGGTCACAAAAAAAGAAGAACGTACCGAAAAGCGCCCTCGCAAGCGATTGAGTACGCCAACAGGCAGTGAAGAAAAAACAGAGCGCAAAGAAGCCACAAAACCAATACCTCGCTTTGATGTACCTTCTAAACCTGAATGGTCTGCTAAGACAGAGAAATCAGAAATGCCGCGTTTTGAACCCATTCCTGATGATGACGATGACGACAACGCACCACCCGCCTATGAAACGCCTGATGACGACGACGATTACGTAAACCCTGCCTTGATCGAGTTCGACGAACCGATTATTTTAGAGCCTCGTCGTGGTAAAAAAGATAAACGAGGTGGCGATGATGATGTGATGCCGGCCACGCCTCGTTATAATATTGACCTTGATGGTGTTGTGGAAGGTGAAGGTGTATTGGAAATGATGCAAGATGGCTACGGTTT
The DNA here is from genome assembly GCA_016787525.1 of Saprospiraceae bacterium. GTDB lineage: Bacteria > Bacteroidota > Bacteroidia > Chitinophagales > Saprospiraceae > JAAFJT01. The sequence continues at coordinate 103,163 of JAEUUP010000026.1, read as the reverse complement.
CTTGCGCTCAGCAGACTACAACTATATGACTTCGCCCGATGATATTTACGTGTCACCGAGTCAAATCAAACTCTTTGGTCTCAAAACAGGTGATGCAGTGCGGGGTGCTATTCGTCCGCCGAAAGAAGGTGAAAAATATTTTGCCTTGCTCAAAGTCTCAAAAATCAACGGTCTTGACCCTATTGATGTGCGCGACCGTGTACCTTTTGATTATTTGACACCACTTTTTCCGAATGAAAAGTTTACTCTGACCATTTCGCCAACAGGGCGAGACTTTTCTAACCGTATCATTGACTTGTTCACACCTATCGGTAAAGGACAACGGGGTTTGATTGTTGCTCAACCTAAAACAGGTAAAACTTTCTTGTTGAAAGATATTGCCAATGCGATTTCAAAAAATCATCCTGAATGTTACATGATTGTCCTGCTCATTGACGAACGCCCAGAGGAGGTCACAGATATGAAACGTTCTGTAAAAGCAGAAGTGGTCGCTTCTACATTCGACGAGGCAGCTGAAAACCATGTGCGTGTAGCAAATATAGTTTTAGAAAAAGCCAAACGTTTAGTCGAATGCGGTCATGATGTTGTCATTCTGTTGGACTCAATCACACGTCTTGCTCGTGCCTACAATACTGTTGCACCAGCAAGTGGTAAAGTGCTTTCGGGTGGTGTAGAAGCTAATGCGCTTCAAAAACCTAAAAAATTCTTTGGTGCTGCACGTAAAATCGAATTTGGTGGTTCATTGACTATTTTGGCAACAGCGTTGGTGGACACAGGCTCAAAAATGGATGGCGTTATCTTTGAAGAATTCAAAGGTACAGGTAATATGGAGCTTTCGCTCGACCGTGCTTTAGCAAACAAACGGATGTATCCTGCTATCAATGTCAACAATTCATCAACCCGTCGCGACGATTTGTTACAAGATAAAGACACCGTTCAACGTCTTTTCATCTTGCGCAATCACTTAGCAGATATGAAACCAGACGAAGCCTTTGAGTTTTTACAAAAACATATGATGCATACTTCATCGAATGAAGAGTTCATTAACTCAATGAATGGCAGATAGTGTTTCATTCACTATTTCCGACCCCCTCAGTAAAATCATTCAAAAAAACAGCTATATCAACCCGAATCGTCTTTCTGATGATTCGGGTCTTTTTTTACCATCACATACTTCAATCCAATACTTCGGTAATTTTTTAGTACCTAAAATAGCTTAAAATAGCCGCCTTCGGCGGCAAAGAGACCCTTTGGAGCGAGATGTTTTATTTTTTTGAATTATGGGCGCAGCCCATAATTCAAAAAAATAAAACATCTCGCTCCATCCTCCCATTTTTCGGCGGCAAAGCCGCCGTTTTCAACTAAAAAATAACCAAAGTATTCCCTGACATGGTTTGGGAATAGTTGTTCTTTGTTTTGATGCACCAATAAAAATGATGTAATTTTGCGCCTCAAAATTAAAAAGAAAATGTTTCCAAAATACGATGTCATAGTGGTTGGAGCAGGTCATGCAGGTTGCGAGGCGGCTGTTGCGGCTGCCAATATGGGCTCAAAAGTCCTTTTAGCGACCATGAATATGCAAACCATTGCTCAAATGTCGTGCAATCCAGCGATGGGTGGCGTGGCAAAAGGGCAAATTGTGCGCGAAGTAGATGCCTTGGGTGGCTATTCGGGCATAGTGACCGACCATACGATGATTCAATTCCGCATGTTGAACCGTTCAAAAGGACCCGCGATGTGGTCGCCTCGCGCACAAAGCGACCGCAATCTATTTGCGCGCAAATGGCGGATCATGATGGAGCAGCACCCTAATATTGACTTTTGGCAAGAGATGGTATCTGGTTTGATTGTGAAAGATGGGCGAGTCGGGGGCATTCGTACGCCGTTGGGTTTAGAGATTGAGTCTAATGCGGTGGTGCTAACCAATGGTACTTTTTTGAATGGTATCATTCACATTGGCGAAAAACAGTTTGGCGGAGGCCGTATGGGCGAATCGGCGGCTAAAGGCATCACGGAGCAACTGATTGAGTTAGGTTTTGAGTCAGGTCGAATGAAAACAGGTACGCCACCACGTGTGGATGGACGCAGCCTTCACTACGATCGCATGGAAGTGCAAGATGGCGACGACAACCCAGCCAAATTCAGCTACACTGATACCCCCCCCCTCAGTAATCAGCGTCCTTGTCACATCACTTATACCAACGACAAGGTGCATGAAATTTTGAAAACAGGTTTTGAAAAATCGCCTATGTTCACAGGGCGCATACAGGGTTTGGGACCACGTTATTGTCCTTCGATTGAGGATAAAATCAATCGTTTTGCAGATAAAGAACGCCACCAACTCTTTATTGAGCCAGAAGGTTGGGACACTGTCGAGATTTATATCAACGGTTTTTCGTCCTCGTTGCCAGAAGATGTGCAGTACAAAGCCTTGAAAAGCATTGTAGGTTTTGAAGATGTCAAAATGTTCCGCCCAGGCTATGCCATCGAGTACGATTACTTCCCGCCGACGCAACTGGAATTGACTTTGGAGACCAAATTGGTCAAAAATCTTTTTTTTGCAGGTCAAATCAATGGGACAACAGGTTATGAAGAAGCGGCCTGTCAAGGTTTGATAGCGGGTATCAATGCGCATTTGGCTATCAACGAAGAAGCCCCTTTTGTTCTCAAACGTAGCGAGGCTTATATCGGCGTATTGATTGATGATTTGATTACGAAAGGGACTGAAGAACCTTATCGCATGTTTACAAGCCGTGCGGAGTTCCGTATTTTGTTGCGTCAAGACAATGCGGATGTCCGTTTGTCGCCCCTTGCCGAAAAAATGGGCATGCAAGGCATGACAGAACGCATTGAAAGAGTGAACCAAAAAATCAGTGGCGAACAAGCGATTATAGATTTTATGAAGGAACTGAGCGTATCGCCCGATTTGGTCAATGGCTATTTGGAAAGTGTTGGCTCTGCGTCCCTTGACCAGCGGACAAAATTGCATAAGATTTTGCTGCGCCCACAAGTCAATACTGAGGGGTTACGTCAAGTTATTCCACAACTCGATACCTTCTTGAAACAGTATGATACTGAAATTACTGAGGGGGCCGAAATCACAATGAAGTACGAAAGTTATATTCAAAAAGAAGAAGAAATGGCGAATAAGATGAAAAAATTTGAAGAACTCCGCCTTTCTGACACATTGGATTATCATTCTTTCCCTGCACTTTCGATGGAGGCGCGTTTGAAATTAACAAAAATCAAACCACGTACTTTGGGTCAAGCCAGCCGTATTTCGGGTGTGTCACCAGCGGATATTTCGGTATTGTTGATTCATGCAGGGCGATAATGTTTGCCAGTTATCACGTGACACACAAGACTATTAAAAAAGAAACGCGCGTGTCAAAATGAGACGGTCTTGAAAGTAGCTTTTAACCTCATTTTGGTGATGTTTGATTGTTATTGCAATACTTCGGTAGTTTTTTAATTGAAAAACGCTCAAAATCAGTACCGATTTTGAGCGTTTTTCATTAAAACCCTAAAGTTTTTAACTTGTAAATGTTTCCCACAGCAAATAAACATTCAAGCCAATAATGATGCAGGATATAATCCAAGCACTTATCTTCAAGCCGATGCTGTTCACAAATTGCCCCATTTTGGCTTTGCTGCTTGTGAACAAAACCAAAGGCACAACAGCAAAACTCAATTGCAACGACAAAATGACTTGACTCAAAACCAATAGGTCAGCTGTTCCTTTTTCGCCATACACCCAAGTGACAAAAAGGGCAGGAATGATGGCAATCAAACGAGTTATCAAACGACGCACCCAAGGTTTGAGCCTCAGATTCAAAAAACCTTCCATCACAATTTGCCCAGCCAAAGTCCCTGTCAGTGTCGAATTTTGACCTGACGCTAAAAGAGCCACCGCAAACAACGTGCTTGCCAAAGTCGTTCCGACAAGTGGGTCGAGCAAATGATAAGCATCTGTGATGTCAGCAACATCGTGATGACCGTTTTTGTGGAAAGTCGCTGCTGCCAAGATGAGGATAAACGCATTGACAAAAAAGGCTAAAAGTAAAGAGACAGTGGAGTCTATCGTGGCATATTTGATTGCCGATTTGACCCCCTCAGTATTACGAGCGTAATTGCGTGTTTGGACGATGCTGGAGTGAAGATACAGGTTGTGCGGCATCACTGTTGCGCCCAAAATACCGATGGCGATGTACAGCATTTCGGGATTCAGAATGATTTGTTTTTGAGGTATCAAACCAGCAGCAATGTCTTTGATATTGGGTTGTGAAACCACAATCTCATAGCCAAAACAAATTAAGATTAAGAAAATCAAACCTGCGACAATCGCTTCTAATGCCCGAAAACCCCGATTCTGAAAATATAAAATCACCAAGACATCTAAAACTGTCACCAATACACCCAACCATAAAGGCATACCAAACAACAGATTGAGGGCAATGGCAGAACCTAAAACTTCTGCCAAATCACATGCGGCAATGGCTACCTCCGCCAACACCCACAAAGCCAGAGCCATCGGGCGTGGATAAGCGTCGCGGCACGCTTGAGCAAGGTCGCGCCCTGTCACAATGCCTAATTTGAGTGCCAAATGTTGCAATAGAATGGCGAAAAAGTTAGAAATCAGTATAACAGACAATAAACTATAACCAAATTTCGAGCCGCCTGCAATGTCTGTTGCCCAATTGCCCGGGTCCATATAGCCAACGGCGACCATCATGCCCGGTCCGACAAAAGCGAACAGTTTTTTCCAGAAATTCGCCGTCTTAGGTACGCGAATAGAGGCAAAAACTTCGGGCAAAGATGGGGTTGTGTTCTCCTTCATCCAGCCATTTGAAGGGGTCAAAGGCTCTTCCTCACTGTTGATTTTTGTTAAAATATCCATTTTGCTGTGCGTTTTGGTTTCTATGCTATTTTAATGAATACATTTTCACTGACTTTATTGCTGATAAGTAACTCTTGTAAACCATTGAGCCTAATTTTAACCGATTTGTCGAAGTCAAAAACTTCTAAAACCTCTACTTGAACGGCTAAGACCAAACCGACTCTATCGAGGTGTTGTAAAAAAGCAGACGAATGTTCATGCACGCCAACCATAACGCCTCTATCACCGATCAGCATCTCATCGAGTCGCACCTGTTGCCGTTTGGCATAATTGCCATCGCGGTCAGGAATCGGGTCGCCGTGCGGGTCAAATTTAGGCTTGCCTAAAAAAGTATCGAGTCGGTCAATCAAATCAGGGCTTTGGATATGTTCCAATTGTTCTGCTAAGTCATGGCATTCGTCCCAAGAGTAGCCCAATTTGTCGCACAAAAAAACTTCCCAAATCCGATGTTTGCGCACCAAAGCCGTTGCCGTGCGCGACCCCTCAGTAGTGAGTGTGACACCTTTATATTTTTCATAGTGAATAAAATCCTTGTCAGCCAATCGTTTAAGCATATCTGTCACCGAGGCGGCTGTGGTATTCATAGCGGCACTGATGGCGTTGGTGTTCGCCGATTTGCCTTCACGTTCGTTGATTTTATAGATGGCTTTGAGATAATTTTCTTCTGCTTGCGAAATCATTTTTTTATTTGAACTGGTAAAAGAAAGATGTTTCAGCAAATATAAAAACAATTTTTAGACTTGTCTAAAAAAAAATTAATTTTCACAAAAAAAGAGATTTTCTCATCAGTCGAGAAAACCTCTTTTTCATTCAGAATACTGAGGGGGTCACTTTTTTAGTGTTGATTCAAAAAGTTTAAAGATGCGTTTGTATTCATCAAGCCACGAAGTCGGCTCTACAAATCCATGGTCTTCTAATGGATAAGCGGCTAATTCCCAATTGTCTTTTTTCAGTTCGATGAGTCGTTGTGTCAGACGGACTGCGTCTTGAAAATGCACATTGACATCAATCATGCCATGACAAATAAGCAAATGCCCTTTCAACCCTTCGGCGTGATAAATCGGCGAACTGCGGCGATAGGCGATGGAGTCGGCTTGTGGCTCATTCAAAATGTTGGCTGTGTAGGGATGATTGTAAGCCGCCCAATCGGTTACGGGACGCAATGCCGCACCCGACTTGAACACATCGGGTGTTGTGAACAGGGCCATCAACGTCATAAATCCGCCGTAAGAACCGCCGTATATACCAATTCTATTTTTGTCCACACCTTGATTGTCCACCAACCATTTGGCACCATCAACGTGGTCAGTCAAATCTTTGCCACCCATGAAGCGATAAATACCCGTGCGACAATCGCGTCCATAACCCGCCGAGCCGCGATAGTCCATATCTAAAACGGTATAGCCCTGCTCGACTAAAAAATTGTGGAACATGTATTCTCTAAAATAGCTGCTCCACCATTTGTGGGCATTCTGCAAATAGCCTGCGCCATGTACGAAAATGACGGCAGGTTTTTTACCATTTTCTCCTCTGCCTTCGTACAAACGCGCGTACACATCAACACCATCTCTCGCTTTGATGGTGATGACTTTGGGTTCGCGCCAATTGTAAGATGTGAAGTTTTTACTGAGGGAGTAGGTGATTTGTGTGGGCTTTGCCATGGGTTTATTGTCTTGCACATACAGTTCCCAAGGTTGTGTTGCACCCGAATACAAATAGGCCAATTGTGTTTCATCGGGCGATAGCACTGTTTGGTGTGCGCCCGTTCTCGCTGTCAAACGCACACGTTCGCCACCGTTGATGGGCATTTTATAAAAATGCTGCTCGCCAAAGTGTACTTCATTGGTTGTGACATAAAAAAACTGCTTGTCTTTCGACAGTTGTACGTTTTGAACTTCAAATTTCCCTTTTGTTAATTGTGTCTTTTTGCCCGTTGACAAATCAGCTGTATATAAATGCGCAAAACCATCTGCTTCTGATTGGTAGTAAAGCGTTTTATTATCGCCAAGAAAACCGATTTCATTTATAGGGCCACCAATCCACGCTTCGTCGCGTTGACGGTCAATGAGTTTTAAGGAAGCCGACTCGACATTGAGTTGCATAATCCAGCGGTCTTTGTTGTCGTAGCTGCGCAATACAACAACAGCATATTTGCCATCGGCAGACCACAATATATTGCTGAACGACACTTTGCGAGGTTCACTTTTTTTATCCTTAGCTGTATCCGATTTACTCGGATAATCTTTCAAGTAGTCGGGCTTATCGTTGATGCCTTCTATGTTTTTTGTGGACACTTGCAGCACCGTATCTTTTTTGATATTGTAAATCCAAAGTTCTTGCGCGCCCCGTATTGCACCGACTTTGGCTCGCCCTGGAATGTCTTCTGTGAAACCAGATTCTGTCACATAGTTGGGTACAATTGTGCGTTTCTCGTTCGCAGCTGGTTGAGACATGCGATAGATAACAAAACCTTCATCCGCACTGATTGATTGATTGTCAATCAGTTTTGTACCAAGGAACACCTCTTTGGGTCTTTTAGCGGCATCTGTTTTGGTGTTGCCTTCACCTTCCTTTTTTTTGTCAGCACGTTCTTTCAGAATATCGAAAAGAGAAAGTTGGTCTTGTTTCAACCATTTTTCTTGTTCTGATATTTTGGGTTCAGACTTAGCTTCGCCCGTTTGGAAATTGGTTAGTTGGGTCAATTCACCCGTTCCGAGGTGCAAGCTGTAAAGGTTATTGCTCTTGGCAAACAAAACTTTATCTTCTTTTTGATTAAAAACGGGGTTGCTTTCTGATTCAACCGTATTTATCAACAACCGAGAGACCAGTGTTTTGCAATCCAATAAGTAAATATCGCCATTTTTAGCATACAGTTTTCGGGTTTTGTCTCGATTGTATGCGCCAAACTGAGGGGGTAGATTGCGGCGTTGCTCATCCGTCAGTTTGGTAGGTTTGAGGTTGGGCAATACCACAGCATACAATGAGTCGGATGTTTTGCGGTCGGGATTCCAACTAAAATACAGCGTTTTGCCATCTTCTGACCAAAATGGATTGCTTGGCAATGTACCCACGGACTCTTTTGGGTCTGCCATAATTTGTTCGATGGTTAATTGCGCTTTTGCTTGCAGTAAAAAGCAAAATAGAACAATAGATGTGTGGACGAATTTCATACAGATTGATTTTTTTAAATAACTTTTAGATAATTGTCTGCTGTTCTGAAAGTTTTGTAGTAAATGCCTGCCTTAAAAGCAGGGTATTTTAGCAAATATAAAAATAAATTGCCCTCTTCATTCAAACATTTTCCACAAACCCCATTTATTTTATCCATCGGTTCAACTATTTTTCCAAAACCGAAAAAGGAAAAATAATTGCCCTGAATTATTTTTCAGAAAGGGAAAAGGAAAAATAATTGCCCTGAATTATTTTTCAGAAAGGGAAAAGGAAAAATAATTGCCTTGAATTATTTTTCAGAAAGGGAAAAAGAAAAATAGTTGCCCTGAATTGTTTTTCAGAAAGGGAAAAAGAAAAATAATTGCCCTGAATTATTTTTCAGAAAGGGAAAAAGAAAAATAGTTATGAACTGTACCCCTCAGTAGGAAGGTAGGCAAACGCATTATGTGTTGTTAGAAAAAGACCCTGTTAAGGGTCAAATATTTGTAGTAAAAGCAAGACAAAGAGCGCAATGCCGACCTCGATAGAGGTCGAACCTAGCAAAATGTGCGATCTCTAACGAGGTCGAAAAAAGAAGATAGACTCAATTTTTCTACAAATATGAGACCTCTCTGAGGTCTTAAATCCTAACAATACTTTGATGCGTTTGCCCTAGTAGGAAGGCAATTGCATTAAAATACAAGCATAATTTTTTCAATCCACTCATTTGCTCTAATATTGCTGTGGCTGCCGATGTGTGGCAACTGTATCAAATATTTGTATCGTGAAAATTCTTATTATTCGTTTCTCATCTATCGGAGACATCGTTTTAACAACGCCTGTCATTCGTTGTCTTCGGCAACAGTTAGGTGCAGAGATTCATTTTTTGACAAAAAAAGGTTTTAAAGGCATTGTGGAAAACAACCCTTATGTCGAGCGTGTGTGGACAATTGAGAAGAAAGTGACTGAGATTTCCACCGATTTACAAGCTGAAAAATTTGATTATGTCGTGGATTTGCACAAAAACTTGCGCAGTTTTCAAGTCAAACGAGCTTTATCCACACACAACGTTTCTTTCAACAAGCTGAATGTGGAAAAGTGGCTAATGGTCAATTTTAAAATCAATCGCCTACCCGATGTACATATTGTCAATCGCAACTTAGCAACTGTTGCACCATTGGGTATCAAAGACGATGGAAAAGGTTTAGACTATTTCATTCCTCAACACGATGAGGTGTTGCTTTCGACCTACAATATCCCCCCTCAGTATATCGCCTTTGTGATAGGTGCTGCTCATGCAACCAAGCGTTTGCCCACGCCAAAAATTGTTGCCATGTGTCAACACATCCAACAACCCATCGTTCTTTTGGGCGGCAAAGACGATGTACAAACCAGTCGGTTGATTGAAAGCCCATGCTCTGGAAAAGTCATCAATCTATGTGGCAAACTGAATCTGAATCAATCGGCTTCGGTTGTCAAACAAGCGCGTATGGTCATTTCGCACGACACAGGTTTGATGCACATCGCCGCTGCTTTTGGCAAAGACATTGTTTCGGTTTGGGGCAATACCATTCCCGAGTTTGGCATGACACCTTATTTACCTACTGAGGGGTCTAAAATTTTTGAAATCAAAAACTTAGCTTGTCGCCCTTGTTCCAAAATTGGTTTCGACAAATGTCCCAAGGAGCACTTTCGTTGTATGGAGGAGCAAGATACTGAGGGGGTCGTTGAATTTGTGAATGGTCAATGCGCTAAGTGAGCAGCAAAAACGTTTTTGTTTTTAGAAAAGAGCGATTTTTCGCAACAAAAAGGCTAATTTTGGACTTTAAAGTTTCTGAAATTTCTGAAATTAAAAAACGTAGAATCACAAAATAATTTATGGACTGGCAAGAAGGTAGAGATAAATTTTTACAGGCTTGGGGTACACTCGGTACAGAATGGGGCATCAATCGCACGATGGCACAGATTCATGCTTTGATGCTGATTTCTCCACGTCCTTTGAGTGCAGACGAAGTGATGGAAGAATTGCAAATTTCACGTGGCAACGCCAACATGAACATTCGTGCGCTGATGGATTGGGGTTTGGTTTACAAAGAATTGCGGGCTGGCGACAGACGCGAGTATTTTATTGCCGAAAAAGACATGTGGAAAGTGGTGCGTCAAATCATCGTGAACCGCAAAAAACGCGAACTCGAACCCATCTTGAAAATACTCGACGAAATAAGTGGTGTTGATGAAAACGGTGGTGAAGAAGCACAAGCCCTTGTGAAAGCTGTGAATGACATCAAACTCTTTTCATCGAAAGCCGATGCCACGCTCGATATGCTTGTGAAAGCGGATTCCAATTGGTTCGTCGGTACTTTTATGAAGATGATAAAATAATAAGAGAGCTCATTGAGAATACCTAGGTAATTTTTTAGTTGAAAAACGGCGGCTTCGCCGCCGAAAAAAGGGAAATGGAGGGCGGTTTTAATTTTTTGCAAGTTCGGGCGCAGCCCGAACTTGCAAAAAATTAAAACCGCCCTCCAAAAAGCCTTTGCCGCCGCAGGCGGTGTTATTTACGCTTAAAAAACTACCGAAGTATTGATTGAGCAAAGCATAAGAAAGGCGCAATTTCGGATTATCGAAATGCGCCTTTTTTCGTTGGTTTGCTATTCTGCTTTGGTTGTATTGGTTATAGTTGGGTTTGTATTGAGTAAAAGTGAATTAATTTATACTTTTTTTAGAACAACGCGTGGCAAATACAGCACTAACTCTTGTCCTTTTGATACTTGTGATGACGACATATTGTTCCACAACATGATATTGTATGTGCCAATATTGAATAACTCTGCGACAGAGTCTAAGGTTTCGTCTTGACCAATCATATACGATGTTCTGAAATAATTGGCATCGTTTTCCAATTTTGGTAAATCTTCATCAATTGCAATAGGCTGGAAGTTAAGGTTAGACTCCCGTTGCATATCAGGATTGGAAATATAATCCGTCAAAGCACCCATAACACGGCGCGGTACAAATATGCTATAACCTTGTGTACTTTCTGGAATGAAATCTTCACCAAATTGAAGGTTCAACTCCTTAATTTGCTCATAAGTCATACCTGTGATATTGGCGACAGTGTAGAGTGATAAATACTGATACACTTTGGTTGAACCCAAACATTGTACATCCATCGTAGGCAACTGAGGAGTCAAGCCATGCTCGCGATAGTTTTTCATCACATAAGTGAAAGCGATGAATTTGGGGATATAATCCTGCGTTTGTTGGGGCAAAAATTTTCTAACTTTTGAAAAATCACTGCTTTTTGCCCGTTTGATAGCTTCACCTAATCTTCCTGCGCCGCAATTATAGCCTGCCAAAGTCATTTCCCAATTATTGTAGGCTTTGTACATACGTTTCAAGTCTTTGAGAGCGGCTTCACTTGCGCGATTGATGTCGTAACGCTCATCCACTTGACCATCTATACGCAAACCGAATTCTTCTTTTACATCACTCATCAATTGCCAAATACCTTTTGCGCCAGCAGTACTAACTGTTTTGTTGTTTAATTCGGTTTCAAGGCAAGGGATGTATTTCAAATCAGAAGGGAGAGAATATTCTTTCAAATATTTGTCGAATACAGGGAAATAAGTAGCAGAACGACCAATCATTTTCTCTGTGTCTTTGCGGGATTTTAAGAGAGAATGAATCCGTTTGGTTACTGCGTCAGTACTCGAAACGGGTACAATACAATCCATGCTTCGTAATCGTGGCTCTATATCATCTGCGGACAGTATATTTATAGACGCACATAGGGATAAAATTAGTAGTATTGTTTTTTTCATATTAGCAAAAAATTGTGTCCTTTTAATTTCAGTTACTTGTTCAACAGTGAAAATGACGTTTGAAAAGACGGTTAAGCCTTACATTTTATTGTATGTCCTTTAATGTACTATACTTGTCAGGTGTTGAGTTTTGGTACACAGTTTTATTAAAAATAACTTCGTTACGAATCCAATCATAACGGCCTCATGGGAGGTTGCGGTGTGTAAAGTTATTGGCGAGTTTATCTCCTGCTCTGAATAAGTGTTAGACAAAAGTAGAAAAACATTCAGATAACTTGTACTTTTTTTTTGAATTTTATTTCAAATAAACCATTTTTTTGGTATTTTATTTTGTGGAAATAGGCTTTTTTTTGTTAAAATATGTATAGAACCAAAAAATGCAATAAAAATAATTTTTCGTATCTTATTGATTTACAAATATTTGGACAGATGATTTAATGACAATCTTTATGTAAAAGCTTAAAAAACAATAGATTGTAATTTTTTAGTAAAAATCGAATGAGTCAATAGACGTAAAGAATAAAATTTTGCCGCCAGCATAGGTTCGACGCTCAACGACTGAGGGGGTCATAAGCTCAAATCGAATGCAAATTTGAGACTTATGACCCCCTCAGTATCCATTGACCACCACCTACTTTTTGGCATTGAAACCCATAGAAATACCGAACCGATGACCATCTCGGCGAGGTATGAAAAAAGCGTTGACAGGAATATTCAACTTGCCCGATTTGAACGATTTACCCACTGCAAAGATAAAACCTGCATCGAAAGCAGGCTCGCCTCGACTATCGAACCGCAATTCTGTCGAAAAATTTGTATTAGCTGGTGGGTCGCCGAAGTGCCAGACATTGTTGTTGTCAATATAGCCCTTGGCCTGTTTATTCATATAGAAAACGGGTCCAAATGCAAACTCCCAACCCGATACATTGCTACGCATACCATTCAAAACCGAGATGCTGGGCAAAAACTTACCTTGATCGAGTCCTGTGACGATGGGAATAAATTCAAAAAGAGCTTGAAAACTGCCTTGATTCAGATATTGTACCTCAAATTGATAACCAAATTGGAACATCAGTGGATAGGCGTTGAAGCCGCCGTCTTTTTTTGCTCCTTTCAAAATAGACCCTGTCTGACCCGAAAAAAAAGTAAAACCCATACGCGGACCACTCAAGTTGAGGCGGTCACTTTCGGGATTATTGATGGTGCTTTCGTAGTCGAATTTTTTGGTCAGTTTGGTCAAAGCCTCAGCATCAACAGTTTGGTCAAACATTTTTCTGACAGTCATACTTATCATCGAAGTCAGTTGACCTTTGAGATTCAAAAACTCTAAAACTTGCGTTTTTTCAACTGTGGCAGAGCCGACATCAATGAGTTTCAGATTGATGACAATCTGTTCACCATACATTTCGACAGTACCCGTCATCATTTTGTCAGCTTTGATTTTTTTGCCGACATCCACCAAACACTGTTTGCCATAGCAGTTTTCAACAGTAAGACCTGCGTTTTTCAACAAATATTCGATGTCATAGCGGTCAATGACTTCAAATTTGCCAAGACGGTCGAGTTCGGTGCGCACCAAATTGCCCATTTGAGTTGGGTCAATGGCTGGAAAACCTTTGGTGTCAATCGAAATGACAGCCACACGTTCGGGGTTATCTGTTCTTTGAGCCTTGGATACTGAGGGGGTAGCGATGAGTAGAATTGAGATTAACAAATGAGCGAATACATCAATGTTTTGAAGACTGTAACGTGTCATGGTTTTGATGATTTAAAAGTGTTCTGAAAAATAAGATTCTAAAAAATTTAGTGTCTTGAAGATTTATAACACAAAATTAGGCGCATACTGAGGGGGTATTTTTAGGAATTTCGATAAAAATAAATTTATTTTTCGCTAATGTCAGTAAAAAATAAATTTTAATAGCGATTCTAATGAGGTGAATAGTTTTTTACTCCTAACTTAACCGTTCGATTTTAAAAAATTTTTACAACGCATTAAAAACAATACAATTTCGATGAAACAGAAGAAAATCACGCTGTCTGAAAACGAGATGCCGCACCATTGGTATAATATCATTGCAGACATGCCCAACAAACCTCTCCCACCTTTGCACCCTGGAACGAAAGAGCCAATTGGCCCCGAAATGCTTGCACCACTTTTCCCGATGGATTTGATTTTGCAAGAAGTCACAACTGAAAAATATGTAGAAATACCTGATGAAGTGCGTGATATTTACAAAATATGGCGACCTACACCCCTTTTCCGCGCCTATCAACTCGAAAAAGCGTTGGACACGCCTGCTAAAATCTACTACAAATACGAAGGAGTCAGTCCTTCAGGTTCGCACAAGCCCAATACGGCTGTGCCGCAGGCTTATTACAACAAAAAAGCAGGTGTGAAACGCATTACAACTGAAACGGGTGCAGGACAATGGGGAACTGCGCTGAGTTTTGCGTGCCAAATGTTCGACATCGAGTGCGAGGTGTATATGGTAAAAGTGAGCTACGAAGGCAAACCTTATCGCAAAATCATTATGAACACCTACGGCGCGACGGTTTACCCTTCGCCGACAGACCGCACGAATGCAGGTCGCCAAATTTTGGCACAAGACCCTAACTCGCCCGGCAGTTTGGGTATCGCTATTTCGGAGGCTGTGGAAGTAGCAGCAGGCGATGAAAACACAAAATATGCTTTAGGTAGTGTGTTGAATCATGTTTTGTTGCACCAAACCATCGTCGGTCAAGAAGCATTATTGCAAATGGAAAAAGCGGGCGATATGCCTGATATTATTGTTGCACCGTTTGGCGGCGGGTCAAATTTTGCAGGTTTGTCCTTTCCATTTTTGCGCTTGAATCTGGAAGAGGGTAAAAATATCCGTTGCATTGCCAGCGAGCCAGCGTCTTGTCCAAAATTGACACAAGGGGTTTTCCGCTACGATTTTGGTGATTCTATCGGTATGACACCGCTTTTACCGATGTTCACATTGGGTCATGATTTTGTGCCTTCGCCCATTCATGCGGGAGGTTTGCGCTATCATGGCGCGGGGGTGATTGTGAGTCAATTGCTCAAAGACAAATTGATTGAAGCACGTGCGCACCACCAATTGGAGTGTTTCCAAGCAGGTGTTTTATTTGCTAAAACGGAAGGTATTTTGCCTGCACCAGAAGCCACACATGCTTTGGCAACTGTGATTCAAGAAGCCAAACGTTGCAAAGAAGAAGGCAAAAGCGAAACGATTTTGTTCAATCTTTGTGGTCATGGTCATTTCGATTTGGCATCTTATGAGAACTATCTCAGCGGCAATTTGCAGGATTATGAAATCACACAAGCCGATATTGCTTCATCATTGGCTAAAATTGAAGGTTTACAACCCGCTTAATTTTTGGGTGAAAAATAAAAAAAACAACGCCTTTCGATCTAAAACCGAAAGGCGTTTTGTTTACCCCTCAGTATTTGCAGATATAATTAGGAAAACTATTGTATTTTTGCGCACTCATTTTTCATAATATTCCAAGACAATAATGATGGAAAACCAAGAAAATACTGAGGGGTACTTCTCTCGCCAATTAGACCTCACGCCTGTACGCGATGCGGTAGATGCCGTTAAACGCGAACTCTCAAAAGTGATTGTAGGACAAGATGAATTGATGGATTTGTTGAATATCGCCATTTTGTGCGATGGACATGTGTTGCTGGAAGGTGTGCCAGGCATCGCCAAAACAATGACAGCTAAATTATTGGCCAAAACAATTGATGCAGGCTTTAGTCGCATCCAATTCACGCCCGATTTGATGCCCAGCGATGTGATGGGAACGATGGTTTTTAACGCCCAAACGTCTCAGTTCTACTTCAATGCAGGTCCAGTTTTTTCAAATATCATTCTCATTGACGAAATCAATCGCGCGCCTGCCAAAACGCAAGCCGCTTTGTTCGAGGTGATGGAAGAACGTCAAGTGACGGTGGATGGCACAACGCATAAAATGGGTTTTCCATTTTTTGTGGTAGGAACGCAAAATCCGATTGAACAAGAAGGCACTTATAAACTGCCCGAAGCGCAACTTGACCGTTTTTTATTCAAAATCAACATCACTTATCCCAGTTTGGCGGAAGAACAACAGATTTTGCGCCGATTTAAAGAAGACTTCAAACAGACCCAAACAGCAGAAGTCAAAGCTGTTTTGGGCGATAACCAAATCCAGATGTGTCAAAGTTTGGTTGAAAAAGTGCATATTCGGACAGAATTGGTGGATTATATCGCTGCCATCGTGCATAACACACGCAATAATGGCGATATTTATCTGGGTGCTTCGCCACGTGCTTCTTTAGCTATTTTGAAAGCATCGAAAGCTATGGCCGCTATTAATGGGCGCGAATTCGTTATTCCAGAAGACATACAATATGTCGCTTATCCTGTTTTGAATCATCGCATCATCCTCACGCCCGAACGCGAAATGGAGGGTTATGACACGCGTGATGTGATTAATGAGATTGTGAAAAAAATTGATGTGCCGCGATAATAGTCAGTATTGACCATTTTTTTATTGCTTATTAATACGCTGATTATCAGTGTATTAATAAGCAATAAATTGCTATAAAACCTTGTATTTGCTGTGCCATAGGTTCAGAGTTGTAGCTGCTTTTTTGCCTTGTGGCGTATAGTCGCGTTCTTTGTAGCCTTCGTGACCTTCCCCATCAGGAAACCATTTCCATAAAAAACCACCTTGCCACCATGTTTGGCTACTGAAAGTTTTGTGCAACGCTTCGATGGCATTGGCTTGGGCCAATTGATTGATTCTTAACGACCTCACTTTGGGTTCAACCTCCCAACCTTTGCCTGCACAACCGTCCACGCTCATATATCCATATTCTGTAAAGACGATAGGCTTCTTAATTTTAGCTTGAAACGCTTTGATTTGTTCAAAATACGGTTTCCATGCGACACAAAGCTCTGATACTGAGGGGGTCTCTTTGTCCGACAAAGGCATGTAGGCATTGATACCTGCAAAATCCAAAGCATCCCAAAACGGAACAATGGGATATTCGTCCCAGTTTGACGAATACGTCAAAAGACCTTTGTATTTTGAACGAATTTTAGTGATGAGGCTGCGCCAAAATTTTTCCCGTTTTGCAACACCCGTTTTAAATTCTGTACCAATACAAATGGCATCTACTTTCATCTCGATACCCAAATCCACAAATCGCATCAGATATTTTTCATAGTCGCGTTCCCATTTTTCCCAATCAGCGTCTGTTGCGAAGTCCAAACCGCCTGTCCAACCGCCGGGTATATAAACTTGAGGTTTGAGCATGACTTTGATACCTGCTTGATGTGCCGAATCAATCGTCACACGCACGCCTTGCACCGATTCGCCCCACCATTGACCGCCAAATTCAGAAAATTGAACACTGGGTTTGTTCAATGCCGTGAAAGCATACGGAATTGTGGCAATCCACGAGGCATTCACTGTTTTTACTTCATTCATCACGGCTGCTTTGAAGGGTCGTGGCGGTGCGACAAAGCTCAATCCAGCCATTTTTGCATTAGGTGCAACAACCGCAGGCAGCGAATCGGCAACCGAATCCATCTTTTGTATTGTCGTTTCGGCTTGAGATACTGAGGGGGGTGTTTGAGTGGGCGGATTAGAGCAACTTTGGGCGCAAATGAAGGCGACAAAACAGAAAGAAAGCGTGTTGAAAAATGGTTGCATTGGAATGGTTTTATGTTGTAAAAAATTGTTTTTCAATTTGTTAATAAACTTCACCTTCGATACTCAACTTTTCAGGTTTTCGTTGCCCACGAACCCAAACAGTGATTTTTTTACGAAAATAACCTGTTTGTTTGGCATCAAAAGAAACGGTAATGCGCCCTGTTTCGTTGGGTAAAATGGGCGTTTTACTCCAGTCGGAGGCTGTGCAGCTACATTCAGTACGCACATTGTCGAGAACAATTGGCTGATCACTTACGTTTTTGAAAGTAAAAATGTGCTGGGCTTCGTCTCCCTTTTTTATTTCCCCAAAATCATGCTGTGTGGGCGTTGTCCATTGCAACAGAGCCTCTGACAAGAGGAAAAAAGGCATCAAAAAAGATAAGATAAGCGGCATTTTGAAACTGTTTTATCGTCAAAAATAAAGATAAAACGTAAACGGCGGAAAAAACATTATAAATTTGCGGGCTTAAATCAAAATCAGTTTTCACATCAAAATATTAGAACATTATGTTTGGTAATCTTTTCGGTAATATTGAACAAAAACAAGCGGAATTGGTCGAAAAAACAGCCACTATTGTTGTCGAGGCGACTGTTGGTGGTATCAAAGTAGTTGCAAATGGTAAAAAAGAAATTGTCAATATCGCCATTTTAGACCCCTCAGTATTAGAAGACAAAGAACAGTTGGAAGACGTTTTGATGGCAGCCGTCAATCGTGCTTTAGCCGAAGCAGGCGACAAAGCTGCTGAAGAAATGCAAAAATCCATGGAGGAAATGCTGCCTCCGGGCTTTGGCGGTTTGGCAGATATGCTAAAAGGCGGCGGTATGTAAAATTTATAAAGCCATTTTACGTTATTTGTTGAGATTTGAAGTGTCAAAAGCTTAAAATCGCATCATCACAATCATAAAGAAAACACCGATTCAATGCGCCTTTTAACTTTATTTGTTTTATTATCAATTAGTTGTGTGTCTTTTGCTCAAAACCTGCAAGATGGACTGGTTTGTTATTATCCATTTGATGGTTATCCGATTATTGACAAAAGTGGCAATGGCAATAAGGCTTTTATTGGTTCTGACTCAACTTTGGGCTGCGGCGTTGAGGGCAATTCAATGCGCTTCGACGGTTTACGTTCCGACCTTTTTATAGTCGGACCAGCGTCATTCGATAATTTCAAAACAGGACCATTTTCTATTAGTTTTTACTTCAAAGCATCGAATCAAGTTGGTAACTCGACTTTAGACATTATTTCAAAAAGAAAAAACTGCACAACAGATAGCTCTTTTGCCATCCGTTACACACCTGTAACCAACCAATTGAGTGTCGAAGTCTCTGAAAATGCGAAAGTACGCAACGTCATCATTCAGCGTTTGGATTTCGGTCGTTGTTGGCAACACATCGTTGTCGTGAGGGACTACAATAAATTGTCGCTTTATGTAAATGGACGTTTGGCTCAGGTCAATTTGGCTTCGCGAAGGGTCAATATTACATCCGATGCCCCGCTTGCTATTGCTAAAAGTCCTTGTTTGCAGACCACTGATCGTAAATTTGCAGGTTATTTGGACGAGTTGAGGATTTATGACCGACCTTTGACGGAAACAGAAGTTGGGCTTTTGTACTCTGCTCCCGACCGCATTGCCAATCGAGATACCATCATGTTTTTGGGTAGCAGCATCAAAATGAAGGTGACCCGCACTTGTGCCAATGATTTCACATGGTCACCACGCGAAGATTTAACCAATTATCGCATAGATACGACGACTATAACACCCAAAACAGGTGGGACATTCAAATACATCTTGACCATGAAAGAAGCGCAATGCACGGCTTTGGACACAATCGAGGTGAAAGTGATTGACCCTAAAACGCTGGATTGCGGCAAAGTTTATTTCCCAAATGCCTTTACACCCAATGGCGATGGTCTGAACAATGAGTTTTTTATATCCAACCCTTATGCCATTGAGCAGTTAGAAATCTTTGAAATATTCGACAGTTGGGGTTCAAAAATGTTCTCTACAACAGATAAATTTGAAAAATGGGATGGTAAATTTAATGGGAAAGAGGTCAACCCAGGTGTCTATGTCTGGAAAGTCCGATACCGGTGTCACGACCAAGCTCTATCTGATTTTGGTAGTGTGACATTATTGAAATAGCTACCTGTTAAAAATAAAAAAGCGTTTGTATCTTCTTCTTGATACAAACGCTTTTTTACGTTATTTAAGCATCTGAAATGGGTATTAAACTATCAATTTCTCGTTTTTCAAACGTATCCAAACTACCCAAATCAACTGTTGCCTGCCCCTCAGTATCGAAAGCAAAAATCTTAACAAACTTCGCCCCCCATTCAATTTCATCAATCGAATAAGAGTATCTGATGAATACATTTTGGTCAAAAGTCTCGTCAAATCCACTCATCAAAATCATCAATTCTGGCATAGCTTTCTTAAAATCTTCTCGTGTCATGCCATAAAATGGGCTATTTTCATCAATCGGGTGCACCACCGTCCACGATGAAGGGAAAAAAGTAATCGTTTCGCGCTCCAAACCCAGAGATAAAAAACGGCGTATAGGCTGTCCTGAGGCATCTAAAGTGTCGCAATCGAGAATACTTGCTGTTATCTGAGCTTTCATATTCATCAAACTGGTATTGTAAGCATTAGCGATACGGAACATCAAACCTGTTACCTCCTGACCTTGCCATGTAAACGGAGCTACAACCGCATTTTTTGAGAAAATAAGCACAGTAGGTGCTTTTGCAAAACGAGCATACAAAATACCCGTGATAATCGCAAAGCTCATCAAACCCACCAATGCTTCAAATGAAGCGATGGCACTCGCCCAAAAACCTATCGGATTGAGGCGACCATAACCTACGGTTGTCAATGTTTGGGCCGAGAAAAAATAGACTTCTCCAAACTTTTCCAATTGAGTTTGATAAACCATACCAGACAGACCTTCTGTCCCGACGGCATAATACAACCCGACAAAGACAAAATTCACCAAACTATACCATAAGATAATCACTATCCAGAGTCGAATCCAGTGCGCTGTGATAAGGAAATGAAAAATGTTGAAAGTTCGGTAAAAAGGCAGGCCTTTACGTTTGTAATTATATGTACCATCTGTGTTGAGGAGTCGTTTTTGCCGAGCATCGGTTGCACCAAAGCCCAGCTCTTTACTTTCCTGTTGCAGGCTTTTTCTTTTAAAAAAACGTCTTTCCATATTATTAAACCCTTGTTAATCAATTTTTTAGAAATTAGGCAGGAAACTCAACGAAATTCCGAGGTGTCTCATACAACCGCACTTGGATGTCGAACTCAGGCTCTATGCACCCCCTCAGTATGCGCCATATCACAACAGCTATATTTTCTGCGCTTGGGTTTAGGTCGCGAAATTCAGGCGTATCGAGGTTGAGATTTTTGTGGTCAAAGCGGTTTTCGATTTCTTCTTTTACGATTTTAGCGAGTTTACCCAAATCATAAACATAACCCGTTTCGGGGTCAATATCGCCTGTGATTCGGACCTCCAACTCATAGTTGTGTCCATGATAATTGGGATTGTTGCAGAGACCAAAAACGGCTTTATTCTTTTCATCAGACCAAAGGGGATTGTGCAAACGATGGGCTGCATTGAAGTGTGCTTTGCGAAAAACGGAGACTTTCATAAAATAAAAGAATGTATGAAAATGTGAAACGATGGCGTTTTTAACAAAAATAGATGGATTAAGTTTAGAAAAAAGCAATTTGAGCCAAAATCCTAAAATCCACCATTCTTATCCAATAAAATCTTGTTTTTGTCTATCAAAAAAGGTGTTGTCAATTCAAAAAGCGACATTCGTAGCGTGTAAAATACCCCCTCAGTATAAAGTCAAAAAAATCTGTCGAATTCCGTATAAATCTGTGATGAATGAATTTTAGTGAAATCTTAAAAATGTCGCTTGAGTCGGTGCGTGCCAATGCTTTGCGCTCCATCTTGACGCTGTTGATTATCGCCGTTGGCATCATGTCGTTGGTGGGTATATTAGCCGCATTAGACTCTGTTTTGAACTCTCTGAACGAAAGTTTCAACGATTTGGGCAGCAATTCTTTCACTATCGAGCGCAAAAATCAAGATTTGAAAGGCAATAAAGGTGGCAGACGTGCCAAAATGGGCGAACCCATTGACTACGACCAAGCGATGGAATTCAAAGAACGCTTTGATTTCCCTGCCAAAATTACTGTTTCAATCAATGCCACAAGTAATGCCACTGTGCAACATTTGGACAAAAAAACCAACCCTACCGTGGGTGTGACAGGCGTTGATGAAAACTTTCTGGACGTTAAAGGTTATGATTTGACCTTTGGACGCAACTTTTCAGATTCTGAAATCAAATCTGGAGCAAATAAAGCCATTGTAGGCAGTGAAATTGTTAAATTGCTATTCGATAAAAACGACGAAAAAGCGACTGCGGGCGACATCCTCATTGGCAATGTACGTTATCGTGTCGTAGGCGTATTGAAATCAAAAGGTTCGGGTGGCGGCAATCAAGGCGCAGACCGCACTGTTTTGATACCACTTTTGAACTCAAAACAGATTTATGATACCAAAGGTGCTGACTACAACATCAATGTCGCTGTTACGAATGCCGCCGATATGGAAGCGGCAACCGACGTGACGACAGGGCTTTTCAGACAAGTTAGAAAATTGCGTATTGGGCAAGACGATGATTTTGAAATCTTTAAATCCGACAGCCTTTTGTCTATTTTAAAAGAAAATACGGTCAAAATCCGTTGGGCAACCATCGCTATTGGTCTCATTACACTTTTGGGCGCATCCATTGGTCTGATGAATATCATGTTGGTCAGTGTTACCGAACGCACGAGAGAGATTGGTATTCGCAAAGCATTAGGGGCAACTCGTTCCAGTATCTTGTCTCAATTTTTGACCGAAGCGATTATGATTTGCCAATTTGGTGGTGTTGTGGGCATCTTTTTGGGCGTTTTGGCAGGTTTAGGCGTATCGGTTGCTATGGAGAGCAGTTTTGTCATGCCTTGGGCGTGGATTACCTTGGGTGTTGTCACCTGTTTTGTGGTCGGTTTGTTTGCAGGACTTTATCCTGCTTTGAAGGCAGCAAGGCTTGACCCTATCGAATCGTTGAGATATGAATAACTGATGATACTGTTACTGACTGTTTTTTGCTTTGCAAAAAAGACGTACTACAAAATTACTTTTTTAGACCGAAGTTAGTTTTTCAATCGCTTGCGATTGAAAAACTAACTTCGGTCTTGATAGATTCTTTTTTTGTACGCTTTTTTTGCAATACTTCGGTAATTTTTTAGTTGAAAAACGGCGGCTTCGCCGCCGAAAAAAGGGGGAATGGAGGAAGGAATGGAGGAAGGAATGGAGGGAAGGTTTAATTTTTTTCAAGTTCGGGCGCAGCCCGAACTTGAAAAAAATTAAACCTTCCCTCCAAAAAGTCCACTCCGCCGCCACAGGCGGCGTTATTTACGCTTAAAAAACTACCGAAGTATTGTTTTGCAAAGCAAAAAACAGTGTGTAAACTATTGCTTGCATAACATCAGTCAATAATTTACTGAGGGGTATTGTCTGCCATTTTGTCAGATAAAAAGGAGTCGGCACGATAATTGGCATTAACACAACTTTAAAGTTTTTGGTCAAAAAACTTTTTACCTTTGCACATCGTTTTGAAAAAGAAAACGACCCCCTCAGTAAAAAGAGGTTCAATTCTACTAATATTTCGATGAAAGAACTCAATCTGATAGCCCTTTTGGGATTTTACATTCTGTATCCACACAAAGTTGCAGACTTGCAACCGTCGTGCGAGCAGTTTGCTCCCAATGTCATTGTGGCACATTCGCAACCATACAGCGAAAAGTTGAGTCATATCTACTACTTGAACCAAAAAGAAATACTCCATAAAACAGCTGATGCGGCAACGCAAACTGTCGAACCTGTAGCTGCTATCATCTTCTCCGAATCAAAACCTATTATTCAAAACGGTAAGAGGTTTGTCCGTCCTAAGATTCCCTTTGTAGCCTAATTGTATCCTTATTGCTGCTAAAAACAATGTTTGCGAAATTTCAAAGGTTTCGTGAACACGACGTTTTATATAAAGTAATGCTGTGAAAATACGCAGACATCGCCTGTTTATCACTGATTGGCTAACCGCTAATTAATCAAGAATCATTAAAAAAATAATCAATTAAAATATGTTTGGGTTTATAAAAAAAGTCTTTGGGGTTAAGACTAAATTAGAAAAAGACCTCGATTTGTACCAACCGTTGGTAGCAGAAATTAACAGTTTCTACGAATCCATGCACCCCCTCAGTAATGACGAATTACGGGGCAAAACTTTAGAGTTCCGTGCTAAAATCAACGATTATCTGTCTGAAATTGATGCAGAAATCGAAAAAGTACGTACCGAAGCCATTGAAACGGCAGATTTGGACGAAAAAGAAAACCTGTTCAAACATGTTGATACACTCCGTAAAGAGCGCAATCAGAATCTTGAAGTCATCTTGAAGGAAATTCTACCCGAAGCGTTCGCTGTGGTCAAACAAGCTGCCAAACGTTTGTCTGAAAATGAGGTGTTGGAAGTTACCGCGACACAGCACGACCGCGATTTGGCAGCAAAAGGCAAATCGTATGTGACCATCGAAGGCGACAAAGCCTATTGGAAAAACCGTTGGACGGCAGCAGGTGGTGAAATCGTGTGGAATATGGTGCATTTCGATACGCAGCTGATTGGCGGCGCGGTGTTGCACGATGGTAAAATTGCGGAAATGGCAACAGGTGAAGGTAAAACATTGGTTTCTACTTTGCCCGCTTATTTGAATGGATTATCGGCGCAAGGCGTACATATTGTCACTGTGAATGACTATTTGGCACGTCGCGACGCTGAGTGGAACGGTCCACTCTACGAGTTTTTGATGTTGACAGTCGATTGCATTGACAAATATCAACCGCACACGGAGCAACGTCGTCAAGCTTATTGGTGCGACATAACTTATGGTACGAACAATGAATTTGGTTTCGACTACCTCCGCGACAATATGGTGCATTCGCTCGACGAGATGGTGCAGCGCCCACATCACTATGCGATGGTGGACGAGGTTGACTCGGTTTTAGTTGACGATGCACGTACACCACTCATCATTTCGGGACCCGTGACTGCTGACCAAGATACTCAGGAATATATTGCATTGAAACCCGAGGTTGAACGCCTTTTGGAAGAACAGAAAAAATTGGCAAATAAGTTTTTGATAGAAGCCAAACGCCTTTTTGCAGAAGGCAAATATGGTACTGATGAAGGTGAAGCGGGTATGTCGCTTTTACGCTCTTATCGTGCTTTACCTAAAAATAGGGCTTTGATTAAGTTTTTGTCGGAAGATGGTGTAAAGGTTCTTTTGCAAAAAACAGAAAACCTTTATATGCAAGAGCAATCGAAACGTATGGGTTTGGTAGATGCACCTTTGTTATTTACGATTGATGAAAAAAATCGTAGTGTTGAATTGACAGAATTGGGCGCAGATTATATGTCAAAAGCCCACGGTGACCCTAATTTCTTCGTTTTGCCTGATATTGCAGAAGGTATGATGCATATCGAAGCAGACCCCTCAGTATCGAAGGAAGAAAAAGCGGCTCGTAAAGATGCTTTGGCGCAAGATTTCTCCATCAAATCGCAGCGTTTGCATGGTGTCAATCAATTGTTGAAGGCTTATACAATGTTTGAAAAAGACACAGAGTACATCATTGTCGAAGGTGAAGTGAAAATTGTGGACGAACAAACAGGTCGTGTGATGGAAGGCCGTCGCTATTCTGATGGTTTGCACCAAGCATTGGAAGCAAAGGAAAACGTCAAAATCGGTGAAACAACCCAAACGTATGCGACGGTTACGCTTCAAAACTATTTCCGTATGTACCATAAACTCTGTGGTATGACAGGTACAGCTGAAACGGAAGCCAATGAGTTTTGGCAAATTTACAAGCTCGATGTGGTTGTGATTCCGACCAATCGCCCTATTTCTCGTAAAGACGACGAAGATCTGGTATATAAAACAGAAAGGGAAAAAATCAATGCGATTGCCGATGAAATTGTGAAACTTCAAGCCGCAGGTCGCCCAGTTTTGGTGGGTACAAAGTCGGTTGATAAATCTGAAGTTTTGTCGCGTTTATTGAGTATGCGTGGTATCAAACACAACGTTTTGAACGCGAAACAGCATCAACGCGAGGCTGAAATCGTCACAGGCGCAGGTCAAGCAGGTGCAGTGACGATTGCTACCAATATGGCGGGTCGTGGTACGGACATCAAATTGGGTGTAGGTGTGAAAGAGGCAGGCGGTTTAGCCATCATCGGTTCAGAACGTCATGATTCGCGTCGTGTTGACCGTCAGTTGCGTGGTCGTGCAGGTCGTCAAGGTGACCCAGGTTCATCTCAGTTTTATGTGTCTTTAGAAGACGAGTTGATGCGCCTGTTCCAATCAGAAAGGATTGCTGGCTTGATGGACAAAATGGGTCACAAAGATGGTGAAGTCATTCAACATTCGATGGTCACAAAATCCATCGAAAGAGCGCAAACTAAAGTTGAAGAAAACAACTTTGGTATCCGTAAACGCTTGTTGGAATATGACGATGTTATGAACATCCAACGTGATGCTATCTACAAAAAACGTTATAACGCACTCAACGGTGAACGTTTGGATGTGGATTTGAACACCATGTTCACTTCTCTTACTGAGGGGATCATCCAAGAAACAAAAACGCATGACTATGCGACTTTTCAACGCACAAGTTGGGAGATTTTGGGTTTTGACCCTGAAATCACAGAAGAAGAGTTTAAAAAAGGAACTGAAGTGGAGTTGAAACAGAAATTTCACAACCAATTTTTAGCGCATTATCATCAAAAGGCAGAAAAAACCATTGAAATTCTACTGCCCATCTGTCAGCAAGTGTTGGCAAATGAAGGTCATCGCTACAAACGCATTGCTGTGCCATTCTCCGATGGTCGGGCAAGGGCTTTGGGTATCGCTGCCGATTTGGAAGACGCTGTAAAATCGAATGGTAAATCTATTTGGCGTGACATTGAAAAAGCCGTGTCGTTGGCTATTATTGACGACGAATGGAAAGAACATTTGCGCAATATGGACGAGTTGAAAGACTCTGTGCAAGGGGCAAGTTTCGAACAAAAAGACCCACTGGTGATTTATAAAGTAGAAGCTTACAACCTTTTTGAGGAATTTATCGGCAAGGTTAATCGCGAAGTGACTGCTTATCTGTCAAAAGGTATGTTACTCATCGAGCAAGAAGAGCCGACTGTCAAACAAGCACCGCCACCACCAAGGCTTAATCTGCGCAATCAAATGACCAATAAAGACATGGAGCGTATCGAAGCAGAACGTCGTGCGGTGCGTGAAGCTGCTGCGGGGGCAGGTCGTGAACAACAACGTCCTGTGACAGTTGTGAAAAACGAGCCACGTGTGGGTCGCAACGACCCTTGTCCTTGTGGATCAGGTAAAAAGTACAAGAACTGTCATGGTGCAGGCGTTCAAGTCTAACTAATTGATTGTCAAGTAAATATAGAAAAGCCTTTTCGATACGTCGAAAAGGCTTTTGTTTTTTTATTCAGAAATGCTCGGTAAACAATTCAGAGCCAGTTTAATCGCCTGTACTTTTTTTCTTTTTATAATCACCATTTTTCCATGATTTGAAAAACTGTTGCCAAGCAGTAGGACTAAAAATATTCATCGGTGGCGTTTGACCGTAGTAGTAATAGTTGCGCGCTTGCTGACGTAAATACATAGAACCTGTTTCTTTACCATCAAAAGGTGTGACTTCGCGAACTTTTTCGAGTGTTTCGGAAGCCAAGTTTTCCATTGCACGTTTTTCCAATTCATCAGTCACATTCATAGCTAAAAATTCAGTTTTGAAGTGTTCGCGACTGGGCCAAGGGAAAATAATCGCTTCATCGAGCAAAATTGTGTCACGGCTCATGATTTTTACCAATGAGTAACGGTCTTCTTTGAGCGATTGAGGAATTACAAAACTCGACTTTCGGAAACCCAATGCAGTGAAGTTAATAGATTCGCCTTTTTCAACCACAATACTGAAAAAACCTTGATAGTTGGCAGTTGTACCTACTTTTCGGGTAGGAATAAAAATATTCGCATAAGGCACGGGTACCATTTGTCCTCGCTCTTCCGTGACGACTAAACCACTGAACTGCACCAAATTTTTTTCTTTTTCATCCATAGCTTGTGGTAAAGGTTGTGTTTGTGCGTCCAGAGTTGCCCCCCTCAGTATAAGTGCCATTATGATGACTAAAAAACGTGTCAATTTCATTTTTTAAAATTTTAAACAATCGTAATTCATTAAACTTTATAATCTCTATATGGTTCAAAGATACTCCTTCTACTAACGTTTTTCAAATGGAACTTGCCGCTTTAAGAAAAAATTAAGTCCTACATCACCTATTCACAATCACTAAGGCAACATAAATTCCGCTATCAACCTATGAAAATGATGCACGCCTTGCTCTCGTTTTGCCGAGTAGCGCCCACTTTCGTAAAAGCGCGAGCGAATGCCTTTCTGTACCGCTTCTACAACTGCTTCATCTTCACGCTCTACTTTGTCCAAATCTGCGCCAGCACCTGTGCCAAGTTTCGACTCGTCCCAGACATAACATAAAAACGAGACTTTTGTCATACTCGTTGACAGCGGTTTTACCACATTGACAGACAAGCCCCAAGGATAAAAATTGAACATCATATTCGGAAAAACCCAATAATAATAAGCCGCAACATGTTGTCCATATTCGGGTGACTCTTTAGGCAAATCAAAAGCATCTTCGCCGCTTTTGGCAAAACCCAATTGCAGATTGGCAAAACGATAGATTTCAGACTTGTAGCTGCCATAATCTAAAACAGCGTTTAGGCTACCATGTACAAATGGAATATGAAAACCCTCCAAATAGTTTTCGACATATAATGCCCAATGTGACTTAACGAGATAATCACGTGACCGCGTTGCGTCGAACTTAAAATTACTGAGGGGTAGCCAACCGAGGCGTTTTTTCATATCGCCAATAAAATCATCTAAAGAAAAAGTCGGTTTGATGCCCGCAAACAACAATTTATCATCCCAAACGCCAAATGGAACGTGTGGCAAATTATCTTTTTCGGAAGGAAAATTCTCAACGCCATCGAACTCTGGCTGATGAAAAAACTGCCCATCGAGCCGAAAACGACGACCATGATAGCGACAACGAATCTGATTAGACGTGCAAGTGTGGTCAACTAAAATATTGCCCCTATGCGTACAAACATTTGATAGACAATGCAATGACCCCGTTTGTGTTCTCGAAAACAGGACAGGTTCGTCTATGAAATTTGGCAAAATCGTGTGTGGCATCAAATTTTCAGCCAAGCGTAACCCCTCAGTATCGCCAGCAAAATGCCACGTGCGCTCAAAGATTTTTTCTTTTGATTGTTCAAAAAATGATTCCTCAGTATAAAAATGAGTCGGTAGAGTTTGTGCAGCTGCGATGTTTTCAGCAATGCTTAAATTTTTCATATTACTTAAAGTTTGATGAAAATAGCAGTGTAAGAAGCGAGCTCAATTGGATTTCTAAGCCTTCCTATCACACTATTCTGTGTAAAAAATTATCTTTGCAAACCTACAAAATCACCCCTCAGTATTGAACCTAATTTGTAGAAAAATTGCATTAGTAACGACAAAAAAACAAACTACACCATCACTCACTGTTTCGTGCTACGCACGAAAGGCGTGCAAAAAGTTTTTTTATGGATTGAAGCTAAAAACTGAGGCAAAAGCCTCAATTTTTAGCTTCAATCCGAAAGAAATAGTTTAAAAGTACGCTTTTTTTCGCTTGCGAAAAAACAGTGTGTAATGGTGTCGTATTCTTAGTGCGTTACTTAAAAATGGAATATAAACTTTAGATACCAAACGTAAAAGCAAATTTAGAAACTATGCGACTTTTTGGTGGGCTCATTAAACGTGCGCTGACTCTCGGTGATAAAGTGCAAGGGATAGGAATGACACCTTATGATTATCAACGAAAAACCTTACGACGACTGCTGCGCAAAGCGGAATTTACGGCTTTTGGACAACATTACAATTTTTCAGGCATATTAGCATCACCTGATATTATTGAAGCTTTTCGCAATCGTGTGCCGCTGTTCGATTATGACAAAATGCACGACGCATGGTGGCATCGCTCACTCGAAAATGAGGCAGACGTATCATGGCGCGGCAAAACCAAGTATTTTGCGCTCAGTTCAGGCACTTCGGGCGCACCCAGCAAGTATTTGCCTATGACTGATGATATGGTCAAAACCATTCGTAAGTCGAGTTTGAAACTATTTTTCAAAATTACAAAATTTGATATTGACTCTGAATTTTTCACGCATCCAGGGCTTTTTGTAGGTAGTTCTGCTTCTTTGCGCGAGCAAAACGACTATTATATCGGCGATATGAGTGGCATCAGTATGCGCGAACGTCCGTTTTGGGTGCAAATCATTTCGAGACCCAGTACGCGTATCCAAGCCATAACGGACTGGAACGAACGCACCAATGCCATCGCACGAAATGCGAAAAAATGGGACATCAGCTACATCACAGGCATTCCATCGTGGGTACAGTTGGTCATTGAACGTGTCATGTCATACCACGAAGTGGACAATATCCATGAGATTTGGCCCAATTTGCAAGTTTATGTGCATGGCGGCATTGCCTTTGAGCCACACCGCAAGGCTTTCGATGCGCTGATGGGCAAACCGATGGTGTATATTGACACTTATTTGGCAAGCGAAGGTTATATTGCTTTTCAAGCACGACCCGACACGCGAGGCATGGCTTTGATACTCAATAATGGTATTTTCCACGAGTTTATCCCTTTTAATGAACAAAATTTTGACTCTGATGGCGTACTCAAAGGCAGTCCGAAATCGCTTGCCATCCATGAGGTGCAAGAAGGTGTAGAATATGCCCTTGTCATCAGTACCTGCGGTGGGGCATGGAGATATTTGATTGGGGATACGGTACGATTCACAGATGCGCAACGCAAAGAAATCATTATTACAGGTAGAACCAAGCATTTTTTGAGCGTCACAGGCGAGCATTTGTCTGTTGACAATATGAATCAAGGCATCCGCCATGCTTCCGAAACACTGGATATTGATGTCAAAGAATTTGTCGTAGCAGCCATCCGAACACCAACGGGGTTCGCCCACAGGTGGTATGTGGGTTCTGATTCGGTGGTGGATACTGCAAAATTTACTCAATTGATGGATGGTCATTTATGCGACATCAACGACGATTATGCGACAGAGCGCAAGGCGGTGCTACGAGACCCACAGGTGCATATTGTACCATCGTCGTTTTTTTATGAATTTTTGAAATCGAAAGGCAAAATTGGCGGTCAAGCAAAATTCCCTCGTGTAATGAAATCTGAACCTTTTGCAGAATGGGAAAATTTTGTCGCATCTAAATTAGCTAATAACCAATCAACTAATAACCAATAACGACCTCATCTTATGTCAAATAAAATTTTTTCACTGAGTGCGTTTTTATACGGCTTGCCTGTGGGTTTTGCTTTTAGTTTCGCACTCGGACCCGTATTTTTTTCTTTGATAAAAGCCAGTTTAGAAAACGGTTTTCGGGCGGCTATTTATATCGCAGGTGGTGTCATTTTGGCAGATTTAGCCCTTTTGGGCATCGCCTATGGCGGTGTACAAGCCTTTTTGCCCTCAGGTATGAACGTTGCTTTTTGGACGCAACTGTTCGGTGGATTGTTGTTGATTGGAATTGGGTTGGCGACGGTTTTCAAAAAAACAAAAAATACTGAGGGGGTAGCCATCGAGCCTTCAGGACTCATTTATAAAAATATAGCCCGTGGTTTTTTTCTAAATATTCTCAATCCAGCTAATTTTTTTGAATGGGTAGGTGCAGCAGGTGTTTTGAAAAGCAAGTATCAGTTTGAAGTTTTTGAGAACGTTAGTTTTTTCGCAGGCGCACTTTTGGCTGTTTTTTTGACTGAAATCTGTGTTGCTTATTTTGCCTCACGTTTGCGTAAAGTATTGAACGATAAAGTAATTTACATCATCAATATCATAACAGGCTCTATTTTTTTAGGTTTTGGTGCGTGGTTACTGTGGGAAGCGGCGCAGTAAAAAATAATGCGCTGATACTGAGGGGGTATCTTATGGATTTTGATAGTCATATTTTGAAAATTCTACCCCAAAACCTTTTACTTTTGTCCAAAAGAAAATCACCTAAAAATATGAATTCATCAAAAATACATCGTCAGAGTCGGGAAACCGAACAGAAAGCCCTTGAAATCAACCTCGATGATAAAATCTATGGCACTTTTGCCGAAATCGGGGCTGGTCAAGAAGTGGCACGCTACTTTTTCCAAGTCGGAGCTGCCGCAGGAACGATAGCCAAAACCATGTCTGCCTACGACAAAACGGTGTCGGATGAGGTGTATGGTGTGGAAGTTGGTGGTCGCTATGTGTGCGAAAGCCGCCTGTACAAAATGCTCGACCACGAGTACATTTTGATGGAAGACCGTCTGCGAGATGAACGACCCAATCAAAAGTTTTTTGCGTTTTCGGATACGGTTACGGCGATTAATTTTACAAAAACCATCAAAGGAGAAGGTTGGCTGGGCGTGCGATTCCAACTCAATGCGAACAGCAAGCCCAACGATTTGGTGCTGCACGTCAAATTGTTGGATGGCGAAAATCGGATTCAACAGCAAGCGATTGGTATTTTGGGTGTGAACATGATTTATGGTGTTTTTCGCTATCACAACCATGTCGAAGTGTTGTTGCAATCATTGATGGATAGTTTGCAAGGTCGTATTTTGATTGATATGGTGCGTTTGACGGGACCCGATTTCACACATCTAGACAATCGCCTTTTGAGTCTTTGGCTTATCAAACATAAAATGTCGGATGTCGCCATTTTTGGTCCTGACAAGCGAAATATGCAAGCAGGTGAGTTCTTGTATCGCAAAAATGTTTTAGTCGTTAGGGGTTCGTTTCGCCCTTTGACTTTGGTCAATGAGGATATGATTCGCTCAAGTTGGGAGCAATTTAGGGCAGAAAAGGATGTAGATGCTAAAAAAAGTGTACTTTTAACTGAAATTACGCTCGACAATTTGTTGTTGGAAGGCCCTCTGGACGAACAGGACTTTCTGGATAGAGCTGATTTATTGTGTGCCTTGGGTCAAACGGTTTTGGTAACGAATACTGAGCAGCACCAAAAACTTATCAATTACTTGGCAGACTATAAAGTGCCGAAACTGGGGATGGTGATAGGTGTCAAACAACTTTTGGACACCATCAACCAAAAATATTACGATAATCTCGATGGGCGATTGCTGACGGCGTTTGGTGAGTTATTTACGCGAAATGTTAAGGTTTATGTGTATCCGATGCTGCAAGAAGGCGCGAATGTGATGATGACTGCCGATAATATTCCAGTACCAGATGGGGTCAAGTTTTTATATCGCCACCTTTTAGAGTCTAAACACATCGAAGATATTCGTGGTTTCCATCCCGAATATTTGCATATTTACTCAAAACAGGTGCTGAAAATGATAAAACACGACGAAGAAGGCTGGGAAGCTATGGTACCTGAGAAAGTTGTGAAACAAGTGCGCGAAAAATGTTTATTTGGTTTCCCTGCGCAGTCTTTGACGTTTGAATACTGAGGGGAAGTATGACTACTGACAACACAATATTATGTTAAAAATAAAAGTAAAAGCCAGTCAAATCACGAATCTAACCGACGCGCGTTATTTTGCCGCTAAAGAGGTGGAATGGTTGAGTTTCAATTTTCAAGAAGGAACTGAAAATTATATTGACCCCATGCGTGCGCGAGCGATGTTTGAGTGGGTGCAAGGACCGCATATTGTTGGTGAATTCGATGGTTTGGCGGCAGCAGAAATTAATTTTTATACTGAGGGGTATCAATTGAGCCATATTCAAGTTGGTCAGATGACAACTGCGGAGACTATTTTTGAACTCAAAGCCACCTCAATCATCCAAGAAATCATCGTCGAAGCTTTTACAAATGTGGATATACTGAGGGGTATGATGCAGCCATTGATAGCGACTGTTGAAGCTTTTCAACTCAATTTTGAGCGGAATAATCTGCCTTTTTCGAGTTTGTTGGATGAAAATTCTATGATAATGTACCAAGATATGAAAGACCTTTGTACCGAATTCAATGTCATTTTAGCCATTGATTTTCCAGCCGATAGCCTCGATGCGGTGTTGGCATTGAATCCCTATGGCTTGAGTGTTCGAGGCGGTGAAGAAGAAAAAGTCGGTGTCAAATCCTTTGACCAATTGGACGATATATTGGATAGGTTAGAAATAGAGTGATTTACTGAAGGGGGGCTTCTGAGGCAACTTCAACTGACCAAGCTTGCGGTTTGTCCGAAAACAAAATCTTTGTTTTTGCCCAAGTTGTTTTGAACAACTCTGAATCTCGATAAGCATTTAAATCCGCTTCACTTTCCCAATAACTCAATGTAAAAAAAACTTGGGGTGTAGCCACATCGCGCAACAATTCAAGATGTCGGCAACCCTTCATCTGGCGGATGAGATTTTTAGAAGATTCAAAAACAGCGAGAAAATCATCCGTTTTGTCTGCTTGAAAGGTGAGTTTGACGAGTCGTTTTATCATAAAAAATTAGTGAAAATCAATCTGAATGGTATCTTCTATTTTCAAGCCATACATTTCAGCGGCTTTACCCATATTAATGGCCAACTCCAAATAGCCCGAGTTAAATAAACACAGAGCCTCGCCAATGGAGACATCATTATAGTGTCGTGACAATCGCAAAATAGGGTCATGTCGTTTGAAGTATAATTGAAACGACCGTCCACGCCCAACTTTCTCGAACAATTCGCGGGTGATATTGCTCACCACATTGTCGTAATGGTCAATATAAATCACAGAGCCACGGATTTGAGAGGGTGCAATAACAGGTTGGAACGTAATGCGTTGTAGAATGTCTTTTGCCGTATTTCCTAACATATCGAGTGGCGACTGACTGGTCAAGTGATTGACGGCATGGACTATAACATCTTTGACATATTCAAAATTAAGACCCACAAAAGGCAGTTCAACGATGTCAGTAGGTGGTGTAGATTCTAAAAGTTTTGGAAAAATAAGTGTAAAAATACCGTTGTCAGGTCCTATAAAAATGTGTTTTTGATATTTAAAGGCTAAAAATCGCCCTTTTTCGCCGCCAAAATTATTGACACTGACCACATGAATCGTGCCTTCTGGAAAAGCAGACCAAGAGTTGCGCAAGACAAAAGCAGCTTGAATGATGTCATGATGTTTAATCTCATGCGAAACGTCCACGATATTCAAGGCTGGGTTACGCGACAACATTGTTCCCTTGAGTGCGGGAACATAATAGTCTTGTGAGCCGAAATCTGTCGTGAGCGTAACTAATTGCATTGGGAACTTTTAAGTGTAGTTTGACGTTTTGCTTTTGTTTTCGAAAATCATGCCGTTATTCAGTCAAATTTGGGACAAAAATAAGGTGAAGTTGTGTTAAAAAAGCTACTTTTGTTAATAAAATTAAGCCCCCTCAGTATTGGGCATCAAAGTTTGGTTTAGTTTTTGACAGTAGCCTCTCAATCAATTGTTTTGTAAAACATTATAAATCATTTATTTTCAACATTTTAACTAAGCTAAAGAGGTAAATTTTTGAGCGAAATTATTCTAACAATCGAAGGTGTTGATTTATTGACCTTATTCGGCGAAAACAACGCCAAACTAAATCTCGTCCGCAAGGCTTTTCCTGATGTGACCATTACGTCACGTGGCTCAAACCTTAAAATCAAAGGCGATAAGACAAGCGAAACTCAAGGTGTCAAAGACATCATTGAAAAAATGGTGCGTATGTTGCGCGACCACAAGGAGCTTTCAGTCCACACTGTTGAAGACATTTTAGCAGGCGAAAACCCACACGATGTCCGCTTATCGCAAACCACTGGTGGCAATTTTACGATTGTGCATGGTAAAGATGGTACACCGATTCGAGCCAAAACACGCAATCAAAAAAAACTTGTGGATGCCATCGAAGCCAATGACATTGTATTTGCCATCGGTCCCGCAGGTACAGGTAAAACCTACACGGCCGTAGCCATGGCTGTCCGCGCTTTAAAGAATCGCACGGTCAAAAAAATTATTTTGACTCGTCCAGCCGTCGAAGCAGGTGAAAATTTAGGTTTTTTACCAGGCGATTTGAAGGAGAAAGTTGACCCGTATTTGCGCCCGCTATACGATGCCCTCGACGACATGTTTCCTGCCGATAAATTGGCACAGTTTATGACCAATCGTGTCATCGAGATTGCCCCTTTGGCATTTATGCGTGGACGGACATTGAACGATGCTTTTATCATCCTTGACGAGGCGCAAAACTCAACGCCGCCTCAGATGAAAATGTTTCTGACTCGTTTGGGACCTAACGCCAAATGTGTCGTAACAGGTGACTTGACGCAAATTGACTTACCTTGGAATGTAAAATCGGGTTTGCGCCAAAGTATTGAAATTTTGAATGGCATTGAAGGCATAGCCCAAGTACGTCTGACAACAGAGGATGTTGTACGCCACCGTTTGGTCAAAGAAATCATTAAAGCTTATGACACAGACGATGAAAGACGCAAAGCCATGAAAGAAGCCGAAAAAAATGGCAAGCCGCTGGATGCAATCCCTGCTGAAACCACTGCTGAACCTACCATAAACGGCTCAGAATCAGAGGTTAAGTCATAAAAAAAATAACGCAGGATGATAAATCTTGCGTTATTTTTTTATCCTTTGTTTTTTTGCTACATTTGCCCACTATGAAAATCGCTGCTCAAATCATATCTGTAGTGGCACATCCACTTTTGATGTTGACTTATATGCTGCTGCTGCTGCTATTGGTCAACCCTTACTTGTTTGGAGTGAACAGTATAAGCGATTTGGAAAGCCGTAAATTGATTCTTTCAGTCTTTTTTTCCTCTTTTCTACTACCTGCTATTGCTATTTTTTTGATGCTTAAATTAGAACTCATATCGAGTCTCGAAATGCGCAACAAACAAGATCGCATAGGTCCTTTCATTGTTACAGGAGTTTTCTATTTATGGATTTTCCAAAATGTTCTGCGCAATAATGATATGCCAACGGCTTTTCTCATTGCCGTTTTAGGCACGACAATGGGGCTTTTTCTGTGTTTTCTTATCAATTTATTTTTCAAAATCAGTCTTCATGCCACAGGTATTGGGGGTTATATTGGCATGGTTCTCATCACCATGTGGCTTTATAGCTACGGTACATTCGATATGTGGCTGCCATTTGTCGGCTCTTGCAGTGTCAGCATCAATTTTGTATTGATTGCCAGCATACTCATTGCAGGATTGATTGGATCGGCACGATTGGGTCTGGGCGCACACACATCGCGCGAGCTTTATTCTGGATTTTTATTAGGTTTGATATGTCAATACGCTGCACTAAAGATTCTCCTTTAATTTGGCTATGATATACTGAGGGGGGCTGTTGTGTAACAACAGCCCCCCTCAGTATATTTATAGTCATTGGCTTTGTAACACACGCAGTAGATACTCGCCGTAGCCACTTTTGAGGTATTTATTGCCCAATTTTTCCAGTTGTTCGTCGTTAATGAAACCTTGTTGCCAAGCAATTTCTTCAATACAACCAATTTTCAAGCCTTGTCGTGCTTCTATGACTTCGATAAACTGACCAGCTTGCAAGAGTGATTCATGTGTGCCTGTGTCCAACCATGCTGTGCCACGACCCAAAACTTTCACTTGCAACTTGCCTTTTTCGAGATAATATCTATTGACATCCGTGATTTCGTATTCGCCACGTGGCGACGGTTTGAGGTTTTTAGCCACTTCCACCACCGAATTGTCGTAAAAATAAAGACCAGGGACAGCGTAGTGTGATTTAGGTTTGGTTGGTTTTTCTTCGATCGAAAGAGCTTTGAATTTTTTGTCAAACTCCACCACGCCATAACGCTCAGGGTCTGCCACAGGATAAGCGAAAACGATACCGCCATCGGGTTGGTTACACAAACTGAGTTGTTCACCTAAAGCATCACCGTGAAAAATATTATCGCCTAAAATAAGTGAAGCACTGTCACGCCCGATAAATTCTTCGCCTAACACGAAGGCTTGTGCCAAACCATTGGGTTCATGTTGCACTTTGTAGGTAAAATTCACACCTATTTCTTCTCCTGAACCAAATAACTTCTCGAAATTAGGTAAGTCGTATGGTGTTGAGATAATCATTACATCTCGAATGCCCGCCAGCATCAATGTACTGAGGGGGTAATAAATCATCGGTTTGTCATAAACCGGCATCATTTGTTTACTGACTGCTAATGTTAAAGGGTAAAGGCGTGTACCAAGTCCTCCCGCAAGTATGATTCCTTTCATTAATTGGAAATTGTTTGATTGATAAAATTTTATTGTTACACTTAAAAATAGTTTACAAAAACTACACCATTCAATAATGGACGTACCGATAAAGCAAAAGTTTTATACGCATCACCAATTCAGCAGGTTTGAATGGGAAAGTGACAAAATCGTCCGCGCCAGCCTCCATGCCTTCTAAAATAGTTTCCACTTCACTTTCAATCTCTGCAACTAAAATTATCGGAATCGAATGACCCAAATCCTCGCGTATCAAACCAATAAAACTTTGCAATTTGAATCCCTGAATGTGAATACTCGAAACAATAATATCCGCCTGACCTGCATGAATACGACTGAGTGCGTCGTTGGCATCGCGTGCGGCTGTGACCCGATAACCGTATTTGCGCAAACGGTAGTCGAGCGCATTGTTGAGTATTGAGCCTAAACCACAGAGTAGAACACGCATAACTATTGCCCTATATTTTAGTTGTCCGACAGATTCGGAGGGCAAAGGTAGGGATTTTGTCTGTATTTATGGGTATTTAAAAGAAGCGCAAAGCGACATAACCGCCCCACCAAGTCGTCCATTTGCCTTTTTGTGTGGTTTCCCAAGTAGGCAATACTTTACTTCGGAAGGTCGCAGTAGCTTGTTCATTGTTCAAATTGGCATAATAAGCATTGAATGTAGGCGCAACAGCAATACCCAATTTTTTGGATAATTGTAGGTTCAAAGCAGGCGCAAAACGATACAATTCATTGTTGAATTGGGTTGAAAACTGACCCAGACTCAGATGTTGTGCGGTTGCATCTAAGGTCAAACTGATGCGTTTGTAACCC
This sequence comes from Saprospiraceae bacterium, assembly GCA_016787525.1. Lineage (GTDB taxonomy): Bacteria > Bacteroidota > Bacteroidia > Chitinophagales > Saprospiraceae > JAAFJT01. The sequence goes on along the minus strand of JAEUUP010000026.1, from coordinate 64,289 downwards.
GAGCGAGTGACTTTGGAAAGCGGAATGCTCGAACCCAAACCTAAGCCTACTCCCCAAATTGGTTGTTGACTGAACGCATTGCTATCCACCCGAATGGAAGCGATATAGGTCGTGTAGAACTTACGCGTCCCTGTTTTGTAGGCAATATTGGCAAAAACGCCTTCATTGGCAGACACTTCAAGCACATGATAGCCTTTTTTGACGACGTTGATAAAACCTAAAACAACTCCTGACAAGGTATCGGATACATTGATGAAGCCAATTTGAAAACCTCGCACTTTGTTTGCTGAGTTAATCAAGCCCATTTGTACAGACACTGTATCCGCACTATTGGTCATACCGCTGATTTGAACATCGGTTTTGCCACGTGCCACTTTATTGACGATACCTGCAACTTGTATTCCGCCTCTTCCTTGTGTTGCATAATTGTTTATTATGGAAGCTTGTCCCCCCCTCAGTAAATTGGTCGCGTTGGTGATGCCTGCAACTTGCAGACCGTTATTCATACCCGTTTTGTTGACAATACTTGAAATTTGGAGACCACGCAAGTCTTTTTTTACCACATTGAGCAAACCTGCAATCTGTAAACCACTGACATCGCCACGATTGATATTACCCAAACCACCTACTTCTATTTTCCGATTGCCTGCCGAATAACCAACTGTGGCATTCAGTGAGTAATTATTGACGACATTGCCACTCAAACCCAAATTTGACCCCACATAAGGCAAAAGTGAAAAATGCCAAGTACGCTCCAAATTACTTTTAATATTGCGGTCATTGACCCGCTCCACTGTGCGAATGCCTTGTCGAACCCAACGCTCTAAAGTCGCTTGCGAAATCAAAACCCGCTCCGTATAACCATCTTTATCGTCGTTTTTTAGTGATTCTTTTTCAGGCACATCATCTGTCGGGTCGGGTTCTTGGATGGTCATGGGCAATAAAGACACGTCAATATACTGAGGGGTCGCTGTTTGGCTTCTAACTTGCAACAAAGTGTCGCCATAGTTGTAGCGTGCAACTGAAAGTTCTTGAATGGGTTCGCGGCTGACGATTTCGTAGTAGCCATATTTGTCCGTTGTGGCTGATTTCAGCGATTTTTTATCATAAACGGTCGCATTGGGGATTTTTTCACCAGTTTTTTTATCGCTGATATAGCCGCCAATCAACCTTTCGTCAGCTTTTAATTTTCGGATGATGAGATAATTTCCCTTTTCTTTCAATTCGTAATTATCACCTAAAACTGTTCGTGTGACACCGCGCACAGATTGATTTTCAGCAAAAACAGTCACCTTTTTATTGGCATCAATGATGGTAGAATTATAAGAAAAAAAGAAATTAGCTTGCTGCGAAATGCTTTTCAACACATCTCCCAAAGCCGCATTTTGCATCTTGATGGTCACTGTCCTTTCTAAAATGGTGGTCTGAGCCAATAGAAAAAGAGGCATGAAACAAAGGCCAAAAAGCAAAGGGCAAACTTTTCGCAGGTGAAAATTTGCCCATTCCTTTTGAAGATGTATAAAACGTTGACTTTGGTACATAAATCGTTGATTTTGAATCTTGTTTTTTCAAAATCTAAAATTAGTGTTGTGAAAAAAAACGAGAAATCAATTTCGACAGAGTGCCTTTTTTCGACGATATGGAAACACTATTCTCTAAAACCTGCCCCCCTCAGTATGATTTTATCGCCCGTTTTTTCTACTCTCAAATTGACGGATTCGCCAATAATGTCCGTAAAATAAGACTCTAAATCGTCGCCTTTTTGATAAGTCGAGTTAATCAAACAGTTCTCAATTTCGGGCGAAGCAATTTCAATCTGAGCATCAAAAAGCATATTAATTTGTTTGACCACATCATGCAAAGTTGTTCTATCAAAATCCAAGCGGTTTGTTTTATAAGCGGTTACATTTTTATCCATGTTTTTCGCTTTTTCAAACTGCCCTGTGGCAACATCATAAATGGCTTTTTCTCCTTTTTCCAAATAAATTTCTGCGCCATTTGCCCCCCTCAGTAAAACCTTGCCTGTTTCGACTACAACGACCACTTTTCCGACTTCTGACAAATTATCCACATTAAATGATGTGCCTACTACTTTGATTTCCAAGGTTTTAACTTCAATAACAAATGGTTTTTCAGTATCGTGCGCCACATCGAAAAAGGCTTCTCCAGCGAGTTTTACACGTCTTTCTTTTTTAGAAAAAACAGTTGACAAACTCGATTTTTTATTCAAACTCACCTTTGAACCGTCGGATAGCGTATCCTGCAAAACAGCAGCCATAGCAACGATTTCTTTATCTTTCAAAACAGCGTCGCCTTTATTGAAAAACTGAATCGCACCGAACAAAACCAGTACGGCAGCAGCTATTTTCATAATATTAGCAGTTGATAACCATTTGACAGTCAATTTTTTGGGCATTTGCACCACTGGCGGCTCGTGTATGCGTTGTCGCACCTTTTGCCACGCTGCATCGGTGTCCACAGTGAGCGTTTCCACAGCATCACCGCTTTCAAACCATATTCGCTTCAAATCCTCAAAATACTTCCGATTATCAGGCGACACATCAAGCCAAGCTTCGACGGTTTGTTGTTCGTCGGCCGTCGCTTCGTCGGCAAGGACTTTTGCGATTAAATCATCTATTTCGTATAGTTCGTTCATTCAAACCAAGTTTTCAATCTTAATACTGAATTTAACCAAGATTTACGAAATTAAAAAATTCGTAAATCTGACCTTACTGGGGCATAGTTTTAAAACCTCAATAAGTACATCACCCAAGCAATAGTCAAAAAATCTGCTAATTTAAATCGTAAAATTTTCAAAGCTTTACCCATCTGATTTTCCACTGTTTTGACAGAAATACCCAGTGAATCGGCAATTTCTTTGTATTTCAACTCCTCGAAACGGCTCATTCTGAATATCAAACGACATTGTTCGGGCAGGTCTGCAATAGCACGTTCGATGCGCTGCCGCAAGTCGTCCGTCGTTGTATGATCGGGCTGAAACTCTGGATTTTGGTTTATTTCTTCCAAATTCATGGCTTTATAGGCATCTCTAATTTGAACTTTCTTTATTTGATTTAAACTGGCATTGCGCACGGCCCTAAATAAGTAGGCTTGCACCGAAGTTGTCACTTCGAGCGTCGCTCGTTGCTCCCATAGCCGACAAAACAAGGTTTGCACGATTTCTTCTGCTTCCTCACTATCGGTCAATATAGTTCGAGCATAAGCACATAAGCGCGGGTAAAACGCCCGAAACAACTGCTCAAATGACGACTCATTACCTTGTTTTATAGCAATAAGTGCCTCTTTTTCAATGACTTGCACAAAGAATTGGTTTAGTGTACGATTAATGATTTTGACATAGATTGAAGTACAAAGATAAAAGATTTTGAGTACAAAGACCATTCTTTACTGAGGGGTTAAAAATCTTTGTACTCAAAATCTTGCAGCCCTTTACTTAAAATCTTCGAATCTTTCCACTGCCCGACACGCTCGAACTGACTGAAGGAGTCCCTTTGTAAATGATATCGCCACTACCCGAAATCGTCGCATCTAACTGGCGGACAATATTCAGTTGCATATTGCCTGAGCCGCTGATTTTGACATTGGCGACATCGCAGACCAAGTCATAAGCCCTAATATCACCCGAACCGCTGACTTTGGCATTCATATTTTTAGCTGTTCCGATGAAGGAAAAATTGCCCGAACCACTGATGTTCATGCCAATATCGTTGAAATTGAATGAACCAACAGTACCAATATTGCCCGAACCAGATAGTTCTACATTGGTCAATCGTGGCATCGTGACAGTTACTTCGCCAGCCGTATTTCTGACCCAAGTGTTGTCGCGATAAGACACCACAAGCGCATTGCCAACGACTCGTGTTTCGAGATAAGGCAGTAGGTTTTCAAAATCTTTGGCAACAATTTTTACACTGTCGCCTTGTTTTACGAGTACGTCCATTGAGCCTTCCACCCGAATTTCCGTAAAATTGGTATTGCTTAAAACCCTGCTTTCGCTTCCAATTCGACCAGAACCCGAAATAGGTTCAACGAAACAACTGTTCAACGAAAACATAATTGAGCATAAAAGACTGAAATACAATAGCTTTTTCATGACTTAAAGTAAACGTGATTGAATTTTTAAAAATATAGTTGCAAATGCTTTCATGTGGATATGACAAATGAAATCGAGGATACCCCCTCAGTATTTTTCTGTTTTTTTAATTTTTTTTAAAAGTTGAAAAACCGAAGCCTCTTTGACTTTCGTAAATGATTACAGAAATGACAACACAATTGGGGGTGTAAAACTGTTTCAAAAAAAATCATTATTTAGAAATCCAATTAGAACCTTACAATCGTAGATAAAAGCAGAACAACAAATTGAATCACTTTCACATTGACAAATTCATAATCACATAATTTTCAAAAGAGGTTTCAACCTAATTCATTTCTTTAATTTTTAAAAAATTCTAATTACATGAAAAATTTCATTAGAACGGCTGCTCTTGTCGTAGCAGTCTCAACAATCGGTATGCACACGAGCAATGCTCAATCAGCAACAAGTATGAAAAAACCAGAACCTAAAACGGTTCAAGTGGGTGGAGAAGCTATGTTTCCATTGAAAAACATTGTGCAAAATGCTGTCAACTCAAAAGCACATACGACCCTTGTTGCTGCTGTGAAAGCAGCGGGTTTGGTGGATGTATTGCAAGGTACAGGACCTTTTACTGTTTTTGCGCCAGTGAATGACGCTTTTGAAAACTTGCCTGAAGGCACAGTAGAAACGCTTTTGAAGCCTGAAAACAAGGCAACTTTGACAAAAGTGCTGACTTACCACGTTGTAGGAGGTAAATACGATTTCAATGCCATCGCAGCACTTATCAAGAAGGGTAAAGGGAAAGCAGAATTGCCCACAGTGTCGGGTGGAAAGCTATGGTTTAAAATGAATGGTATGCACAATATCATTGTTTGGGATGAAAATGGGGCTTCTGCGAATATCAATACCTATGATGTATATCAATCTAATGGTGTTATTCATTCTATAGATGCTGTCTTATTGCCAAAAATGTAGAAAAAAGAGTTGTGTCCTAAATTATTAGAGGTGACAGAGGCGTTCTGAATGTGTATTTAGAACGTCTCTCGTTTTTACTGAGGGGTGTTTTATAGGATGTTTAGTTTGTCTATTTTATTGAGAATATTAGAACTCTTCATATCCTCCTCGATGCTGCTAAAATGCGCTTTATCAACACTTTTATGGATTGCTCCGTTTTTTAGAAGGTGCAGATAGTCACAAGTGTCATTTAAAGTAGAAAAAATATGTGATGATATAATCACTATCTTATTCAACCTTTTGAGTTTTACTATCAATTCTTTAATTAAAATATTGCTATGAATATCCACTCCATTGAATGGCTCGTCAAGTATGAATACGTCATTTTTTTGAAGCAAAAGAGCATTTAAAGCTAATTTTTTTTTCATGCCTGTCGAGTAAGTATCAGCATATTGGTCTAAAGGCAAATCAAAAATATTGACCTCATCGAAGTTAGGTGCAGTCACTTGTCGGGCGTTGCAGAGTAATTGTAAATATTCACGGGCGGTCATTTTGGGAAAGAAAAACAAATCTGTGGGTAAATAGCCCAAGACTTTTTTGAGTTGCCCATTTTTATACATAATTTTACCATCGTAAAGCTCAATACCTGCCATACAACGAAATAAAGTTGTTTTTCCTGCACCATTTTCACCTACAATGCCATAAACATTTCCTTTTATGAACAAAAGTTCTATATTATCTAAGACTTGTTTAGAGCCGTAATTTTTGGTTAGTTTTTTTATTTCTATCATTTCAAAATGGGTTTAAGTCTGTCTAATGCATGTTTATAAAATAAGGGTATGATAAAAACCAAGACAGGAGGTGCCATATAGCATAAAGCGATAGCAAACGCCTGTTTTAAGTTTAAATCGGAAGGATAGGCGGCATATTTACCCAAAAGACCTAATACTACATAAAGGTAACTCAGAATTTGGAAGCCTAAAATAAGCCATATATCATGCGGATGTGAAAAAGCGAGTGCTGTCGAAATTGGTAGAGCTAAAAGCGTAGTGTATAAAATAGCAACCTTGATTTTATAAAGAATAAAGTCTTTTTCATCTCTTGAATCTATCCAAATAAAAAAATAAGGCTCGGTGGTGTTGTAGAAAAAAGCACCTAAAAGACCCACACCTAAAAGGACAAATAAACCAAGATTGAAATTACCGACATAAATAGCAATACCTGTAAGCGCATAAATAGCGATAATGAGTACAAAACTTTTACGGAAACCAATAGTAAACTCGAAAGGAAAGTTGCCAAATGGTGTAGGTATTGTCAAACTTGAGTTTTTAAGTAAATTACTGAAAACAAAAATAAGCGACAACAGCAAAGAAGATAAACTTAGTAAATAATAACCTTTATAAATTAAAAAAAGGCTGAATGGCGAAGTAATAAGACCGTTTTCAAGGCTGCGAATGATATAAAACAATTTTTTATCGTAGCATATTTTCAGAAAATCAGTTCTCTCTTGCTGACCCAATGCACCAATCAAAAACATAGGAGAGAGCGCATAAATGAATTGTGGGTAAGCAATTCTTTGAAAGAATAGGTTTGAAAGTATAAAAAAAAGCCCCGTCGCTCCTATAAATCCAAGAGTAGGGTTGACACCGAAACTTTGTAGATGCCTGTTTATTAGAGCTTTTTGTAGACTGAAATAGTGGGTAATCATGAATTCTCAGCTTCTTGAGTAACCCTGTCGCCGAGATAATATTCTCAGCAACAGGGTTTTATATTTTATACTGAGGGGGTCAATTACCAAAGCGTTTTGACCTCAACTCTTGTAAAAAGCGTTGTAACTCAACCTCATCGTGGAACAAAACTTCACGTGGTTTTGAGCCCTCGTTGGGTCCGACTACGCCCAAATGTTCCAATTGATCCATGATGCGACCTGCTCGATTGTAACCTAATTTCAGACGACGCTGAATCATCGAAGTCGAACCGTGTTGATTCTGAACAACCAACCGTGCAGCATCTTCCAACATATCGTCGAGGTCATTGATGTCCACAGCACCGACTTCATTGGTTGCAGCATCTCCGCCTGTAAACTCAGGTAAGAAATAAGGCTGTGGATAACCAGGTTGCTCGTGAATGAAATTGATGACACGTTCCACTTCTGGCGTATCTACAAAAGCACATTGCAAGCGAATAATGTCAGAACCTGCAGTCAAAAGCATATCACCACGTCCGATGAGTTGGTCTGCACCATTGGTATCCAAAATAGTGCGCGAATCTACTTTTGATGACACACGGAAGGCAATACGCGCTGGAAAGTTGGCTTTGATGACACCCGTAATGATGTTTACTGAGGGGCGTTGTGTGGCGATAATCAAGTGAATACCTACCGCACGCGCCAATTGTGCCAAACGACCAATCGGTAATTCAATTTCCTTACCAGCGGTCATAATCAAATCGGCAAACTCGTCAACTACCAACACAATGAAAGGTAGAAACTTATGTCCCTTTTCTGGGTTTAAACGGCGTGCAATGAACTTGTCATTATATTCTTTGATATTTCGAGCTTGTGCTTTTTTGAGCAAATCGTAACGAGATTCCATCTCTATCACCAACGAATTGAGCGTTTTGATAACTTGCGCGGTGTCCGTAATGATGGGTTCAAGTTGGTCAGGTAGATAAGCTAAAAAATGGCTGTCAATTTTAGCATAAGGTGACAACTCGACTTTTTTAGGGTCAATCAAGACCAATTTGAGTTGGGATGGGTGTTTTTTGTACAAAAGTGAACACAGAATAGTGTTGATACCCACCGATTTACCTTGCCCTGTCGCACCTGCAATGAGCAAATGCGGCATTTTTGCCAAATCTACAACAATAGGTTCATTTGAAATAGACTTGCCCAATGCAATTGGCAAATCCATATCGCTTCTGCGGAAGCGGTCGCTTGACAACATCTCACGCAGTGAGACCATTTGTTTGTTTTTATTCGGCACTTCGATACCAATCGTGCCGCGCCCTGGAATGGGTGCGATGATACGAATGCCCAATGCCGCCAAACTCAAAGCGATGTCGTCTTCCAAATTTTTAATGCGCGAAATGCGAACACCTGGTGCTGGTACAATTTCATAAAGAGTAACTGTTGGCCCAATTGTCGCTCGAATTTTAACAATTTCAATTTTGTAATTCAACAGTGTTTCAATGATTTGGTCTTTATTCGACTCTAACTCGGAGCGGTCAATTTCCACTTTTTGATCTTCATAATTATCCAAAAGTGGTAAAACAGGGTATTCATAGCCCGATAAGTCGAGTGTTGGGTCGTAAGGAGTCGAGATGTCGCCATAAGGTTTTTCATTGAACAATTCACCTTGAACGGCTTTGACAGGCGGAGTTGGTAGTATATCGGATAGCTCTGCGGCAGGCGGTGCGGCCTCTATTTCCAATTCTGTTTCACCTACTTTCAAACTTGTCGCTTTAGTCGTTTGATTTTTTGTATTGAGTTCAAACTCACCATCTTCTACTTCTTGAGCTTCTTCTTTTGCTTCGGGTTCTGCAATAGGTTCGGGTTTCGCTAAAGCTTCTTCGATGACAGATTTTTCGCCAGCCTTCATGGGAGCAAGAGATACTGAGGGGGGGCTTGTAGTCGTTTTTTCTTTCTTCTCGCTTGGCATTTCAGTCAAGCGGCGGGTATTTTCTTTTATGTCGAAAGTTTTATTTTTATATCTATCGTCCCACAATGCGAAAATGGCGGACTTGAGTTGCTCAAAGAAATTGGTCAAAGTCAGACCTTTCAATTCTGGGTTATAAGACCAAATAATCAAAAAGGCAATAATGAGTAGAACGAGCAAAAAAGTACCAATTGTACCGACAAAATTCATCAACCATTCGCTGATTGAACGACCAAAATTGCCACCCCAAGGAAAATCCGATTTATAAAACACAAACCCAAAAAGGACAGACAACCCAATCATCCAAGCCAATGAATTGCGCAAACGCCCGCTAAAACGCTCTAATGGAATACCATTGATGATACCCAGACCGTATTGCAGCAATATATAAATGATGAAAAACGAAGGTAACCCGAATAACCAAAACACCAAAAAATGAGAAACAATTGCCCCCAATCGTCCAAGCCAATTGGATACTTCGATGTCTTGGAATATCAAGTCGAACTCAAAATGATTGACTTTATCTTGGTCAATTTGCCATGTGAAAATATAAGAAAAGCAGGCAACAAAGAGGTAAGTTGCAAAAAACAAAAGTAACACGCCCATAAGCTTTGGCGTACGTGGATCATCACCTAGTATTTTGGATTTAGCCATGCGTTAAAATCTTCATATTAAAAACTATAGTGTTCAAATCAAATTATACCCATTATTTTGAAATGTAATGAACCACAAAAGTAGCATTTCCCTTAGTTTATTGTTAAAAAATGCCTAATTTTTCAAATTACTATTCCGATAAATCTTTTGATATTCATCAAAGATAAAAGTTGAAATCAACGTAACAGTTTATAGAGTATACATGAAAAACGGTTATTCTTCAAAATTGATAACCCAGCGATTAGCCGCTTAACAATTAAGATTTGAAGTTGTGCAGCCATTAAAAAACAACGACAATATTGTCGCTTTCAGCATTTCGCTATGTCAGTACCAAACTAAAAAGCCACCCCTCAGTATGAGACGTGGCTTAAATTATATTATTTCATTTTAAAACTCGAAGCATTTAGGCATCTTGTCTCTAAAAGTCCAATATTAAAAATAACACCAAAAATAATATCAACTTTTGGTACAAAGATTATTTAAAAATAGAATCTACAAACGCTCTTTTATTGAATATTTGTAATTTATCAATAGCCTCACCTACACCAATATATTTGATTGGAATCTTGAATTGGTCACTGATTCCAATCGCTACACCCCCTTTAGCTGTGCCATCGAGTTTAGTTAAGGCGAGACAAGATACATCTGTCACATCTGTAAATTGTTTAGCCTGTTCGATGGCATTTTGACCTGTAGAGGCATCCAAAACGAGCATCACATCATGTGGTGCGCCTTCGTGACATTTACTGATGGAACGTTTTATTTTGCCTAGCTCGTCCATTAAGCCTTTCTTATTGTGCAAACGCCCTGCTGTGTCAATGATGACGACATCGCAATTGTATTTCTGAGCATAAGCTACTGTTTCGTAAGCAACAGCTGCAGGGTCAGCATTCATACCTTTTGAGTAAAATTCACATTTAACACGATCTGCCCAAATTTTCAATTGATCAACAGCAGCTGCACGAAATGTATCGGCTGCTCCAATAACGACCCGATAGTCACGTTGGGTAAGTTGGTATGCTAATTTACCGATAGTAGTCGTTTTGCCAACACCATTGACACCCACAACCAGCATCACATATGGACGACCAGTAGCTAAAAGAGGTACGTCATAATCTTCTACTTCGGAGGTATTATTTTCAGAGAGAAGATTTACGATTTCATCTTTCAAAATAAAATTCAATTCATCAGTACTAACATATTTATCTCGTTTAACGCGTTGCTGGATACGCTCAATGATTTTGATTGTTGTTTCTAAACCAACATCAGATGAAATGAGGATAGATTCAAGTTCATCAAGTACGTCGTCATCTACTTCTGACTTACCAGCGATGGCACGTGATATTTTGCCAAAAAGCCCTTCTTTGGTTTTTTCTAAGCCTTTGTCAAGGTCTTGTTCTTTTTCACGATTGAAAAATTTGCTAAAAAAACTCATTTTATTTGATTGATACTGGTGAAATGATAGATGTAAGAAACGAGAAAAGGCTTTTTCTTTTGTTGAAGAAAAAGCCTTTCAGCAACATTTGTAGTCAAATGTAATGCTTGAATTATTATGATTACGTAAAACAAGAGAAAAATACTGAGGGATGTTTTGAATAAACCCAAGAGTATGAAATCTTGTCATAGCGGGACTTATTTTGTTGTGGCGAACCAATCTTTCACTTTGTCTTTGTGGATGATAGCTTCTTTAAATGTATAAGCACCCGTTTCAGGGTTTTTGATGCTTTTGATAACGCGAACGTGGTCTTTACCTGAACCTGCGTTAGCAGCACGTTGAGCAACTTTGGCGTTTTTTGAAATTTTCTTTGCCATGACTTATTTCGATTGATTATTTTATAGCTTATGATTGTTTACGGGTAGGCAGGTATTCTGCTGAAGCCTATAAAACAATTATATTATTTGATTTCACGATGAACTGTCATCTTTTTTAGAATAGGGTTGAACTTTTTGAGTTCTAAACGCTCAGGTGTGTTCTTACGGTTTTTTTGTGTCACATAACGTGATGTACCTGGTTGACCTGAAGTTTTATGTTCTGTGCATTCCAAAATGATTTGGATACGATTACCTTTAGATTTCTTTGCCATTTTTATATTCGATTGAAAATTGTTGAATGAGAATTGACCATTGATTTCTTAGTGGAATTTGGAAACATCAATGGATTCAATTTTAGCAGCCTACCTCTCCATCCAATTCAAAGCCGATGTCGCTGCCTTTTTTTTGAAGCTTTTTAACATAGTCGAACAAACCATGTTTTGAAACAGTACGAAGGGCTTTTGTAGAAAGTTTCACCTCAACCCAATCATTCAATTCTGGAACAAAAATGCGCTTTTTTTGCAAGTTAGGCAAAAAACGGCGTTTTGTTTTGATGTTTGAGTGGGAAACGTTATTACCAACAATAGGGCGTTTTCCCGTTAATTCACAAACCTTAGACATGATATTTTTATTTAAAATTCTAGTTTTTAAAAAATTAGGTTCAAAGCTGTTTTTGCTTTGAACCCTTCATTTTGACATGTGGTCTCGTAAGGATTCGAACCTTAAACCTTCTGATCCGTAGTCAGATGCTCTATCCAATTGAGCTACGAAACCAATAATTCCGTTTTGCGGTTGCAAAGATACAATCATTTTTATTTTTACCAAATCATTTTGTAAAAGTTTTTGATAAAAATATTTTTTTTATTGCAGTAGCAGCCTACAAATGAGCAAAACTGTTAAGAGTATCTTAATTTTCTTGTCAAAAAAAAGTTACTATATCTTTTTTTATCGTCGTAACAAAGATATTTGATATGATGTCTAACTTGCCGATAAACCAACCTTTTGTAAAAATAATCTACATTTTTTCAGTTATTTAAATAATTTTGCGACGTTTAGGACTTTTATTAAGTCCTAATGCAGGTTGTTCAGAACATATTTTTTTAATATCCTAAATTATATTAAAATTTTTGAGCCTACAAGTCGCACATAAAGAAATGTCAGACGCAGAAGTTGTGCGCCTGTATTTACAGACACAACGGTCTGACTATTTTAGCATGTTGTATCAACGATACGCTGCTAAAGTATTTGGTAAGTGTATTTCTATATTGAAAGACTATGATGAAGCGAAAGATGCAGTACAAGATATTTTTGTCAAAATCATGACTAATTTAGGTAATTTTGGCGAAAGAGCGCAATTTTCGACATGGATTTATTCAATCACCTACAACTACTGTATAGATATTATTCGGAAAAAGAAGAAAGAAAAAACTCTTTTCTCTGATGATATAGAACGTGCGCCAGATGTCGCAGAGGAGGAAGTACCTGATGAGTTCTTGCTAGAGATGAATGTTAAGGCACTGAAATCGGTCTTGGAAATGCTCCCCACAGGCGACAGAATGATCCTACTGATGAAATATCAAGATGATATGAGTATTCGAGATATTTCGGAAGTGTTGAATAAAACTGAAAGTGCCGTGAAAATGAAAATCAAACGCGCCAAACACAAAGCACAAGAATTATTCTTTAAACATTTTAATAAAGACAGATAATATGTGGTAAATACGCATTTATTGACCCCCATTTTTAATCATTAAAATCGAAGCAACATGATAAACAGCTTCAAGAGGCTTATGGAAGAAGAATATGAGCCTCGTTTTACATTAGAACTCAAGAATGGTTTGACTGATTTCGAGCGTGTGAAACAGCAACTTGAGCAACAACAGCGAACTAGACGGTTCAACAGTGACGTAGCAGACCTTTTTCTTCCGAGGATGGTTCGAGCAATTGTAGGCATATTCGGCGGCGATGTCGCAAATGACAGTGACACGTTCGACCGACCCGCGCCATCTGACTATCGCAGTACTGTTCCAAATAGTGGTGGACCTAAAGGACCAAACCGTCGTTAGCCTACGGAACGTACGAAAAAAAATAAGGTACTAAGATGCTTGGCATAATACCAAGCATCTTAGTATATAATACTGTTTAATAGTAATAATAATTTGATTTTCCACATTGATTGCTATTTTGATAATCAATTCTTTGAAACGCATATAACCTTATTATATCTAAATGGTATTTTATCAAATCTAAATCGTGGTTATTAAAAATTTAAAAAGCCTCTATTTGAAACCAGAATTCTATGAATCTACTTGAAAAATTACTTTCTGATTTTTTGGCTGTTATACCTAAATTGGCAGGTGCTATTACTGTCCTTATTTTAGGCTATGTGATATCCAAAGCTGTCATTAAACTACTAACTGTTGTACTTTCAAAAATCGGAGTAGATAAGCTCACTGAAAAGCTCAATGATATAGATCTTGTTCGTCAAAACAATATGCAGCTCAAATTGAGTATTATTTTAGGCAATGTCGTATTTTATATGATGATGCTCATCACACTTATGGCGGCAACCGATGTATTAGGTATGCCAGCTCTGTCTCAGCTTATCAGCGATATGAGTAACTATATTCCAAATCTTGTTATTGCGTTAGTCGTTCTGATGTTTGGCTTACTAGCCTCTAATTTGATAAAAAATATAGTTCTAACCGCTTGCAAGTCCTTCGGTATTCCTTCCGCAAGCGTTATTGGTAACTTTGTATTCTATTTTATGTTCTTAACTGCATTTATTACAGCTCTTGGACAAGCTAAAATAGATACCAGTTTCGTCAAAAACAACCTCAGCATCATCTTAGGTGGTGGTGTTGCTGCTTTTGCTTTGGGCTATGGCTTAGCATCACGTGATGTTATGGCTAATTTTTTAGGCTCAATGTACAGTCGTAAACGTTTTCGTGAAGGAGATGTGATTAAACTAGGCGAAACTATTGGTCGTATTGTCGCAATGGACAATACAAGTGTTGTACTCAATGCGCCCGACCGTCAAATCATCATCCCCCTCAGTAAAATGATGAAAGAAAGTGTTGAAATATTACCTAATGACTTTTTCCAATTGCCTGAAAGTAAATAAAGTACTATTATAATGCCTTGTTCGTATGCCTAAAATAATGCTTCTGAATACTGCTCAATGAAGGCAGAATCAAAAAGCTAGCATTATTCTTGAGTGACAAACAAGGCATTTTTATTTCCTCATGTGATACAGAAAACATGCCTTGTTCAATTTAAATTTTTAAAATGATGAAAAAAACGACAATTCTCTTAACTGTTTTGCTAATAACAGCCGCCGCAGCCCTACCTGCACAGAAAGTACTAGATGCCAAAGACAATGTAAAAGAACTCAGTCCTAAAAAGGATGCAAAAGAAGGTTGGACTAAAATTGGTGGTTTAGGTGCAGATTTTTCTTGGCTCAACTTAATTAACCCACGTTCAGGTGCGGGCGATAATCGTGTTGGTTTCGGCGGATTATTAAACTACTCTGCCAACTTGGTTAAAGATAAACTTATTTGGGATAATCGCTTGGGCTTACAGTTGGCTTTGGTCCAAGTCGGCAATACAGCACTGACAAAAGCCAATGATGTATTACAATTCACATCTCAAGCAGGCTACAAAATAGGTAGTGGTAAATGGTACGCAGCAGGTTTATTTGATTTGCAATCGCAGTTCTTACCAACTTATGGCAAAAACTACCTTACTGCTACACCTAAAGGCGTGACTAAAACACTTGATTTGACTGGTAGCTTATTTTCGCCAGCAACAATTCGTTTTGCACCAGGCATGATTTACAAACCTTCGCCCAATTTAACTGTTTTATACTCTCCTGTGGCATTGAAAGCTATCGTCGTTACCAATGATAAATTAGCAAAAACAGGCAACTTTTTTCCACTTGACGCAACAAAACCCAATAAAAAAGCAGATTTTCAGGTAGGCTCCGAAATCCGTTTCGACTATGTAAACAAATTCTTCGATGGTAAAGTCGCTTACGCGGGTACACTCGATTTATATTCGAACTATTTGCGCAACCCACAGAACATTGACGTAGAATTTTATAACTCATTAGATTTCTTTATTGTCAAAAATTTCTCTATCAATTTTAAATCAGATTGGTTTTACGACCATGATATTTTTGTTTTTAAAGATAATGATGTTGAAAAACCGACACACCGTGATGTTTTCATCCGTAATGCCCTATTGTTGAAATACAGCCGTGCATTCTAAACAAGCGATTAGGCGTAAAAAATGCGACCCCTCAGTAAAAAAGGGTCGCATTTTGTTTTCCGTTCATCCATAAACCTTAAAATCTATCCATTCGTACTCAAAATCTTGATTTCAACACGCTGATTGACCTTATTAGCGGCTTGAGTTGTATTATTCTCAATCGGATGGTTTCTACCGTAACCTTTAGCCACTAAGCGTTTTTTATCAATACCCTTGCCTACCAAATAATCAGCCACGGCTTTAGCACGATTCAGCGATAGGCGCAAGCTCAGCCCTTCTTCTATAATTAGATTTGTGTGTCCACCAATTTCAACCACCATATTCGGATTGGCAGCCAAAAGAGTATAAATAGCATCGAGAGAGCTGAATGATTCTTTCTCTATTTCAGAGGAGTTGGGTGCAAACTGCAGTTTTTCAATCTTGATTATTGAACCTTCTTTCAACTTATTATTGTCAGGCACTTCTGATGTCAAGGCGGGAGCAGTATAGCGACATGTTGTGGAAGCGGTGTTTTCACCATCCTTATTTTTTACTTTTATAGTAATGGTGTTATCGCCTTCGTTCAGTTTCAAATTGGCTTTGACCAAGTGACTGGCTTTATCAAAACTAAACTCCGATAACTCAACCCCATTGAAATAGACTGAAATTTGTTGCATATCTGATACATTCAGAGCTGTTGCACGCAGTTCTACTGAGGGGGTCGTCAAATTCGCTTTGTTTACAGGCTTAGCAATCGAAATAGTAGGTAGTTTAACAACTTCTGATGTTTGTTTAGTTGTTGGCGGTGTTACTTTTGGTTTAGTAGGCTCAACTTTAGCTTGTTTAGGTTCTTCTTTTTTGATTTCGGGGGCAATATCTGAAGCATTATCCACCAGAACATTGCCATTATAAGGAAACAGTGTGGGGACTTTGTAGAAAGCCTCTATCATAAAATAATTGTGATTCGCCTTAGGTGTAAACTTGAAACTAAACTTTTGCCAACTCGCCGCCGAAATGGGGTCAGTTTCACCCAACATTTCTTCCTTTGCACAATAACCCGAACCTCCCCAAACTCGAAGTGTCGCTGGTGTTACATAGTTCACGTCACGTCCTGTGGCACGACTTTGACTCATATATATCTCAGACCGGGCTAAAAAAATCGAAAATGTATAAGTTGTGCCTTTCAGAAGTGGTGACTTCAATCGTTGACCAACAGCTTCCCATGTGTTATTGTCACGAGTGACCATGCCTAGGTAGGTCGAGCCATGAAAAGCGTTTTTAGACACTTTGAATTGACCTGTTGGATTGACATCGGGCGGTGTTTCGCCTGCAAAGCCGCAATCAAACCAACCTGTTGGCTGATGTCCTGCTTGCGGATAGTCCTCGAAGGAAGGATTGTCCAACTTGATGATAACAGGTTTTTGTCCTAATGCTGTGATATACGAACTACACACAGCCAAAAGAGCGAAAAAAAAACTTCGTTTATCCATTTTTCAGTGACGAGTATTGTGATTCAATATTCTCTTTATAATTTGTGGAGTAAAAACGTTTTTTCACTTAAAATGTGATGTTCATCACTAAAATAGTTTGAAAAAGAGACCCCTCAGTATTTTCGCAGCTTGGGGTCTCTTTTACGAATGTTTACCTAAGTAAAAGCATTCAATCCCGTGATATCCATGCCTGTTATGAGTAAATGAATATCGTGTGTGCCTTCATAAGTCAAGACGGTTTCCAAATTGAGCATGTGACGCATCACAGGATATTCGTTCGTAATGCCCATGCCACCATGAATCTGACGTGCTTCTCGGGCAATCACTAGAGCCATATTGACATTGTTGCGCTTTGCCATTGAAATTTGTGCTGGAGTCGCTTTACCTTGGTTTGCCAATGTGCCTAAACGCCACGATAGCAATTGCGCTTTAGTGATTTCGGTAACCATCTCAGCCAATTTCTTTTGTGTCAACTGGAAGCCACCTATCGGGCGACCAAACTGCACACGTTCTTTTGAGTAGCGCAAAGCCGAATCGTAACAATCTAAAGCAGCTCCCATTGCACCCCAAGCAATACCATAACGTGCTTTCGACAAACACATCAAAGGCCCTTTCAGTCCTTTAATATTAGGTAATTGGTTTTTTTTCGGTACACGAACATCTTGAAATACCAATTCACCTGTTATACTTGCTCTCAAAGACCATTTACCATGTATTTCAGGTGCTGTGAAGCCTTTCATCCCTTTTTCAACGATTAAACCGATGATTTCACCCGCTTCATTTCTCGCCCACACAACAGCTATATCAGCAACGGGGGAATTGGTAATCCACATTTTAGCACCATTCAGGATATAAGAATCGCCATCATCCACCACATTCGTAATCATGCCCGAAGGATTTGAGCCATGGTCGGGTTCGGTCAGACCAAAGCAACCAATAAACTCGCCACTTGCCAATTTCGGCAGATAATACCGTTTTTGTTCCTCTGAACCAAACTTATAAATCGGGTACATCACCAATGAGCCTTGAACGGAAGCCATCGAACGAATACCTGAATCACCTCGTTCCAATTCTTGCATGATGATGCCGTAAGCAATCTCGTCCATGCCGCCACCGCCATATTCTGTAGGAATAGAAGGACCAAACGCCCCGATTTCTGCTAAACCTTTGAATAGATGGGTCGGACATTCTGCACGATGCGAATACTCCTCTATGATTGGGCTAACCTCTTGTTTAACCCATGCCTGCACCGCTTCGCGGGCGAGTTTATGCTCTTCGCTCAACAAATCATCAATACCATAATAATCGTGGTGCTGATAGCGGTCTTCACGTTGCGACTTTTTGATTGTGCCGTTAGAAATTGACATTTTTTATAAAATTTAGTTGCAAGAATACCCAATCAAGTGCTGGATTGGTTTTATTTGGAAATTATACTACTCTATTTGGAATAGGGTGGTTTTGCCCACAAAGTTACACCTTAAACGGTAATTTCGTACAAGGTGTTGAGTTGAGATAGACATAATAATAAAAAAATCCTCGACAGTAGAGCCGTCGAGGATTACTAAAATATGGTTTAACTTATATTTCCTAATGTGAAAATTACTGATTGTCCAATTGCTCTTTCAATGCAGCCAATGCAGACAAGTCACCTAACGTGTCTTTTTCGACACTTTTTTGGACATTTTCAACATCTTTACGTGATTCAGCATCTTCAGCACGTTTAGCTTGACGAGCGGCATCTTCTGCCTCACGACGGATGTCATCATTGAATCGTGAGTGAGAAACAAGGATACGTTTGTCGTCGCGGTTGAATTCGAGAACTTTTACTTTCATAGATTCACCTACTTCAGCTGTTGTACCATCTTCTTTGCGGATGTGCTTGATGGGTGCGAAAGCTTCCAAACCATGGGGTAAAGCCACGATTGCACCGCGGTCATCTTTGCGCAAAACAGTTGCCTCGTGCAATGAACCAATTGTGAAGATAGACTCAAAGTTGTCCCAAGGGTCGTTTTCAACTTGTTTGTGACCCAATGACAATTTACGTGTGTTGCTATCAATTTCGAGAATGATAACCTCGATTCTTTGACCCACTTTCGTAAATTCAGATGGGTGAACATAACGTTTTGTCCAAGACAAATCGCTGATGTGAATCATACCACCAACACCTGGCTCCAATTCAACAAAAACACCGTACTGTGTGATGTTTTTCACATCGCCTTGATGACGTGTGCCAACAGCGTACTTTTCTTCAACAATGTTCCAAGGATCGCCTGTCAATTGTTTGATTGACAATGACATTTTACGGTCGGCACGGTCAATTGTGACAACACGTGCTTCACGCTCTTCACCCAATTTGAAGAATTCTTTAGCTGCAATTGGTGTATTTGCCCAAGTCACTTCGCTAACGTGAATCAAACCTTCGACACCTGCTTTGATTTCCAAGAATGCGCCGTAGTCTTCGATGTTAACGATTTTACCTTTAACAATAGATCCTTCAGTAATATCAGCGTCAAGTACTTCCCATGGGTGCGGCAACAATTGTTTCAAGCCCAAGCTGATGCGTTTTTTGTTGTCGTCGAAGTCCAAAACAACCACGTTGATTTTTTGGTTGAGGTGCAACACTTCGCTTGGGTGATTGATTCTGCCCCAAGAAACGTCTGTGATGTACAACAAGCCATCTACACCACCCAAGTCCAAGAATGCACCGAAGTCTGTGATGTTTTTGACCGTACCTTCCAAAACTTGACCTTTTTCCAAACCGCCCAAGATATTCTCACGTTGCTCAGCCAAATCGCTTTCGATAAGGGCTTTGTGCGAAACCACAGCATTTTTGATTGTTTCGTTGATTTTAACAACCTTGAACTCCATGATTTTCCCAACGTATTGGTCATAATCCACAACTGGTTTGATGTCAATTTGAGAACCTGGCAAGAATGTTTCCAAACCACCAGCGTCCACGATAAGACCACCTTTTGTTTTGCTGATAACTTGACCACGGATAACTGTACCGTTTTGGTGAGAGTCAACGATAGCTTCCCAAGCACGCAACAATTTCGCTTTGCGGCGGCTCAATTGCAATTGACCTTTAGCATCTTCTTGGCTTTCAACATAAACATCAACGTAGTCGCCAATTTTCAACTCAGGAATGTCGCGGAAGTCACTGACTGCCAACAAACCGTCAGATTTGTAACCAATATCCAACACGACATCATTCCCTGTGATCGCAGATACACGACCTTTTACGATTTCGCCAATGTTAAGCGATTTCATACTGTTGTCATATTGTGACATCAAGCTATTACGGTCTTCTTGAGCGTACAGGATTTGACCGCGTTTGCCACGCGCCCAGTCGAAATCATCGTGAGCAGAACCTACTGCAGCAGGTGTTTCGTCAATCACGAGGTCTTCGATTGGCTCTTCGTCTTCGTCAGCTACATCTGTTGGTGCAGATGTAGGCAACAACGCACTTGCTTCTGCTTGTGTGTGAAGAGGTAAAGAACGTGCAATTTCTTGACCGTTACCTGCCTTTAAGATAACGAAGAA
Organism: Saprospiraceae bacterium; assembly: GCA_016787525.1. Taxonomy (GTDB): domain Bacteria; phylum Bacteroidota; class Bacteroidia; order Chitinophagales; family Saprospiraceae; genus JAAFJT01. Next base: position 43,836 of record JAEUUP010000026.1, on the reverse strand, counting down.
AAAACCACGCACTTCTTCAATAGCATAACGTGCTTCGTTCGAAGCGTTTTTTAGGAAAGAGGCAGCACCATTGTCACGGGCGCTCGTAGAGCTGTATCCTTCTGAGCGGAAGATAACGCCCCCCTCAGTATTTACAACTGCAAAATAGTGTTTACCATTTTCGTGCGTGAATGGCACGATACCGTTTGCATCGGCTTCGCCTTTGTTGACGTAATCACTGGGTACGAGATAGTCGTCCTCAATGTGTTGAACTTCTTGTTCAGTCATTTTAAAAAAAAATTTAAATAGAAAATTGTTAATAAATCGCTGATATTCAACTCTTTGATTGAATCAAGTACGATTTTTAGCTATTACAAATCTTCTATTTTTTAATGATGAAACCATCAGGCTCACTTCCTGCCCGAGCCGTTGGGCAGCTTTTTTGACAAAAAAAATGCGTAAAAGCGCCGCAAATGTAGTTGTTTCTACGTTGAAAAAGTGAAAAGTTCTAAAAAAAATCATATTTTTTCAAAAAAAGCCTAAAAGTGAAGACAAAGAAAGTCTGAAAAAGAAAATTTACTTTTGCGAAAAAAATAAAAATGAACCTGAACCAATTAGTGAATCAAGTGTATGACATTGCCATCGAGGCAAGCGTTGAAATTCTAAAGATTTATAACTCGCCTGATTTTAATATTCAAACTAAAACCGATGAGTCACCTGTGACTGCCGCTGATTTAGCCTCAAATCGAGTAATTACTGAGGGGTTGTCCAAGCTCAACCCTCAATTGCCTATTTTGTCGGAAGAAACGCTCGAAATACCTTATGCCGAACGCAGTCAATTTGACTATTTTTGGATGGTTGACCCTCTGGACGGCACGAAAGAATTCATCAAACGCAATGGAGAGTTTACCATCAATATAGCACTGATTCACCGAAACAAACCTGTCTTGGGCGTTGTTTATGTACCAATTACTGAGGGGGGGTATTTTGCGACTCAAAGTGGTGGAGCTTTTAAAAAATATAAAAATAGTGAAGAGCAAATACGTTGCAGCACCTTTCGGGTGACTGATAAAGGTTTGAAAATCCCGACTTCGCGTTCACACCGCAACCACGAAACGGATGAATTATACAAGGTCTATGACGAACCTGTACTTGTCCCATGTGGCAGTGCCTTGAAGTTTCTGAAATTGGCAGATGGCTCTTTGGATATTTACCCACGCATCGGGACAACTATGGAGTGGGATACAGCAGCGCCTCAAATCATTTTGGAAGAAGCTGGTGGGCAAATTTTGGAATGGCAGTCGCGTCAGCCTTTATCGTATAACAAAGAGGATTTGAGAAATCCAAACTTTTTGGCACACGGCATTATTTTGCCGTCCTAATGCGTGATTATTTTCTAATTTTACAGCAAAAAGCAAAAAATGTTAGCGAATCAAAGCAATTCAAATATTATCAAAGAGGTTACTACCATCTTCACGAAACATCTCGAATTGAGTGGTTTTCGGAAAACCCCCGAACGCTATGCTATTTTGGAAGAAATATATCGCCGTGGCGACCATTTCGATGCAGAGGCATTATATATACATATGAAAAATCAAAACTATCGCGTCAGCCGTGCGACAGTTTACAACACACTTGATTTGCTTGTGAATTGTGATTTGGTCAGAAAACACCAATTTGGGAAAAACTTGGCACAATACGAAAAATCGTATGGTTTCAAACAACATGACCATACGATTTGCGTGGATTGTGGAAAAGTGGTAGAGTTTTGTGACCCGCGCATACAAGGTATCAAGACGATGATAGGCGAGTTGTTGAATTTCAAAATTACACACCACTCACTCAATCTGTATGGTGTATGTGGTAGTTGTCAGAAGCAGCGCGACTTTGAGCGCGAATACACCATTCCCGATACCCTTTTGAACGATTGACGCTTAGCCGAAGGCTGGCAGCATATTGATTCCTGTCCAAAACTCAACGATGGAACGAATCGAGTAATGAAACTCAAAAATATCAAGTGGCTTACAGACAAACGCTTTTGCGCCCAGTTCATAACATTTCAGAATGTCTGTTTTGCTGTTTGAAGTAGTGAACATCACCACAGGTACTTTTTTGAGCAAAGGATCGTCGTGCATATGACGCAACACATCAATACCACTCACCCGAGGCATATTTAAGTCAAGAAGAATCACAGCGATCTCATTCAGTTGCGCCGATTGCAAGAAATTAAGCAACTCCTGACCATCCCCAACATGGACAAGTTCAACAGGTTTTTCTAATTCTTTAATCGAAATTTTCACCAATTCGACATCCGCAAGATTGTCTTCGACAAGGATAACTTTTTTATTCTTAGCACTCATTTTTAAAAGACCCCTCAGTATTTTTACTTTGAATAGTTGGCAATTCGCTTTACAATAGGACTTTGTTTTGACACAGTATGCTTTCTCTTGTCACAATCCAAAGCGTTTTTTATGTTTTTTACTACGATTTTGCACAGTGGAGGGTTTGCAAAAATCTCACCAATTTTAAATATTTCCTGGAATTAATAGTTCAATACTTGTGAATCGCATATTGAATCGCTCACTCAAATAGCGATTGGTCAACGAACCTTTGTAGGCATAGATACCGTTGAGCAAGCCTGGACTCTGTATCAAAAGGTTGTGAATGCCATTGAATTGTTCACTGCGCAACAAGATGGGGGTCATAATGTGGCTGATGGCATTGGACGCTGTACGTGGCACACGACTGGCGATATTGGGTACACAATAGTGTATAACATCGTGGTGGCGAAAAGTTGGCTTGTCGTGCGTGGTCACACGTGACGTTTCAAAACAGCCGCCTTGGTCAATACTGACATCAATGATGACGCTGCCGGGACGCATTTTTTGCACCATATCGTCCGTAACAATCATCGGTGCACGACCTTTTCCTGAGTGAATGGCCCCAATCACAGCATCTGCCGACATCAATTCGCGGGTCAATACTGAGGGGTCAATGGCAGAAGTATAGAGTTGTCGCCCAACTTGATTTTGTAGGCGCATCAGTTTGTAAATATTATTATCAAAAATCCGCACTTCCGCCCCCAAACCCAATGCCACGCGTGTGGCGAATTCTGCCACCACACCAGCACCTAAAATCACCACCTTAGCAGGAGGCACACCCGAAATACCGCCCAACAAGACCCCAATACCACCGCGACTGGCACTCAGCAATTCAGCTGCTGTCAGCATAGCACTCAAACCTGCAATCTCTGCCATGATGCGCACAATCGGAAACGAACCCACTTCGTCTTTGATGTATTCCATAGCCAGAGCGATGACCCGTTTTTGGCGCATTTTATTAATGTATTCTTCCGTAATGATAGGAGCTTGTAGTGGTGAAATGATGATTTGATTGGCATGGCACAACTCAATCTCATCCAAAGTTGGCGGTGCAACCTTCAAAATCACCTCAGCAGCATACACTTTTTCAGGACTGTATGCAATCTCTGCGCCCGCTTCCGAATATTCATGGTCTGAAAAATTAGCTGGTTCGCCAGCACCTGTTTCGATAATGACCCGATGCCCTCGTGCTGTCAAGGTTGCCACACTCGACGGAATCAAAGCCACGCGATTCTCTTGCAAAGTGGATTCACGGGGAATGCCAATGTACAAACCGCCACGCTTTTTTTCGATATGCACAAGTTGCTCTTTCGTTTGCACAAAACTTTGAGCAATAGAAGAGATAGAAGTGGTGGAGGCTGTAGAAGAAGGCATATAAACAGTTTTTTTTGATAAAAATAAGATTTTCTCAATCGTGTTTACAAAATTACAATTTTTCGCATCGAATCTTCAATCAATTCAATGTTAATTTTCAAAACATCTTCGGGCATGATGGGTTCTATGATTTGAGGCCATTCAATGAGGCAGTAGCTGTCGTCGTACAAATAATCTTCTATACCAATATCCATCGCCTCTTCAAGGTTTTTCAAACGATACAAATCGAGATGGTGGATGACTTCTCGCCCCCCCTCAGTATTTTTGAAGAAATATTCATTCACCAACGAGAACGTCGGACTGCTTGTCGTTGTATCTACACCAAAATGTTGACAAAAAGCTTTTGTGAAAGTCGTTTTACCTGCGCCCATTTCGCCATAAAGCATTATCTTTCGTTGCCCTTTTGCTTGCGCTAAAACCCATAGAACAGCATCGGGTAAATCATTTTTAGTTGAAACAATAAATTCGTGCATAATTCAGTCTTTATTTATTTGCACAAAATTACAAACCTTGCTTTCTGTTTTGGCATAGCATGTGCAAAATAGTCGTAAAAAATACTGAGGGGGCTGTTTTTTAGCCGCTTGTTGACCTATTTGTACGTTTTTAAAAATTCAAAACCAACAACTTATGAGTAAAAATTTATTAGACGACGATTTCGACTGGAATCAAATCAATGAAGAGGCTAACAACCCGATAGACGAAACGGATATGCAAGCCGTGGTCATGTTGCGCACTTTCAACATGGAGGAACAGGCACATTTTGCCGCTGCTGCCCTGCGAAATGAAGGTATTGATGCCCATGTTGTCTCTGCAACGACAAGTCAATTAACCCCTTTTGCTTACGGTAATGTGCGTCTCTTCGTCGCTCAAAGTCAAGTGGATATGGCAGAAAAAATATTGAAAGAGTTCAGCACACAACAAAAAGTGTATGATGAACCACATATCTCGGCAGGTCGTATTTTGGTTATTTTGATAATTGGTATTTTTTTGATGGGTCTCATCATAAAGTTGGTTCAGATGCTTATCGAAAACTTTCAGATACTTGAATAAGGCGTTTGAAGAATAAAAAATCCCCCCTCAGTATTTGACCATGAGGGAGGATTTTTTCTCTAAAAATGGCTTATCAACGGCGATTGTATTCCCAAAGTAGATACAAAAACGAAGCTAATGCAGCCATTGCAGATGCTACGTAAGTCATTGCAGCCCACCAAAGTGCGTCTTTTGCACCCTCATGTTCTTCGGTTGTTGTCATATTGGTAGATTCGAGCCAAGCCAAAGCGCGTTTTGAGGCATCGAACTCAACAGGCAAAGTGACAAGGCTGAATAAAGCCGTTACACCAAAAGTAATGAGTGTGATGAGCAATAGTGTTTTACCCAAAGAACTACCAATTGTGAAAATAGCCGCCATGAAAATAAACTGCTGTAAGCCAGATGAAACTTTAACAACAGGAACAATAGCTGAACGGAATTGCAAAGGCGCGTAAGCCGTCGCATGTTGCACCGCATGACCACATTCATGTGCTGCAACGGCTGCTGCAGATATGCTGCGCGCATTGTAAACAGGCTCACTCAAATTCACTGTTTTGTCAACAGGATTGTAGTGGTCGCTCAAAAAACCTTCTGACAATTGCACTTTCACATCGTAAATGCCGTAGTGACGCAACATCGTTTCAGCGATTTCACGCCCACTCATGCCATTGCGCAGGCTGTACTGGCTATAAAATTCAAATTTTGATTTCAAGCGGTTACTGATGAACATACCCACAAGTGTCGCAATGCCACCAATGACCATTAAACCCATATTAATCATAGTTCATTCTGTTTTAGATTTCTAAAATAATGTTTCTAAATGTTTTAAAACTCAACCTTTTAGACGCAAAAAAGTTCGCAAGTTTCTCAAAATGACGATTTTGTGAGAAAGTTATTGCAAAAATACTGAGGGGGTAATTGGCGAGCAAATATAACACAAGGAGACATTATTAGACTGCAATTTCTTTCAGATTCCTATGATTTTCAGGCTCGGCACTTGTTGTTTTTTTATAAAGTTCATCGTATTGAGCGTGCATTGTGCCAAAAAGTCTATCCCAAATGGTGGTCCACAAGCCGTAATTTTTCACCGAATATTTATGGTGCATATTGTGCGCAACCGATGTATTGACCCACTTGCCAAACCAATGTTTGTGAAAATTGGCGGGATAAATTTCAAAACCTAAATGACCATAAACGTTATACGCAATTTGGAAAAGCATATAAAAAATAATAGCCGACGGATGAATCGGAATGGTGAATGCAAAAATCGGCACAATCGCTGACTCTACAACTGCCTCCAAAGGATGAAAAGCATAGGCTGTCCAAGGCGTTGGATTGTTGGACTTATGGTGCGTCAGATGTACCAATCTGAACAACTTAGGATGGTGCATCAAGCGGTGTGCCCAATAGAAATACGCATCGTGCAAGAAAAACATCCACACATAAGTAAAAGCATAATAGCCCTTGCTGTACTCGTTGAAATCGCTGTACAAATTGGTGTAAGGACGAATGATGTACAAAGTCCACACGCTCGAAGCTGCAAAAATGCCTATCGAAATAATAGAATAAAATATATCACGGTAATAGTCACCGTTTTGTGGGAATTTTTGTTGGATTTTGCGTGCCAACATGGGGCTTTTAAATATGACATAAAAAAGTAAATATGCCAAAGTTGCTAACAGAAAGTAGCGTTTACCGATTTGCCAATAGGCAAAAAGCCATTTTTCTACAAAGTTTTCCATGACTTACTTTATTAAATTATTGATAAAGAGTGATTTATGATTGTTTTTTATTGATTACTATTGAACAGTCCGATGACTTTTTCAACCGCCAAGCCATGCCTTAAAATCTGCCACACGCTCGCGAGCGACTAAAATTTCGTCTCGATACTGAGGGGTCAGATTGAGCTTCAAACGGCTGTTGAAGTGCGGGCTTATTTTTTGAATGGCTTTCACATTGACAATGATTTTGCGATTGATACGGAAAAAATCCTTCGGGTCGAGCATCGTTTCCAACTCATCAAGTGTATGCTCAACAATGTGTTTTCGATTCGAGAAAACAAAAAACTGGTTTAGCCCTTCTTCCGAAAAAAAATAAGCAATATCCGATACGTCCACAGGTGTCAAATTCTGCCCGTTTTTGATTAAAAAACGCTGTTTGTAGTCTTTTTTTGAAAAAACTTGCTGCAAATTTTTGAAATCAAACGGCAAAGGGGAAGCTATTTTTTTACGCAATTTATCCAAAGTTTCGGTCAATTCGTCTTCATCAATGGGTTTCAAAAGATAATCTATCGCATTGACTTTGAATGCTTTAACTGCATATTGGTCAAAAGCGGTCGTGAAAACGACGGGCGACACAACATTGACATGATTGAAAATATCGAAACTCAAACCATCCGCAATCTGAATATCCATAAAAATCGCATCGGGTGTGGGAAAAACTTTGAGCCATTTCACCGCCGCTTCCACCGAATCAATGACTTCGATGATGGATACTGAGGGGTCTGCTTGGGTCAACATTTTTTTCAATTGCAAAGCCGCAGGTTGCTCGTCTTCGATGATTAGAACTTTCATTTTAGGCTGTAACTAATTGATTTTCAGTTTTTAAAAGTGGTAGTGATACGATAAATGACTCTTGAGTTACGATAATATCAACATCTTTCTGACTGACAAGTTGATAACGGTTGCGGATATTTTGCAAACCCACGCCTGTCCCTTCTTGAATCTGGTTTTTGCGCTGCAAATTATTTTTCACAATCAAACGCTCATTGTTTTCGATCGAAACTGAGATGGTCAGCGGGCGTTGAGCCGAAATGATATTGTGTTTGATGGCATTTTCAAACAAAATTTGTAATGACAAAGGTACAATGTGTTTTTCACAAACCGTTGAGTAGCAAGTGCTTTTGGCGCTATCCATCAAGGGTTGTGCCAACTGATGCACTTTGTCCAAACAAATGGCATCGGCTATTTCGACTTTCAAATTGTCGCCAAAACGTTCTTTCAACAAAAAAACATAAGCATTCAAAAATTCCAACTCTGTACTGAGGGGGGTCGTCGGAGCATCGCGCATTTCGAGAATGTAGCGATAGACTTTCGATAATTTTTGAACGAATTTGATTGCTGAATCAGGGTTTTCAGGTATCAAATGCACCAATGTATTCAAAGAATTGAACAAAAAATGCGGATTGACTTGACTTTTCAAACCTGCCAATTGACTTTGTAAGTTTTCACGCTCCAACTGTTCTTTTTCAAGACTCGTTTTTTTCCATAAATTGAAATTGCGCACACTCTCGTAAATGCCCGCGATGATACCAAAAGTCATCAAACTGGCGGCATTGATTTGTGGTGTCGTTGGCATTCTGTCGAGAGCCAAACCCAAATAAGGCTCGATACAAAAGTGTAGAACATTGCAAAAAGTCAAAATAATGGCGATACACAAAGTCCCAATCCACAAAATCCGTTTACTATTTTGGTAGTATTCAGGAAATTTGACGGTTGCTCGGATAAAAACTTGCCGACAGATTCCCCAATAGAGCATCGTGTAAAACATAGAAACTACCGATTTCCTAAAATAGTAAGTATCGAAACTGACAGGTGTATCAAAAAAAATGGGTGGCATCAAAAAGCCAATAATCGGAATGCCGAACAGCATGAGCCATCGGTCGTCGAAACCATAAGGAAGTTGTTTTTGATGTGCCATGTTTAGGGTGTTATTTTAAAATTTTTCGTAAAAATCTGACCCAAAGTGACCATTTAGAGTGTTTGAATGAACTCGAAAAATGATTTTCAACTTTGTCAAAAGCATCTTCGATTAAAGCATCATGCAGCCAGCGAATGCCTATTAACCATAGTAAACTGGCTCCAAAATCGGTTTTCATATCAATTGTATGCTTTATTTCTGTTTGATTTTTACCGATTTGATTGATTTCAAACCAGTGAACACCACTAAAACCTTTAGGTTTTGTAAATCGAAAATATATCAATCGGCCGCGTTCAATTTTTTCAACTTTATACTTAATTGGGCCATGCCCACCTTTTGAACTCACAGTTAATCCTTCCTTGAAGCGTATGGGTGGCCATTTTTCGGTAGGCCAAACTTTATCATTTTCGGTCGCTAAAGTTAAGAGTAAATCATCAATTTTTGATTTAGGGTGCCCTATCAACCGTTTATGAATATTGACTATTTTCATGTTAAAATATTGTGTATCAGATATTAAATGTGCTCTTTATTGTACATTTTCGACAGAGTAAGCAGTTTTACTGAGGGGTATATTCGCCGTTAATCTATATGCTACGAACAAGTTAGGCACCCAACACAACCACGCAACTATGCCATAGGCTATCTCCATATCTTTAAAAATCACCATCAAAATGGGCAACCATAAACGCAAAGTTACGGCTGCAAAACAAGCTGCGTAGCTATAAATCATCATTCGTTGATGTGAAATGATATTTTTATTCTTCGCATCAGTGAAAGCGCGCCAAGTTGTATAGACCCAAATAATATCCAAAAGCCCAAAGCCTAAACTATTGAGCCAACCACCTGTTGCAAAAAAGGCAATATATCCACCGCCGAGACCACTCAGTAAAACACTAAAAACATAAATCTTACCGACTAATCGGTGCGTATTTAGATACTTTTTGCGCCATTGGCTGTTGAATTGCGTCCAACCGACTAATAAAGCTATACCACCAAACACAATATGCGTATAAAATGCTGTCCACCAAACCTCATTTGCCAAAAGCGCAGGCGATTTAGTAAGTAACAAGCCAAATTTTTCTGTAAATAAAAAATAAAGACTTGGGTATAGCCCAATTGATACAGCCAAAGTAGCTCCGATGATCCACAAAACTTTTTTCATATCCTATAATTCTTAGATTTTGATCGTTTTCGATAAAGTGTATTGAAGGTTGTAATTCAACTGTTTAAAACTGCACACGCCACATGATATCAGGAAAGAAACCAATCTGATACACCTTGTATGTCTTGTTTTGAGCCACTGAATAACGCTCTTGGAAAATATTTTTATGATTTGTCACATTCTGAAAATCAAGGAAAAACTGTTGTGTAAACTGTCGTTTCGACGAATTGAGTGTGTAACCCAATTTGACATCCCAACGGAAATAAGGCGTTTGTTGCTCGCTGTATGCTTTTGTATTGTCATAAACCTCTTCGCCACGTGCTTTCGATGCCACTAAGTCAATCGGTGTTTGGTAGCGACCACCTGCAGTTGTCAATTTGGTGTCGAGGGTGAATTTATTTTGCTTGTTTTTGCCAAATTTGAACTCTTTCCCTGCCAAAATATTGAGAATATAGTTGGAGTTAAAAGCTGTATTGCGCTCGATACCGTCCGAGCCTTTGTATTGTGAATCAAAAAGAGAAGCTGTGACCAAGCTGTACCAACCTGCTGAAAAGAACTTTTCGACCGTCATTTCGAGACCTACATTTCTGCCTGTACCTTCATTTACTAAGCCTGAAGGAACGACGAAGCCAAAATCTGCCCCTTGATTGAGCATCGAATACGCATTCGAGCGACGACCTTCGACTGGGACACCCCTCAGTATTTGGTAGTAAGTTTCGATTTTTCCATGCCAATCTGAGCCAATTTTGACATCATAACCCATAACAAAATGGTGACTTTGGGTAAAATCGAGTGACATATTCGACTTGCTAAGTGTACCATCTGCCAGACGCTCTTCGTCGAGCATGACGGGCAAAGGCTGCATTTGGCTGTGCAAACCGTAGCCAATGCTCAAAGTCTGATTGGGTCGCACATAATAATTGATACCCAAACGCGGCTCAATGGCGTAATTTTGATTGATGTCGAGGTATTGCGTATGGATACCTGCATTGAAAGTCAATCGGTCGCTGGGTTTGTATTGCGCTTGCGAATAAAGCTCCGAAAGCGTTATTTGACCATTTGATGTGCGGAATGCTCGCCAAACATTGTTGCTATCGAGGGTTTTAGAATTAATATCGAGGTGCATATTTTGAACCAAAACGCCCGTACGCATAGACCATTGCGCATTGAACTTCTTGTTGATATAACTCGACAGACGATAAGCTGTGATAAAATCGCTGATGTCGAGATTGTGTTGTTTGAGTATCGCGCCTTTGTCTTTATAAACGTTGAACGTATTGCCTGAATGCGAGGCTGACAAAACAGTGCGGACATAGGTGTTTTTATCAACAATGATATTATGACGCAAACCGATGATACCCAATTTAGAATCCGCATAACTGTCTTCCGATTGGTCGGCAAAAAGGTCATTTTCACTCAAGTCAGCACCGATAAAATCAATATTACTCAAGCCGCCGATACCAAAAAGAGAAAATTTGCCAATCTTGGTTTGACCCAAATCCACATTGAAAGTCAAGTCTTTGTATCGTGGCAAAGCTGTCGTACCAACATTTATGCCCGCCAAATTTGCCAATTCGACAAATGAATGGCGATAAGACACGACAAAAGAGCCGTTTTGCCCTGCATTATTTTTTTTACTGAGGGGACCTTCTACCATAGCCTCTAAACCTGAAAATGCTGCCAATTGTGCTGTAAATTCAAACTTATCTTTGTTGCCATTGCGAAAACCAATGTCGAAAACACCTGCCGTTGCATTGCCATATTCAGAAGGAAAAGCAGAAGTTAAAAAATCAGAATTGCGAATCATATTGGGATTTAATGCAGAAACTGGACCGCCCGTTGTACCCAAAGTCGAAAAATGGTTGGGATTGGGAATTGGCACACCTTCCAAACGCCATAGAACACCCGTTGGCGAGTTACCGCGAATTACGATGTCGTTGCGGCTGTCATTGTTCGTCGCTACGCCTGCGAAATTAGCCACCAAACGGCTCACATCATTGCGTCCGCCAGAGTAACGTTGCACCTCTTCGACATTGAATTGTCGTGCCGAAATCGTTGCTAACTCATTCATTGTCTGTGTTTTATCTACTTTGCCCGAAATGACAACCGCATCGAGTTTTGTAACGGCTTCTTCCAGTGAGATGTTCAAAACGGTTTCTTTTCCTGCATTGACAACGATATTCGGTAACGTGGTAGCATTATAGCCAATAAAACTGATTTTGAGTTGATAACGACCTGTTGGCACGTTTTTGATGACAAAAATGCCATTCTCATCGGTTATAGACCCAAGTATGGGATTTGTGCCTTCGACAACAACGGCTGCCCCGACAAGTGGCGATTCCGATTGTTTGTCAATGACTGTACCTCTCAGTATTTGAGTGATTTGGGCTTGAGCGAGGTTGAAAAAAGAGAGTGCTGTAAATGTTAAAAGCAGTCGGATAATTTTCATAACATTTTGATTTTTTGTTAAACAATTGAGTTTTACTTTTCAAGACATTTGAGTTTGAGGACACCCCTCAGTAATTATAATTTATTGCGAAACGACTTTTTTTAAAAAAAATAGCATAAAGCATTGATAATCAATTTTGTGTTTCGCCTAATCGCTGAATTTTATTGAGCCAATTTTGCCGAAAACTGTCTTTTGAAAGGCGAATCGGCCCAATAGTCGTCACTCTCACAGGGCTGATGCCGCAAAATTCGAGCGTCATTTTTTTCATAGTCCAATAAGCTGGACGGCGATTGACGAGCCAGAAATACCATGCAGGTTGGTCGAGTGTGTAGATGATGCGCGCCGTTTTACCCGTCAGTAATTTGTCCCACCAAACGGAATTTTCACGTTTTTGGAAGGCAAAACCCGGCAAAAAAGTGCGGTCAATAAATCCTTTGAGCAATGCAGGCATACCGCCCCACCAAATCGGATAGACCCAAACGAGGTGGTCAGCCCAACGGATTTTGTCTTGTGCATCGAGCAAATCAGGCTCTAACTCCACGCGCTTTTGATAGCCAAATGCGAGATTGGGATTGAAATTGAGTTTGTTGATGTGAATTTCTTTCACTTCTGCACCCGACGATACAGCACCTACCTTGTAGGCTTGTGCCAAAGCAGCATTGTAGCTATCGGCGTTCGGGTGTCCATTGATGATGAGTACTTTTTTTGCAGACATGAGTGATTTCGATTTTGTTGGTACAAAACAAAGCCGAAATACTGAGGGGGGCAATTTGAAACTGATGAACTGTTGAAAATGAGACTTGAATTGTAGAATCAGCAGATAAAAAAACAAGAGCGATGATTCCACATCGCTCTTGCGCATTAACAAACCCTTTTCGTCAGAAAAGAACAAAAATGTGATTGGAATATCTCAAATAGCTGAAAATGATATTTGGCATATTCGATATTTTTACATTTTCGAACACATACACTTAGGGAGTTTTTATTTATTAATAGTTTTACTGTAAAAATTATTTGCAGAATTTGCAGCTAAGGTAAGAAGAAAAATGGTTTTAAGAAGCTGTGTGTACACTTTTTTACATTTTTTTTTAAATTTCTATCTGAATATATGATTTTAATGAAAAAACAACTGAAAATTTTGAAAAAAAATGATAAATATACCTTTGAAAAATAATAAAATTTGCAAAATTTGCAACAAAGGTGCAAAGCCAGCACATTTGATACTGAAAAGATGAGGACAACTTTTTTAAAATAAAAAAAATAAAGGATGAGCATTGCATTACTTAAAAATGAGCGGAAAGATTTGATTTTACGGCAAGTCAATATCCATACAAGGGTAACATTTAGCGATTTGAGTTCTTTAACCCATGTTTCGGAGGACACTATTCGTCGCGACCTCAATGAGTTAGCATCTGAAGGTCGTATTATTAAAGTGAGAGGTGGCGCAATGGTTAGCACTTATCATTTGTCAGCAACGCCAACCAATGTGTATGCTATTGACAACAAAAAAAACATAGCTCGAAAGGCTTTGACATTGATACAAAATGGCATGTTTGTACTTATTGGTGGCGGTACGACGGTGCGCGAGTTGATTCGTTTAATTCCTGAAAGTTTGAATGCAACGTTTATTACACCTAACCCTGTAACAGTAATGGATTTACTTGAAAAGCCCAATATTGAGACTATTATGATTGGTGGAAAAATGTCAAGTTATAGCCAAATGGCAGTTGGTGGAGATGTGACCCAAAAACTGGCGGAGATAAAGACTGATTTGTGCATCATGGGGACTAATGCACTTGATGCAAATAATGGGCTGACAGATTCGGATTGGGATAGTGTGCAAGTGAAAAAAACGATGATGAAATCTGCAGAAAAAACTATCATCCTGACTATTTCAGAAAAGCTGAATGCCACAATGCGGTTTAAAATCGCTGATTTGAGCGAAGTGGATTATTTGATAACAGAGTTGAACCCATCAGATACGTTATTGCAGTCTTATACTGAGGGGGTGATTGTGTTATAAAGAGAGAAGGGTCCCAAAACAGCCCAATAAAAATGACAGCCTCTTTTGCTTTGTTTCTTGAGTTTTCTCTTTTTTCACTACTTTTGCCGCATGGCAACAACATACAAACCACGCACAGCTTACCTACTCATAGGCTCAAATAAGGGCGATAGAAAAGCCTTTCTAACTCAAGCAGTTGACAAAATCAACCGAATGATTGGTCGTGTGACCGAAAAATCCCGTTTGTACGAAACGCAAGCTTGGGGTGTAACGAATCAATCGGACTTTCTGAACCAAGCTTTAGCAGTCGAAACGACGCAAAGTCCTCAAAAAGTTTTAGAACTCATTTTGAAAATTGAGAATGAAATGGGTCGCATGCGCACTGAAAAATGGGCTGAACGAACCATTGATATTGACATCTTGATGTACGATAATTTTGTGGTGAAAGAGCCGAATTTGGTGATTCCGCACCCTGAATTGCCCAAGCGGAATTTTGCCCTGATTCCTCTGATGGAAATCGCTGGCGAAGTGGAGCATCCTGTGCTGCATCTGACGATTGAAGAAATTTATTTCGACTGCAACGACCCACTCGATGTGATTCTTTTAGACGAAAAATGACCCTAATTAATTGATATTCTAATGATTGTCGAAACGATGAACGAACTAACAGCGCAACAAAAGCTTGCATTACCATACAATTTTATCGCTATCGAAGGCAATATTGGCGCAGGCAAGACGACGTTTTGTGAGCTGTTGTCGCGTGACTTCAACTGTCGTTTAATACTTGAACAGTTTACAGACAATCCATTTTTGCCTCTTTTCTATGACCAACCTGAGCGTTATGCCTTCCCTGTTGAGTTATTTTTTATGACGGAGCGGCACAAGCAATTGCAAGCGGCTTTCTCGGCGGGTGCTGACCTTTTTACCCCCCTCAGTGTAGCCGACTATTTTTTCTTGAAAACCCTGCTTTTTGCCAAAAATAACTTGAATGACGAGGAGTTTCGCCTATTTCAACGTCTCTTTGAGGTTTTGAATGCTACTTTTCCGAAGCCTGATATTTTAATTTATCTGCATCGCAGCGTTGAAAATGTAATGCGGAACATCAAAAAACGCGGTCGCAACTACGAAACCGATATTTCAGCCGATTACCTTTTAGGCATTCAAAATGTCTATTTTGAATATTTCAGAACGGAAACAGAACTCCCCATTGTCATTATTGATGTGGAAGATATAGACTATCTTTCAGATAGCACAGCGTATCAGAAATTGGTGTCCATCTTGCAAAAAACATATGCCAAAGGCATTCATCGTCTGTCTATTCGAACCTAGTTTATTGATTTTTCAATGCCAACTCACCCACCTTTTTCCCTAAAACCATACCTGCATCACAATCCATCCGAAAATGTAAAGCTGCATAAACCCTTGAAATAGAAGCCTCTTCTGCCATTTCAAATAGTTTTTGTGATTCATTCTGGAAAAAATGGCTCAAAACCGTAGCCGCAGCACCCGAAAAGGACGAATGTCCTGACGGATAGGAAGGGAAATTGGGCAATGGTAGATGGCGATGTACATCTTTGTCAACTTGAGTTGGTCGTGGATAACAGTAGTAGGTTTTAGCCTCCCAACAAGCGATAGCAGCATCCATGAGTGCGCGATTGAGTGTTGCTAATATGCGAACTTTTTGCTCATCATCGGTTTTATTTTTCTGAAATAAGTCGCAAGCGATGAGATTCCAATGTCCAATTGGTGTGTGTGTAAACTCTGCGTCAGACCATCGAGTTACAATTTGCATTTTTTCTTTTGTACTAACACGGCTGTGTAATTGCACGAAAGCTACTTCTTTTTTCAATTCTTCCGATTCGGTGGATGGTGGCGGCGTGGGGCGAATAGTTGCCTTGTCGGTGATGAACCATGCTTTAACATTACCAAAAAATGGCTCAATAGGTGCGCGAATAGGCTTTTGGTTACTTTGCCACACCATTTGATTTTCGTTTTTGCGACGATTGAGGTTTTGTTGCCATTGATTCGGATTGAAAGGGGTATTGTCGTAGCCGTCATTTTGTGCGAATATGATGACTTTTTCGCCAATGTCTTTACCCAATTTGAGACTTGCGTCCAATTCATTAGGCGTAAATCGACTTTGTTTTAAGATACTCCAATAGGCAATTTCTTCTTTTTGTTTAAGATACTCCATTTCTGCAGGAAACAGATGAGCCAAAACTGCAACTGTAGCACCAGATATGACAGCAGCATCAGATAAATATACTGAGGGGGTCGCTTTTTGATGAAAACGAGCCACTAGAAGAGCGTCATGCTGTGCAACACTCACATATGCGAAAACACGTGAAGCATAAGGTGGTGTAGCGAATGGATAACGCGGTGTATCGTTGGGTCGCGCACGATTGGGAGTTGGATAACCAGAACTATCAGGTAGGCAAATAGGCGGGGCATTGTGTGCAGCGATCAATTCACGAGTCAACTCATTCCATCTGATGAGGTGGTTTTGTTGCCAATGTTCGACTTGACTTTTTTGTTGTAGTGACAAGTTATCGAGGTTTTTTTGAGCCGATTGAATCTCTGCTGATCTATTTTTGGAAGATGGTGCTGCGACGAAAAGTACGGCATCTGGTGAGGTTAAAACTATAGGTTTCCAATCAATTGTTATGAAAGGGTTGTTTTCAAGCTGCGCTACTGAGGGAGAGGCGGTAAATGCAGAGAGGCACAAGAGCGCAAGGGCATAAACAAGAGTTTTTGACATTTTATTACTTTTTTAAGCTTATAAGCGAAAATCACGCCGAAATGTAGTCCGATTTTTAAGATAAAACAAAGCCGAAATTGTGTAACAAATAGTGATTTTTGGTAGTTAGAAGTACATTTAATTAGGCTTTTAATAGATTTTTTATAAGCTTGTTAAAAATTAAAATTAAAATTAAAGCAAAGTTTTTACCGCATTTAAGTCTGTCACAAAGTGTAGTTGTATGAGAGATGAAAGCAACTGCTTTAAATATGTAACATTGTAAAAAAATCAACAACTATGATTGAAACCTCGAAAACAAAGAGAAAACTGTTGGCAAGCGCAGTTGAACTGAAAGACAATTTCAACAAATGTCTTTTAACACAAAACTCATTCAATTTTCCTATGAACTGATTTTTAGCATATTTTTTTGATGTTACCAAACCAAATTGATAGTTGGTGTAATTTTTGTCATATGTTTCACGAGGTGCAGACTATGGTTTACAAGACGAAAAATGCGTAAAAGCGTTTCGAATTAACGCAACAATGTCACATTGACTGTAAATACAAAAGTAGAAGGCTGTCGCCCTCTTATTCTAAAAAAATTTAAGGGCATAACTTATGGAATTATCTAACTATCAGTCCTATCCCTTTGGACGAATAAACACATTACTCCCCCCCCTCAGTATGGTTTTAAAAAAAAGACTTGCTATCCTATTTGTGAGCTTGTTTTTGGGGATAGAAATATTGAATGGTCAAATTGCTGGGCCTTGTGGTACAACGATAACGGTTACGAATGCGTCTAACCCTGGTGCGACTGATGGTAAGATTTCTATCGCAGCACCCGTAGGCAGTCAGTATTACATCTATTATGGCATCACTGGCTCTGAAATGTACACAGAGGTAAAAGATACGGCTACCGTCAGAACCAAAGTTTTGACTGGTTTAGCAGCAGGTACATATACGATAACGGCATGGAGAAGTACTGGAGGTAATTGGGTATGCGGTTGGACAACCCAGACAGTTACCGTTGGTTCAAACAGCTATGCAACTTGTGCGGGTACTGAAATTGGGGGGGTAGTGTACCATGATGCGAATGCCAGTGGTACACGTGAAGCGGGTGAAGGAGGTGCCACCAGTGTGACTGTGCGCGCTTATAACTCAGCGGGGACTTTGGTGACGACCCAAACAACGGCATCCACAGGTGTTTTCAAACTAACTGGATTAACAGCAGGACAGCCTTATCGCTTAGAATATTCTTGGTCTGATAGCTATTTGCAATCAGGCGCAGCGGGCAGTAGTTCTGGTACGTCGGTTCAGTTTATTAATTCAGGAACGTGTACTGCCAACATGGGTATTAATTATCCTGCGAACTATTGTCAAACAACCAATCCGTATGTCATTACACCTTGTTATGTCAATGGCAATCCTCAAGCACCTGCAGTTTCTAATTTAGATGTCATGGTTGCTTTTCCTTATAAATCTGCTAATCACGATTGGGATGTTGCAGGGCAAAATGCAGCACCTATACATGTGGCAAGGGCTAGCCAAATCGGGGCAACTTGGGGCGTTGCTTACCAAAAAACAACGAAATATGCTTTTGCAAGTGCTGTCATGCGTCGCTTTGCTGGGTTTGGTCCGTTGGGGACGGGTGGTATTTACAAAATAAATATGACAACTCCCACCACACCAACGGTTTCTAATTGGATTAATGTCAATACAATTGGTGTCAATACGGGTAGCGATACACGAAACGGGACAACTGCTAATACATTGTCAACTGCACCTGGTTCACCAACATGGGATGCTGAAGCATTCAATCAGGTTGGCAAAAGAGGTATTGGTGGTATGGACTTCAACGACCGAGGCGATACATTGTGGTTTATGAATCTGAACGATAAAAAATTATATGGCATCAAAAATGTCAACCCCTCAGTAACCCCTACAGCTTCCGATATTGTAGGAGGTTATACAGTTGCTTTGCCATCGGGTTATTCATGTGCTACAAATGCCAATGATTTTCGCCCTTGGGCTGTAAAATATTATAAAGGATTGGTTTATATTGGAGCTGTTTGCTCAGGTGAAGCAACACCTTGGACTCCTGCAAATATGCGCGGTTTTGTTTTATCTTTCAACCCAGCCAACCCTGCTGCTGGTTTCAGTTATGTCAAAGATTTTGCTTTAGACTATACGCGATATGCGTATAGTCTAAGTAGTACCTTTCAATTTCAGCCTTGGTTATCCAATGCGACAGCTCAATTTTATATTGCTCAGCCAATGGTTAGTGATCTTGAATTCGATATAGATGGTTCTATGGTGGTATCTGTTGGTGATAGAGGTGGTCTTCAGGCGGGTAACCAAAACTACTATGCAGATCCTACTGCAACAAATACGACCTTGTTAGAAGGTAATACCTATGGTGATGTGTTGAGGTTTTGTAAAACTGGAACAACTTATACCCAGTCAGGTGTAGCCAGTTGTCCTAACCCTTCTGTTAAACCTTTCACTTATGCAGAATATTATTGGGGCGATCATGGCCCACTTACCAACGCTACTGAACATTTTAATGAATTAGGAGCGGGCAGTATTGCTTTTTCTGCTGGTAATAGCTCTATTCTTATGAGTTCTCAAGACTCTTATGCGTGGTATTCAGGTGGCGTTATTGCATTGAGTAACACCAGCGGAGGGGACTTGTATCGCTATGTCGTTTATGACTCAGGTACGCCTGGCGGTAGTGGCAAAGCAACTGGCTTGGGTGACCTAGAAACACTTTGCGACCCTGCACCAATTGAAGTAGGAAACAGGGTTTGGTTGGATACCGACCGTGATGGCGTACAAGATGCAGGGGAAGTAGGCTTAGCGGGCATTCAGGTACAATTGTATCAAGGCAGTACACTCGTATCAACTATCAACACAGATGTTAATGGGCAATACATTTTTACAGGTTTATTGCCCAATACAAGTTATCAAATTCGTATCATTTTGAGTCAAGCCGCTTTAGGTGGTAAACCCCTCAGTATAACAGATGCAAACACCAATAGTAATGACCTTATTGACAATGATATGTCAAAATCAGGCTCTAATGGCATAATAAATTTAACGACAGGTTACTATGGTGAGAACAATCATACATATGATATCGGTTTTGAACCAAGTTGTAATGCATCTGTCACTAGTTCAGGGTCAGATAACTGTGTTGGTGCGATAGCTTTATTAACTGCTACGGGTAGTGGTACGGGTACATATAATTGGTCAGGACCCAACGGTTTTACTTCTACAATGCAAAACCCGTCTATCTCTGCTGTGCAACTCACTCAGGCAGGCTCGTATTCTGTCACTTTTACGAAATCGAATGGATGTATTGCGACTAATTCGGCGCAAGTTAATGTCAATCCAGTTGTATCTATTATCACACAACCATCTTCTATCTCAGAATGTATTGGAGGCACTTTATCATTGAGTGTTGTGGCCACGGGCGGTTATGCACCATTAACATATCAATGGCAAAGCAGTGCAACATTAGGTGGTATTTATACGAATATAACAGGAGCAACAGCGAGTTCATATACACCACCAAGTACAACCTCTGGTTCAATGTACTTTCAGGTAGTCATCTCATCAGCAGGAGGTACAGGGTGCAATTCAGTAACATCAACAGAAACACCTGTGACTATTGTGAATGACCCCTCAGTATCGGTGAGCATTCCACCATCTATTGTCTGTGTGGGTGCTAATGTTACTTTAACTGCAACACCCAGTGTAGGAACAGGTTCGTGTACCATTCAATGGCAATCTAGCCCTAATGGGACAACTTGGACGAATATCAGTGGTGCGACAGGGACGACTTATAATGTGACCAGTTTGGGCGCAACCACACGCTATAGAGTGCAATTGGTGTCGTGTACGGGCAATGGTTGTTGCAATTAGTACAGCAGTCATCTTATTAAATATCTCTAAAATCTAAAAAATTGTATAATTATTGTTCAAAAGCAATGTATTGGCAAAGACGAAAAAGATGCGCTTTTCTGTTTTTATCGCTTCTATTGATGGGTCAATCAACAGAAGCTCAAACGACTTTTTCATGGTTTAATGGTACATCAGGACAAGTGTGGAATGCCAGCGATGCCAATACAGGTGGACGTATTTATACTTTACCTAGTGGATTGACTGTCACTGTAACCATTGTAGACCCTAACAATCGAAACTGTGACCCTAACCTAGGTTCGCCACATCCTTACGATGCAACAGGTAGTTGTACGCCTTTTCCTGGAGCAACGGGAACAGAATTAGCGAATATTTATAGTGTTTCAGGTTCAATTGTTGACCCGTGGGATTCCGATTGTGATCCCATTTATACACAAACCAATGGTGGCTATGGATTAAATTATTTGACTTATGGCATCAAAACCAAAACTTCTGCAGAAGAGGTGACGCTGAGGTTTACTTTCTCAAGACCGATTTATCTCAATAATTTTACAATCACAGATATTGATTACATCGGATTGGCTTATACATATAATAACTTCAATCAGTATGAAGCTCCAGGTAATTCATACCAAGATGAAGTCCGATTTATAGCTTCGGGTGCAACAGGGAATGTGCCTTTGAGCTTTTCGAATATAGGCAGTGCATTAACGTACAACTCAGGTACGCAAACGGTGAAAGCCACTTACAACACCAATGCTACGGGTGATATTAGCCCCGACAATGTCGCTGGTGCTGTTACTGTCAGTTCTAATGGTGTGCCTATTACGACTTTAGATATTGTTTACTCAAATGGTCCTGAAGATGCGGCTGCCGAACAGGCAGGTGGCGCATCATACTACAATTGGTGGTATGCTGCCAACGGTGCTACAAATGGGGTTAGTGACGACCAAGCTATCCGAGTACCAGGGTTTACGTACACGCCATGTCCAGATATTACTTTTACTGCTAATAACGTCACGACTTGTGAAGGTTCTATTGCTTTGTTGTCTATGTTCTCAGCCAATGGGGGTACATCACCCTACACCTACAAATGGCTGAATCCAAGTGGGGTACAGGTTTCATCATCCCAATTCTACAGCATTAGTAATGTGTCAACATCGCAAGCAGGAAATTACACAGCCATTGTTACTGATGCGAATGGATGCTACGCCACAAAAACAGTCACTCTTTCTGTCAACACAGTCACATCCAGTACCATTGCGACCGACCAATCTATCTGCTCAGGCGGAGACCCAGCTGCTTTTACCGTCACTACGGCTGCGACAGGTTCAGGCACATTAACTTATCAATGGCAAAGCAATACGAGTGGATGTGGTTCATCTTTTTCAAATATCAGTGGGGCTACTAGTGCCACTTACGACCCGCCAAGTGGTTTGACCCAGACAACATATTACAGGGTTATTACCACTTCGACCCTAAACGGAATACCTTGTTTTGCAATAAGCAATTGCATCACAGTCACCGTCAAACCCAACCCCTCAGTAAATCAACCTACCAACCAATCGGTATGTGTAGGTGGTACAACGACAGCCATTAACTTCACAGGTTCGGCCGTTGCAGGAACAGTTTATAATTGGACAAACACCAATACAAGCATTGGCTTAGCTGCAAACGGTGCAGGTGATATAAATTCTTTTACAGTCACCAATACAGGCTCAAGCCCAACTGTGGCAACTATCACTGTCACGCCTATTGCTAATGGTTGTACAGGTACTGCTCGGTCGTTCACCATTACTGTTTATCCAATGCCGACCATAAGCACTTTTTCAGGTGGTTTCACCGAATGTGTGGGAGGCACCCAATCATTGAGTGTCACAGCCATAGGAGGAACACCACCATTGACCTATCAATGGCAAAATGGCGGCTCTACGGGTACTTTATGGATTAATATATCAGGTGCAACGGCTTCGACTTACACCCCCCTCAGTAATAGTACAGGTACAACACTTTATAGAGTTAGAGTCACATCATCGGCAGGCTCTGCTTGCGATACTTTATTCTCAAGTGCCGCAACCGTAGTCGTGGTGAGTGACCCTGTCGTCACAATTTCGACTTTGCCAACAACTGTTTGTGTTGGAGCTTCTTTGACCTTAAATGCGAGTTCGTCGGGAGGCATAGGCTCGTGTACATACCAATGGCAATCTAGCCCCGATGGTACAACTTGGACAAATATTTCAGGTGCAACCACTAACTCTTATACAACAACTGTATTGACTACCACCACCCGCTACCGAGCGCAACTTATGGCATGTGCGGGCAATGGGTGTTGTAACTAACTCAATTTTACAATTTGAGAGATTAACTTACACGCAACATACCATTTTTTAATAAAAGTGAACCAATATGGGTAAAACTGTTAGATTGATTTTTATATTTTTGATTTGTTTGTGTGAGATGAAAGCACAAAATATAGCCTTCAACACTCATCATAAATCAGTATTAGACAATACACAAAAGATTCAAGAAAACACAGCAACAGAAGTGTGTAATAACGGGATTGATGACGATGGTGATGGCTTAGTAGATTGTTTCGACCCAGATTGTGGCGCAACAACTAGTAATTTACTGGAATTATCTTTTTCATCTAATCCTACTCTTATTTCTGGGACTACTAAGACTGTAGGTGCTGTCTATCGCTT
Source organism: Saprospiraceae bacterium (assembly GCA_016787525.1). Classification (GTDB taxonomy): domain Bacteria; phylum Bacteroidota; class Bacteroidia; order Chitinophagales; family Saprospiraceae; genus JAAFJT01. The sequence goes on along the minus strand of JAEUUP010000026.1, from coordinate 20,401 downwards.
CAATAATGTTGCAACAGGTGTTGATGCTCTAGTACGTATTGAAGCCATCAATAATGTAACTAATTTTAGCCAAATTTTCCATGTCGGTTTTAGTCAACAAATTAGAGGGTTTCCAAACCAGAATCCATATGTGGATTACTCTGTTCAGTTGGTTAACGCTAATTCTTTTACATTAATAACACCCCGTGACCTTTTACTATCTGCTTTTGATATTGATGGAGAAGGTGATATTAATAAACCCTATACAGACTATGTCACCTTTAGGGCTATCAACTCATTCTACGCTTTATCAAGCAGTAGTCGTATCGAAGTAACCAATTTGTCAGGCAACGACAGAATGTTCAGCGAAGCCATTAGTAGTGGTTTATATGCAGACGATCCAACAGGAAATAACCCCAACTATGGTGTTGGTGTAGTTTACACAACGGTCAACTCATTCAAGGTACGTATGGGCATTCAGGGTTCTCATTCAAGTGGTGCCCCAGAAAGAACAATCTCTATCAGAGGGAATAAATCAGGTATTTCTACTTTTGCCAATATTGCTTGCACCCCCCTCAGTAATTCATGCCAACTTCTTTCGACATTGAGTGGTCGAACCATACTTTGTAGTGGACAACAAACAACTTTGACCGCATCGTGTCCGACAGGTAGCTGTAATTATCAATGGAGTAATGGGGCAACGACTCAAAGTATCACTGTCAATCCATTATCCAACACAAACTATACGGTCACAGTTACCCAAGTAGGAGCTACTAATAGAGTGACAAACGGCAGCTTTGAATCTGGTAATTCAGGTTTTACGAATGAATACAGCTATAAAGCCTGCGGCAACAGTTCAACTTTCATATCTAATGGTGAATATAGTATTGGTATCAGCAACTATCAGTGCTTTGCTTTTTGGGGGACACTACCTGCACAGCAAGGCAACTACTTCATGTACGTAGATGCCAAACCGCCAGCATTAGTTGGAACGACACCTGCTCGTACATTGGTTTGGGAACAAAATGTCAGTGTACAACCCAATACTTGCTATAATTTTTCATCGTGGCAAAGGTTCGCTGTCAATCAGCTAGGACAAGATAAAATCCCTAAAGTGGAATATGTAGTGGATAATGTATCTATTGGACAGTCTCAATATGTGACAAACTCTTGGGTACAAACCACTTATGCCTCAATCACAGGTCCTACTCAAACATCTGTAAATTTGAAAATTTATGCCATCGTAGAGCAAAATGGTACACCCTCTGTGACAGACGGCAACGATCTTGCTATTGATAATATTGAATTTAAAATACCCACTTTGACGATAACACAAAGTGCCTTTATAACAGTTATACCTAATCCTAGTCCTACCATTACCTCATTGTCGAGTAGCTTTTCGGAATGTATAGGTGGCAACCAATCATTGAGTGTCACAACCTCGGGAGGAACTTCTCCAGTGACTTATCAATGGCAAAATGGCGGCTCGACAGGTGTATCTTGGACTGATATATCAAGCGCAACAGCTTCAACTTACACCCCCCTCAGTACAGTAACAGGTACTACTTATTATCGTGTTAGAGTTACCTCCTCAGCAGGAACAGTTTGCGATACAGTGTATTCCAACTCTGTTCCCGTTACCATTGTCAGCGATCCTGTTGTATCTATATTGACTCTACCCGAAACCGTTTGTGTTGGCTCAAGTAGGGTTTTATCTGCTAGTAGTGTAGGAGGCTTAGGCTCATGCACCTATCAATGGCAATCAAGTCCCAATGGAGTTACATGGACTAATATCTCAGGTGCAATCAATAATACTTATACAACACCCCTTTTAGCCACAACTATACGCTATCGGGTACAGTTGCTATCGTGCGCTGGCAATGGTTGTTGCAATTGACTTGTCAAATCGTGTTAGTTTTATACATTTCATAGGCTATTTGGTATCATGCCAAGTAGCCTTCTTTTTATTTATCAAAGCCTTTGGTAAAAGGCACGCTTTTGAGAGATTTTATTTGAGGTGAGCGATTTTTCGCCGCCTCAGGAGGCGTATAAAATACACGATTACTTTATTATACAATATTTTGGTAGTTTTTTAAACGTAAATAACGCCGCCGCCGGCAGCGAAGCCGCCATTTTCTAACTAAAAAACTACCAAAGCATTATTGTAATTAACTATAAATAATTAATAATCAAATACTTATAAGTATAAAACTGTTCGTTATTATATCTAATTCACTTAGATATAGCCTACTTTAGAAATTATCAAGTATCAAAGTACCTTCTTTCACATGGATAGCACGCACATCTTCAGTACGCTCGTTAATATCTAAACCGCCATTTTCCAAACGTAGAACACCTCTCGGACACACCGCTGCACAAATGCCACAGCCCACACACGAAGCCCGCACCACATCTTGCCCTCTTTGTGCATAGTGGCGAACATCAATTCCCATCTCACAATAAGTCGAACAATTGCCACAACTTATGCACTGCCCGCCGTTGGTTGTAATACGGAATTTCGACTTTTTTTTCTGAAAAATACCCAATATCGCTGCTTGTGGACACCCGAAACGACACCAAGAACGCGAACCAAGAATCGGATAAAACCCCGTACCAATCACTCCAGAGAATATAGAGCCAATCAAAAAGCCATAAGTTTTAGAAAAAGCCATGGAGGCACTGCCCAACACCTGCCCTTTGGTCGCCGAATTGACCCAAAGTAAAACAGTCATAACTGTAACAAAAATCAAAACGCTGTGAATCATCCACCGCTCGATTTTCCAAGCGGTCATGCTTTTATCCGAAAGCTGACGAAATGGGTCGCCTACTGTTTCAGCCAGTCCACCGCACCCACACACCCAAGAGCAATACCACCGTTTGCCAAAGAAATAAGTCAAAATCGGCACACCTACAAAAGTCATCAAAATAGAAAAACCGATAAAAAACAGCCCTAAACCATGTGACGAAGATTGTACAATCCACTGTATGCCGTCGGGTTTCAAAGAGTCGGTTTTAAGTGGCCAGAAATAAGAGAAATAATACTCTGGTTCATTCATCAATACTAAAAAAGAAGGAATGAGAAATGAAAAACCAAGCTGAAAAAATGTAACCGATGCTGTCCTCACGAGTTGATAGCGATTGTGGCGGTATTTCATCGCAAATTTATAACCCATCAACAGCACACTCAACGTGTAAATCGTGCCATATACAAACCAAGAGTCCGCAGGGCGACCCCGCATCATTTTACTGAGGGGGTCAAATACCGTCACCAATCCCGTCAAATATTCAGGAAACCAGTAGAGGCAGACATAAAAACCCGTAAGTAAAACGCCTAAAAACCACCCCCAAACACCACGTGTGACCAAGCTTTTAAAGAAAACGCCGTGATTCTTAATACCTTCAGGTTTGTTGTCGTATTCTTCATGCACAAATGCAATACTTCCCATACTTACCAAACTGATAGACATGGCTAAAAATACTGAGGGGGGTAAAAGTTGCGCTGCCGTTGGGCTTGCCCACGCAATCAAACACATCAAAACACCGATGGCAACGGCTGCTAACGCTAATTTTTGGCGCAAAGATGTATGCAGAGGCGTTGGATTGGCTAATGAAAGACTGTATTCTGTTTGCATTTTTCTATGGTTTAAAAAAGTTTATTTCAAGCCACGAATTGCACGGATTCACGAATTTGAAATTATTAGTAAAATTCGTTAATCCGTGCAATTCGTGGTTCATTATTTAAAAGTTTCCAAAAATCGTGTCACTGCATTCAGCCCACGTTTAGTTTTTAGTTGAAGACTTTTATTAAATTTTTGATTGTACGTACGCACTACTTCTTGCTCATATTCTCGATAAAACTCTGGGTCGAAATTGGCTAAACCTAAGTTTTTCAAAACCGTTTCGATGGGTGTTTTTGCCAAAATCCACTTTTCACAGACTTCGTGGCGATAGCGGATACCCATGAGGTTGAAGCCAACGACCCCCTCAGTATTTTTATCGAAATTGATGCGAATGCTGCACTTACCGTCTGCATGTTCCCAATAGATAGTTTCATGTTCGGGTGGCAAAGCAGCTCTGATGTCGCCATAAACTTGATATTCAATATCGAAAAACTTAGCAGAATTGAACCACAAACGCGGTTTATAGGCAGTTTTACGACCTATAACATTGTAGGCAACAACTTCACCCATCATTTTGCCTGTGTACCAAATTGCTTCGATGGGGCGGCGACCGACTTCTGGCGTATCTAATTCGGCGCAATCACCAATGGCATACACATCGGGCTGGTTGGTCTCTAAAAAATTATTGACTTTGATACCTCGGTTTATACTGAGGGGGCTATTTCGCAGAAAATCAATATTGGGCGACACGCCAACAGTCAGACCTACAAATTGGCACGACAGTTCTTCACAGTCTTTAATTTGTATGGTATCCACTTTCCCATCGTTGTTTTTGTCAGAAATATAATCCAACTCGCGTCCTAAGCGCAAATCAATGCCGTGTTCTAAAATATGCCGATTAATCATAGCTGACTCTTCAGGCGGTAGAATATTGTTCCAAAAACTGCTCTCCCGCACTAAAAAAGTAACAGGAATATGGCGAGAGTGAAACATCTCAGCCATTTCGATGCCTATCAAACCACCACCTACAACGACCGCCCTTTGGATACCCGTAGCAGTGTGACGTTCCATCGCTGCCAAGTCTTGGAGATGATACAAGCCATGAACGCCGTCCAAATCTTGTCCACGCCATCCAAATTTATTGGATTTTGAGCCAGTAGCAATGATGAGTTTGTCGTAATGAACATCGTCTTTTTCTTTGAATTTCAATGATTTTGCATGAAAGTCAATTGTTTCGACACGCCCCCTCAGTAATTGAATGCGGTTTTTCTCCCAAAACCACGGTTCGTAAGGTTGTGTGTCGCGCAGACGCATATGACCCATATAGATGTACATGAGTGCCGTGCGACTGAAAAAATAGTCGCCTTCGTCCGAAATAACGGTGATGTGTGCTTTGTCACTCAGTTTGCGAATCCAACGGGCAGCAGTGATGCCTGCTATGCCGTTGCCGATGATGGCTACCCTCATTTGGTATAGAGATAGAAATTTTATAAATAAAAGACTTAAATTTTTCCGATTTAGAACTCAGCTGACACCCCGACTTGCAAAAGAGGGGCAGCTTGAACGTTTTTGGGGCGCACTAAAAAGTTGGTCATCGTTTGATAATCCAATGTTACACTCCAGTGTTTCAGCACCTCGTAGGCAGCACCAACGCTCAGTAATGTGTACTCCGTTTTTTGACCATTGACAATAGAAGCCACTGCTGTATTTTTGGTTTGGGCCTGATACCAACCCACGAGCCGCGCATTGGTCCAGAAATGTGGCGACCATTTATAACCCAATTCAAAGCCCAATTTCGCTTGATTGTTGAAATCTTGCCCGCGCACCATGTATTGCCCATAAGCTGACACCCAACCCATACCTTGCCAAAAACCCGATGAGATAGCTAATGTACCCCAGTAATTGAAATCGGGGTAGCCTGTGGGTAAATTTATGCGGTTGATGATGCCTAATTCATCTGGTTTGCGTGCAACTGAGTAATTCGTTTGTTTGGCAATAGGCAACTCAGCACCGACAAGTAGCGCGACAACAGGTACTTTTCTCAACACCGCCACTTTCAACTCAATTTGAGGATTACCAATACCTTTTGCCTTGATATCATCCGTATAACCTTGCCATTTCATATAGGGAAAATTGAGGATGGCGGTCAAGTTTTTAGTCACACCATATTCGCCATAAAATGTCAAAGCTTGTTGTTTGAAAGTAGGGCTGGGCAATTTGACCCCCTCAGTATTGAAGTAATTGGAGCCGCTTAGTGTATAAAATCCTGCTTTGGCATAAATGCCTCCTTTGTTGCGTGTCCAGCCGCTTTGTCCCAACATTTGGCTCTTACCGAAATTGACAATATGTACGAAAATGAGAACGAATAGCTTTTTCATCCGACAAATTTGATTGTGTGTCACATCTTTTGAAAAGGATACTGCAAAGATGCATTGGCAGATTCACAGACTTATCACAAAAGGTGTTTTAGTTAAACTTTTGTCAAAAAGAGACACAATTTGTGCTTTTTAGGTCTAAACATTGTCTCTTTGACGTATAAAATTTGGTGAAAATACTGAGGGGGGTATATTTGCGTTTTTATTGCTGTACATGGAGTTCTGTTTCAGTGTTTTAAATGTCTGAAGATTAAAGATTTAGCTACTTTCTTTGCTTTCAGAATCAAAGAGAGACTCTTTTAAATGATAGAAATATGGTGTCGAAAATTACACTTTTTATCTTACTCACATGGGGGTTTGTTGTGAATGCTCAAAGTCAAACGCCAACGACTAAAGAGGGTGTCAAAGTGGACACAACTTTAGTACCTGTGATGTCTTTTGACAAAAAAAAGGTCAATTTAGGGACAATCAAAGCAGGCAAAACGCCTGAAATGATCTTCACGTTCAAAAATACGGGTAAAAAAGATTTGGACATACTCATCGTCACCGCTTGCGAATGTACCGAATTGGACTGGACACGCACGACAGTCAAAGTCGGCGAAACGGGTTTCATAAAAGCCCTTTTTCACAGTGATGAGATTGATGAAGAAGACCTTAAAAAGCCCTTGAAAAAATCTATTGACATTATTTTGAAACAAACAGACCCTATTTTGGACTATCCGATTGTGGAAATCTTGGATTTTGAAGTGATTGTGAATGAATAAAGTAAAGTATCAATTTTCTAACGTATCAATTTTTAAAAAGCATCAAATATGAAAGCATTCATTCTGAAAACAGTCTTTGTTTTATGCTTAATGGGTGTTGTTGGGGTATCGGCACAAAGCACAACCAAAACCACGACAACGACTACAACTAAGGCAAAAACAACAGCAACAACAACGTCGAAATCAACAGCAACAACTAAAAAAACAACGACAACAGCGTCGAAAACGCCTGCTAAGAAAACGACCACGACAACAACTAAAGCGAAAACAAATACAGAAGTGGTGAAAGTAGGCACGACAACAAGCACACCGCCGCCACCTGTGAATGTGACAGGAGGCATTCCAGCTATGAAATTTGATAAAAAAACGATTGACTTTGGTAAAATCAAAACAGGTGACAAGCCAGAAGTCGTTTACAATTTCACTAATACGGGCAATGCTCCACTTGATATTGACATCGTTTCGGGTTGCGATTGTACAGAATTGGAATGGACGCGCACGACAGTACAGCCAGGCGAAAAAGGGTTCGTTAAAGCCGTGTTCAATAGTGTAAAAGCAGAGGCAGAAGACCATAAAAAACCTTTGAAGAAATATGTTGACATTGTTTTGAAGCAAATTCACCCTAAAAGTGGCGGCCCAATCGCAGAGTCGTTGACGTTTGACGTGTTTATCGTGGACTAATCTTTTTAAAACCGCGATACCCCTCAGTATGAATTCGATTTACCGACAAGGTCAGCGAGGTTTTTAACCTCGCTGACCTTGTCGGTAAACTTTTCCACATTCCTTTGTTAACTTTTCAATGACGTTTTTCTGACGCATATCCCAAAATTTAGGTGTATCTTTGCGGCATCTTCCATTCCAGTTTCTTAATTATCTGACATCTCAATGAGTGAACCAATCAAACACGAATGCGGCATTGCGCTCGTTCGTCTGTTGAAGCCGTTAGATTTTTACCATGCTAAATATGGTACAGCCTTCTACGGCCTAAATAAGCTCCACCTTTTGATGCAAAAACAACGCAACCGTGGACAAGACGGTGCGGGCATCGCTACCATTAAACTTGACCCAACGCCCGGCACACGCTACATCAGTCGAAAGCGGTCAAATGCTAAATCACAACACATCCAAGATGTTTTTGAACAAGTGTTCTGGCATTTTAAAGACTTGTCCGAAGAGGAAATCAACAATGGTGCTTATCTAAAGGAGCATTTTCCTTACATGGGTGAAGTGATGATGGGGCATTTGCGGTATGGCACACATGGCGGCAATACCATAGAACAAGTGCATCCGTTTTTGCGCCCAAATAACTGGATTTGCCGCAATTTATTGTTGGCGGGCAATTTCAATATGACCAATGTGGATGAACTGTTTGAGTTTTTGGTCGAAGAACTGGGTCAACACCCGAAAGAAAAGTCGGACACAGTGACCGTTATGGAAAAAATTGGACATTTTTTGGATGACGAAGTGCAGCATTGGTTCAATTATTTCAAAAGAGACAATTACTCGAATAAAGAGCTGACCAATCTAATTGCTGAACACTTAGATGTGCAACGCATCTTGAAACGTGCGGCCAAAGGTTTGGACGGCGGTTACGTTTTGATGGGGATGCTGGGGCATGGCGATGCTTTTGTAATGCGTGACCCCAATGGTATTCGCCCTGCTTACTACTATCAAGATGACGAAGTGGTGGTGGTGGCATCGGAACGTCCTGCCATTCAGACGGTTTTCAATGTGAATTATCAAATGATTCAGGAATTGAAACCCGCTCATGCTTTGATTATTAAAAACAGTGGTAAAATTTCTGAATTACCATTTACCCAAGAGCGCGAACGTATGGCTTGTTCGTTCGAGCGTATTTACTTTTCGCGTGGCACTGACCGTGATATTTATTTGGAAAGGAAACAATTAGGCGAGCAATTGGCAGAAACAGTTTCTAAAGCGGTTAATTATGACTTTGATAATACTGTCTTTTCTTTCATCCCGAATACAGCCGAAGTAGCTTTTACGGGTTTGACAGAAGGCTTACATAAAATCAATAACCGCATTAAAGCACAGAAAATCAATGACTTACATGCTTCCAATTTATTTTCGACAGAAAAAGTAGAAGCTATACTGAGGGGGGTACCTCGCATTGAAAAACTGGCTATAAAAGATGATAAGGCGCGGACTTTCATCACTCAAGACCAAAGCCGCAACGATATGGTGGCACATGTTTATGACGTGACATATGGCATCGTGAATAATGAAACGGATACTTTAGTTTTGGTAGACGACTCCATTGTACGTGGTACAACCTTGCGAAATTCCATTATCAAGATAATGGCTCGACTGAAGCCTAAAAAAATCATCATCGTGTCTTCTGCACCACAGATTCGCTTTCCCGATTGCTATGGTATTGATATGTCAAAAATGGGCGAATTTGTTGCTTTTCAAGCACTTATCAAACTATTGCACGAACGAGGACTTGATGAGAAGTTAGAAATTGTATATGAGAAGTGTAAAGCACAAGAGTACCTGCCAAAAGAAGAAGTCAAAAATTATGTTCAAGAGTTGTACGACCTTTTCACTTATGATGAAATCAGCCAAAAGATTGCCGAAATCGTCACACCACCTGACATTACACCCGAAGTGACAGTAATTTATCAAACGCTTGATGGTTTACATGCAGCTTGTCCTAATAACCGAGGCGACTGGTATTTTAGTGGCAACTACCCGACTCCTGGTGGTAATCGCGTTGTGAACAGAGCTTTTATCAATTATATGGAAAACAAAAACGTGCGCGCTTATTGATTCAAATTGAATCTATAATCCTTGATGGCTACTCCTGTTACTGAGGGGTAGCCATTTTTTTATAAAAAATTAAAAATCAATAGTTTGTCAATAAAAGTTAAAATTTATTGAAAAAATATTGTTAGTGACAAACTAAAAATCAAATTAAAAAGTTATGTTATAGAATATGGAATTTATTTTTTAACCAAAACTTTTTAATTGACATGGATGCCTCGATGAAAACCTTGTTCATTGCCTTTCTATTACCATCTGTGCTTTTTGGACAAAAATTTCAAGAGAAACCTGTTTGGCAATTCGATTTGTTATTTGACTTTGCTAAAGCAGACTTGAAATCAGACTATCATCCGCGTCTTGACTCGTTGGTTGTCGCACTACAAGATTCTACATTTGTGGTCTATCTAAAAGCGCATACCGATGCCGTTGGCGATATCAAAGCCAATCAGCTACTGTCCGAAAAGCGCGCACAATCCGTTAAAACCTATATTTTGAATAAAAATACGCCTGAAAATCGTATTTATACTGAGGGGTATGGTGAAAGCCAACCCGTAGTCGAAAATAATACAGACGAAGGGCGGCATCGTAATCGGCGTGTGGCAGTAAGTGTGATGCGTCGTTTGGCATTGGTGCATGGTATTGTGACAGATAGCGCAAGTGGTGTGCCAATGACTCAAGCAAAAGTCATTTTGGGCTCTAAATTTATCAGAGATACGGTTCTGACGGATGCCAATGGTGCATTTAGTTTTGGCGTTCGGCTCAATCAAGGGGCTAAAATCAAAGTTATTCCGAACTCTTTGGCAGATTGTAAGACCTATGATGGAGCGATTTTTAATCCCAATAAGTGGTCTATTGAGCAAAATGTCAAAATCAAATGCAGCACCCCCTCAGTAACAGCTAAAAAAGCACCGCAAAAAGTGAAAATATCTGGATTTGTTACCAATGACTCCAATAAAGTCATGTCGAATACACGGCTCATACTCATCAGCGATTCAATCAGAGACTCTGTGATGACTGATGCTAAAGGTTATTATTATTTTTCAGGCATGTTGTATACTGACGTTCAAGTGAGCATCTCGGCTGCACAACATTTACCTTTTTACAAACGAATAAAGGTTGATTCGACAGAACAAAAACAGGATTTCCAAATCCAAACCATTGCAGTTGGCAAAAAAGCATCTTTGCAAAACATCAATTTTTATTACGGTACAGCAGAGGTAATGACTGAATCCAAGTCCGCTTTAGAGGAGCTATTGTTATTCATGGGTAGTAATCCACGTCTGTATGTTGAAATCCGAGGTCATATCACATCCAACTCACCACGCCTTGACACGGGCTACACGATTATGTCCGATGTCTCGTATCTACGTGCGCGATTTGTTTATAATTATTTGGTAGAAAACGGTATCAAAGCCGAACGCATGACTTTTAAAGGATACGCTAACTCCGAGATGATTTATCCTTATCCGCAGAATGAGGAAGAACACAAAGCCAATCGGCGTGTGGAGATAAAAATTATTAGGGAGGAAAAAGAGTAGTTTATAAAAGACTGATTTTCAATGCCAAAAATGTAGCTACTTCCGTTGTTTAGTAAAAATGGCGAGATGAATGTCTCGCCATTTTTATTTTATCAATAACCTTTAGTCACATAATAACCTCGACCCGAAGAGTAAGCTAAACGAGAGTGATTGACCTTGTTGATGAGGTATTGGCGATTGGGGGCCACTTCACCACGCAGGAAATGTTCAATCATCAGACCCGTAATTGGGGCAGCAACGTCGTTACCCCAATTCCCATTTTCAACATATACAGCAACGGCAATTTGTGGGTCGTCAGCAGGAGCAAAGCCGATGAATACCGATGAGTCGTCACCATGTGGATTTTGTACAGTGCCTGTTTTACCTGCAATAGTGATGCCCGGTACATGCGCATTATCGCCCGTACCACTCTCGATAACCCGAATCATACCACGTACAATAGGGTCGAAGTGAGTGGAGGCAATACCCGTTGATTTTTTGTTGACAAACCTATCGAATAAAGCCCTGTAACCTTTGGGATCAGATGTATCTTTATAGCCACGCACTAAGTGAGGCGTGATATACCAACCGCGATTGGCAATAGTGGCAGCAATATTCGCCATCTGAATCGTCGTCAATTGGTTTTCACCTTGTCCAATACCATTTGAAACGAAGTTGGTGGAGTACCAAACTTTGTCACGACGATAGAGTTTGTCGTAAAACTTAGGGGTCGGTATAAAACCCGCTTTTTCAGCTGGAAAATCAACCTCTAAACGATGCCCCAAACCAAAACGATACAAATATTCGTTGAGTGAATCTAAGCCAATTCGCGCATTGCGAAAACCGAATCTATCCACGATTTCACGATAAACAGTACAGAAATATGCGTTACAAGAGTGCGCAATACCTTCTGACAAGTTGCCAGCGTAAGAGTGTCCGTGGCATTTTGTTAACCTTTTACCATCATAATAGTAACCTCCATTGCACGCCACGCCATTATTTTTGTCCCAAACCCCCAGTTGTAAAGCGATTGCGCCGAGTATGGTTTTGTAAATCGAACCCGGTGGATATTTGGCACTCACGCTTCGATCGAAGAGCGGATTGAGAGAATCGCGATACATAGAGGCGATAAAATCGCCCCGTTTTTTTGAGATAACCATATCAGTTGGGTCAAAAGTCGGAGATGTGACCATGGCTAATATTTCACCTGTTTTGGGTTCGAGGGCGACGATTGAGCCGATTTTGTGTTGCATCAATTTCTCTCCCAAAGCTTGCAGTTTGAGGTCAACAGTACAAATTAGGTCTTTGCCTTGAACAGCTTGTGAGTCCAATTTGCCTTCTTTCCATGCACCTACACGTCTGCCAAGGTTGTCTTTCATAATGAATTCGACACCTTTCTTACCCCTCAGTATTTGTTCGTAATATTTTTCTAAACCTGTAGTGCCGATATAGTCACCTGGTTCATAAATCCCTGCGGAGTCTTTCAAAACCTTTTCATTTACCTCACTCAAATAACCCAAAACGTGACCTGCGTTGTGCTGCGGATAGCCACGGACATTCCGTATTTGACGCTCGAAACCTGGGAATTCAATCAATGACTCTTGAAATCGGGCATATTGTTCAGGTGTCACCATCGTCAGGAATGGAAAAGGTAGGCTTTTGTGATATTTACCTGTTTTCCAGTCTTTGTCCAAATTGAGTTTGAATGTAGGAGTATCAATATCTAAAAGTCGGCAAAATTTGGCAGTGTCCATTTTAGGGTCAACCTGTTTGTAGGTGACCATGAGGTCGTAGGTTGCGTTGTTGTACACCATCAAGTTGCCATTGCGATCGTAGATAACACCGCGCGACGGATATAGAATATTTTTTTCAATCGAAATAGCATCAGCACGTAGTCTGTAATTGGAAGACAAAAGCTGCAACTGAGCCGCTCGCCCCAACAGCACTGCTGCTGCAAGAATGAAGACACCGATGATGACGAATTGTCTTTTTTGATTAGTATCTTTTACGGACATGATAGTAAATGCTTTATTTCAAAATACCTTTATACTGAAGGGGCTTTGTTGTTTATTCAACAGGATCTAATAAAAAGCTGTAAATCATTACTAAAACCATTGAGATAAGGTAGCTGGGTATGGTATAAAAAACAATTTTACGCCAATAAAAAGGTGTAAACTCTTCAACAGAGAAAAAGAAAAATATATGAATAAGCATAAAAATAGCGGCATAGCGCAGAAACCAGATAAATCCCATAGACCGCCTTGTAGGGCTTGAACTATCTTTGTAACCACCTTGAGGCTCTAAGAATTGAATCAAGGCTGGACGGATGAACGCCATGAAAACGCAAGTTGCTGTGTGCATTCCCATTGTATTCAGGAATAAATCAATAACAAATCCGTATACAAACCCGACAAGCATGGAGAGCCAAGTTGGGATTTTTATAGGTAAAAATATCAAAAAGAGTGGATAGATAAAGATGAAAATATAGCTAAACGGTTCTTTACTCAAAGTGATTTGAGCCAGAACTAATACCTGAAACGCCAAAAAGAAAAGGGCGCGGATAATATTTCGCAATATGATTGTACTACTCATTTTATTTTTTGAATTGGCTCAACTCCAAAAGCATTAAGTTTTCAACAACGTAAACATAACGAATATTTGCCAAATCGTTATCTAATTCGACATCAATGGCATAAAAACCATTTCTAATTTTGAAATCAACGACTTTCCCAATACGCAACTCACCAGGAAATGACTCTGAGAAGCCACTTGTCATAATCGTATCTCCACGGACGACATCGGCATGTTTAGGAATATAGTCTAAAGTCATCGTGCGAGGACTGACACCATCCCAAGTCAACGAACCAAAATATCTATTTCTTTTTATCATGGCTGAAATACTGATACGTTTATTGAGAATAGACATGACTTGTGCATAGTGAGGTGTTACATTACGTACAATGCCCACGATACCATCAGGACTGATTACAGCCATACCCATTCGGATACCATGGTTACTGCCACGATTTATAGTCATATAGTTGTCGTTGCGGGAGACAGAGTTGCTAATGACTTCAGCAGCTATATAGTTGAACTGTTGAATAACATCTTTTTTCTGTGCTGTATCTGGTCTAATAGTTGAAGTATCTAATGGAAAACGAACTGTTCCTCGCTCTTGAGTGACAATATATTTTGATGCTTCCAACTGTGTCCGAAGCTCTGCATTTTCGCGTGCCAGGCTGTCAGCAACGGCTTGCATGAAAAGATAATTTCTGACAGTGCTGGCATTTTCATAAACAAATCCCATGACAAGATTTGCCGAACTTTGGTAAATCTCGTTCTGCTTCTTGTTGTAACGAGCCACCATATATAGGGCTGTGAACTCCAGAACTAGGAATAGTAAAAAGTTGCCATATCTTAACAGGAAATTCATTCTTCTTTTTGTCTATATCACCTCAAATAGCTGAGTAAATTTTAAATAAAACAGCCATAAGATATTCGTAAAAATCTTATGGCTGAAGAAACAAAAACATACTATGAGTAACAAAAGTCGTTAGTTTTTTGGATTTTTATGTTTTTAAAGTGCATAAATTTAAGCAAAAAACCACGGAACTATCTTATACACGTTTACGATCAATAAGGAATGTAAACTTATGTGTGTTTTTAAGAGCAATACCTGTACCACGCACAACAGCACGCAATGGGTCGTTGGCAACAGAAACAGGCAGTTTGGTTTTAGCAGAAATACGCTTATCCAGCCCCCTCAGTAAAGCCCCTCCTCCAGTTAAGTATAGACCTGTTTTGTAAATATCGGCAGCCAACTCTGGTGGCGTGCTTTCGAGTGCTTTCAGTACCGCATCTTCAATTTTTGAAATGGACTTGTCAAGTGCGTGGGCAATTTCACTGTAACCGACAGTGATTTGTTTTGGGATACCCGTCATTAGATCACGACCATTGACTGCAAAATCATCTGGTGCATTGTCTAATTCAGGTAACGCCGAACCAACATGTATTTTAATCTGTTCTGCTGTGCGCTCACCGATTAAAATATTATGTTGGCGTTTCATATAATTAACAATATCCATCGTCAATTCATCTCCTGCAATGCGAATAGATTGGTCACAAACAATACCTGATAAAGCAATGACTGCAATCTCAGTTGTACCACCACCAATATCAATAATCATATTACCCACAGGCTCTTCAACATCCAATCCGATACCCAAAGCAGCCGCCATTGGTTCATGGATGAGGTAGGTTTCTTTTGAGTCAACGTGGTCTGCCGATTCAAAAACAGCACGTTTTTCGACTTCTGTGATGCCAGAAGGGATACAAATCACCATTTTGAGGTGTGTAAAAAAACGCCTTCTCGCACCTGTCATCCGAATAAAACCCTCTATCATATTTTCCGCAGCTTGGAAGTCTGCTATGACACCATCTTTCAAGGGACGGATTGTCTTGATATTCTCGTGGGTTTTTTCGTGCATTTGCATTGCCTTTTGCCCAACGGCAATGGTTTCACCTGACTTTCGGTCAATGGCAACAATAGACGGCTCATCTACGACGATTTGATCGCCTTGAATGATGAGCGTGTTAGCAGTGCCAAGGTCAATGGCTAATTCTTGTGTGAAGAAATTGAAGAATCTCATATATCGTGTTTTCCCCTGTGTTTCAATATTTTATTAAAAAATGTTGGTTCATAGACGATTGAAAATCAGACTTTGAAGAACCTTATAAATTAGAAGGTAGATATTTAAGTTCAGCTAAAATAATTGGGCTTCCTCTTAATAACGTATCTTTCTGTTATCTATTTCCTCGATGCTTTTTCTCAAAAATCGCTGCAAAAGAACAAAAATTCATTTATAAAATGAAACAAATTAATGCTTCAAAATTTATTAATCTTGTTTGTAGATGCTTAAAATGGACTTTTTATACCATTTGGTATAGAAAATACACTTTTTAAAGAACTCTTTGACACCTCAAACAAAGTAGATGTATTCCCCAAAAGTAAATACTTACAGCATCTTGTAAGTATGCCTCAATTCAACCGTAAATATGGTATGAAACTTTGGCTTATTGCAGTAAAGTGTGATATTTTTTTACATAAAAAAAAAGAGTAAATATTGAGAATGTCTTTCCCTCCCGTCTCTTACCCTCAACGAACTTTCAAAAGTAAAGTTAAGGTAACGACCTTCAAACATAGTGCTTCTCTTCTCTTTTTTAAAATAAAAACGCCCCATATGAAGTCCACATAGAGCGTTTTTACTGAGGGGGTGTTGACAACAGATTATTTTATCATTTCTATCATCATTTCCAAGATTTGGGCAGCAGCTTTGGGTATTACCGTACCGGGTCCAAACACACCAGCAACACCACAATCGTACAAATAGGCATAGTCAGCAGGCGGAATCACACCTCCGACAACCACCATTATATCACCACGACCTAATTTTTTTAACTCCGTTATGGTTTCTGGCACAAGTGTTTTGTGTCCTGCCGCCAAACTTGATATGCCGATGATATGCACGTCATTTTCAGCTGCTTGTCGTGCGGCTTCTGCGGGTGTTTGGAAAAGAGGACCGATATCCACATCGAAACCTAAATCGGCAAAACTTGTTGCAATCACTTTTGCACCTCTGTCGTGTCCATCTTGTCCCAATTTGGCAATCATAATGCGTGGGCGACGACCTTCGAGTTCGGCAAACTGGTCTGTCAGAGCTTGTGCTTTTTTAAAATCATCATTCATTTCGCTTTCTTGACTGTAAATGGCTGATACTAAACGTGTTGTCGCTTGGAAACGCCCGAACGATTTTTCCATAGCATCTGAAATTTCACCCAGTGTAGCACGTTTTCTGGCACACTCGACGGCGGCTGCCAATAAGTTACCACGCCCCGTGGTTGCCACTTCTTTGAGGTGTTTCAAAGCCTCAAATACTGAGGGGTCTCTTTCGGCTTTTATTTTTTTCAAACGTGCAATTTGGGATTCACGTACGGCTGTATTATCCACCTCCAAAAGGTCAATTTGTAAATCTTCTTCAACTTTGAAAACGTTGACACCTACAATAAAGTCTTTACCCGAGTCAATACGGGCTTGTTTACGGGCAGCGGCTTCTTCAATCCGCAACTTGGGCAACCCTTCTTCAATCGCTTTTGCCATACCGCCCATTTCTTCCACCTCTTGAATGAGTTCCCATGCCCTTTCTGCCAGTCGTTCAGTCAGATATTCGACGTAATACGAGCCACCCCACGGATCGCAGGCACGCGTGATGTCGGTCTGTTTTTGGATGAAAATCTGTGTGTCACGTGCGATTTTAGCTGAAAAATCAGTTGGCAAAGCTATGGCTTCATCCAAGGCATTGGTATGAAGTGACTGTGTGCCACCCAGAGTAGCTGCCATCGCTTCGATTGCCGTACGAGCCACGTTGTTGAATGGGTCTTGCTCAGTCAACGACCAACCAGAGGTTTGGCAATGAGTCCGCAAAGCCATTGATTTCTCGGATTGGGGCTTGAATTGTTTTACGATTTTCGCCCACAACATACGACCTGCCCGCATTTTGGCAATTTCCATAAAATGATTCATACCAATGCCCCAAAAGAAAGACAAGCGCGGCGCAAACGCATCAATATTCAAACCCACTTTCAAACCAGCTCGGATATACTCCAAACCATCGGCTAATGTATAAGCCAACTCAATGTCTGCCGTACCACCAGCCTCTTGAATGTGGTAGCCTGAAATCGAAATGGAATTGAATTTTGGCATATTTTGCGCCGTGTAAGCAAAAATATCTGCAATAATGCGCATCGAAGGTTCGGGAGGATAGATATAGGTGTTGCGCACCATGAATTCCTTCAAAATATCGTTTTGGATTGTTCCACTCAGTTTTTCGGCTGGGACACCTTGCTCTTCAGCAGCAACAATATAAAACGCCATGATGGGAATGACTGCTCCATTCATAGTCATAGAGACCGACATCAAATCCAACGGAATTTGGTCGAAGAGGATTTTCATATCTTCTACTGAGTCAATCGCTACGCCTGCTTTCCCAACATCACCTGTCACACGAGGATGGTCGCTGTCATAACCTCGGTGCGTGGCTAAGTCAAAAGCAACAGACAGACCTTTCTGCCCTGCTGCCAAATTGCGGCGATAAAATGCATTAGAAGCTTCGGCAGTCGAAAAACCTGCATATTGGCGGATTGTCCAAGGCTGTGTCACATACATCAAACTATACGGCCCTCGCAAAAATGGCGGCAAACCACTGACAAATTGAGCTGTCAGCCCCCCCTCAGTATCGGAGGTATCGTAAACGGATTTGACAGATATTTTTTCAGGTGTTTCCCATACAGCTTCATTTTCGAGAGTGTCGGGCGATTTGAAAACATGTCTGTTGAATGCAATTTTTTTAAAATCAGGCATTTGATGTTTGGTTTTATTTAATTTTTCCTAAAAAAACAAAATTTACGCATAAAGTTAATTGTTTTTTTTGAACGTATATAGTTTTCTATATGTTTTATTAGCGCAAAGCCTGAATTTTGATAATGCCACCTTATTCTGCACTCGTTGCGATGAGCCAGTCTGTTAGAAATGTTTACAATTGAACATGTTGTTGAGTGGAGTGATTTTGGATAGGGTAATATATGAGTTTTAACGTAAAACTTATAAATGAAAAAGCACTTAACTTCGATTAAGAAGTAAGTGCTTTTTGAAAGTGGTCCGTGGCGGATTCGAACCGACGACCCCCTGCTTGTAAGGCGGCACGGTTTTGTTTTTAGTTGTTTATCGTTATTTATTAATAATTTGATTATCAATTATTTATAAAAATAAATATTCTAAATAGTTTGGTCATTTTGGAAATACTATTCATTTTTGTTTAAACTATATTTAAACTGAGTTTTAATTATTTTAAACATTATTGAAATATGTCTGTATCAGTTCTACTTTACACTTCTAAAACGCTGAAAAATGGCGAGCATCCGATAATGATTCGGGTTATCAAAAATCGTAAAATAAAGTATCTGTCCATTGGTCAAAGCTGCCATGCCGAATTGTGGAATATGGATAAACAAAAACCTTTGCGAAAACACCCCAATTTCAAAAAATTAGAATCTT
Source organism: Saprospiraceae bacterium (assembly GCA_016787525.1). Classification (GTDB taxonomy): domain Bacteria; phylum Bacteroidota; class Bacteroidia; order Chitinophagales; family Saprospiraceae; genus JAAFJT01. The sequence goes on along the minus strand of JAEUUP010000026.1, from coordinate 1,252 downwards.
TGGTTATCGAAAAAGAAAAACAAGCAAGGGATTTAGAAATGGCTTTGGAAATGGAAAAAGCCAACTTCTCACTTGAAGAATTTGAAGCAAAATTCCGAAATAAAGCTAAAGAAATGACCGTCTTTAAATTCTTTGACGAAGTCATTGATAATATGGTCAAAGCGGGTAGGATAGGTAATAGCAAGGCATATAAAGATGCCAAAAACTCACTCTCTAATTTTAGGAACGGCAAAGATTTGACTTTTGTGGACATGAATGCCGCAATGCTCACGCGCTATGAGCAATATATGAGAGAACGAAAAGTTGTAGGAAACACCATCAGTGTTTATTGTCGCACCATTAGAGCTGTTTACAACAGGGCTATCATGGAAGGATATGCCCTTAAATCCAATTACCCATTTACCGATTTTAAGGTCTCAAAATTGAAATCTGATGTCTCAAAAAGGGCGATTACTTATGACAATATTCAGAAAATAGTTAAACTTGACTTATCCAAACACGCGCATTTGGAAAATTCTCGCAACTATTTCCTTTTTAGTTTCTATTGTATGGGTATCAATTTCAATGATATAGCTAAACTCCGTTGGGCAGCTGTGGAAGGTGGACGCATCCAATATACACGCTCGAAAACAGGCAAAAAATTCAATTTCAAAATCATAAAACCTGCAATGGATATATTGGCATATTACCGAGAAGGTACAGTAGATGATTATGTTTTCCCTATTTTGAACACAGAACAACATACAAACCTTGTTGCCATCAACAATCGGATTAAGAAAAAATTGAAGCATACCAACAAAGACCTAAAGGAAATAGCGGAACTCGCCAATATCAAAACGAAATTGACAACTTATGTGGCACGTCATTCGGCGGCAACGGTTTTAAAAAAACAAGGTTTATCCACGAGTATCATTAAGGAACTAATGGGGCATGAAACGGAGGCGATGACTCAAAACTATTTGGATAGTTTTGAAAATGATACGCTTGATTCGGCTTTGGAAGGGCTTGTTTAGAGAGAATAAAATATTAGATATCGGATAGACACAAAAGCTATTCACTTTTTTTTAATTTGTTTTACGATGTTTTACTAATTTTAGCCCATAATTTATTCTTAACCTTGATTCTGAAGCAATATGATTCTCGACAACGAAAAACGAACCGTTCACGAGTGGCTCACCAAACATACTAAGGAAGGAACTTTAAATATTGTCACTGGCTATTTTACAGTCGGGGCATTGGCTTTTTTGTCTGA
>JAEUUP010000156.1 GCA_016787525.1 Saprospiraceae bacterium | reverse complement strand
GACGTACGTTGAAAGTTTTTCTATTGGAGCGAGCGATTTTTTTATTAAAATTTTTGCGTTGCCAAAATTTTAATCAAAAAATCGCTCGCTCCTCAAAGTCCTTTCGCCGCCAAAGGCGGCGTTTGAAATGCACGAAAACTTATTTTTGACTACTTAAAATTTACGAATTTACACTCAATACAGGCTACAAAAAAGGGGCTGCCCATCGAAACGAGCACCCCCTCAGTATTTTTATACAAACTAAAGCGATTACATCATGCCACCCATGCCGCCGCCCATACCTGGCGCACCGTGTGAGTGAGCTTCCTCTTTAGCAGGAATATCGTTGATGACGCACTCTGTAGTCAAAACCATACCTGCGATTGAGTTTGCATTTTCTAAAGCTACGCGTGTTACTTTAGTTGGGTCAATGACACCAGCTGCTTTCAAGTCTTCGTATTTGTCAGTGCGGGCATTGTAGCCGTAAGCACCTTTACCGTTTTTCACTTTCATAGCAACAACTGAACCTTCAACACCTGCATTTTCTGAAATCGTGCGCAATGGTGCTTCCAAAGCTTTACGAACGATGTCAATACCTGTGGTTTCGTCAGCATTTGCACCTTTTATGCTGTCCAAACTGCTGATAGCACGAACCAAAGCCACGCCACCACCTGCAACAATACCTTCTTCGATGGCTGCACGTGTGGCATGTAAAGCATCGTCAACGCGGTCTTTTTTCTCTTTCATCTCAACTTCAGTGGCTGCACCGATGTAAAGAACAGCTACACCACCTGCCAATTTAGCGAGGCGTTCTTGCAATTTTTCACGGTCGTAGTCGCTTGTCGTTGTTTCGATTTGGCCTTTGATTTGGTTGATACGTGCTTTCAAATCCGTCTCACTACCTCTACCATTGATGACTGTTGTGTTGTCTTTGTCAACAGTGATTTTTTCGCAAGTACCTAAGTGTTCCAAACCTGTGTTTTCGAGTTTGTAACCTTGCTCTTCTGAAATCACAGTACCGCCTGTCAAGATGGCAATGTCTTCCAACATCGCTTTACGACGGTCGCCGAAGCCCGGTGCTTTCACAGCTACCACTTTCAAACCAGCACGCAAACGATTGACAACCAATACGCCTAATGCTTGAGAATCAACATCTTCTGCGATAATCAACAACGGACGACCTGTGCTGAGTGCTTTTTCCAAAATCGGCAACATCTCTTGCATGTTGCTGATTTTTTTGTCATAAATAAGAATGAGTGGGTTTTCGTATTCAGCCACCATTGTATCAGCATTTGTCACAAAGTAAGGTGACAAATAGCCTCTGTCGAACTGCATACCGATTACTTCTTCAACATAAGTGTCAGTACCTTTTGCTTCTTCGACCGTGATAACACCATCTGTTGACACACGTTTCATTGCGTCAGCAATCAAAGAACCAATAGTGTCGTCGTTGTTAGCGGAGATAGCCGCAACTTGCTGGATTTTGTCGAAATCATTGTTAATCAATTCGCTTTGTGATTTCAAGTTACCAACAACAAGTTTAACAGCTTTGTCCATACCGCGTTTCAAGTCCATTGGATTGGCACCAGCTGCTACGTTTTTCAAACCTGCACGAACCATTGCTTGCGCCAAAACTGTTGCAGTTGTTGTACCATCACCCGCTGCATCAGCTGTTTTTGAAGCGACTTCTTTCACCATTTGTGCACCCATGTTCGCAATTGGGTCACTCAATTCGATTTCTTTTGCAACCGTTACACCGTCTTTAGTGACTTGTGGTGCGCCAAAACTTTTTTGGATAACAACGTTGCGACCTTTAGGTCCTAACGTTACTTTCACTGCATCAGCCAACGCGTCAATACCATTTTTGAGCTTCTCGCGTGCGTCGGTATTAAAACTAATTTCCTTAGCCATATTTTTTGAATTAAAAATTGATAATTAAAAATTAAAAATTTTACTGAGGGGTGGTTAGTTGATAGTCATTGGACAATAGTCATTGAGCATCGTTATCGCATTCATTACCTATTGTTCTTTACCAATTAACTATGAAATTAGAGGATGACGAGAATATCGTCCTCGCGCATGATGAGATAGTCCTCACCGTTGTGGCTCAATTCTTGACCAGAATATTTGCCATACAAAACGATGTCGCCCACTTGAACAGTCAAGGCTTTACCTTCTTTACCTGGACCTACGGCGACGATTTCGCCGCGTTGTGGTTTCTCCTTGGCAGTGTCAGGGATGATGATACCACCCTTTGTTTTCTCTTCCGCAGGTGCGGGTTTCACAACTACTCTGTCGTTTATCGGCTTCATAGTTCAGCAGATTTTTGTTTAGTTAATAAGTTTAATAATGATGATTAATAAATGAAAAATGACATGACATGTTTTCTACGCATTAGTCTTTTATCAAAAGACATTCATTTTTGAAAAGAGAATATCATTTCTCATGCCAAGGCATTTGAGACTGACATTTTTTCAGTCGCCTTGTCAAAAAGTCGGCAAAAGTAGCTAATTATACTGAGAGGGGTAATTTTGGCATGAAAATTTGACAGAAAATAAGAATTTACTGATGTTACGCACGAGATACTGTTACTGACTGTTTTTTGCTTTGCAAAAAAGACGTACTACAAAATTACTTTTTTAGACCGAAGTTAGTTTTTCAATCGCAAGCGATTGAAAAACTAACTTCGGTCTTGATAGATTCTTTTTTGTACGCTTTTTTTGCAAGGCAAAAAACAGTGTGTAAACTGTCGCTTGCGTAACATAAGGAATTTAGTCGTTTTTGAACCAAAATCAATCATTCGCTAGAATCGCATAAACAACTTCATCGGCATAAGTTTCGTCCGACAAACGGATGTTTTGGCGCAACAAACCTTCGCGTTGCATGCCTACTTTCTCGAACACTCGAATACAAGCTGTGTTGCGTGCATCCGTACAACCAAAAACACGATGCACATCCGTTTTCATAAACGTATGTTCCAGAATCGCTTTCAAAGCCTCAGTCGTGAAACCTTGTTTTTGATAATCAACGTGAATTCTAAACCCAACTTCCATCACACACTCATTGATGTCTCGATAGTTTGTACTCATCAAACCGATGACCTTCGTTTCTGACCGAAGCTCGATTGCCATCTCGAAATGTCCGAAAGCTTCGTCTGTCTCTTTGGCGACTTGCATCCAATACAGGATGTTTTGTTTCGTTTCTGCCAATGAGTAAGGTTCATGCAATTCATAAGTCAGCAGCCGTTTATCCGAGTTGAGTGCATGGTAGTCGTAAAGGTCGTCGTAAGTATAAGGGCGCAAAATGAGCCTCGGCGTGTGGATTGTCATCGTCAATTGAGTAAACGTTTACAAAATCAGTGTATGATTTGAAATTTTTTCGCATAGGTCATACTACCTATTTTCAAATTTAAAATATAGTTACCATCTGCCATACTTTCTGTATTCACGACCATAGTAGATTGATAATCAACACTTTCATGTTTTTCAGAAAAATGAATTTTGCCAAATAAATCCACAATTTGTACTGTAAAATCTTCATTTATATTTTTACCAAACTGAAAACTCAATGAAGAATCTGTTGGATTCGGAAATATACTGAGGGGGGTGTTATCCTCATTCACCAAAGTATTTTCGACAGGAGACAACGCCGAGCGAGTCGCAAATTTTGACACCAAACGGATATAAGCCGCTTGGTACGAAACAGCTGGTTCGGTGATTTCCCACGATTTGTCGGTATCGCTTGTGTTCCAATCTTTATACATCTTCTGAATCGGTTGATTGTAAGGCGGCGAAATGGTGTGAACACTGTAATTTTTATTGATACCACCTGTCATCAGAGCAGGAATCGGGTCAAGGTCAAAAGCCGTTTTGTCACCCGTCCAGCCATGATAAATCTGAGTAACACAGTTATCTGCTCCAATAGATTTTGTGTTTGACAACATAACAAGACTCATGGCATTGACACCATGCAAAAAATGGAGATAATCTAAGGCGATTGTCCGAAAATTGGCTTGTTGTGCCGTACTTTGATTGTATCGAATCATGCCTTCGTACATATTTCCGAGCAAAGCTTTTTGCATATTGCTGCCCCACACATAGTCCACATCATTCATGTGCGCCCGATAAGCATCTGTTTTGTTTGTAAAGCTGGGCAATAAATCAGTTGCATACAACGTGGATTGGTTGAAGGCTGTTAAAATATTGGTTTTCACCGCACTTGAAGCACCCGATAAAGTGGCATAATACAGTGAAATATCGTTGTAAGTGGCTTCAAAAGAACTATAATACTGCGATTGAACGAACTCTAAATTTGAGTAATTACTTTCAAAAAAAGTTTTATACGCTGTTTGATTGGTCGCCGCGAACAACAAAGCGGCTGCTCCAATTTTACGAGCAGAAATATCATAGACCTCTAATTCGGGCGATGAACTTTGAAAACCTGTGTTGGCATAAGTTACTGAGGGGTTTGCTACAGCCCAACTCCACGCACTTTGTGCTTTTGCCAAAAGCGTTGCGGCATAAGTCGGATTTATGGGTTGAAAAACAATCGCGGCATGAGCAAACATAGATGCAACCGACAATGTCGAACTCGTCGAAACCTTACCGTAGTAACGGCGTGCCGCATCATTGTTGGGTGGCGAAGCGGTTACAAAATCCACAACTGATACTTTGCTGAGGACTGAACCATCCGTTTGTTGCATTTTTAGCAGCCAATCGAGTTCGTATTTTACTTCATCCAAAACATCAGGCACACCATTTTTGCTTTCAGGAATGCCCCAATCATCACCAAATACTGAGGGGGTCTCTTGATAAGCGAAAAGCAAATTATGGACGGCATTGTAGGAATAATTCACATATTTGTTGTAGTCGCCTGCATCGTGCCAACCACCTGAAAGGTCTTTTGCCGAGCTTGTCGTATTGGGTGTTTGTACATCTCGACAAGCTAAATCTTGATTAGCACCCATATGGCAAGCCGTATGTGTCCATCTATTACCATGCGGATAAGTAATGTCTATGCCACATCTTTGATAAAACAAAGCGTGGGTAGCAGCTCTTAAAATGCTGGTATAAATATCTTTATGTATCACAAATTTATCTGAACTATAACCCGTTTCAACGTCTTGCACATAGTAAGCCCCCTCAGTAGTCAAGGCTGAAAAATCGAACCACCAAACTTTATCACCCGATTGCGTATGTGTTGTCCCATTTTTCCACAAAACAGCTGCACCACTAAATACTTCAGCATCCGTATCCCAATTGCGTACTTTGAAAACAGAACCAGGTGAGTAGGTACTCGGCGCATTGTAACCCACTTTGGGTTGTGCAATGACAGCCACTTTCGTATCGTTGGGACGATAGCCAAATTGATCAACTTTTATGTTCAAAGAAATGGAGTGAGGGGAAGCAGAGCAAGATAAAATAAGTATTTGAATCGTGGTGATTGTTAAAAATAAAGGTAGTTGTCTCATTTCAAATGATTGAATGAATAAAAATTTAGAATTTAGGTGAAGAAAAGAAAACGAGCATTTTTCTGAAAATTCGTTTCTATTTTTTCACGACGCATTTATCTCAAGGTTGCGTTATTAAACTGGAAATGAATGAATTATACCTCATATCGGGTACATTCTTTCAAAAAATCATCATCAAAACTTGCCCCAATACCTATTGCATCATCTATAAAAACAGAGCCATTTTCACCATATACCAAGCCACCTAAAACAGGGTCGGCTGAAAGCATCAAAGGCGCGTCGAGGTCGAAGTGAACCACATTTGGACAAGCTAAAATAAAGTGCATCAACGCCGACATCGCCAATCGCGTTTCTGAGAAACAACCGACTTGACACTTCAGATTCGCTGCTTCAGCTATCGCATTGATTTTCAAAGCATTGTACAAGCCACCAGATTTAGCCAATTTGATATTGAAGTAATCGCAAGCCGCATGTTGTACCAAACCTAGAGCATCAAAATGGTCAAAAACAGCCTCATCTGCCATGATTGGAATCGGGCTTGCTGCTTTCACGCGTGCCAAACCTGCAATATTGCGCGCAGCAATGGGTTGTTCACAATGTTCAATGTCAAAACGTTCCAACGCTTTCAAAGTCGCTATCGCTGTTGCTTCGTCCCAGCCTTGATTGGCATCGATACGCAGGGGTAAACGATCTCCAATAGTATCTCGTATGGCTCGGATGCGTGCCACATCATCTTTCAAAGTCGTGCCTAATTTGACTTTTATAGCAGGAAAACCTTGATTTTTGAATCGAAAAGCCGAAGCTGCCATTTGGACAGGCGACCCAATACCAACCGTCATATCAGTTGTAACACTGCGGTTGTTTTCGCCTCCTAAAAATTGATACAAAGGTAAATTAGCTGCCTTGGCAGCAATATCATACAAAGCCATATCAAATGCTGATTTGATACACCTATTGCCTGCTAACATCTTGTCCATCAATCGAATACAGCTATTTATCGCTGTCGCATTCTGCCCCCTCAGTATTTTTGCCAAAAATTGTCCTGCTTCAAAAGCCGTCCCTTGAGTTTCGCCTGCAATGCTGCGGTAAGGGTTGCACTCGCCCCAACCGATAAGGTCATTTTCGGTTGTCATTTTCACTACAATACTCTCGGCATTAGTGATGGTTTCGATGGCTATGACGAATGGTTCAATCAGAGGCGTATTGAGTTTAAATAACTCAATTTTTGCTATTTTCATATAAAACAATGGTTTAAACAATCGTAAAACTACCCTTTCCAACCCAAGCATTGTCAACAAAAACTTCAATAGTATAAGTACCCGCGTGCCACTTTGCGGCTTCCGCATAGCCATAAGTGCGTTGCACCCAAAAACCACCCCATTTTTCAGGTATTGTAAAGTCTGAGTTGTATTCAGCAGAATATGTTTGGTCAGGTTTCAGAACACGCCACTTACTACCAATTGACAATGGAAATGTCAAGGGGGCAAATTGCATACGCAACTCCCAACCCACTGCCCTTGTATTTTCGTTTTTAAAACTTTGAGCATACACTCTGTCTTTGTAGTCTGGAAATTGATTCAAATCTGATTCAAAAAAGAACAAAGAAGGATTTATTTTCACTTCATCGGCAAGAAAATCAGATTTAAGTGTTTTCAACAAATCCAAAATGGTCAGTGAAATCTTACTCATATCTGTATCAAAATCACTGTCACTGACAGCACCTAATTTTTTGTCTTTCAATAACCTATTGTAACGTCCTTGCCAGATAATAATGGAATCGCTGTGTTCTGTGTTGTCCAAACTGCTTGCGAGCAGTAAAAAAGCCTCATTCAAATCGGCTTCTGCTATTTTTTGCTTTACTACATTAATATTTGTTTTCATAGAAGTTGTTTTATTCCTAAACCAAAATTGTTAGACAGCTCAATTTTGCCCCCCCTCAGTATTGGCGTTTCATAAGGGTTATTTACGGTCAACCAAGGTCCATCCAAGTCCGCAAAATCGCACTGCGGTGCCAATGCTGCGCCTGCCATTGTGCCACACGAGGTTTCGGACATACACCCTATCATGATTTTCATCTTTCGTTTTCTGGCTTCGTCCACCATTTGCTTAGCTTCGCACAAACCTGTTGATTTCATCAATTTGATATTGATACCATGAAAAGCTCCTGCAATTTTACTAAAATCTTTAAATCTTTGAAAACTTTCATCTGCTAATATTGGAATAGGCGACCCCTCAGTCACTTTTGCATTGCCCTCCAAATCGGATTTAGGCAAAGGTTGTTCAATCAATACAACACCTTTTGAAGCCAACCAATGGCACATTTCGATAGCGAAATGCACATCTTTCCAACCTTGATTGGCATCTGCATAGATGGGTTTATCGGTAACACTGCAAATGGTTTCGATTATTTCATAGTCATTTTCAGAGCCTAATTTTACTTTTATAGCTGAAAAATTGGCTGCCCCTCCAATTTTTTCACGCAATACTGAGGGGGTATCAATCCCCAAAGTAAAACTCGTGACGGGCATAACCATCGGCTCAGAGCCGAGCATCTGCCAAACAGGTTTTTGTTCTATTTGACCTTTTAAATCATGCAAGGCTATATCAATAGCCGCTTTCGCCGCAGAGTGACCTTCTTGCAAAGCATCAATAGCCGACATAATAAATTTAATATCAATACTATTTAGATTAACATTTTGCAAAATACCACTTTTTTCAACCAATTGATAAAAAGCAAAAGCCGTATCTTGACTCTCTCCAAGATACGGCGGCATAGAACATTCGCCTCTGCCAATCCACCCATTTTTCTCTATTTCAATCAGTACCAAAGGCGTAAAAGTACGTGCAGCAATGGCAATACGAAATGGGTGTTTGAGTTGCAAATCAAATTTGCGATAGCTTAATCTCATTATTTTTTCTGTGTCAAAAGATAATCCGTAATGACTTGTCTGACTTTAGCAATAGGGTCGTTTAACAATACTTCGGTAATTTTTTAGTTGAAAAATGGCGGCTTCACCACCGAGAAAAGGGAATGGAGAGAGGTTGTAAATTTTGCAAGTTCAGGTAAGCTGGACTTGCAAAATTTAAAACCTCTCTCCAAAAGTCTAACTCGCCGCCGTAAACGGCGTTATTTATACTTAAAAAACTAACGAAGTCTTTTATTGAAAATCAATAGACTTGTTGCAAGTTGAAAATCAATTCATTAGCTATTACTCACTGTTTTGCGCATAGCGCAAAAAGCGTACTTTGAAAGATTTTCTTTTGGAGCGAGTGATTTTTTAGGAAAATTTTGGCAAGCCAAAATTTTCCTAAAAAAATCACTCGCTCCTCAAAGTTTCTTAGCCGCCAAAGGCGACTAAGAAACTTAATTTATTGATTTTCAATAGACAACAAGTCTAATATTTAAAAGGGTCCGAATACTTCACATCAGCTATGTATTTTGTATCTGTCAAAGTCTTCAAAAAAGCAATCAAAGCCGTTTTTTCTATCGGTGTCAGATTCAAACGGCGAGGCAATCCATTGGCATCTTTCAGATTGGCATCGAGATGCGGATGAGCTTGAATGCCACTGTTGTAATGCTCGACGACCTGTTCCAGCGTTTTAAAACGACCATCGTGCATATAAGGCGCGGTCAACTCAATATTGCGTAGCGAAGGAATTTTGAATTTGCCATTGCCACGTCCATTATCTTTATAGACCATATCCAAACCTACATTTGCAGTCCCATTTGGACCTGAATCACCTGAACCTCCATAAGGATTATCGAAAGATACTTCATCGCCCAATGAAAAATTAGCTCCTGTATGGCATTTGGTACAACTCAATCTTTCGCTCATAAACAGGTCTTTGCCCATAGTTTCCAATGAGTTAAAATTGTTGAACTTTGTTTTGCTACCTTCATCAAATTTGGAATTATGCGTCACCATTGATGCTAAAAACTGCATCAAAGCCAAATTAATTTTGTCCTCAGTGACCCCCTCAGTACCAAATGCTTTTTTAAACAAAGATGGATAGTAGCTGGTACTTTGTAGTTTTGATGTCAGCACTTGAAGATTGTCCATACCCATTTCGATGTGGTTTTGGACAGGGCGCAGCACCATATCTTGCAGCGATTTTGAGCGAGAGTCCCAAAAAAGGTTATTCGTCAACATCGGATTGGCAATAGACATGGAATTACGTGTGGTTTTTACGCTTTTGAAACCCACACTTACGTCACCAATATCAGAAAAGGCTTTGGATTGCAAATGGCAACTACCGCACGCAATCGTATTGTTGATAGATAGTTTTTTGTCATAAAATAAGACACGACCCAAAGTGGCGACTTCGTTTTTAATGTCGGCAGTATTAAAACTTAAGCCTGATGGTAAAAATTGTGGAATTCCGTTGAGGATGAAACCACTATTCAAGTTGCTTGATACCAATTTTGGATTCAGCGTGTGAGCGTCTTTTATAAATGCTTGAACGCCTGCCTTGTAGTCATACTCTTGGGCAGGAAGTTCCAATTTAGGCTCATAAGCTGCCGAAGGTAATTGATTGTCGGTATTGCAGTTTTGAAAACCGAGAGTGACCAAAGCCAGTGCAGAAATAGTCAGAAGGTTTTTTTTCATTGAAAAATGTTTTAAAATGTTAGTGTATGAAATTTAGCAAGATAAGCCTTCAAATCATGAATTTTGGCTATTATTGAAATTCATGCGCAATTTACTCTATTTTACACAAAAATTACAAATCAAAAATCCACTGTTTTAGAATTTAACATGAAAAAACAGACCAATAGGTGGTATGAACTTGATTTTAGTGTCACCTGTATCACCCAGAATACCGAATAAAAGTACCCCCTCAGTAGAAAGTGTCAAAGTCTTGTTGATGCTATATTCAAAACCCGCTGAATAGGAAACGGCTATGCCCGAAAAACCCAAACGTCGAGCAGCAGGGTTTGTTCCGTCGAGGTCTTCTACGAGTAAATTACCATCCCAAGAACGATAAAAATGAAAGTTTTGGGCAATTTGTCGTCTTCGTACAAAACCGAAACGAGCATAAAAACTGCTCGGTTCAAGTGGATTGAAACCAGAGTCAATATTTACACCTAAGCCCCAACGTGTACCTCTGCCATTGCGAAGTTTCCGTACTTGAAAATCAAAAACGTTTTGGCGAGGCAATGTGCTGGCATTGAAAGGAATAAATTGTGAAATTAAAGGTGTGGTATTGATGATGATTTCTTTGTGCCTAATGTTGTCATTGTAGGAAGGGTCAGGAGTCCAGTCTTTCTCTTGCGCTACCAAAACAAATGATAAACAAGAGAAAATCCATGTTTTAAGTATGATTTTCTTGTTCATGTCATTAAAATTTGAGTATCAAAAAAAGAAATTTAGGCAGATTGGTTTGGGCATTGATACCTGTGCTTTTTTTGGGGGGAATGACAGATGATCCACCGCCTATTGAAAGTTGGTCGAAATCTGTTGAACTGACATTATATGCCACGTAAAAAGACCCCTCAGTACCAATGAGCAAACGCTCGTAAAGGGCAAATTGAAAACCCAAAAGCGGCCCACCACCTACGATAAAGTTTTTATCCGTCTGTTTGATTTGACTTGTTGAAGTGACTCCGACGCTTTCCTCTGCTTTGTAACCTATAATACCGTCGAGTCCATAATAATATTGAAGTCGTTTTGATAATTCTTGCCTTGTTTCTCGTCCAATACGAAATTGGAAGTTCTGATTACGCAATTCTGTTGAAAAAAATTGCGTATTTTGATTGGATAATGAAAAATTGACTGTTGCACCTAATCGGAGGTATTTGTTGTCTTTCAATTCCTTTTTATAGGATAATAAATACTGCCCTGCATCTGTACGGTTATTGTTCCCTAATAAATCAGTCAGAAGATTGGTGACATTTAAGCCTAATTCGTTGGTAAAATTCTTGTTCGTAGCTTCTTTTTTTTGAGCAAAAAGACTGTGAAAGGCAAATCCTAAGAGAAGCGTTAAAGTAAGTTTTTTCAACATTAAAATAAGTGTTTTAGAAAATTGAATAATAGAGTTTACATTTTTCTGACAAATATAACGTATTTATCTCAACCTCATTGCATAAAAGAGAAAGCCTACAAAGATTCTCAACAGAAATCTTTGTAAGCCTAAAAAACGTAGTTTTGAAAACGCAAAATTATTCTCGCAAAAAGTCTAACTCTTCGTATTCGCGGTTGAAACGAGCAATAACAGAAGGCTCACCTCTTTCTTTGACATCTTGCTTATATTTGACCACCAAATCTACTTTTTCGAGAACATCAGAACTAATTTCTCCAAAATGAGCAGGAAAAGGCGCACCTGAACGATTGGCAGAAGTTGAAACAATCGGCTTCCCAAATTGTGCAATCAACTCACGACAAAAGGGGTCTTGTGTAACTCGAATCCCGACACTGCCATCTGGTGCTAAAACATTGGAAGCCACACCAAAAGCTTCATCGTAGATAATAGTCAGAGGTCGCACATGATAAGACAGCAAGGTTTCGACTCGTGGATGAACGATACCCACATGTTTTTTGAGCATTTCGACAGAGTCCACTAATAATACATAGCCTTTGTCGGGTGTTCGCTCCTTGATAGTACTGATTTTGTCAACAGCTTCGGCATTCGTGGCATCACAGCCAAGTCCCCAAATTGTGTCTGTTGGGTATAAAATGACACCACCATGACGGAGTACGTTTAATATTTCTTGAAATTTTTCGTTTTCAAACATAAATCCTTAAATTTGTTTGCTTATTGGAATTTAATTTTGGCATACGCAACCGTTTGTAAACGTTTTGACGTTTATTTTGTTTATCATAACACGTGTAAACGACAAAAGTAGATGCTTTGGTCAATATCGAAACCGATTTTTTTTAGAAAGCCTAAATTTTTTATTCATAAAACGACAAACACCTCCTCATGCACTTAGGAAAAATATTCAAAATATGCTGCTTTATAGCTTTTTTTACCCCCTCAGTATTGGAGGCAAAACACATCGTTGGGGGCGAAATCACTTATACTGTTGTATCGAAAACAGCAACCTCTAATCGCTATAAATTCACTATGAAAATTTGGCGAGACTGCTACACCAACGGTGGTGCTCAGTTGGACGGCATTGCGCCAATTGGTATTTACAGAGGCAGTACCAACACCATCGTTGAGTCATTTGGCGTACAACTGACAAGTCGGACGGCTCGTTTGCCAACTCCAACAATTCCTTGTTTGATTCCGCCTGATGTTTGTGTAGAAGAAGGTATTTATGAATGGGAAAAAGAATTACCAATTATCAACGATACGTATGTCATTCTCTATCAACGTTGTTGCCGCAATGAAACCATCAACAATATCAATGCCCCTGGCGATGTAGGTGCTACTTATTTCGTTGAAATCACTGCTTTGGGTCAACAAACCAACAATAATTCGCCGACTTTCCGTCAGTTTCCGCCTATCGTGATTTGTGCCAATGAGATGTTGAATTTTGACCACTCAGCCGTTGATGCCGAAGGCGACCAATTGGTTTATGAATTTTGTCAACCACTTGGCGGTGGTGGCAAAGGTGGTAATACAGGCTGCGCAGGCACAACGCCTAATCCACCCTGCTGGCCCGCGCCCAATGATGTTGCATTTAAATCACCTACCTATACTTCTGCACAGCCATTGGCAGGAGACCCTGTTGTGGGCATCAATTCAATAAGTGGACGCATTACAGGGATACCTCAGACGATTGGACAATTTGTGGTTGGGGTTTGTGTCAGAGAATACCGAAATGGCCGACTTTTAGGTACTCTGCACCGCGATTTTCAGTTCAATGTTGCCAAATGCGACCCAACTGTTGCAGGCAAAGTCACGGCAGACTCAGTTTGGTCTAACAATTACTTGATTCGCTCCTGTGGCAACCCCAATGTTTCTATCAACAATCTAAGCCTTGACCGACAGTTCATAACAGATTTTCGATTCGATGTGTTGATTCAAAACCAAGTCAAAACATTCAAAGAATGGAGTCCAACTATCTCTTTTCCTGATACGGGCGTTTATAGCGGCAATTTGTTTTTAAATCCTGGCACACAGTGTGCAGATACAATTAACTTGTATTTCCGTATTTTCCCATCAGTCAAATCTGATTTTAGCTATAGATACGATACGTGCGTTGCAGGTCCGATTGCGTTTTTTGATAAATCTATTTCTCCTTCTGGTGAAATAGTAAAATGGGATTGGACTTTTGGGGATAGTGCAAAATCGGCACTACAAAACCCTTCACACCTCTACGACACACCGGGTACTAAAAAAATAACTCTGAATGTACTGAATGAAAAAGGCTGTACTGCCGACACCACCTTAACAATTCGGTGGCTACCAGTACCGCCCCTATTGCTGATTGAGCCCACAACTTTCAATGGCTGTACACCGCTAAAAGTTTTTTTTAATAATATTTCAAAACCTGTTGATTCCACTTACACAATTCAGTGGGATTTTGGCGATGGTGGAAAAGGGTCAGCTATAAGCCCTACATACACCTATCAAAATCCTGGTGTTTTTAGCGTCAACCTAAAAGTAACATCACCTATTGGTTGCTCAACAAGCCGCAATTTCCCAAACTGGATTCGAGTCAAACAAGGGACAAAAGCCGATTTTATCTATTCCCCTGAGCAGGTTTCAACTTTTAAAAATACTGTAACTTTCACCGATAAATCACAATTTGCCAGTCAATGGCAATGGTATTTTGGCACAACAGGCTATTCTATCTTACAAAACCCTGTTTTCAAGTTTCGAGACTCAGGCATGCATAAAGTCAAACTGTTGGTATCAAATGCTGTAGGTTGTACCGACTCATTGACCAAAATCATTGATGTTATTCCACAAGTCACCTATTGGTTGCCGAATGCCTTCACACCAAATGAAGATGGCAACAACGACATTTATAGAGGTACGGGTATTACTGAGGGGATGAAAAGTTTTGACTTAAAAATATTCAATCGTTGGGGTGAGCAAATCTTCCAAACCAATGACCCTACTGAGGGGTGGAATGGCTTGAAAAACAATAAAGGTGAGCCATCGCCGCAAGGGGTTTATCTGTGTTTGGTTACATACGTATCGCCTCGTGGAGAGAAAATTGAACTTAGAAATTATGCAACTTTGATTAGATAATAATTGAGAGGTGGGCATAACTAAAAACATTTTTAAACAGACACAGACTGTTTTTCCTTCAGAAAAAAGCGTGCATGGTTATTTTCTTATGGAGCGAGCCTATATTTTTTTTGCAAGCAAAAAAAATATAGGCTCGCTCCGAAAAAATCCTTTTTTGCACGCCTTTCGCCTATGGCGAAACAGTGCGAAACCTGTGTTTTTAGTGATTTATAGTTATGC
>JAEUUP010000153.1 GCA_016787525.1 Saprospiraceae bacterium | reverse complement strand
GCATAACTTAAAACATCATTAAACAGTCTGTGGCTGTTTAATGATGTTTTAAGTTATGCCCACCCCTCAGTTATTAATTTAGAGGTATCAAAAGAGCTGGAGGAAAACATCCAGATGTTTGCAATATTTTCCCTACAAAGTCTTCTATTTTCATAAACTGCGATAATTTGTTTATTTTTGCGCTCTATTTTCGCAAATAAAAGAAAAAAAATGATACCCATTCAAAGAAGAGAGAAAATTTATGAAATGCTCAAAGAGGATGGTTCAGCAAAAGTGACTGAACTGGCGCGCATATTCAAAGTGACCGAAGTGACTATCAGGCAGGATTTAGAAAAACTTGAAGCTGAAGGGTTGATAGTGAAAGAACACGGTGGCGCATTCATAAAAAATGTCGAAGACCAAGTCAGAAATATCGCTCTTGTCCATCAAGAGAATATGGAAAAAAAGGAGATGATTGCGCGAAAATGTATGGATTATATTGAAAATGGCGACACTATCATACTCGATTCGGGCTCGACTACAACGGAAATTGCCAAAATACTGAGGGGGCGCAAACATTTGACCGTTATTACAAATGCGCTGAATATTGCTTTAATATTGGGGTCTGACCCAAATATTGAGGTCATTATGACTGGTGGCGAGTTCAAACCGCCCACTTTATCGCTCACAGGTCAAAAAGCTGCCGATTTTTTCAAAGGTTTGAATGTGCAAAAACTGTTTTTAGCGACGGCTGGTATCTCTCTAAAATCGGGTCTGACTTATCCGAGTATCAGCGATTTGGTCGTCAAAAAAGCCATGATTGAAGCCGCTGAAACGACTTATTTGGTCGCAGATTCTACCAAAATTGGTAAAAGTGCTCTGGCAAGCTTGGGTGCATTGTCACTTATTGACTATATTATCACCGATTCGGGTATTGAGGAAAAACACAAGCAGGTGTTTAGAGACAATGAGATAGAGTTGATAATCGCACCTTCCTAATACACTTGATAAGGATAAAAATACCCCTCAGTATTTTCGCCGCGCTTGAAATACTGAGGGGTATTTTTTGTTATAGCCTTAAAATATAGGATATTCCCTCACTTATGCCCGCATTTTGAGTGTCCTCTGCACTCTTCTTTTTAAAATTTTCTTTTTTTTACTTTTTTCTTCTTTTTATTTTACTTTTTTTATCTTTGCGCTATCACATAAAGAAGTGTCAAAGTAGAAACAAGCCATTTTTAAATAAAAAAGATATGTCAAAACCATTAACGCTCGGTGTTATCATCGGCAACCGCGATTTTTTTCCCGATAGTTTAGTCGAATTTGCTCGACTTGAAATTATAGAATTATTCAAGCAATTGAACTTGAATCCTATTCTATTGGATAGTTCAGAAACCAAATTGGGGGGCGTTGAAACGTTTCAAGATGCTCAGAAATGTGCTAATTTATTTAAAAAACACGCGGATGACATCGTCGGCGTATTGGTCATTTTACCCAATTTCGGAGATGAAAAAGGCATAGCAGATACCTTAAAATTAGCCAATTTGAATGTCCCAGTTTTGGTACAAGGCTATCCCGATGATTTGGATAAAATGGACGTGGCACGCCGTCGTGATTCGTGGTGCGGTAAAATTTCGGTTTGCAATAATTTGTACCAATATGGCATTAAATACAGTTTGACGACCAAACACGTTGTCAGCCCATTCGACCCCAGTTTTCAGCAAGATTTAAAAGATTTTGTCGCTGTTTGTAGGGTTGTAAAAGGTTTGCGAAATGTCAGAATCGGGGCAGTTGGCGCACGCCCAAGTGCTTTTAATACCGTCCGTTATTCTGAAAAAATATTGCAGCGCAATGGTATTTCAGTGGTCACTTGCGACCTTTCAGAAATACTCGGAAAAGCCAATAAACTCACAGCCAACACCCCCTCAGTAAAAAACCGTTTGGAAGCCATTACAAACTATGCTGCAACAGGCAAAACACCAAGCGAGGCATTGGTTCAAATCGCTAAACTTGATGTGGTTTTAAATGAATTTATGGCGGATAATGTTTTAGACGCAACGGCGATTCAATGCTGGACTTCCTTACAGCAAAATTACGGTTGCAACGTATGTACAAGCATGAGTATGATGAGTGAAAATATGCTCCCAAGTGCTTGTGAGGTGGACGTGACAGGAACGCTCACGATGTATGCTATGCAATTGGCATCTGGCTCACCATCAGCCTTAGTGGATTGGAATAATAACTACGCAAATGATGACGAAAAATGTGTCCTTTTCCATTGTGGCAACTGGGCAAAATCGTTTTTGCCCGATATTACTATCAGCAATGCGCCTATTTTAGGTACAACTGTTGACGTTGAAAATACTTACGGTGCTTTGGATGGACGCACGCCAGCCATGCCTCTGACCTACGGTCGCTTGAGTACTGATGATGTAAAAGGCGTGATAAAAGCCTATATCGGCGAAGGCGATTTGACAGACGACCCCCTCAGTACATTTGGCAATCGGGCGGTTGCAAAAGTGCCTAATTTACAAGGCTTGATGAACTACGTTTGTCGCAATGGTTTTGAGCATCATGTTGTGATGAATGCGTCGAAAACAGCGGCGATATTGAAAGAGGCTTTTGAAAATTATATGGGTTGGGAGGTGTATCAGCACGCTTAGGTAATGATGAAATATGAATTGTCCCCCCCTCAGTATTTTCAAGATTTTTTATTAAAAAATCAAAAACTATGAATAAAATCCTTCTATTGATTGCGCTTTTCATAAGTTTCAATGTTGATGCAATCGCTCAAAAAAAGCGGGTTTTGGTATTAACCGATATAGAAGCTGACCCTGATGATGCACAATCATTGGTGCGGTTTTTAACGTATTCAAATCAATGGGATATTGAAGGTTTGATTGCCACAACGTCTATTCATCAAAAAGATTGGGCTGCGGTTGAAACGCTGCATGACATTGTTGATGCTTACGACGTGATTCAGCCCAACTTACTTCAACATGAAAAAGGCTATCCGACGGCTGCTTTTTTGAAAACAAAAATCAAGAAAGGCTTGGAAAAATACGGCATGGAAGGCGTTGGTGAAGGCAAAGATTCAGAAGGCTCGGAATGGCTTATAAAAGTATTGAGCAGTGCCGATAACCGTCCGCTTTGGGTCTGTGTTTGGGGCGGTTCAAATTGTTTAGCGCAAGCTCTTTGGAAAATTAAAAATACCAAATCGGCTGCCGAAGCCGATAAATTGTATCAAAAACTAAGAGTTTATACTATTTCAGACCAAGATGATTCTAATCCTTGGATTCGCAAAACCTTCCCGAGCATTTTCTTTATCACCTCACCGGGGTTTACTTATATGAATGCGACATGGCGAGGCATCAATGCCAAACAAGAGGGTTTTAATAATGAGGTCATTTCAGATGCTTGGTTGAGTGAGCATATTCAACAAAAACACAGTGTTTTAGGCACTAAATACCCCGATGTGGCTTATGGCATGGAGGGCGATACGCCTACTTTTTTGAGTTTGATTGAAAACGGATTGAATGAAGCTGAAAAGCCAAATTATGGCGGTTGGGGCGGTCGTTATGAATTGTATATACCCGAATTTGTCGAACCTAAACCCAATGCCTATGTAAAAGTGCCGCAAAAAGAAGACCCCGAAACACGCCCTATTTGGACAAATGCGAAGGATTCGGTTTTTTCACTTTTGGATAAAAAAGGATATACAGGCAATTTAGAAACCGTTTTACGTTGGCGTGAAGACTTTCAAAATGATTTTGCTGTCCGAATGGATTGGACTTTTAAAAGCTATAAAGAAGCGAATCACCCGCCTGTTCCTAAGCTTAATCACGCTGAAACAGTAACGGTAAAATCGGGTGAAAAATTCTTTCTCGATGCCAAAGGCACAACTGACCCTGACGGCGATGCACTGTCTTATGTGTGGTTTCAATATCGAGAAGCGGGCACTTATGCGGGCAATATTTCATTCAGACCTCATGCTTCTAATATGTATCGGGTGCCATTTACAGCCCCCTCAGTAGAAAAGCCCGAAACGATACATTTCATCTTGAAAGTAACAGACAAAGGCACACCGAGGCTGTCACGCTACAAAAGAGTCATCGTTACAGTTGTACCTAAATAAGCGATTTTTAAAATAAAAAAGGTATTCCGACAAGGAAATTTTATGACAATTAAAGAATTAGAAATAAAATCGAAAGAGTATCGCCGTAAAATACTCAAATACATCTACAAAGCCAAAGCAGGTCACACGGGCGGTAGCTTGTCGTGTATTGATATTTTGAATGTTTTATACAATGAAATACTGAATGTCTCGCCCGATAATTTCACTTCGTCCGATAGAGATAGGTATATTCAAAGCAAGGGGCATTGCGTGGAAGCCTTATTTGTGGTTTTGGCAGATAAAGGCTTTTTTCCTGAAAGTGATTTGGAAACTTTATGTCAATATCAATCGCATTATATCGGGCATCCGACGCGCAAAGTCAAAGGCGTTGAACAAAATACAGGTGCATTGGGTCACGGGCTACCCCTCAGTGTCGGAACAGCTTTGGCAGCTAAAATGGATGAAATAGACTATAAAGTGTTCACTTTAATGGGCGATGGCGAACTGCCCGAAGGCTCGAATTGGGAAGCGTTTTTAACAGCAAGTCATTATAAATTGGACAATTTATGCGCCATTTTGGATTATAATAAACTACAAATCAGCGGCACAACGGCAGAAGTTTGTAATACTGAACCCATTGCTGATAAATTGAAAAGTTTTGGTTGGGCAGTGCGCGAAGTAGATGGTAATAATGTAGAGGCTTTAAAAGATGTCTTAAAACAATTGCCTTTTGAACAAGGAAAACCAAGTTTTGTCATCGCGCATACGGTCAAAGGCAAGGGCGTAAGTTATATGGAAAATCAATTGAAATGGCATCATGGCGTGCCGAGTGCGGAGCAGTATGAATTGGCAATGACTGAATTGAGCTAAAAATGAAACATTATTGTGAAAAAAATGTGTTATTGTTTGATATAAGTGGGTAAACCTTCTCAATATTGATTAGACAACTGCAATGAAAAAAATCGCTTTTGTAATACTTTTTCTAATACATCTAACTGGCTATGCTCAACAGATGGATTCTATAAACCAAAAAAGGCTTGCAGATTCTTTTAGGCTTATAGGGAATACAATGTTTATCAGGATGGACTCTGTTCCTTCACTTAGGAACGGTAAAAACATTAATGAATTGACAATAAGTCAAAAAAAATTCGACAGTATTGTTTTAAAATTAACCGACATTATAATTAATAAAAAATTTGAAAACATAAGCGACCAAGAACATATTGAAATAATAAGGGTTTGTAATTCGATTTATTTCAAAGATTATAAAGAAAATTCTCCAATAAGAATATTACTCAAACTTTTAGAAGATTCATTGTATGACTGGAAACTTTTGTGCAAATATCATTGGACATATAGCCCAGGAATGGGTTTCCATTTTATTGAACTTGAAGCAGAATTAGATGGAAAATGTAGAACAAGATATAAAATGATAGATTAATACCCCCTCAGTATTTTCGTTAAAAAGCATTGTCTAAACAAATGAAAAATATAGTAGCAGGATTACTCTTAGCGTCTATTTGGGGAGCAGGAGCAGTGGCGACCAAATTAGGGATAAAAGATGTGCAACCGTTATTGTTGATTACTGTGCGCTATGTTTTAGCAGCCATACTGTTGCTGGGCTATATTCTTTTGATACAAAAACATCGGTTGCCCAAAGGGAAAGAATGGATTTCATTGCTGGTTTGTAGTATGATGATTAACGGCATTTACTCTATCGCTTATGTTTTTGCTTTGAAATATGCAACAGCGGGCATTGGTGCATTGGCAACGGCTGCTAATCCGTTGGTTATCACTATTTTAAATGGCTTGTGGTTAAATGGGAAAATCACCCGTAATGTATGGATTGGGTTGCTATTAGGGCTTTTGGGTGTGGGTATTGTGCTTTATCCGTTGCTGCAAAATGCTTATGCGACACCGTTGGGTATTGGTTTGTTGGCTTTTAGTATTGTATGTTATTCGATTGGAACGGTGTATTATCAACGCGTAAATTGGGAATTGCCCAGACTCGTCATTAATGGTTGGCTTATTTTTATCAGTGCTTTGATTTTAGTACCCTTAACGGCATTTTTTTACGAAGATAGTTTAAACCATTTTACGCCAACTTTTTGGTATTCAGCTTTGTGGTTGGTCATTCCTGTTACGATTGTTGCGGCTCAAATATGGCTGTATTTACTCAAAGCAGAACCGACAAAAGCGGCATTATGGCTGTATTTATGCCCAATATTCGGCTTTTTATTTTCAGCTATTTTTACCAAAGAACCTATTTCCGTTTATACTTTGGTCGGTACGTTTTTGGTGATTGGTGGACTTTATTTGGGGAAGAAATGAGAGTACCCCCCCTCAGTATTTTTGTAAAAAAACTTAAAATAATAGAAAAATGAAAAATCTAACATTAGCAATTCTCCTTTTAGTCTCGCCTTTTATTGCAGAAGGTCAAAGGCGACCCAATAACGTCATCTCACCCGAAGTTTTGTCGGATAATTCCGTCATTTTCCGCCTAAAAGCTCCCGAAGGACATACAGTGCAAGTAAGTGGCACTTGGGCAACGGGCAAAATGACCACGATGGAAAGAAAAGATACGGTTTATGAAGTGAAACTCGGTCCTTTGGCTTCCGATATGTACGAATACGATATACTTTTGGACGGTGTGCCTGTTCTCGACCCTTCAAGTAGTATGGTGACAAGAGACGGTGCTTGGATTCAAAACCGCTTGATGATTCCAGGCGCAATGGCGGATATTATTGATGTGAAACCTGTACCACATGGCGATTTAAAATCTGTTTGGTATGCTTCGCCTACAATTGGGGCAGAGCGCAGAATGTTTATTTATACGCCACCAGGCTATGATAAAGATAGGAAGAAATACCCTGTTTTATACCTCTTGCATGGCGGCGGCGGCGATGAAGAAGTTTGGTTGAGTAGAGGCAGAGCGAATTATATTGTCGATAATCTCATAGCTACCCAAAAAGCAACGCCGATGATTGTGGTCATTACAAACGGCAATCCGAATACACCCGCAGCCCCCTTAGACCGTCCTGCGGCAATGCAGAATAAAATTCCGTCGGGCATCAACTCTATGGCTTCGGGCAAATTTGAAGAAAGTTTGATGAAAGATGTTGTGCCTTATATTGAAAACAACTATCGGGTTATTGCCGATGCAGAACACCGTGCGATAACAGGTTTTTCAATGGGTGGTTTTCAAACGCAAAATATTACCAATGCCAATCCCTCAAAGTTCAAATACATTGGTGTCATGAGCATGGGCTTGTTTTCATCTGCGCTCAATGATAAGAACTATAATAAAGAACAACATATTCAACAATTGAAAGAATTGCAGAAAAATAATCCAAAAGTGTATTGGATTGGCATAGCCAAAGATGATTTTTTATATCAAAGTGTGGTTAAATTGAAAGCCTTGTACGATGAAATAGGTTTTAAATACACTTATCGGGAAAATGAAGGAACGCATGATTGGAATTCTTGGCGTTTGTATTTGAGCGAGTTTTCGCAGATGATTTTTAAATAAAAACAAATGGCAGTAGTAGATACATCAGTAGGCAAAGCCAATTTAGAAGTTTTTGCTGAAACCCTCGAAGCACTCGCAAGGGAAGACAGAAACGTTATAGCCGTAACGAGCGATTCGAGAGGTTCTGGTAAACTCGCCCCTTTTGGTCAGCGATTGCCGAAGCAAATTGTGGAAGTAGGCATTGCGGAGCAGAATTTAGTCGGCGTGGCAGCGGGTTTAGCTTCAACTGGTAAAAAGGTTTTTGCTGTGTCGCCCGCGTGTTTTTTAACAGCAAGGTCATTGGAGCAGATTAAAAATGATGTGGCGTATTCTGATAACCCTGTGAATTTAGTCGGCATCAGCGCGGGTGTGAGTTATGGCGCATTGGGTTCGACGCACCATAGTTTACATGATTTTGCGGTTTTAAGAGCGATTAATAATATGATAATCGTTGCGCCTGCCGATGCTTTTGAAACAGAACAAGCGATTCGGCAAGCAGCAGCTTTAGAAAAGCCTGTTTATTTGAGGTTTGGTAAAAAAAATATGCCTCTTTTACCAATTGATACTGAGGGGGGTAAATTTCAATTTGCTAAAGGTCGGATTATCCGCGAAGGCGATGATTTGGTATTAATTGGCACAGGCGAAACGGTTCAACCTGCCTTAGAAGCAGCTAAAAAATTATCAAAAGAGCATAATATTGAAGCAACAGTCGTGAGTATGCACACCATAAAACCATTAGATTATGATTTGTTGAGTGAATTAGCAGCGACTGGAAAACCCATTGTCACGGTTGAAGAACACATGATTTATGGTGGTTTGGGTGAGGCGTGTGCATCGTTTTTAATACAAAATGGCTTTAAAAATCCATTTAAAATAATAGGTATTCCCGATGAATACACGGTGACGGGGTCGCAAAATGATATTTTTAGGCATTATGGAATTTCAGAACAAGGTATTGCTTCAAGTTTCTTAAATTTAATCAAAAAAAACTAAAAAGAGATGGAACTACTCAAAACCTTTTTCTTCTTCTTCGCAGTCATTGACCCAATAGGTGCAATACCTATTTTTTTAGAAGCAACAAAATCTTTTGACGATGCTGCTAAAAAGAAGATTGCTGTTAGAGCCAGCATTATTGCGGCCTTGGTCTTGTTTGTTTTTATTGTAGTTGGACAAATTATCATGGATTTCATGCACATTAGCTTGTCCGCTTTTCAAATTTCGGGCGGTATCATTTTATTCCTTTTTGCACTCACCATGGTTTTTGGTCACGGTAAAGCGGAAGACGATGCGTATTTGCTCAAAGATAGTTCTCATATCACAATTTTCCCTGTTGCTATGCCTGGTATTGCGTCTCCTGGTGCCATTATGGCAGTAGTATTAGCAACAGACAATTACACTTTTAACATTCAGCAGCAATTTTTCACTACAATAATGGTGCTTTTGGTTCTTGTTGTAACCTGCCTATTGTTGATTGCAGCCCGAAAAGTACAGTCAATTTTTGGAGAGTCGGGTATCATTGTTATTACAAAAATTATGGGTTTGCTCATTGCTTCTTATGCCGTACAGAGTGTTTTGACGGGTATCAAAGAATACTTTAAGCTTTAATAAAATGATAAATACCCCTCAGTATTTTATGCGCATTTATAGGTAATTTTTTAAATTTTCACTTTAAATGAAAAACGTTTTACAAGTTTTAATCTATTTAATTCTATTCAATCAGCCCATTTTTGCCCAGCAAAAAACGGAGCAATGGGATAGGTTTGAACTACAATTAACACATACGTCACCTAAGAATAGTTTTTTAGAAACGAACTTAACCGCAACGTTTTCACATAAGGACACAACTATTACTGTTAAGGGTTTTTACGATGGAAACAACAAGTATATCGTCCGTTTTATGCCTGAAAAAATAGGCAAATGGTCATATAAAACTCAAAGCTCGGTTGCAGATTTGAACAATAAAACAGGCGAATTGGAGTGCGTGAAAGCGACAAAAAACAATCATGGCATTGTGAGAGTAGCCAATACATTTCATTTTAAATATGGAGATGGAAAAGATTATTTTCCATTTGGGACAACGGCTTACGCATGGACGCACATGACCAATGATTTGCAAGAGGAGACGCTTTTGGCTTTGAAAAAGACAGGTTTTAATAAGGTGAGAATGTGTATTTTTCCTAAAAATTATGAATTGGTGAAGGAAGAACCCGAAATTTTTCCTTACCCTATCAAGTCTGTTTCAACAAATGATAAGGGTGAAAAAGTGTATGCGTGGGATTTTACCCAATTTAATCCTGTCTTTTTTCAACATTTAGAAAAGCGCATTGATAACCTGCGAGATATGGGCATCGAGGCGGATTTAATCCTTTTTCACCCTTATGACAAGGGGCGTTGGGGATTTGATGAAATGCCGATGGAAGCCAATTTGAGCTATATAAAATATGTGGTGGCTCGTTTGGCTTCTTTTAAAAATGTGTGGTGGTCGTTGGCAAATGAATACGATTATGTCAAAAGTAAAACGGAAGCGGATTGGCTGCAACTCATAAAAGAGGTTGTGAAACAAGACCCTTTCAAGCATTTATGCTCCATTCATGGCAGCACCGCCAAGTATTATAATTATTGGATTCCCGAATTGACACACGCTTCTATTCAAGATGAGTCGCCTGTTATCAATTGGGGTGCAGCAGCTACGATTAGAAATATTTACAATAAACCTATTGTTTTCGATGAAGTGGGTTATGAGGGCAATTTAAAATTGCGTTGGGGTTGGTACAGTGGCGAGGAGATGAATCATTTGATTTGGATGGGTTTGATAGGGGGTACTTATGTCACACATGGCGAGGCTTTTATGGTCGGCGATGGTAAAAATTACCCTATTTTTTGGGCAAAAGGCGGTGAACTGAGGGGTACAAGTTGGAAACGGGCTGCTTTTAATCGCCAAATTATAGAAGAAACAGGCGCATTGGAAATGGCAGACGTGAGCCGTGATTTCAAAACAGCAACAAACGGTAAAGGCACATATCTTATCTATTTTGGTAAAGAAATGAATGAAACATGGCGTTTTAATCTACCTAATAAAAACGCTAATTATGATAAGCCTAAAAAGGGTAATAAATACAAAGTTGAAATTATAGATACTTGGGATATGTCGGTTCAGAAAGTAGAAGCCGTTTTTGAATTGTCGGATTTGAATAATTATCGGTTTTATGATAAAAATTTAGGGATTGTACGATTACCGTTAAAGCCTTATTTAGCTTTGAGAGTTACGGAAATTAAATGACCCCCTCAGTATTTATAGATTTACGAATGACGATTTTGGATTTACGATTAATAAAACAACAAGAAATATGAAAAAACAAGCCTTTTTTCTACTCTTTTTAAGTCTCTTCCTAAATAGTTGTCAAAATAAAACAGCCGACAACCAGCCTAAAAAAATGGCGATTATCATCTCCACACTTAACAATCCGTGGTTTGTTTTTTTGGGTGAAAGTGCGGCTGCGAAGGCGAAAGAATTGGGTTATGAAGCTAAAATTTTTGATTCCCAAAACAATACCTCTTTAGAATCTGACCATTTTGACAATGCGTTGGTATCGGGTTTTCAAGCTATTTTATTCAATCCAACCGATGCAGATGGCAGTGTGGCGAATGTTTTAAAAGCCAAAGATGCGGGTGTTCCTGTGTTTTGTATGGATAGGGAAATCAACTCGCCCGATGCTGCCACGTCGCAAATTTTATCCGATTCCTATTCGGGTGCCGTTTCAGTCGGCAAATATTTCACGCAACAATTGAATAAAACAGGCAATTATGTTGAAATATTGGGTTTAGTAGGTGATAATAATACGTGGGCAAGGTCAAAAGGCTTTCACAGCGTGGTGGATAATTATCCCAATTTAAAAATGGTCGCCCAACAAAGTGCCGATTTTGACCGCAACAAAGCCCTCGAAGTCATGGAATCCATTTTACAAGCCCATCCGAATATTGACGGAGTTTTTTGTGGCAATGATGCGATGGCTATGGGTGCATATCAAGCCTTGGCAGGTGCGGGCAAAGCCAATAAGGTCAAAGTTTTCGGTTTTGATGGTGCTGACGATGTGATTACGTCTATTCAAGGCGGCAAAGTATCGGCTACGGGTATGCAATTTCCAAAAGTCATGGCTGAAAAAGCGGCTGTTTTTGCCGATGAATATTTGAAAGGGAAACGCGATTTTGCTCAAAAAATTCCTGTGGCTGTTGAGTTAGTTACTAAGCAAAACATTGAAGATTATGCGGCTTATGGCAAGAAGTAACCCCCCTCAGTATTTTTAAGTTTTAAAACCATTTTCAAGAATGAAAATCATAAAATACGCCTTAATTGCTGCCACTTTCCTATTAGTCGGCTACAATTCAATCGAAATAAAACCTTTAAACGAGGTCAAAAAAGTGGGTCAAAAATTTGACGCAGCCGTGTATGCGCGTGATTTTTTGACGAAAACATTGCCGTCCGCTTTTGCCAAAGCGACATCCATTTCTGATTTGGTAACAGCTTTGAGTACAGACAAAAACAAGGCTTTTAACGACCTTTCTCATGCCGTTTCAATTGGCAATGTCCGTCATTTTTTAGTGCGTGGTGAAGGTGTTGTGTCAAAAATCAACGAAGATGATATTGTTTTAATCGTAAAAGACAAAACGGTGCATATCGTTACGGAATTTATTTACGGCAGCTCAATTCGGGACGCGGCAGGACTTTTTGATATAAAACAGTTCACCAACAATGCGGATATGAACAATATATCGGCTGAAATCAATAAGATCATCAGAACCGAAGTTGTTCCGCCTTTCAAACAAAAAGTAAAAGTGAACGATACGGTGCAATTTGTCGGTGCT
Organism: Saprospiraceae bacterium; assembly: GCA_016787525.1. Taxonomy (GTDB): domain Bacteria; phylum Bacteroidota; class Bacteroidia; order Chitinophagales; family Saprospiraceae; genus JAAFJT01. The sequence continues at coordinate 5,068 of JAEUUP010000153.1, read as the reverse complement.
TTGGAAATGAATCAAGGACACCCACAAATGGATAATTTTGAGATTTTGCCGATTGAATTAAAATAATTTTAGAATTACGATTTTGGATTGACGATTTTTAGAATCGCAATTCGTAAATCGTCAATCCAAAATCGAAACCATGCTTTCAGCTAAAAATATAACTAAAAAATTCTCTGGTGTCACGGCACTCGATAATGTCAGTTTGGATTTACAATCAGGCAAAGTCAACGCCATTATTGGCGAAAACGGTGCAGGAAAATCCACTTTGATGAAGATTTTAAGCGGCGTTTATACTGATTATGAAGGTACAATCGAATTAGATAATCAAGCCGCCAAATTCACTGGAACACGAGCAGCACAAGAGCAGGGCATTGCAATCATTCATCAAGAACTCAACTTGATTCCTAACCTTACGGTAACTGAAAATATCTTTTTGGGGCGTGAAATAACAAACCGTTTTGGTCTATTGGACAAAGCCGCAATGCGCCAAAAAACACAAGTTTTATTGGATACATTGCGCCTCGATATTGACCCCTCAGTATCTATCAAAGATTTGAAAGTTGGGCAACAACAACTCGTTGAAATCGCAAAAGCATTGCTGCTTGATGCCAAAGTGATTATTATGGATGAACCGACTTCTGCGATTACGGGCGCAGAAGTGGATACACTTTTTGATATTATTGCTGATTTGAAAAAAACAGGCAAAGCGATTGCTTATATCTCTCATAAACTTGATGAGTTGTTTAAAATCGCTGAAACTTACACCGTTTTAAGAGATGGCAAAAGCATTGAATCGGGTAACATGGAAGAGGTGACAAAAGATATGCTGGTATCTAAAATGGTTGGGCGTGATTTAGTGATTTCTAAAAAGAGTACCCTCTCCCCGAGTGGTCGGGATGCAAGCACAGTATCCAACGATATTTTATTGAAAGTTGACAATCTCACGCTTTCAAAATTCAATCAAAATATAAATTTTTCCTTGAAAAAAGGTGAAATTCTTGGTATTTTCGGCTTAATGGGCGCGGGACGAACAGAATTATTTGAAGCTCTTTTTGGCTTAAATGGAACAACTAAAATTGAAGTTGAAAACACCCCCCTCAGTATAAAATCGCCTGCTGATGCCGTTAAAGCGGGTTTGGCTCTGGTTTCAGAAGACCGCAAAAAAGACGGCATTATTCCCGAATTGAGTGTGAAAAAGAACATCAGTTTAACGACACTTTTGGACTTATCAAGAAATGGCATTTTGTCTCCATCAAAAGAAAATGACTTAGCCCAAAAATACATTTCGGACTTAAAAATTAAGACTCCATCTGACGCTCAATTGATTAAAAACCTCAGCGGCGGCAATCAACAAAAAGCCATTATTGCCAAATGGCTCGCAACAAAACCTAAAATTTTATTGCTCGACGAACCCACGCGCGGCATTGATATTAACGCCAAAAGCGAAATTTATAAATTGATGCAAGAACTGGCTGAATCGGGCTTGGGCATCATCATGGTATCATCTGAATTGCCTGAAATATTGGCAGTGAGCGACCGCATTTTAGTGTTAAGCGAAGGGAAATTGACAGGTGATTTTGATATAAATGAAGCGACAGAAGAAAGTCTTTTGAAGGCAGCAATAGCATAAATCAAACAGGATTAATAACAACAAGTCCTGATATCCAATTGAAATCAGAAACATTTCGTGTACAAAGTTCAATATTATAATGAATAGCCGTAGCTGCAATAATAGCATCACCTGCTGACATTCTACGCATTTGTCGCAGTAAAATAGCTTGATTGATGATAGGTAAAGAGATGTCTTTGACATTTAAAATGGCGAAGGCACTTTCGAAATAGGCTTTATCAAGAGGAGTCAAAGCGGGGAAACCCAATACTTCAAGCATTGTAAAAGTAGAAACTTGATTATGAGGGTCGCTCACAAGTGGGCGTAAATGAGCATAAGCGGCTTGAGCAGAATAGATGAGTATGTTACTGTCTAATAATTTTCATTGCAATTATTGATTGATTAAAAACGGTAATTCGCGTTCTTGGCGTTGCTCGCGCTGCCATTCTGCAGCATCACCAAAATAAGACGCATCACCGCCTTTTGCTATGATGGCTTGATGGTATGCTAAGTCTTTAACAATAGGTTGCTCTTGTTTTTTAGGCATGGGTGTAATAGCATCAATAGCAATGCCCAAACGCTCTAAAAGCGGTAAAAGAACTGCCCAATCTTGTGGATTTTGAATATTAAGAACGACTTGCATGTTATTTATTTTTTACAAAAATACAGTTTTTTACGAAAATACCAATTCAAAAATATGAATTCAATAGCAACAAAAGCCCAATTATCTAAACTACAACCACTTATAGCTTTGTTTGTGCTGTGTATTGGCATCGCCATTTTATCCGATAAATTCCTCACGGTTGCGAATGGTTGGAATGTTTTACGGCAAATATCCGTCAATATCTGCATTTCCGTCGGTATGACTTTGGTGGTTTTGACGGCAGGCATTGACCTTTCTGTGGGGTCAATTTTGGCTTTATGTGGTGCTGTCACCGCAGGTTTATTGAAAAATGGCATTGAATTGCCCGACCAAAATTTGTATATTGGTTTCACATTACTCGGGGCAATTTTGGCGGGTTTAATTGTTGGTAGTTTGCTCGGTTGGTTCAATGGTTGGGCGATAACGAAGTTTAATGTGCCACCTTTTGTCGCAACTTTGGCGATGTTGACGATGGCACGCGGTTTCACGATGCTTTGGACTAAAGGTTTTCCAATCAATAATTTGGGTTCAAATTTCGATTATATTGGAACAGGCTGGTTCGTCGGCGTGCCTGTACCCGTTTGGATTAGCCTTTTGGTGGTTTTATTGGCGGTTTTTATGACCACAAAAACACCTTTGGGACGCTATATTTATGCCATTGGTGGCAACGAAAATGCTGCCCGTTTGTCGGGTATCAATATCAAGCGCATCAAAACAATTGTTTATACGCTTTCGGGCATTTTAGCAGCTTTAGGTGGCTTGATGGTGACAGCGCGTTTGGATTCGGCGCAACCAAATGCAGGAACGAGCTACGAATTAGACGCGATTGCGGCAGTGGTTATTGGCGGCACATCGTTGTCGGGCGGCAAAGGTAGTATCTTAGGAACGGTGTTGGGCGCAGTGATTATTGGCGTTTTGAACAATGGCTTGGTGCTTTTGAATGTGTCTCCGTTTTGGCAACAAGTGGTGAAAGGAGGGGTAATATTATTGGCTGTGATTATTGATAAAGCGAATTCAAAGAGCGAATAGTACCTCTCAGTATTTTTCATAAATTATTGATATTAAATTGATTAAAAAAAGTGAAACAATATATTCTTTCCATAGATCAAGGCACAAGCAGCACCAAAACCCTCATTTTTAATGCGCAAGGTCAAGTCGTTGCTAAAGGTTCAGAACCTTTGCAAACCCTATATTTGAAAGATGGTTTTGTGGAACAAGATCCCGAAGGTATTTATCAAAATGTCTTAATATCTGTCGAAAAGTGTTTAAATGACTTTGAAAACAAAAGTTTTGATCGTTCTGACATAAAAGCCTGCGGCATTTCCAATCAACGTGAAACATTTGTTATTTGGGATAAAAACGGCAAACCATTGCACAATGCCGTCGTTTGGCAATGTAAACGTTCTATTTCAATTTGTGAAAGATTGAAAAAAGAAGGTTTTGAAACCGAAGTAAAAGAAAAAACGGGACTCATCATTGACCCTTATTTTTCGGGAACAAAACTGTTGTGGCTGTACGAGAACACCCCCTCAGTACAAGAGGCTATTTTGGCAGGAGAAGCCTATTTTGGAACAGTGGATACGTGGATTTTATACAAATTAACCAAGGGTCAAAGTTATTTTACGGACTATACAAATGCCTCACGCACCTTGTTTTTTAATTTAAAAACACTTGATTGGGATAGAGATTTGTTGAAAAAATGGGGTTTAGAAACGCTCAATTTACCTGAATTAAAACCTTCTGCGGCTCATTTTGGCGAAAGCCGTTTTGAAAACCTATTTGATACCCCCCTCAGTATTTCAAGCATGATTGGCGATTCGCACGCCGCCGTCTTTGGAGAAGGTTGTTTTGAAGCAGGAACAGCGAAAGCGACAATGGGTACGGGTTGTTCCATCTTAATGAATATTGGAAATACACCAAAATTGTCAGAAAACGGTATGCTTACAACGATTTGTTGGAGCATAGAAGGACGTGTGGATTATGCTTTTGAAGGCGCTATTGTAAGTTGTGGCGCGACGATTGAATGGTTGAAAAACGAAATGGGTCTATTCAAAGACAGCCGTGAAACGGAAGCGATAGCAACTTCCGTAGCCGATAACAATGGAGTTTACCTCATCCCTGCGTTCAGTGGTTTGGGCGCGCCGCATTGGGATATGAACCGCAAAGCGAGCATATCAGGTTTGACCTTTGATTGCACTAAAAATCATATTGTTAGAGCGGCTTTGGAGTCTATTCCTTACCAAATTAAAGACGTTATTCTGGCGATGGAACAAGACGCGGCTTTGCCACTTAGTACTTTAAATACTGACGGGGGTATTACGTCAAACACATTTATTATGCAGTTTTTAGCCGATTTATTGGGTATTTCTATCGAAAACATTGGTATTGGCGATGTATCCGCATTGGGTGTCGCTTATTTAGCAGGCTTAAAAATCGGTGTTTATAAGGATTTAGATACTTTAAAAAGTTTTAATGCCAATAAAACCAATTATATCCCTCAAGCCAATCGCAACTCTGTTTTGTTATGCTACGAAGCATGGACAGTGGCATTAAAAAACGGTAAGAGCAAATAGCAATTTGAGAAGTGCCGATTTTCATAGTAGCCCTACCCTACCCTTCAATAAAGACGTAACTGGATTGATGAGTATTGACCGCACATCATTTTGGAGTTGAAATACGGCTTAATTAAGTAGCCAAAAATAAGTTTTCGTGCATTCCAAACGCCGCCTTTGGCGGCGAAAAGGACTTTGAGGAGCGAGCGATTTTTTGTTTAAAAATTTGGGGGAGGCAAAAATTTTTTACAAAAATGGCGCGGG
>JAEUUP010000103.1 GCA_016787525.1 Saprospiraceae bacterium | reverse complement strand
TAAAAGAAAACCGAAAAAGAAAAATGTCGAAATTGAAAAACCTGTTGCCCCTCCAATACCTAATGATAATACAGAATCTGCGAAAAATTTAACTGTTCCGCAATTCACTTTAAAGGCTGAAAATTGAGTAATTGAAAAAGTCAAGCCCATTGATTCTGATGAGTGAATGGGCTTTTTTGTCTGAAAAATGAATACAAAGTTTAAACTATGTTTAAACCGAGAATTTAGATGAAAATAAAAAAGCCTTGATAATCAATATAAACAGTTGATTACCAAGGCTTTAAAAAGTGCTCCCGACAGGGCTCGAACCTGTGACCCCCTGATTATGAGTCAGGTGCTACTAACCGACTGAGCTACAGGAGCAAAAACTGGCGCAAAAATAAGATTTTGATTCGTATTCTGCAACAGATTTTTTTAAAACTTAATGAATGATGTTTTTACTAGGGAGATTTAATCATTCATGCATAATTCTTAGTGATGATGTCCGCCAACACCATGAACATGTTGATGAGCCAACTCTTCTGGTGTTGCATGGCGTACATCAGCAATTTGACCAATGAAATACAAATCAACGCCAGCCATCGGATGATTGAAATCAATAGTAACAGTAGTTGGATTCACTTGAGCGATAATGCCTTGCATCATATTGCCGTTTTCATCTTGTAAAGGCAAAACTTCACCTTCCACAAAAACATCATCTGGATTCATATCACCTAAATTAAAAGCAGCTTTAGGAATCTCTGCAACAGATTCGTCATCATATTCACCATAAGCTTCTGCTGCGGGGATACCAAACTCAAAAGAGTCACCCGAGCTTTTACCCTCTAGGTTTTGCTCAAAAAGAGGAATCATCGTACCAATACCATGAATATAGCCAAGAGGCTCGCCCCCCTCAGTACTTTCTATCAATTGTCCGCTTGCAGTACCTTCTCGCAGCGTATAGTGGCACAAAACCACCGTATTTTGTTCAATAACCATTGGAAAATGGAGAATTAAAGAGATGAAAAGATTTTTTGAAGCCGCAAAGCTACGGTTTTTGTTGGCGGCAAAAAGTTTAGAGCAATTATTTTAGAAAATTATTTTCTCAATCACATATTTTCTTCTAATTTCGCATGCGTTTTTTGAGTAAGGGGGATTAGCTCAGTTGGTAGAGCGCTTGCATGGCATGCAAGAGGCCATCGGTTCGAATCCGTTATCCTCCACTTCTTCTTTTACCAGCTCAATTTAATCTTCCGTCCTGTATCGGCAGCCTCTTTTAGCGCATCAATGATTTTCATATCTATCAACCCTTCCTCACCCGAGGCTATGGGTGCTGTTTTTTCTAAAATATTGAGTGCAAACGCATCCATTTGCTTAATTTGTTGATACTTGGGTTTGTCGAAACTGATTTTTGCGCCCACAGTCATACCTGTTGCTGTACCTGCACCGAAAGCAGGCATCAGACCAAATCGCTCTTTTTCTGTTGTGGCATATAGTTTATCAATAAATGACGAATAAGTCGTTGTCGAATTGGATATTGCACCACTTGGAAATACCATTTGGAACATCACCATTTCATAAATATCTTTGAAAATAGCTTTATTGACCTTGAATCCTTGGGCTGTGATTTCTATTGGTAGTTCACCCAAAGTTCGACGGACACCATTGATACAGTACACACCCAAGTCTATGATAGCACCACCTCCACCCATCGTTTTATTGAGCCGCCACGATGTTGGGTCAGCCATATTGTAGCCTAGGCCGCTTTCCATCATGCGAATGCTGCCATGGACTTTTTCTGTACTAAAACGACGCATTTCGATATGATGTGGCTCAAAATAGAGGCGATAACCCACCGAAAGTTGTACTTTTGCTTCTTTGCAGGCTCGTATCATTTGTTCACATTCGGCAGCATTCATCGCCATCGGCTTTTCACAGATGATGTGTTTACTTGCTTTGGCAGCTCTAATCGTGTATTCAGCGTGCATCGCATTAGGCAACACGATGTACACGATATCAATATCGGGATTGTGCCGAATGGTATCGAAATTCTGATAATTATAGATGTTTTGCTTCGGAATCGCGTATCTCTGACTCCATTCTGCAGCTTTTTCTGGAGAGCCTGTCACCAATCCCCTCAGTACACAATGCTCTGTTTCTAACAAAGCAGGTGCTAACTGTCGCACCGAATAATTGCCCAAACCAACCAATGCTACACCTAGCTTTTTGCCAAGAGGTGACGACTTTTTGGGTATTGTATCAAAACTGGTGGCACTTAAAGCGGCTGCACCAAAGCTCATTTTTTGAATAAAATCACGCCTTTTCATGGATATATTTTTTATAAAACAGGTTTTTTAAGCCTTTTATAAGTAGAAATTTGATTTCACAACAAAGGTTTACCCTTAGATTGTATGTCGAGTCGTACAAAATTACGATACTTCGACCGGTTTTTAGTTAGAACCTGGTGGTTTCGCTGCCGAAAAACTACTGAAGTATTGAAATTACGATATTGACGTATAAACTCGTTTTTATCTTATTTTTACACCTTTATGTTTTACCCCCCCTCAGTATTTTTTGATAAACTAAAATAAGACGATATGTGGACAGAAAAAAACAATGCTTTGCACCGAGTTTTTATATTCAAAAATTTTACAGAAGCTTTTGCTTTTATGACCGAAGTAGCATTTGAAGCAGAAAGACAAAATCACCATCCGAATTGGTCAAATGTGTGGAATACAGTTGATATTCAATTGAATACACACGATGCCGGTAGTGTCGTGACCGAAAAAGACCACAATTTGGCGAAAGCTATTGATGGTATGTTTGCCAAATACCAATCATAGACCCTCAGTTTGATAACGACATGGTAAAATATCATTTTTACTTGTTACATGCTTTTTATTATGAAAGTATGTAATAAACTATAACTTTGTGCCTACACAACCGACCATTCCAATTTCAGCATGACTTACTTTTTGTGATTAAGTGCTAGCATCTCGTCCTAAACTGAATGTTTCTACAATCAAACATAGAAGCATTTTCAGCATTTTTTAATACAGAGAATACATCATACAAGTACAACAAGGCTAATATAGTCTTGGTGAGAGGGGCGTTTTTATGAGTTTATTTTATTCAATCACATAAATCAATTGACAGTTTTAATGAAGAACATTTTTAATTTGAAACGGCACATCTTCTGTCTTAGCTTTTTTATGGTAGTTCTAACACTGCATTCAGAAGCACAAAATGTAGTGAAAACACACATATACCAACCCATCGAAAATGTTGAAGAAGACCATCATTGCGGTACGATGAAACGTTACAATGCTATGATGCAGTCGAGTCCAGCTTATCGCCAAAGTCGTCAACAGATTGACAATCACGCAAAAAAATTTGCGACAAGCGCACGGAAGGAAAACCTCTCAGGAGGTGTTATTGTGATTCCTGTTGTGTTTCACGTTATTTACAACCCCTCAGTACCCGCTCAAAATATTTCGGACGACCAAATCAAAGCACAAATCAAACAGTTGAACGATGACTATCGCCGTACCAACAGCGACAGAACGGCAACGCCAAATGCCTTTCTAAGTGCTGCCAATGATATGGAAATCCAGTTTTGTCTCGCCACTCGAGATCCCAATGGGAATGCTACAACAGGTATTACACGTCACTCATATAGTTCGCCTACATCATGGACGGAGACTAATTTTGATGCAACTCCCAAACCTGCGACAATTTGGGATAGAGACAAATACCTTAATCTTTGGTCTGCTAACTTAGGCAATAGCTTATTGGGCTATGCTCAATTTCCAGGTGACATAGCCAGTACAGATGGAGTTGTCTTACTCTATTCATCGGTTGGCTCGATTGACAAGCCGGGAACAGTCGCGGACTTTGCATATGGTCGAACTGCTTCCCACGAAGTCGGTCACTGGTTGAATTTGTATCACATTTGGGGTGATGATTCGGGGGCTTGCACAGGTAGTGACCAAGTCAATGACACGCCCAATCAAACCAGCGATACAAATGGTTGTGGTACTTTTCCTGAAACAGACGCTTGTACGACGACTTCTCCTGGTGTTATGTATATGAATTATATGGACTATTCGTTTGACAACTGCCTCAATATGTTTACCTCTGGGCAGAAGGATCGTATGGTAGCAACGCTCAACGGTGTGCGTTCGAGCCTTTTGACTTCTAATGGTTGTACTCCTTTGACGCCAGATTATGCTGTCAATGCGAGCGCCGGTACTTATGCTACTTGTGCAGGTTCAACTATCACTTATACTGTTTTGACAACAGCTTTTAATAGCTATGCAACTAATATTAGCCTTGCTACGAGCGATGTACCTGCGGGCTGCACTGCAAATCTGAGCTCTTCAACGGTTTCGCCAGGCGGTTCCGCCTCCATAACCCTCAATATTGGTAGTGGTGTAGCCGCTGGATTTTACAGTTTTTGGCTCAAAACCACAAGCGGAGCATCCAACCCAGATTCTGTCGCACTGACATTTAACGTGCATACAGCTACTTTGTCTGGAACACCTACTCCCATCATTCCAGCTAATAACGCAACAGGTCAGTCTGTCACTCCTTTGTTTACTTGGAATACGGTAGCCAATGCAACAGCATACGATTTTCAATTGTCAACGACTGCCAACTTTAGCAATATCATTTTGACACAGAGTGACCTGACAACAAACTCCGCTTTTGTACCAACAGGTACTCCCCTCAGTAATGTGACGACTTACTATTGGCGTGTATTGGCTAAAAACCCTTGTACAAGCACGGCTTATGCCACAGGTAGCTTCACAACAGGTACAATCACTTGTATGACGTTTAACAATGACTCAACCAAAACCATCTCAGCTTCGGGTACACCCTTGGTTAGGTCATACATCAAATTTCCACATTCAGGTACAATTACCGACATCAATGTGACCAAATTGACAGGCACACACACTTATGTTACAGACTTAATTGTGCGTCTGAGAAGCCCAACAAGTACAGATGTAACTCTCATAAGTGAACCATGCGACGGTGAAACTAACTTTAGTATCGGCTTCGACGACCAAACAACAAACTCAGCTGGCTCATATCCATGTCCACCAACAGATGGGTTATTGTATCAACCCAGTGTATTTTTAACAAATTTCAATGGAGCACAAGCCAATGGTGTTTGGATGCTGATGATACGTGACACATTTGCCCAAGATGGTGGTTCATTGACTGGTTGGGGGCTACGCGTTTGTGTAAACAATATCGTTATTCCGGTCGAAATGGTTGATTTTAAGGCAAAACCATTCAAAAATCGCATACAACTCAATTGGCAAACGGCGGCTGAACAAAACAACAAAGGCTTCGAGATTCAGCGTTCCATTGATCCCCTCAGTAGTTTTACGACTATTGGCTTCGTAAAAGGGCAGGGTAATAGCTCAAAATTGACAGACTATCAATACTCAGATGAAAATGTCAGATTAGGAACAACCTACTACTATCGTTTGCGTCAATTGGATTTTGAAGGCAAAGAAATGTTCTCAAAAGTAGAAGCCGCCAATTTGGATTTGGAAACTGTCTGGGATATTGCCATCGAACCTAATCCAACGGAGTCTGTTTTGAATGTCGAAATTTTGGGTAAAGTCAAACAAGCTATTTCGCTCGATTTGTATTCTATTGATGGCAAACTACTTTTGTCCAAAACCATTCAGACCGACCATACTAAAGTAGCTTTGGATTTAGCCCCCCTCAGTAGCGGTATCTATATGCTCAAATGCCACGCAGGAACGAACTATTTTGTGAAAAAAGTGGTGAAAAAATAAACTTATCGATTCATCACGTTTTGATTTAGTGCTTATAACAAAATAGGTTTACGAAATTTTTTCGTAAACCTATTTTGTTTTTCAAACCAACTCATGCACCAACTCCATAAACACATCGCTACCTATCTCGATCAATTCATCTGGAAAATCATAATCTATCGTATGCAAAGCGGGACAATCTTCACCCGAACCTATGCCAAACATTGCACCTTTGTAAGTATCTGTGAATAGTCCAAAATCTTCGCCGAAGTCAAAAGGTTGTTCTATTTCGATGAAGGCAATATCTTTTTTGGCAGAAACTGCTTTAATATTCGCAAAAGCATTGGGATGATTGTTATTGGATTTGAAAGACTCAAACCATGAAATATGGTGCTCTAACCGCTCTTTTTGACAAATCTCCTCTATGAATGCTGTAATTTTCTCCTTGTAGTGTTCTAAAATAGAACTTTCCCAAGTACGAATAGTGTAGCCAATTTCTGCATGGCTGGCGGAAGTCCCATACGCTTTTTCGCCCATGTGTACATGAATCAATGTGACGACAAAATAGTCCGCTTTTGCCTTATCAGGTTGATGAAATTGTGCCATAAATTGGATAAACTGAGCCACTGTATCGGCGGGATTAATCCCATTCGCTGGTTGCGACGCGTGACAAGGTTTACCCAAAAGCTCCACACAAAAGCTTTCTACTGAGGGGGTAAAAATCCCCTCTTTACACAAGACCGAACCGAGTGGAAATGATGGCAAATTGTGATAAGCAAACGCATAATCTATTGAAAATTGTTTGAAAAAGCCCGATTCAATGGCTGCTTTTGCGCCCGCACCTGTCTCTTCGGCAGATTGAAAAAGCAATAAAACTTTGCCATTACTGAGGGGGTATTGTATCAGTTTCTCGGCAAAAGCTAACATCGTCGCAGTGTGTCCGTCGTGTCCACATTTGTGCGAAATGCCTGTGATTGTTGACCGATGTGCAAACGTATTAGTTTCTTGAATCGGCAAAGCATCGATTTCGCAACGAAAAAGGAGGGTTTTGCCAGCTTTCTGTCCGTCTATTTCTGCTACAATCGAGTATTGCGAAAAGCCCGTGTGAATTTTTGTAACTCCCAATTTCTTTAGCTGTTCGACAATGAAAGCAGAAGTCCACGATTCCTGACCCGATAGTTCAGGGTGAGCGTGGATTTGATGGCGAAGTTGGATTGTGTTGAGCATGAGTTAAATTTTAGACGCAAATTAAAATTCTGAGCAGTATCCCTCGGATCATTCGAATCACTACCCTTTAGTCAATCACCCTCAATTAACCCACGCTTTTTTCTCCTGCTCAATATGTTGCAAAGCGACTTTGACACCGTATTTTTCCATCAGATGTTTGGCTAATTGGTCGGCTGCATAGACAGAGCGGTGTTGACCGCCTGTGCAACCAAAATTGACCATAAGACTGTCAAATTGTCTTTCTAAATAGTTTTCAACCGCTTTGTCCACAATGCCGTACACATTTTGCAGAAAATTGTCCATCTGACCGTTCGATTTCAGGAAGTCAATCACGGGTTTGTCGCGACCTGTCAAACGTTTGTATTCCTCATAACGCCCAGGGTTTTCGATAAAACGGCAATCAAATACAAAACCGCCACCGTTTACTGAGGGGTCAGATGGGTATCCTGTTTTTTTGTACGAAAAGGAATTGACTTTTACCGTCAAAGGGCTATTGGCGTATTTTTTCTTGTCAAAACCTTCAAATTGGTCGCTTTTGACAATCAATTCTAAACAACGGAACAACTCAGGCAGCTTGACGGGGATTTTGATAAAGCCTAAAATATCTTCAATCTGATTGATGGCAAACGGGATGGACGACATAAAATGCTCTTTGCGCTCATACAAGCCTCGGAAACCATAAGCTCCCAAAGCTTGCAAACAGCGAATCAAGACGTAGCCATAAAACATATCCGTAAAAAAGTCGCGGTCAACAGAGACGAGGTCATCTACTTTGTCGAGATAATGCTCAAAAACTTCTTTTTTTACTGAGGGGGGGACACCACCTTTGGCTTGGTACAACAAGGAAGCGACATCGTACTGCAAAGCCCCTTTCCGACCACCTTGATAATCAATAAAGTAAGGATTACCGTCTTTAATCATAATATTGCGCGATTGGAAATCGCGGAATAGGAAATAGTTGCAATCTGCCAGCAAAAGATAGTTAGTAAACTTCTGAAAATCGTCTTCGAGAGCTTGCTCATCGAATGGCACTTTGGCGAGTTTGAGGAAATAATGTTTAAAATAGTTCAAATCCCACATCATGCTCTGCTTATCGAAAGCCGCACGCGGATAACAGACCGAGTAGTCTAAATCCTCACCACCTCGAATTTGCAAATCGGCGAGTGAAACGACTGATTTTTTGTACAGATTGATGACGTCGTCGTGCCACGGCTCGCCAAAAGGTGGTAGGAAATTGAACAATTGCGCATCGCCCAAATCTTCTTGCAGATACACACCATTCAACAGGCTTTCGGCATACACCTCTGGCACAGGCAACCCTTTTTTCCAAAAATGTTGAGTGAAACGGATAAAGGCTTTGTTTTCTTTGAATTCTGCGTTGTATGTGCCAATAGCCGACTTCGATGCACCGCGAATGCGGAAATAGCGTCGGTCGCTACCTGCTTGAGCAATTTGATCCATTTGTGCGGCGGCTTCGCCCGACCAATCTTCAAAGAGTTTGGTCATTAAGAGTTGATAGTTTTTCATACAGAAGTTGCACTTATGCGTCGTTTTAAACCGCAAAAGTACAACGGTAATGAAACTAATCGCTTTTCTGAGAGAAAGTTATTTTTGCAAAACGACCTTTGTACTCTGCACTATGTGATTGTTGCGTTGCACAACAATCTGGTAAGCCCCGTTTGCGAAGGGGGTCAAATCGAGGTTATAAGTGTTCTTTGCAAAAATCAAACGTCTGCCTTGTCCATCAAAAACCTGTACGTCAAACGATTGACCCTGCAAGCCATCTATGAAAACCACCCCCTCAGTATGACTGGGATAAATGACGATTGAGCCTTTACTATTTTCTAAACCGATGATTTTTGAAAAAGTTATTTTATCAGCATTATCAACCATTTTGAGGCGATAATAGGCATGAGTGAGCGGATTTTTATCACAAAAATTGAACGTTAAGGACTTTTCGGCTTCGATACGTCCGATTGTTTCCCATTGTCCCTGTTGTCCGTCTTGCCTTTCTATGTCAAAATACCCTCCTAATTCTGTTTGAGTTATCGTCCAGATAAGGTTGTTTTTACCCCCCTCAGTATAACCTGTAAAAGACAGCAATTCGATGGGCAACTGAACGCTCTGTTCGTCAGCACCAATATCTACTCGTCCCAATTGAAAGCGATTTTCACCATCAAAATCCGTTTCGCCCAAACCTACGACAAAGGACGGGTCGCCTGCATTGATAGCAGGAGAATTGGTCTGAATGCGCAAGTTTGTGGTAGAAAAATAGTTTGGATTGGCAAAAAGGGAATGAGCGTCTTGACCTGTGCCAGATTTATAGCTGGTGAAACCCGTGTAAATAGTCCCATTGAAATCAACCGTCGCCGTTGCAGCTGTACCTGTTGTGTGCCAAAGATTATAATCAATGGTCAGACCTGTTGAGTTGAGCGTTGTGGTCAAAATACGGTTACTTGTGGCCGAGAAAATATTGTTTTTGATGGAACAGTTTTCTGTGTATTCAACCAATAACTCACCATAACCGCCCCCCAAAACAGCATTGCCGTACAACGAATTGTTGTGTACAAGGCAATTGATGACTTTACCCGAACCCGATGGATAATTGTAACCGCCGATACCGATACCCGCTTGGTCGTTGGCGTAAGCAATATTTTCGCGCAGAGTGACATTGGAGGCGGATTTACCCACATTCTCGCAACCAATCTCGAAGCCGCGACCACATTGATAGGAGGTATTGCGTTCGATAATGAGGTCTTTGCCGCCATCTACATAAATGCCTGCCGAAACTGCATAGCTGCTCCGACATTTATAAACCGTGTTGCCAAATACTTTACCATTGCGTGCTTGGTCTTTTGAAGGGTCGGGACAAGCCCCAAAATGTCCTGCTATATCAATACCGATGTTCGTAATATCGTGAATCAGATTGTTTCTCACTTCAAAATCGCTGACATTGCCATTGACAGTCAAGGCTTCGCTGAAACCTGTTCGGCAATTTGTAATGGTATTGCCGTCGAGCGTGATATTGGTGATGGTGTTCACCGCATCATCGCCATAGACCAACAAGGCATTGGCATTCTTGGCAGAAGTCACAGGGTCGGCAGCGTTATTGGAAAAGTGGATATTGTCAATCGTATTCTGCGATATTTCGATGTGGTGCGAACTGCCCCGAATCACGATGCCTTTTGAAAAATTGCCAACAGCATTGCGGAATTGTAAACCACTGAATTTGAGATAACTTTGGTCGGCAATATTCAACAATTCGGTCTGTGTATTTGTTGAACCACCATCAATAACCACCACATCCGTTGGGCTGTAACGCGTAAAAGTGATGTAATTGCCCGCTGTTCCAGAGACGTTGACCCAGATATTTTCGGTATATGTGCCTTGTTTGATATAAACGGTGCTGCCTGCTGTTGCTGAATTACAAGCGTGTTGGATGGTGCGCCACGGTTGGGTTTCTGTACCCGCATTGGCATTGTTGCCCGTAGTTGAGACGTAAAAAGATTGGCTGCATAGCGATGTGGCATAAAAGAAAAGGCTGTAAAAAGCCATGTGCTTTAATCGGTTTGGCATCATAGAGTTTTAAGTGAATGAGATTTGACAATACGGTTGGGCATCAGCTGAATTGTATGCAAGTTCGCCCTTTTGACTTCAAGATGAGCATTTTTAAACGAAATACTGAGGGGTATTATTTTTTTCAAAATAAAATTTTGCGTTTATTATATAACGCCTTATTTTCACCTAAATTTTATTGAATCTATTTATTGGTCATTGGTGCATAGCCAATCGGACTTCACAACCAAGCACTCACAGCACCGTGACCAATGACTTATTGGCTAATCAACTAAACTTTTAAAAGAGTATGGAAAATCCTACCCGTATTTTTGATTTTATTTACTATCAACAGTCACATTATCCACAGGATGTGGCATATATCTACCGCAATGAAGGCAAAGAAGCTTTACGCTATTCGACCAATGAAGTGGTTGATTTGGCAAACAAAATCAGCCGAGGTTTGCTGCGCATGGGCTTGCGCCCTGGCGATATGATTGGGACTGTGATTGCTAAAAATCGCCCCGAATGGATTGCTTTGGACTTAGGTATGGCGCAAATTGGCGTTGTCAATGTGCCTGTTTATCCAACCATTGCCAGCTCAGATTATGTGTATATTTTTAATGAAGCCAAAATAAAATTATGCTTTGTGGGTGACGATGCGGCTGGTTCTGTTTATAAAAAAGTCAAAAAAGCACAAGCAGAAGTCGCTTCACTCGCGACTATTTACACGTTCGACAAAGTAGATTATGCGCCGCATTGGTCGGATATATGGCAAAATGAGACGGATACTGAGGGGGGGCAAAAAGAAGTTGAACGCATCAAAGCAACGGTTCGTCCTGACGATATGGCGACCATTATCTATACTTCTGGCACGACAGGACAGCCCAAAGGTGTGATGTTGAGCCACGACAATATTGTATCGAACATCATGTCCGTGCGCCATTTGATTCCGATGAAAGCAGGCGATAGGGGATTGAGTTTCTTACCTTTGAACCATATTTTTGAACGGACTTGCTCTTATGCCTATATGTTCATCGGTGCGCAAGTGACTTTCACAGGTGTGGACAATTTGGGTGGTGACGAAGGCGATTTGAAAGCGGTTAAACCACATTTTTTCACCACAGTACCACGCCTTTTGGAGAAAGTGTATGAAAAAATTTACAACAAAGGTTTAGAACTCAAAGGTATCAAACGCTCACTTTTCTTCTGGGCGTTGGGTTTGACAGACGATTATGAATACGACAAAACCTACTCGGGATTGGACAAAATCAAGCGCAATATTGCCAATAAACTCATCTTCTCAAAATGGCGCGAAGCGTTGGGCGGTTGTGTGCAGGGCATCATTGTAGGTGCGTCACCTTGTCCTGTCAAAATCGCTCGCACGTTCTCAGCCGCAGGTATTCCTGTCCGCGAAGGTTATGGTATGACAGAAACTTCTCCAGGGATTGCCATCAGTACCTTTGAAAAAGGTCGTGCAAAATTGGGTTATGTCGGACCGATTCTCGATGGTGTAGAGGTCACTATTGACCCTTCCGATGGCAATTATAAAGAAAACGAAGGCGAAATCTTATGTGCAGGGCGCAATGTGATGATGGGTTACTACAACAAACCCGAAGAAACAGCCGCTGTCATCAAACATAAAGATGGCAAACGGTGGATGTGTACAGGTGATATTGGGCGTGTAGATGATGTGAATGGTGTGAAAATGCTGAAAATTACAGATCGTAAAAAAGAATTGATGAAAACATCGGGCGGCAAATATGTTGCACCTGCACCGATTGAAAATAAAATTAGAGAGAATTTTCTTGTTGAACAAATTATGATTGTGGGCGATAATCAAAAATTCGTTTCCGCACTTATTGTTCCTGCACAAGAGGCATTAAAAGATTGGTGTCAAGAAAATGGCATTGGTTGGACACATATTCAAGAGGTTATTGGTCATGATTCGGTTGTAAAAAAGTATAAAGAATTGGTCAATTACTACAACCCAAACTTTGCAAAAGTTGAACAAATCAAAGAATTCCGCCTCGTTTCAGATAATTGGGAGCCTGTTAAACCCGACGGTAGCCCTGGCGAATTGACACCGACTATGAAACTCAAGCGTCGAGTCCTTTTGGAGAAGTACGAAGGCGTGATTCGAGAGATTTATGGATAAAATCGAAAATATTCTCTTATCCCGAGTTTTCAGACCTAAGAAATTCGGGATTTTTTATGCGACCAAGCCAAAAGGTATTGTAAGTAGTCAAAAATAAGTTTTCGTGTATTTCAAACGCCGCCTTTGGCGGCGAAAAGGACTTTGAGGAGCGAGCGATTTTTTGATTTCAATTTTGGCTTTGCCAAAAATGTAATCAAAAAATCGCTCGCTCCAATAGAAAAACTTTCAAAGTACGTCTTTTGCGCGTAGCGCAAAACAGTGAGTATCAAACACGCGAAAACTTATTTCTGATTACTTAAAAGTCTGTTTGATAAAAAGAAGAGGTGTCTGTTTACCACAGACACCTCTTTCTCTTTCATTGTATAGTCGTAATAATCCTCGTAATGCTACTCAATGATTAATTTCTGAACGGCCGATTCAGTCTTTTCAGCATTGAATACTCGCACCAAATACAGACCATTAGGGAAAGTAGCGATATTTATAGTTTCACTGTTCGCCCCTTTTCTGTAGTTTGATTTCTGAGATAAAATAACTTTCCCTACAGCATCTGTGATTGACACTGTGTAGTTACCTTCCTTGGCAATGTTTGTATTCAGCACAATCTCGTTATGTGCAGGATTGGGAGATACATTAAACAAGAATTCTGTATCGCTACTGCGGTTGGCATTTAGCTCTGTTCGGGCATTTATACCTGATATATAATAAAAAGGCGAACTCCAAACAGCACCTGTATTGTCAATTGCCTTAGCTACTAAAGCATAGTTACCCTGTTGTACATTCGTCCAAAGGAAAGTATAAGGTGCTGTGAGGTCTTCACCAAGTTTTGTGTTGCCTGCGTAAAATTCAACTTTAGTTATCGTTCTAGTTGTAAAAGAAACAACAGATGCCGCAAGCGTTAAGTTAGACCCTGGCACAAATACCTGACCATTTGAAGGCGATGTAATCAATACAGTCATAGTCTCTAAAACATTGATATTAGCAATACTACTGAATCCGCTAACACCACAGTTATTAATAGCTTCTGCTTGAATATTGTAATTGCCACCAACCACATTTGTCCAATTAAATGAATAAGGTGCAGAATTATCACTATTCAATAATATGCGTGAAGTTGCCCCTGTTTTGGTTACACCCGTTACCCAATAAAAATTCACTTGACTGATTGTGCCAACCATATCTGAAGCTGTTGCAGCTAAAGTTATATTTGTCACACCTACACTACCGTTCGTTGGTGAAGTCAAAGTCACAGTTGGTGGTGTTGTTGAACAACATCCTGTTGCTGCTGTAAATGTAATATTGCTTGAAGCGACAGAAGTACAACCTGCAGCGTTGGTCACTGTGTAAGTATAAGTTCCAGCTGTAAGTCCGCTGATTGTGGTACTTGTACCAGTTCCCGTACTTGTCACAGTCCCTGGGTTACGAGTCAAAGTCCAAGTTCCTGTTGCAGGTAAACCACTGAGTACAACGCTACCTGTTGGAGTTGCACAAGTTGGTTGTGTGATTGTGCCTACAGTTGGTGCTGCTGGCGCACCCGGTACTGTGTTGATGACGACATTACCACTGGCTACAGAGTTACAACCTGCAGCGTTGGTCACTGTGTAAGTATAAGTTCCAGCTGCAAGTCCGTTGATTGTGGTACTTGTACCAGTTCCTGTACTTATCACAGCCCCTGGGTTGCGAGTCAAAGTCCAAGTGCCCGTTGCAGGTAAACCGCTGAGTACAACGCTACCAGTTGGTGTCGCACAAGTTGGTTGAGTAATAGTTCCTACTGAGGGGGCCGCTGGTGTGGCAGGTTGCGTGTTGATGACGACATTTCCAGAAGCGATTGAAGTACAGCCTGCATCATTGGTGACGGTATAAGTATAAGTTCCAGCGGCAAGACCACTAATTGTTGTACTGGTGCCAGTGCCAGTGCTTGTTACCGCCCCAGGATTACGAGTTAACGTCCAATTCCCCGTTGCAGGTAAACCACTCAGAATGACGCTACCTGTTGCGACAGCACAAGTTGGTTGAGTAATTGTTCCTACTGAGGGGGCCGTTGGTGTGGCAGGCTGCGTGTTGATGACAACATTACCAGACGCGACTGAATTACAGCCTGCATCATTGGTGACGGTATAAGTATAAGTTCCAGCGGCAAGACCACTGATAGTTGTGCTTGTGCCAGTACCAGTGCTTGTTACCGCCCCAGGATTACGGGTCAAAGTCCAAGTGCCCGTTGCAGGTAAACCACTCAGAACAACGCTACCTGTTGCAACGGCACAAGTTGGTTGAGTAATTGTTCCGACAGTTGGAGCAGTTGGCGCATTGGGTGCTGCATTGATGACGACATTACCAGACGCGACCGAAGTACAGCCTGCATCATTGGTGACGGTATAAGTATAAGTTCCAGCGGCAAGACCACTGATAGTTGTGCTTGTGCCAGTACCCGTACTTGTTACCGCCCCAGGATTACGAGTTAACGTCCAAGTACCCGTTGCAGGTAAACCACTCAGAACAACGCTGCCTGTTGCGACAGCACAAGTTGGTTGAGTAATTGTTCCGACAGTTGGAGCAGTTGGCGCATTGGGTACTGCATTGATGACGACATTTCCAGACGCTACTGAAGTACAGCCTGCATCATTGGTGACGGTATAAGTATAAGTTCCAGCGGCAAGACCACTGATAGTTGTGCTTGTGCCAGTACCAGTCGTAGTGACTCCACCAGGACTTCTTGTCAAAGTCCAAGTACCTGTTGCAGGTAAACCACTCAACACGACGCTACCTGTTGCGACAGCACAAGTGGGTTGAGTAATCGTTCCTACTGAGGGAGCCGTTGGTGTGGCGGGCTGCGTGTTGATAACGACATTTCCAGAGGCTACCGACGTACAGCCCGCATCATTGGTGACGGTATAAGTATAAGTTCCAGCAGCAAGCCCGCTGATAGTTGTACTTGTGCCGGTACCCGTACTTGTTACCGCCCCAGGATTGCGGGTCAAAGTCCAAGTACCTGTTGCCGGTAAGCCACTCAGAACGACGCTACCTGTTGCGACAGCACAAGTTGGTTGAGTAATTGTTCCGACAGTTGGAGCAGTTGGCGCATTGGGTACTGCATTTATGACGACATTACCAGAAGCGACCGAAGTACAGCCCGCATCATTGGTGACGGTATAAGTATAAGTTCCAGCGGCAAGACCACTGATAGTTGTGCTTGTGCCAGTACCAGTGCTTGTTACCG